>NZ_JBITFF010000025.1:0-80941 GCF_044455885.1 Streptomyces sp. NPDC051109
GGACGCTTCCTTTGTACTCACCCTCTCGGGCTTTCCTCCGGGCTTTCGCTCTTCGTTCTTGCGTTTCCGACTCTATCAGAGTCGGTCCCGCTTGCCTTCCGGGGTCTTCGCTTTCGCGCTTTCCCTTTCCGGCGATTCCAACCTTACCAGATCCTTTCCGCTCCGTTTCCGGAGTGGAATTGAATTCCGTGGCCGTTGGAGGGCCTTTCCCTTTCGGGCGGATCAGACTTTATCAGGTTTCCCCGGTCTCGAATCCCACCCGCTCGCGCATGACACGTACGGGCACACGTGTGTGCCCGGGGTGTTGTGCGAGGTGGAGACGTAAACGTACTGGAGCGGGGCCCCGGATGCAAATCCGGTTGCCCCGCTCCAGTGACGGCGCTACGGCGAGGCTCAGACCTCGACGACGACCGGGAGGATCATCGGGCGGCGGCGGTAGCCGTCCGAGACCCACTTGCCCATGGTCCGGCGGATGAGCTGCTGGATCTGGTGCGGTTCGGCGACGCCGTCGGCCGCGGCGCGGGCGATGGCTTCCTCGATCTTCACCATGACGGAGCCGAAGGCCGAGTCCTCGATGCCGGAGCCTCGGGCCTGGATGTTCGGGCCGCTGACGACCTTGCCCGTGCTGCTGTCCACGACCACGTAGACCGAGATGATGCCCTCGTCGCCGAGGATCCGGCGGTCCTTGAGGGAGGCCTCCGTGACGTCGCCGACCGACAGGCCGTCCACGTACACGTACCCCGCCTGGACCTTGCCGGAGATCCGGGCCTTGCCGTCGATCAGGTCGACGACCACGCCGTCCTCGGCGATGACGATGCGGTCCTTCGGGACGCCCGTCATGGCGCCGAGCTCGGCGTTGGCGCGCAGGTGCCGCCATTCGCCGTGGACCGGCATGAGGTTCCGCGGCTTGCAGATGTTGTAGAAGTACAGCAGCTCGCCGGCGGAGGCGTGGCCGGAGACGTGCACCTTGGCGTTGCCCTTGTGCACGACGTTGGCGCCCCAGCGGGTCAGGCCGTTGATCACGCGGTAGACCGCGTTCTCGTTGCCCGGGATCAGCGACGACGCGAGGATCACGGTGTCGCCGGGGACGATCCGGATCTGGTGGTCGCGGTTGGCCATGCGGGACAGGGCCGCCATCGGCTCGCCCTGGGAACCCGTACAGACCAGCACGACCTCGTCGTCCGGCAGGTCGTCGAGGGTCTTGACGTCGACGACGAGGCCGGCCGGAACCCGCAGGTAGCCCAGGTCACGGGCGATGCCCATGTTGCGGACCATCGAGCGGCCGACGAAGGCGACCCGGCGGCCGTACTCGTGGGCGGCGTCGAGGATCTGCTGGATGCGGTGCACGTGGCTGGCGAAGGACGCCACGATGATCCGCTTCTGGGCACCCGCGAAGACTCCGCGAATGGCGTTGGAGATGTCGCGCTCCGGCGGGACGAACCCCGGGACCTCGGCGTTCGTCGAGTCCGAGAGGAGGAGGTCGATGCCCTCTTCGCTCAGGCGCGCGAAGGCGTGCAGGTCGGTGAGGCGGTTGTCCAGCGGCAGCTGGTCCATCTTGAAGTCGCCGGTGGCGACGACCAGGCCCGCGCCCGTCCGGATCGCGACCGCGAGGGCGTCCGGAATGGAGTGGTTGACCGCGATGAACTCGCAGTCGAAGGGGCCGAGGTTCTCGCGCTCGCCTTCCTTCACCTCAAGGGTGTAGGGGCGGATGCGGTGCTCCTGGAGCTTGGCCTCGATGAGGGCCAGCGTCAGCTTGGAGCCGATCAGCGGGATGTCCGGCTTCTCCCGGAGGAGGTACGGGACCGCGCCGATGTGGTCCTCGTGGCCGTGCGTGAGGACGATGCCCTCGACGTCGTCGAGCCGGTCCCGGATGGACGAGAAGTCCGGCAGGATCAGGTCGATGCCCGGCTGCTCCTCCTCGGGGAAGAGAACGCCGCAGTCGACGATCAGCAGGCGGCCGTCGAACTCGAAGACGGTCATGTTGCGGCCGATCTCGCCGAGACCGCCCAGGGGGGTGACCCGGAGGCCGCCCTTGGGGAGCTTGGGCGGCGGGCCGAGTTCAGGGTGCGGATGGCTCAAAAGTATCTCCTCACCACACACGCCACGTACCTCGTCGTAAGGCACGCGGCGCGCATGTCATTCGTGCACTTGCATTCGTCTGTTTTGTTCGTCTTGCTTATTCAGTTGTGAAGTCTGATGTCAGAGCTGTACCCCGCCGGCGGCAAGATCGATCTTGAGCTGGGCCGTCTCTTCGGCCGTCAGCTCGACCAGCGGGAGGCGGAGCGGTCCTGCGGGCAGGCCCTGCAGGTTCAGCGCGCCCTTGGTGGTGATCACACCCTGGGTGCGGAACATGCCGGTGAAGACGGGCAGCAGCTTCTGGTGGATCTCGGTGGCCTTCTGGACGTCGCCGCCCAGGTGGGCTTCGAGCATCGCGCGGAGCTCGGGGGTGACCACGTGGCTGACGACGGAGACGAAGCCGACCGCGCCGACGGACAGCAGCGGCAGGTTCAGCATGTCGTCGCCGGAATACCAGGCGAGTCCGCTCTGGGCGATGGCCCAGCTGGCACGCCCGAGGTCGCCCTTGGCGTCCTTGTTGGCCACGATCCGGGGGTGCTCGGCGAGCCGCACCAGGGTTTCGGTGTTGATCGGGACGCCGCTGCGGCCGGGGATGTCGTAGAGCATCACCGGGAGCTCGGTGGCGTCGGCGATCGCCGTGAAGTGCCGGTAGAGGCCCTCCTGCGGCGGCTTGCTGTAGTACGGCGTCACCGCGAGCAGGCCGTGGGCGCCGGTGGCCTCGGCCTGGCGGGCGAGCTCAAGGGTGTGGCGGGTGTCGTTGGTGCCGATGCCGGCGACGACGTGGGCCCGGTCGCCGACTGCTTCGAGGACGGCTCGTACGAGGTCGTTTTTCTCCGCGTCGGTGGTGGTCGGGGACTCGCCGGTGGTCCCGCTGAGGATCAGGCCGTCGTTGCCTGCGTCCACCAGGTGGACGGCGAGCCGCTGCGCGCCGTCGAGGTCGAGTGCGCCATCCGCCGTGAAGGGCGTGATCATGGCGGTGAGGACCCGCCCGAAGGGGGTCTGCGGAGTCGAGATCGGAGCCATGGGTAACACGCTACTCGCTGCCATGCTCGCGTTGCCCCCTCGGGGGACGTCAAGAGGGTGTGGCTCCCGGCACGGGCCCCGGAGGGTTGTTGGATCCCGGCACTGCCTGCTCGGGGGTTCAAGCAGTGCCGGGTCCGTTTGATCAGCCTAGATGAACTTTACGAAACGTGGCAATACGGACACTTCGGACTTGACTCCGCACATCTGTACGCCATGGGCTCATCCGTCCCCATCGGGCCGTACCGTCCTTACGGGGCGACGCGTCCGTTGGCGTTGTACGCGGCGTACGTGAGCGGCATCAGCGAGGCCCAGTGCCGCTCCATCTTCTCGCCGACCATCTCGATCTCCCGCTGCGGGAAGGACGGGGTGGTCGCGAGCTCGTGCTGCGTGCGCAGGCCGAGGAAGTGCATGAGGGAGCGCGCGTTGCAGGTGGCGTACATCGAGGAGAAAAGTCCGACCGGCAGGACCGAACGGGCAACCTCCCGGGCCACGCCCGCCGCCAGCATCTCCTGGTAGGCCTCGTAGGCCTGACGGTACGAGTCCTCCATGACCCTGCCCGTCAGTTCCTGCTGGGCCGCGGTGCCCTCGACGAACACGTACTTGCCCGGACGGCCCTCCTGCACGAGCTTGCGCTCGGAGTCCGGGACGTAGAAGACCGGCTCCAGCTCCCTGTAGCGGCCCGATTCCTCGTTGTAGGACCAGCCGACGCGGTGCCGCATGAACTCCCGGAACACGAAGATGGGCGCACTGATGAAGAAGGTCATCGAGTTGTGCTCGAACGGGCTGCCGTGCCGGTCGCGCATCAGGTAGTTGATGAGGCCCTTGGAGCGCTCCGGGTCCTTCTGGAGCTCTTCGAGCGACTGCTCGCCGGCCGTGGAGACACGGGCGGCCCACAGCACGTCGGAGTCGGCGGCGGAGTGCTTCACCAGCTCCACCGTCACATCACTGCGGAAGCTGGGTTTCAGGTCTGAAGCGGCGGTCTCGCTCACCGGGGGTCCTTCCGAACGACTCTCTTGGGGCGCGCCCACTCTACGGCGCGGCTCACGGCTCGACGCGCAGCTCTCCCCCGGGACCGGGAGGCCCCTCGGCCACCCTTTCAGCTGACGCCCAGCCATAAAATTTGGTTAATGTCCCGAATTCCGGCACCGATTGGACGGTTCGTACGTCTTCACCAGTAGACGTCACACACCCCCGCCGCCCCCGCCCCCGGGCCCGACCGTGAGGAGAGTCGCTCTATGTTTCGCCGGAGCGAGCCCGTTCCGTTCGCCTTCGTCGCCGAGGCCGACCGCTTCCGCAGCAATGTCACTCCGCCGCCGCGCGAGCGTCTGGGCACGGCCCAGATAGCCGCCCGTAGTCTGGTCGGGCTGACCGTGGTGGCCGGGCTCGCCGGCTCCCTGCTCTTCGGCATGCCGGCACTGCAGCCCCACCAGGCGCCCGCCAAGTCGCAGCAGTCGGAGGCCTCCGAGGGGCGGTAGCCTCACGGTCAAGCCCAACCGAACGTGCATGTGAGTGAGGTACAGCCGTGCCCCTGCCCTTCTTGACGGCCGACCGCGCGTTCGACGCGCACGAAGACAGCGCCGGCGAGGACGTACTGGCCCACGAGGACCCCGACCGCTGGCGCCGGCCGTACCGGCCCGGGCCCTGGCGGGTGGCCGGCGCCGCGCTCCTGCTCCTGCTCGCCGCTTTCATGCTGCTCTCCACGATGATCATCGCGTTCGCGGGCACCTGGGCCGGCGCCCTCATCTGCCTGGCCGCCGCGCTCTGCGTGATCGGGTCCGCGCTGCGGATCCTCATGGCGGGCGTCTGGGTGAGCCCCGCCGGACTGCGCCGGGTGTCGTTCTTCCGGACCCGCTCGATCGCCTGGGACGAGATCACCGAGCTCCGTACGGTCCAGCAGCCGGTGCGCTGGCTGGGACTGCCGCGGACCGTCCAGGGCCAGGCCCTGACGGCGGCCGGGCGCGGCGGCGCCGAGCTGCCGGTGCTGCTGACCGACCACAATGCCGATTTCCTGTCGCGGACCGAGGCGTTCGACCGGGCCGCTGACACCGTCGAGGCCTGGGCCGAGGAGTACCGGGCCGTGCCCGCCTGACACCGGCGTCCAATGCCCTGGAAGCCCGTACGGGATCCGCCGAGGCGGCCTGTACGGGCTTCCGGGGTCCACGGGGCTTTCGGGCCTTACGGTGCCACCTGGCGGCGCGCTCCGCCGTGCAGGGCGATGGCCCGCTGCATGGCCTTGCGGGCCCGCGGGGTGTCTCGGGCGTCGTGGTAGGCGACGGCGAGGCGGAACCAGCTGCGCCAGTCCCCCGGCGCGTCCTCCGTCTCGGCCTTGCGGCGAGCGAAGACCTCGTCGGCGGAGTCGCGCAGGATCCGGCCGTACTGGTCCCGCTCCAGCTCGTCGACGGGCAGTCCGCCCTCGGCCTCCAGCTCGGTCGCGAGCTGGTTCGCCCTGGTCACGAACTGCGTGTTCTTCCAGAGGAACCAGACGCCGATGACCGGCAGGATGAGTACGGCGGCACCGAAGGCCACGGTCAGTGCGGTGCCCTGCCGGATCAGCATCACCCCCCGGCTGCCGACCAGGACGAAGTAGACGACCAGGACGGCGGCCGTGAGGAAGTAAGTGATCTTCGCGCGCATGGGACTACTGCCTGCTCATCAGCCGAGGTCGAGGAAGTTTTCCAGGCCGAACGTGAGGCCCGGGTGCTGCACGACGCGGCGTGCGCCGAGCAGGATGCCCGGCATGAAGCTGCTGTGGTGCAGGGAGTCGTGACGGATGGTCAGGGTCTCGCCCTCACCCCCGAGGAGCACCTCCTGGTGGGCCAGCAGGCCGCGCAGGCGGATCGCGTGCACCGGGACGCCGTCGACGTCGGCACCGCGTGCGCCGTCGAGGGCGGTGGCGGTGGCGTCGGGCTGCGGGGCGCAGCCGGCCTCGGCGCGGGCGGCCGCGATGAGCTGCGCGGTGCGGGTCGCGGTGCCGGAGGGGGCGTCGACCTTGTTCGGGTGGTGGAGCTCGACGACCTCGACCGACTCGAAGTAGCGGGCGGCCTGGGCGGCGAACTTCATGGTGAGGACGGCGCCGATGGAGAAGTTCGGGGCGATGAGCACACCGGTCTGCGGGGAGCCGGCCAGCCAGGTGTCCAGCTGGGTGAGGCGCTCCTCGTTCCAGCCGGTGGTGCCGACCACCGCGTGGACGCCGTGGCCGATGAGGAAGTCGAGGTTCCCCATGACCGACGCGGGGGTGGTCAGCTCGACCGCGACCTGCGCGCCGGCCTCGACCACCGTCTCCAGTTTGTCGCCGCGGCCGAGGGCGGCCACCAGCTCCATGTCCTCGGCGGCCTCGACGGCCTTGACCGCTTCGGAGCCGATGCGGCCCTGGGCACCGAGAACCGCTACCCGCAGCTTGCTGCTCATGCTTGTTCGCTTCCTGTCGTACGGGCCGGGCACCGGCCGGCGGCGGCCGGTGCCCGGCCTCGGGGTGTCAGGGTCTCAGGCCACCGCTTCGTCGAGGCGGGCGGCCTGCTTCTCCTTCAGCGGGCCGACCACCGCGAGCGACGGCCGCCGGGCCAGTACGTCGGCGGCGACCGAGCGGACGTCGTCCGGGGTGACGGACGCGATCTTCGCCAGCATCTCGTCGACGGACATCTGGTCGCCCCAGCAGAGCTCGCTCTTGCCGATGCGGTTCATGATCGCGCCGGTGTCCTCCAGGCCGAGGACGGTGGAGCCGGACAGCTGGCCGATGGCCCGCTTGATCTCCTCGTCGGCGAGCCCCTCGGACACGACCTTGTCGAGCTCGCCGCGGCAGATCCGCAGCACGTCGTGGACCTGGTTCGGGCGGCAGCCCGCGTACACGCCGAAGAGGCCGGTGTCGGCGAAGCCCGAGGTGTACGAGTACACGCTGTAGGCCAGGCCGCGCTTCTCCCGGACCTCCTGGAAGAGGCGGGAGGACATGCCGCCGCCGAGGGCGGTGTTCAGCACGCCGAGCGCCCAGCGGCGCTCGTCGGTGCGGGCCAGGCCGGGCATGCCGAGGACCACGTGGGCCTGCTCGGTCTTGCGGCCCACCAGCTCGACGCGGCCGGACGTGCGGATGCGCTTGGTCCCGGTGCGCGGTCCGATCGGCTCGGCGTCGGTGTGCCCGAGGGCGCCCGCCTTCTCGAAGGCCGCGCGGACCTGGCGTACGACCTTGTTGTGGTCGACGTTGCCGGCCGCGGCCACCACCAGGTGGCGGGGGTCGTAGTGCTTCTTGTAGAAGCGGCGGATCCGGTCGGCGCCGAGCGCGTTGATCGTGTCGACGGTGCCGAGGACGGGGCGGCCCAGCGGGGTGTCCCCGTACATGGTGTGCGCGAACAGGTCGTGGACCATGTCGCCCGGGTCGTCCTCGGTCATCGCGATCTCTTCGAGGATGACGCCGCGCTCGGCGTCGACGTCCTCCTCGCGGATCAGCGAGCCGGTGAGCATGTCGCAGACGACGTCGATCGCCAGCGGCAGGTCGGTGTCGAGCACCCGCGCGTAGTAGCAGGTGTACTCCTTCGCCGTGAAGGCGTTCATCTCGCCGCCGACCGCGTCGATCGCGGAGGAGATGTCGAGGGCGCTGCGCTTGCCGGTGCCCTTGAAGAGGAGGTGTTCGAGGTAGTGCGTGGCACCGTTGAGCGTGGGCGTCTCGTCACGGGAGCCCACGTGCGCCCAGATGCCGAAGGTGGCGGAGCGGACCGAGGGCAGCGTCTCGGTGACGATGCGCAGTCCGCCGGGGAGGACCGTGCGCCGGACGGTGCCGATGCCGTTCTCGCCCTTGAGGAGGGTTTGGGTACGGGCGACGGCCCGCCCCTCCGAAGAGGGGCGGGCCGTCACACGGGAACTACGCGACGTCACTTGTCGGAGTCGTCCTTGTCAGCGTCGTCGCCGGCGGCCTCGCCGTCGATCACGGGGATCAGGGAGAGCTTGCCGCGCTGGTCGATCTCGGCGATCTCCACCTGGACCTTGGCGCCGACCGCGAGCACGTCCTCGACGTTCTCCACGCGCTTGCCACCGGCGAGCTTGCGGATCTGCGAGATGTGCAGCAGGCCGTCCTTGCCCGGGAGCAGGGAGACGAAGGCACCGAAGGTGGTGGTCTTGACGACCGTACCCAGGTAGCGCTCGCCGACCTCCGGCATGGTCGGGTTGGCGATGCCGTTGATCGTGGCGCGGGCGGCCTCGGCGGCCGGACCGTCGGCGGCACCGATGTAGATGGTGCCGTCGTCCTCGATCGTGATCTCGGCGCCGGTGTCCTCCTGGATCTGGTTGATCATCTTGCCCTTGGGGCCGATGACCTCACCGATCTTGTCCACCGGGATCTTGACGGTGATGATCCGCGGGGCGTTCGGGGACATCTCGTCCGGCGTGTCGATCGCTTCCATCATCACGTCGAGGATGTGGAGGCGGGCGTCGCGGGCCTGCTTGAGGGCCGCGGCCAGGACGGAGGCCGGGATGCCGTCCAGCTTGGTGTCCAGCTGGAGGGCGGTCACGAACTCCTTGGTGCCGGCGACCTTGAAGTCCATGTCGCCGAAGGCGTCCTCCGCACCGAGGATGTCGGTGAGGGCGACGTAGTGGGTCTTGCCGTCGATCTCCTGGGAGATCAGGCCCATGGCGATGCCGGCGACGGGGGCCTTGAGGGGCACACCGGCGTTCAGCAGCGACATGGTGGAGGCGCAGACCGAGCCCATGGACGTCGAACCGTTGGAGCCGAGGGCCTCGGACACCTGGCGGATCGCGTAGGGGAACTCCTCGCGGGTCGGCAGGACCGGCACGATCGCGCGCTCGGCGAGCGCGCCGTGGCCGATCTCGCGGCGCTTCGGGGAACCGACGCGGCCGGTCTCACCGACGGAGTACGGCGGGAAGTTGTAGTTGTGCATGTAGCGCTTGCGGGTCACCGGGGAGAGGGTGTCCAGCTGCTGCTCCATGCGGAGCATGTTGAGGGTGGTGACGCCCAGGATCTGGGTCTCGCCACGCTCGAACAGCGCCGAGCCGTGCACGCGCGGGATGGCCTCGACCTCGGCGGCGAGGGTACGGATGTCCGTGATCCCGCGGCCGTCGATGCGGACCTTGTCCTTGATGACGCGCTCGCGCACCAGCGCCTTGGTCAGGCTGCGGTAGGCGGCGGAGATCTCCTTCTCGCGGCCCTCGAAGGCCGGGAGGAGCTTCTCGGCGGCGATGTCCTTGACGCGGTCGAGCTCGGCCTCGCGGTCCTGCTTGCCCGCGATGGTCAGCGCCTGGGCGAGGTCGCCCTTGACGGCGGCCGCGAGGGCCTCGTACACGTCGTCCTGGTAGTCCAGGAAGACCGGGAACTCGCCCTCGGGCTTGGCGGCCTTGGCCGCCAGGTCCGCCTGGGCCTTGCAGAGGGCCTTGATGAAGGGCTTCGAGGCGTCGAGGCCGGCGGCCACGATCTCCTCGGTCGGCGCCTCGGCGCCGCCCTTGACCAGGGCGATGGTCTTCTCGGTGGCCTCGGCCTCGACCATCATGATCGCGACGTCGCCGTCCTCCAGGACGCGGCCCGCGACGACCATGTCGAAGACGGCGTCCTCAAGCTCGGTGTGCGTCGGGAAGGCCACCCACTGGCCGCGGATCAGCGCGACGCGGACGCCGCCGATCGGGCCGGAGAAGGGCAGGCCGGCCAGCTGCGTGGACGCGGACGCGGCGTTGATCGCGATGACGTCGTACAGGTGGTCCGGGTTGAGCGCCATGACGGTGGCGACGACCTGGATCTCGTTGCGCAGGCCCTTCTTGAAGGACGGGCGCAGCGGGCGGTCGATCAGGCGGCAGGTGAGGATCGCGTCCTCGGAGGGGCGGCCTTCGCGGCGGAAGAAGGAGCCGGGGATCTTGCCGGCCGCGTACTGCCGCTCCTCGACGTCCACCGTCAGGGGGAAGAAGTCGAGCTGGTCCTTGGGCTTCTTCGACGCGGTGGTGGCGGAAAGCACCATCGTGTCGTCGTCCAGGTAGGCAACGGCGGAGCCGGCGGCCTGGCGGGCCAGACGGCCCGTCTCGAAGCGGATGGTGCGGGTGCCGAAGGAACCGTTGTCAATGACGGCCTCGGCGTAGTGGGTCTCGTTCTCCACTAGCGTTTTCTCCATTTTCGTCGTCTCCGTCCGCTGCCCGTGTGGCTGCGGACGGTGTCGGAGAAGCGCTCCTTGCGTGCGGGCCGGTCTTCGATCGAAGTACCCGGTTCGGTGCCCGTGGGGCATTCCGGGTACCACTACCGAGGACCGGCGGCCTGGGAGGGCGCTCCTCCTCTTCAGTTGTGCACGTGGTTCGCATGCACGTTGCGTCCAGACTACAAAGCGTCCGGTACGTCCCGCACGTAGAGCGACAGCACGTACAGCAAAGGGAGCGGCCCCCTCAGTGTGGGAACCGCTCCCTTCACAGCGTCTTTACTTGACGCCGGCCGCACCGCGGCGGATGCCGAGGCGCTCGACCAGCGTACGGAAGCGCTGGATGTCCTTCTTGGCCAGGTACTGCAGCAGGCGGCGACGCTGGCCGACCAGGATCAGCAGACCACGACGGGAGTGGTGGTCGTGCTTGTGGGTCTTGAGGTGCTCGGTCAGGTCCGTGATGCGCTTGGAGAGCATCGCGACCTGGACCTCGGGGGAGCCGGTGTCGCCCTCCTTGGCACCAAACTCGGCGATGATCTGCTTCTTCGTAGCGGCGTCGAGCGACACGCGTACTCCTCGTATAGGTCTTCGTGGCCACCGAGTGCCCCAGGTCGAATTCTCTGGGGATCTTCCGTAACTCGGGAGGCGGGGTCCGCTGAGCGCAGTCCGCAGACTCCTCGTCGAGGGATCCGGCGGACGCGTACACAAACGGCCGTCACACAGCGTACCAGGCTGCCGCCCGGCTCCTGTCTCAGCTGGTGAGAGCTCGGGCCCGGGCGTACACGTCCAGCACGGCGAGGGCCAGCGGGACAAGACTGAGAAGTACTGCCGCCTCGGCGAGGTCGAGCAGCCGTCCCCAGAAGGGTGACAGACCCTTGCGCGGGATGACAAGCGCAATTCCAGCGAGGAGGGCCGCGCCGGCGGCGACGGCGGCGGAGAGCCAGATCGTACGGAGGTCCAGGCCGCCGCGGTCGTGGTACAGGACGAGCTCGCGGACCAGGTCGGCCGGCGGGTGCAGGGCCAGGCCCAGGATGAGCAGGGCGATGGCGGCCAGACCGGCGACCAGGGTGCACACGACCTGCGAGGTGTAGCGGAAGAGGCGGGCGCGCAGCAGCATGGCCAGTCCGGTGGTCAGGGCCAGGAGGCGGCCCCAGGTGTTGTCGGAGAAGCCGAGGACGGCGGCGGAGCCGACGGCGACCGCGGCGCAGCCGCCGACCAGGCCGAGCAGCATCTCGTGGCCGCGGCGGGCCTGGGCGGCGATGGCCTCGGCGTCGAGCGGGGTGCCCGCCTCGTGCTGCTCGGAGCCGGAGGGGTCGCCGTACGGCTCGGTCTCGTAGCGGTCCGGGGTCCCCGCGTGGTCGACGTACTCGTCGGTGGCGCTCTGCGGGGCGGCGTAGCCGATGGGCAGGCGGGCGAAGCGGGCGGAGAGGCCGGGGAGGAAGGCGACGAGGCCGATGGCGACCGGGGCGCAGACGGCGGCGGTCCCGGTGGCGGAGGCCTCGGAGACGATGGCGAGGAAGGTGGCCAGGGTCCCGGTGGCGGCGAGGAAGGTCGCCGCGACGAAGGGGGCGTCCCCGTTCGGGGTGAGGGCGACCAGGGCGACGGAGGCCACCAGGACGCAGGCGCAGCCGAGCAGGAACTGCAGCCGGCCGGGTCCCTCGCCGGCGCCGGCGGCGACGATGCCGGAGCCGGCGATCAGCAGGAGCGGAAGGGCGCCGAGGCCGAGGGCGACGGCGGAGCCGCGGTCGCGGTAGACCCGGGCGCGCACTCCGGCGGCGGCGGTCAGGAGCACGCCCGCGGCGCCGGCGATGATGCCGGGCAGGCCGTGCATGTCGTGGCGGACCGGGTCGGCGTACCAGAGGACGAAGCCGAGCAGGACGAGGAGCAGGGCGGCGCCGATCAGGCCCGCGCCGCGCAGCATGTCGTCGCTCCAGCGGTGGCGGTCGCGGACGACGGCGGAGGCGACCGCGTCGGAGACGTCGTCGAAGACGGCGGGCGGCAGCGAGTCGGCGAACGGGCGCAGGCTCAGCACCTCGCCGTCGAGCACCTGCTGGGCGGCGAGCGTGCGGGCGCCGTCGAGGACGGTGCCGTCGCGGCGGACCAGGTGGAAGCCGGTGGGAGCCCCGACGGGCTGGGTCTGGCCGGTGAGGCGCAGCAGTTCGGGGTAGACGTCGGCGACGGCGATGTCCTCGGGGAGGGCGACGTCGATGCGGCTGTCGGGAGCCACGACGGTGACCCTGCAGAAGCCCGTCGTTGCGGCCGTACTCACCTGTGTGACCCCCCTGGTTGGCGAAGCGGGTGCATGCACCGCCGCATTGGATTCGCCGTGGATTCGCGGATGCGCATGCTGCGCGGGCCACCCTACCGGGCGTATGAGTGACTGTCGGCAAGTAGGATCACCGTCGCGCAGGGGAGACCCCCTTCGCGCCCGGGACTTGGGGGCGCCGGTTGCGACGTCCCGTCCGTTTTCGAGGGATTGATGCTCCGGTGAGTCAGATCGTCGTCAAACGCCCGCCGCGGTCCTTGCCGCCCGAAGTTCCTTCGGACGAGCTGAGGCTGGAGGCTCCGCCGGAGCTTCCCCGCGGGCAGCAGGAGGGCATGCTGATGCAGCTCCTGCCGATGCTCGGCATGGGCTCGTCGGTCGTGTTCTTCTTCATGCCGGGTGCGGCGCCCTTCATGCGCATCATGGGTGTGCTGATGCTGGTGTCCACGGTGGGCATGGTCTTGGCCCAGCTGGTGCGCCACCGGCGCGGTACGCAGGGGCAAATGGCCGATGTGCGCCGGGACTACCTGAAATACCTCGCGCAGACCCGCCGTCAGGTCCGCAGGACCGCGCGGGCGCAGCGCGACGCCCAGCTGTATCTGCACCCGGCCCCCGAGCAGTTGTGGTCGGTGGTCGCCGAGGGTTCGCGGCTGTGGGAGCGGCGCGTCGGCGACGAGGACTTCGGGCAGGCGCGGCTCGGGCTGGGCGCGCAGCGCCTGTCGACTCCGCTGGTGGCGCCGGACACGGCGCCGGTGGACGAGCTGGAGCCGCTGACGGCGGGCGCGATGCAGCGCTTCCTGAAGGTGCACTCCTCGCTGGACGGGCTGCCGGTGGCGGTGTCGCTGCGGGCGTTCTACCACGTGACGGTGTCCGGGGAGCCGGAGTCGGCGCGCGGGGCGGCGCGCGCGCTGGTGGCGCAGCTGGCGACGCTGCACTCCCCCGAGGACCTGGTGGTGGCCGTGGTGGCGGCGCCCGGGGCGGTGCCGTCCTGGGACTGGACGAAGTGGCTGCCGCACACGCAGGTGCCGGGGCAGGTCGACGGGGCCGGTACGAAGCGGCTGTTCAGCGACGACCTGACCGAGCTGGAGGGGTTGCTGGCGCCCCGGCTTGAGGGGCGGCCGCGGTTCAGCCGGGACGTGTCCCCGGTGCTGGACCAGCCGCACCTGGTCGTCGTGCTGGACGCGAACTCGCGCGGCGGGCTGGTGCCGCCGGACTCGGCGTTCGCGGCGGCCGAGGGGCTGCAGGGCGTGACCATCGTCGAGGTGGTCGCGGGTGAGCTGGACGAGCCGCGCGGCGGGCTGTCGGTCGTGGTGCGGCCGGGCCGGCTGCGGCTGGAGTCGGGCGCGGGGATCGCGTACGAGGGCGTACCGGACACGCTGTCGCTGCCCGCGGCGGAGGCGCTCGCGCGGCAGCTGGCACCGCTGCGCACCGGCGGCGGGGACGATGACGAACCGCTGCTGGCCAACCTGGACTTCACTGACCTGCTGAACCTGGGCGACGCGGCCTCGATCGACGTGGCCCGCACCTGGCGGCCGCGTTCGGCCGGTGAGCGGCTGCGCGTGCCGATCGGCGTCGGCGAGGACGGTGCGCCGGTCATGCTGGACCTGAAGGAGGCGGCGCAGGAGGGCATGGGCCCGCACGGCCTGTGCGTGGGCGCGACAGGTTCCGGCAAGTCGGAGCTGCTGCGCACGCTGGTGCTGGGCCTGGCGGTCACGCACACCTCGGAGACGCTGAACTTCGTACTCGCGGACTTCAAGGGCGGTGCGACCTTCACGGGCATGGGGCAGATGCCGCACGTGGCCGCGGTCATCACCAACCTGGCGGACGACCTGACGCTCGTGGACCGCATGGGCGATTCGATCCGCGGTGAGCTGCAGCGCCGGCAGGAGCTGCTGCGCTCGGCGGGCAACTACGCGAACATCCACGACTACGAGAAGGCGCGGGCGGCGGGTGCCCCGCTGGAGCCGCTGGCCTCGCTGGTGCTGGTCATCGACGAGTTCAGCGAGCTGCTGACCGCGAAGCCCGACTTCATCGACATGTTCATCCAGATCGGCCGCATCGGCCGTTCGCTGGGCGTGCACCTGCTGCTGGCCTCGCAGCGCCTGGAGGAGGGCAAGCTGCGCGGGTTGGACACGTACCTGTCGTACCGGATCGGTCTGCGGACCTTCTCGGCGGCGGAGTCGCGGACCGCGATCGGCGTGCCGGACGCGTACCACCTGCCCTCGGTGCCGGGTTCGGGCTACCTGAAGTTCGGCACGGACGAGATGACGCGCTTCAAGGCGGCGTACGTCTCGGGCACCTACCGCTCGGGCGGCCCGGACCTGTCGGTCGGGCTGTTCCCGGTGGAGCGGCGGCCCGCGCTGTTCACGGCGGCGCCGGTGCCGGTCGTGTACGCGGCGCCGGACCCGGCGTACCTGGCGGCGCAGTCGCAGCGGGAGGACGACGCGCTCGCGGACACGGTGCTGGACGTGATCGTGGGCCGGCTGGAGGGGCAGGGGGTGCCGGCGCACCAGGTGTGGCTGCCGCCGCTCGACCAGGCCCCGCCGCTGGACCAGCTGCTGCCGGCGCTGGCGCCTTCGGCGGAGCGGGGGCTCCACGCGGAGGGGTACACGCGGCCCGGCGGGCTCGTCGTACCGCTCGGCCTCATCGACAAGCCGTTCGAGCAGCGCCGCGAGGTGCTGTACCGGGACTTCTCGGGTGCGGCGGGCCACATGATGGTGGTCGGCGGCCCGCAGTCGGGCAAGTCGACGCTGATGCGGACGCTGATCTCCTCGTTCGCGCTGACGCACACGCCGCGCGAGGTGCAGTTCTACGGGCTGGACTTCGGTGGCGGCAGCATGTCGTCGATCTCCGAGCTGCCGCACGTGGGCGGGATCGCCTCGCGCCTGGACCCGGAGCGGGTGCGGCGCACGGTCGCGGAGGTGGGGGGCATCCTCAACCGCCGCGAGGAGTTCTTCCGCGCGAACAACGTCGACTCGATCGGCACGTACCGGCGCCGGCGCGCGGCGGGCGAGCTGCCCGGCGAGGCGTGGGGCGACGTGTTCCTCGTCATCGACGGCTGGGGCGGCTTCCGGACCGAGTACGAGGGCCTGGAGTCGGTGGTCACGGACATCGCCTCGCGCGGTCTGGGCTACGGCATCCACGTGGTGATCACGGCGGCGCGGTACATGGAGGTGCGGGCCGCGCTCAAGGACCAGATGCTGAACCGGCTGGAGCTGCGGCTCGGCGACGTCATGGACTCGGAGTTCGACCGGAAGGTCGCGGCGAACGTGCCGACCGGGATGCCGGGCCGCGGCCAGGTCGCGGAGAAGCTGCACTTCCTGGGCGCGCTGCCGCGGATCGACGGCGCGCACGACCCGGAGGACCTGTCGGAAGCCACGGCCGCCTTCGTGTCGGCGGTGAAGCAGAACTGGGCGGGGGCCGCGGCTCCCGGCGTACGGCTGCTGCCGCGGCTGCTCCATGCCCACCAGCTGCCCCGGGGCGGGGACCAGCCGGGCCGCGGGCTGGCCATCGGCATCGACGAGACGGACCTGGAGCCGGTGTTCGTCGACTTCGAGAGCGACCCGTTCTTCCTGGTGTTCGGCGAGAGCGAGTCCGGCAAGACGAACCTGCTGCGGCTGATCTGCCAGCAGATCGCGGAGCGGTACACCCCGGACCAGGCCCGCCTCGTCGTCGGCGACTACCGGCGCAGCCTGCTCGGGGCACTGCCGGAGGAGCACCTGCTGGAGTACGCGCCGATGGCGAGCTCGCTGCAGACGCACATGGAGGCGCTGGGCGGGGTGTTCTCCCGGCGCCAGCCGCCGACCGACGTCACTCCGCAGCAGCTGCGCGACCGCAGCTGGTGGACGGGCCCGGACGTGTTCATCGTCATCGACGACTACGACCTGGTCGCCACCAGCCAGGGCAATCCGCTGGCCCCGCTGGTGGAGTACCTGCCGTTCGCCCGCGACACGGGTGTGCGCTTCATCATCGCGCGCAACTCGGCGGGTGCCTCGCGTTCGCTGTACGAGCCGTTCATGCAGCGCTTCAAGGAGCTCGGCGCGCAGGGCGTGGTCCTGTCGGGCGACCCGTCCGAGGGCGATCTGATCGGCAACGTCCGCCCCCGTCCGATGCCCCCGGGCCGCGCGTACTTCTCCTCGCGCAAGCGGGGCACGTCGCTGGTCCAGCTGGGCCGCCTGCCGGAGATGTAGGGGCCTGGGGAAGAGCACGGACGAGGAGCGGGGCCCGGCCGACGGCCGGGCCCCGCTTTCCCGTGATCGACGGGAAACGCTCCCCCGGGGGCGGCCGGAGCACCGATAATCGGGAGGGAACACCGCGGGAGCACCGCACCGCCGAGGGAAAGGCCGCACATGGGCACTCAGCAGGAGAAGGACGAGCTGTACGCGCTCGACATCAGCGGCGTGGAGTGGGAGGGGCCTCCGGGGTCCAGCCCCGACGAGGAGCGGGTCGAGATCGCGCGGCTGCCCGAGGGCGCGGTGGCCATGCGGTCCTCGCTCGACCGGGACACCGTCCTGCGCTACACGGCGGCCGAGTGGGAGGCCTTCGTACTCGGGGCCCGGGACGGGGAGTTCGACCTCGACCGCGGCCCGCGCTGAGTCCCGTAGGCCCGGACGGCACGAAGGGGCGCGCCCTGATCGGGCGCGCCCCTCTTCGCATGCGGTCGACCGGGCTCAGTAGGCCTCGGTGAACAGGCGCGAGGCCTTCACGTCGGTGGCGCGGTAGTCGCCCTTGCCGCGCTCGATCAGCGTGGCGACCTGCTCCAGCTGCTTGTGCATGTGGTCGGCCTTGCCCTTGTACTTCCCCTGGAGGGTGACGTACGCCTGGTGCGCCTCACCGTCCCAGGTGTCCGTGACGACCTTCAGGGCCTGGTCCATCTCCTCCAGGTCCGTCATGATCTTCTTCGAGACGACGCGGATGCGGTTCGCCATCTCCTGGACGCTCTCATACCGGACCTTGGTGTGCCCGCTGTCACCGGACATGTTGTGCTCCTTCGCGCTGAGTTGAGTGGGAACGACGTGGCGTCGTAGGACCTGGGCGGCAGGTCAGATGCCGTTGAGGCCCGAGCCGCCCTGGCCCGCGCCGGCCTGCACCGTCTTGAACGCCGCGCGCACGTCGTCGTCCTGCGCGTTGCTGAGGTTCTTGGTCTGCGCGACCGCGTTGTGCAGCACCCCGAGCAGACGGCGGATCTCGTCGTGGTCCTCGTTGACGACCGTCTGGGCGGAGACGAAGCCCGAGGCGCCCACACCGGTCCAGCCGGCGCTCACCGTGGCGAGGATGTCGGCCAGCTCTCGGGACTGGGTGGTGACGGCACGGGCCGTCGTCTCGATCTTGTTCTTCGCCTGGACGATCGGATCGTCTGCGAGTCCGAAATTGCTCATCCGAAGCTCCTCACTTCTCAATTCGCCGGCAGAACCGGCGGATTGCGCAGCGGAAGGGGTTCCGGGCGCGGATCTGAGCCACGCGCCACCGGAAATCCCCTCCGCCTCACGCGATCCCCCGATCACAGTCGTGAAGCCTGGTGTCACTCTAGCCAGTTCATCTGACAGCCCCAACACCGGTGGGCCGCTACCGTTGATGAACTGTGACGGTTCACTGCAAACGGCCGCGGCGCTTGCGGGCGTCGCGCACCACCGTCGCCGTGCCCGCGATGACCGCGATCAGCACGCCTGCGATGCCGAGAGCGTACGTGCCGAACCGCTCCTCGCGCTCCTGCGCCGTCTCGGTCATCCGCAGCGCCGCCGCCTCGGGCGCGGCCGCCGGGGGCGGGCCCGGGTCCGGGACGGGCGCCTTGGGCGCCTCGTGGTCCTGGGTGACCGCGCGCACCGGGTCGACGACTCCCCATCCGACGTAGTCGTCACGGCCGTTGACCGATCGCTCCGCGGTCCCCTGGATCTGCCAGATGATCTGCTGCGGGGTCCAGTCCTCGTGCTCGGCGCGCAGCAGGGCGGCGAGCCCGGCCACGTACGGCGCCGAGAAGCTGGTGCCGTTGTCGATGCACTGGCCGAAGCCGGGGACGGTGGAGACCATGTCCACGCCGGGCGCGGCGACCCCGATGAAGTCGCCGGGCTGGGAGAACGCCGCCCGCTCGTTGTTGCGGTCCGAGGCGGCCACCGCGAGGACGCCGGGGAAGGCCGCCGGGTAGGTCTTGCGCTTCTCCCCGGTCATGCCGTCGTTGCCCGCCGAGGCCACGACCACGACCTTGGCGTCGACGGCCCGCTGGACGGCCTTGCCGAGCTCGGAGTCGGCGCTCAGCGGGACGTCGGTGTCCTGGGAGATGTTGATGACCTGGGCGCCCTTGGACACCGCGTGGTCGATCGCCTGGCCGAGCGTGAGGGCGTTGCCCTTGCCCTGCCCGTCGTTCTGCCGGATCGGGATGATCGTGGCGTCGGGGGCCAGGCCGACGAAGCCGGTGCCGTCCTGCGGGCGGGCCGCGATCAGCCCGGCCACCTTGGTGCCGTGGCCGACCGTGTCGGTGGTGCCGTCGCCGCCCTTGGGGTCGATGAAGTCCTTGCCCGCGCCCACGTCTATGGCCCCGCTGAGCTGCGGGTTCGCCCGGTCCACGCCGGTGTCGATGACGGCGACGCGGACGGGCTTGCCGTTCTTGTCCTTGCCCTTGGTTTGCGCCCAGAGCGCGTCGAGCAGCAGCCGCTGCAGGGCCCAGGGGCGGTCGGCGATCTGCTTCTTCATGGGGAAGGTGCACTCGCCCGCGCCCGCGAGCGCCAGGGGGGCGGCCGGGGCACTGACGGGCTCCGGGTGCGGGGCCGCCGCCGCGGCGGCACCGGCCGCGGCGGTCGTACCGGACAGGGCCGCGACGGCGAGCGCGGCGCAGACGAGCGCACCGCGCGCGTACGGGGACATCGGGATCGGCATCGGCATCGGCGGCGTCCTCACGAACCCTGGGGCTGGCGGGCGGAGTTGGTGTCCAGGCGCGGCCCCTTCGAGAGGAACTCGGACCAGGCGATGGGCACCAGGGCCGGAGTGACGGTCCCGTAGCCGAGCCGGATCTGCGCCTGGCTGGCCTCCGGCCGGCTGTCGGCGGCGGGCTGGCCGTTCTGCTGGTCGGGCGCGCCGATCTTCGACTTCTCGGCGTCGCTGTCCCCGTTGGCCTGCACCGCGTACCGCAGGCCGGTGTCGGCGACCAGGAAGAGGGCGCCGCCCGCCGTGGTCTGGCGGCCCTGGACCTGCGTGTAGAGCAGCCCCGAGCCGGGCGTGACGTACGCGCTGGTGCCGCTGGCGGTGATGTCGATGGGGAATCCGGTGCCCGCCCACGTGCTCAGCGTCTGGTTGCCCTGGCCGTCGACCGAGCGCAGCACGTTGCAGACGGTGTCACGGGCGCCGGCGCCCTGGGCGGCCGCGCCCTGGGCACCCGCGGCGTCCGCGGCCCCGGCCGTCACGTTGACCCGGTCGGCCTTCTTCTGCGGCCACTTGGCCTCGCCCTTGAACGCGGTGGCGTCCGGCGTGAGGGACTGGAGGTCGACCTCGTGGGGCTTGCCGTGCATGTTGAGGCCGTCGGTCGCGGGCGCCGAAATCAGCAGCCACGCCATGAAGTCGGAGACCGGCGCGACCTTCCCGGGCAGGACGACGTAGTGCTGCGCGCCGGAGCCGGTCTGCGCCATCAGCACCATGCCGACCTTGTTGTCGGCGGTGGTCAGGCCCTGGACGTCCGCCTTGGTGCCGGCCGGCACCGGAAGCTGCGGGAACGCGAGGTCGTCCCCGGAGTTGAGGGTGGCCAGCCACGACTCGGTGACCTGCTGCGGGGTGGCGCCGGTGCTGCCGACCAGCGCGTTGGTCATCTTCGCGGCGTCCGGGCCGCCTTCGGGGAACTTGTACTTCGTCCCCGAGGCGTCGACCAGGTAGCGCTCCTTGGCCCCGCCCGTGCTCTGCACGTACAGCATCTGCTTGTCGGTGAGCTTGCGGCCGTCGTCCATCAGCCCCGCCTCGCGGTCGGCGAGGACGAACGTCGCGGTCTGCACGGTCTTGCCGTTGCCGCCCGGCGCCTGGCAGACGGCCCACCGCTTGGCCTTGCCCGCGTCCTGCGGGGCGGGCAGCCGGTCCGGCGCGTACGGGATGCCGATGATGGGCCCGCGCGGCGGCTTGCCCGCGTCCAGGACCTTGTCGTCGATCTGGATGACCTTGAACTTCTGCGGATCCAGCAGGAGTCGGGCGGAGGCGAGGTTGAGCACCGGGTGCAGCCGGGTCTGGTCCTTGCCGTTCACCTTCGTCGTCAGCACCACGTACCGGGTCGTCGACTGCTTGCCGACGATGACCTTCGTACCGGCCTCGTCCCAGCCCTTGGGGGCCTGCGGCTTGAACATCCCCCACGCGCCGAACGCGGCGAGTACGAGCGCCCCCGCGACCAGCCCGGGCAGGACCGCGCGAAGCGGGCGCGGGGCGCCTTCCTCGGAGCCCGTGGCGGAAGGCTGGAGGAACGCGGAAACCGTGCGCCGCTTCGCAAAGGTGTACGCGTTGAGTTCATCACGTCGTGATGCCATGACCGCCTGCTTCTCCCCGCACGGCCCGGTCGGTGAGTACGGTCCCCGGGCCTCGATTGTCGGACCGGGCACCTACTATGCCTCTTGACGGAGGGTGGGTACGGGCCGGGTAGGGTGAGGCCGCCGCTCACTGCCTTCCGGACCGCACGAATCAGCGCGGGGACACGGCCCTGGGGGCACCTCCCGGCGGTAGCTGGGGGAGAAAGGGGAGGTGGGCGCGTGATGGCCACCGCGACGCAGCCGCAGACGGGTGCGCCCGCACCCGCGCGGGGCGGGGTGACGCCGTATCCGAAGTCGAGCCCGGGCCGCTTCGGCCCGTTCCGACTGCAACAACTCGTCCTGCTCCAGATAGCCGTGGCCGCCCTGCTGGTGGCCTGGGTCGTGGAGCCGATGCTGTTGGTGCCCGCCGGTGTCCTGGCGCTCGCCCTGGTGGTGCTCGCCGTCGTACGCCGCCACCAGCGCTCCCTGCCCGAGTGGCTCGGCAGCGCCCTCGAACTGCGCTCGCGGCGCCGCCGGGCCGCGGCGTTCGCGGTGCCCGCGGGTACCGAGCCGGGGCTGGCCCCGCTCGTCGAGGCCGATCCGGCGCTGCGGACCCTCACGTTCAGCGACCGCGACCGGCGGCCCGTCGGGATGGTCGGTGACGGGACGTTCCTGACCGCCGTGGTCCAGGTGGACATGGACGCCACCGCCCTGCGGCCCGACCGCGGCGCGCGTCCGCTTCCGCTCGGGCTCGTACGGGACATCCTCGAAGTCGACGGCATCCGGCTGGAGTCGGCCCAGCTGGTGCAGCACACGCAGCCCGCGCCGGCCCCGCACCTGCCGGCCCAGTCGATGGCCACCCGCAACTACGCGCCGCTGCAGGCCGCCACGGGCACCCCGGCGGTGCGGCTGACCTGGATCGCGCTCAAGCTCGACCCGGAGCTGTGCCCCGAGGCGGTCACCGCGCGCGGTGGCGGCCTCGCGGGCGCGCAGCGCTGTGTGGTGCGGGCGGCCGACCAGTTGGCGAGCCGGCTCACCGGGGCCGGCTTCCGGGCCACCGTGCTCACCGAGCAGGAGCTGACGGGCGCGCTGGCCACGTCCTCGTGCGCGAACCCGATGGCGATCACGCAGGCGGGGCGCTCGGCGAGCACCGGCCGGCGGACGGAGGAGACGGCGCGGATCTGGCGCTGCGACGACCGGCGGCACACCACGTACTGGATAGCCCGCTGGCCGCAGCTCGGCGGCGGCGGGGCGGCGTCCCTGCCCCAGTTCGTGGCGCTGCTGACCTCGCTGCCGGCGCTGGCGACGAACTTCAGCCTGACGATCGCTCCGGCGGATCGCCAGGGCGTGACGCTGACCGGCCACGTACGGGTCACGGGACGCAGTGACGAGGAACTCGTCGCGGCCCGCCGGGAACTGGAACGGACCGCCCGCGGCGTGCGCACCGGGCTGGTCCGGCTCGATCGTGAACAGGTACCGGGGCTGCTGGCTTCGCTGCCGCTGGGAGGGGCGCGATGAAGGGCGGCTTCGGGCTGATCGGCCCGCGCCGGGAACGGCACGCGGTCCCGGCGGCGGATCTGGACGCGCTCGCGCTGCCGGTCGGGGACGACGGGGTCGTCATCGGCGTGGACGCCGAGGGCCGTCCGGCAGTGCTCGGCGTCAACCGGCCGACGCCGTACGAGGTGACGCTGATCGGCGGCCTGTGGACGGCTCAGGTGCTGGCGCTGCGCGCGGCCGCCACGGGGGCCCGGGTGGCGGTGGAGACCGGTCGCGGACAGGTGTGGTCCGGGCTGGCCCAGGCGGCGGGCGGCGGGCAGCAGTGCGTGACGCTGCACGAGGTCGGCCGGGTGCCGCCGCAGGGCGCGTCGGCGGGCAGCCCGGTGCTGGTCATCCGGGACTGCGGGATGCGGCCGCCGCGCGGACGCGTGGTGGCGGGACCCTGGCAGTCGGTGCTGACCCTGCTGCCGTACCTGAGTCCGACGGCGCCGCGGCTGCTGCAGAACTCCTCCCTGGTGGGTGTCCAGCGGGTGTCCCCGGACGAGGCGGAGCAGCTCGGCCGCCTGATGAACCTGCCGCGGGCGGCCGTGGATTCGCTGCCGACGCTGGGCGACGGGGTCACCCTGTGGTGCACGCCGCGGGACCGCCAGTTCGTGATGACCCAGGGCACGGAGGCCGAGACCGGCCTCCTGGGCCCGTCCCGCCGCATCGACTGAGCCCGGCCCGGCCCCGCCGTCACCGGGCCCGGGCCCGGTGACGGTTGCTCAGGAGGCGGCCACCCTGTAGGCAGGACGGGAAGGACGACGCCACCGGGCGGCCCGCAGGGCCCGGCACCGCGGCCCGTCCGACGGGGGCGGACACCGGCGTCGGCGCGCGCGATTAGGCTGAGCGTGGGCGCGGCGTCGAGGTGGGCGCCGGACCAGTGTTCGACAGACCAGGAGGACCAGTGAGCGGCGATCGGAACGAGAGGCGCGGCGGGACTTGGGACGTCCCGACGGACGATCAGTCCGACGCGGAGCCCGAGGTGACGGGCGAGTTCACCATCGACTACACCCCGCCGGCCTGGTACACGCAGGGCGCGGCTCCGGCCACCCCCGTGCCGGGGCTTCCCGTGGGCAGCGGCTTCGAACCCCACCGCCCGTCGGACGTGGCCTCGCCCCCGACGATGCGGATCGCCCCGCCGGCCCCGCGCACTCCGTCGGACGGTGCGGGCGCGCCTTCCCCCTTCCCCGCCCCGGCGCCCGCCGACGACGCCGCCCCGGCCGCGCCTCCGGCTCCGGCTCCCTTCAGCACACCGGCCGACACGCCCCCGGCGTACCCGGCGCCCGCCCCGGCCGCGACGGCACCGGCCCCCGCCGACGCGCCCCCGGTGCTCCCGGTACCGGCCCCCGCCGACACGCCCCCGGCCCCGGCGGCACCGGCCGACGGCAGCGGCGCCCCCGCGTCCGAGGCGCCCGCTCCGCCGGCCCCGGCCCCCTTCGCCGCCCCGGCCCTCCCGGCACCGGTCGACGCGCCCGCGCTGCCGGCTCCGGTCCAGGTCCCGGCGCCCTTCGCCGCCGAGCCCTCGGACGCGCCCGAGCCGCTGGTGAAGGCCTCCTTCGAGGCGCCCGTCCCCGCCCAGCGGCAGGACACCCCGCCCGACGGGACGCCCGTCCCGTTCGCGAGCACCGAGCCCGCCGCCGGGGAGGAGGAGCCCCGGGACGCGGTCCCCGTGCCGGAGGCTCCGAAGCCCGTCAGCCCCGCGGAGGCGGTTCACCCGCCCGTGGACGCCCCCTTCGGAGGACCCGGCGGCGAACTCCCGGCGCTGCCGCCCGCGTTCCCCTCCAGCCCGGCACCGCAGGACGGGTACGGCTTCCCGCCCGCCCCCGGTCCGGCCCCGACCGCGCCCCGGGACGGGTACGGGTTCCCCCCCTCCCCCGGCCCCTCGGCGACCGCCCCCCAGCAGGGCTACGGGTTCCCCCAGGCCCCCGTCCCCGCCGCGCCCGCGCCGCAGGACGGGTACGGCTTCCCCCCGGCTCCCGCACCGGCGCAGCCGATGCCGCAGCCTCAGCCGCCCGTGGACGCGAGCGACTACGCGTTCCCGCCCGCTCAGCCCGCGCCCGTACCGCCGCAGCACCAGCAGCCGGCGCCGCAGCCGCAGTACGACCCCCGTACCGGCGCCCAGTGGTCCGCCGGGCCCCAGCCCGGTCCCCAGCCGCACGACCCGCGCTACCAGCCCGGCCCGGGCACCGGCGGCGGCGCGCCCCTCGGCTACACCGCCGCCGTCGAGCTGTCCTCGGACCGCCTGCTGCGCGGCAAGCAGAAGCCGCGGCCCCAGCGCTCCGGGTTCCGGTTCGGCGGCAAGGCCGCCGAGGCCGAGCGCCTGCGCAAGCTGGAGCTGATCCGCACCCCGGTCATCTCCTGCTACCGCATCGCCGTCATCAGCCTCAAGGGCGGCGTCGGCAAGACCACGACCACGACCGCCCTCGGCGCCACCCTCGCCACCGAGCGCCAGGACAAGATCCTGGCCATCGACGCGAACCCCGACGCCGGCACCCTCGGCCGCCGGGTCCGCCGCGAGACCGGGGCCACGATCCGGGACCTGGTCCAGGCGATCCCGTACCTGAACTCGTACATGGACATCCGGCGGTTCACCTCCCAGGCCCCCTCCGGCCTGGAGATCATCGCCAACGACGTGGACCCGGCCGTCTCCACGACGTTCAACGACGAGGACTACCGCCGCGTCATCGACACGCTCGGCCGCCAGTACCCGATCATCCTCACCGACTCGGGCACCGGTCTCCTCTACTCCGCCATGCGGGGCGTCCTGGACCTGGCGGATCAGCTGATCATCATCTCGACCCCTTCGGTGGACGGCGCCAGCAGCGCGAGCACCACGCTCGACTGGCTCTCCGCGCACGGGTACGCCGATCTCGTCTCCCGCTCGATCACCGTCATCTCGGGGGTCCGCGAGACCGCCAAGATGATCAAGGTCGAGGACATCGTGCAGCACTTCGAGACCCGCTGCCGGGGCGTCGTCGTGGTCCCGTTCGACGAGCACCTCGCGGCCGGCGCCGAGGTCGACCTCGACATGCTGCGGCCGAAGACCCGAGAGGCGTACTTCAACCTCTCCGCACTCGTCGCCGAGGACTTCCTCCGCGCGGCCCAGCAGGCCCCCCAGGGCCACTGGGGCGCGCCTCAGCAGCCGCAGCCCCAGCCCCCACCGCACCAGCAGGCTCCGCAGCAGCCGCAGCCGCAGCCGCAGGGCCAGCCGTACGGCCAGCCCCAGGGCCCGTCCCCCTACCAGCAGCCTCCGCAGCCGTACGCCCAGCCGTATCCGCAGCCCGGCCAGCCCTGGCAGCCCCAGCAGCAGCCGCCCCACCACCCGCAGCAGCCCCCGCGCGACCCGCGCCTCGGCTGACGGCGGCGACCGCCGACGAGAAGGGCCCGTACCTCCCCCGGGGGAGGTACGGGCCCTGGCGCTTTCGGGGCGGTGGGCGCAGCCGTCGCGACCCGGCTCAGCGCTCCGCGTCGTACGACTCGGTCAGCGTCCGCGCCCGCTTCACGTCGTCCGCGATCGCTTCGAGGAGGCCGTCCAGCGATTCGAACTTCGCCATGCCGCGCACGTACGCGAGAAAGTCCACGGTGACGTGCAGGCCGTACAGGTCCAGGCCGACCCGGTCGATCGCGTACGCCTCCACCGTCCGCTCGGTGGCGTCGAACTGCAGGTTCGTGCCGACCGAGATCGCGGCCGGCATCCGCTCGCCGTTGGCCGTGAGCCAGCCCGCGTACACGCCGTCCGCCGGGATCGCGGTGTGCGGGGGCGTCTCGACGTTGGCGGTCGGGTAGCCGAGCTCGCGCCCGCGCTGGGCGCCGCGTACGACGACGCCCTCCACCCGGTGCGGGCGGCCCAGGATCTCGGCCGCGCCCTCCATGTCGCCTTCGGCGACCAGCCTGCGCGCCAGCGTGGAGGAGAAGGGCACGCCGCCGCCCGCCTCGCCGCGCTCGACCAGGTCCACGACGTCGACCTCGTAGTCGTAGGTGGCGCCCAGCTCGCGGAGGAAGTCGACGTTCCCGGCGGCCCGGTGGCCGAAGCGGAAGTTCGGACCCTCGATGACGGCGCGCGCGTGCAGCTTGTCGACGAGCACCTTCACGATGAAGTCGGCCGGGGAGAGCTGCGAGAACTCCGCCGTGAACGGCAGGATCAGCAGCGCGTCCACACCCAGTCCGGCCATCAGTTCGGCACGGCGGTCGTACGGCGCCAGGATCGGCGGGTGGCTGCCGGGGCGCACGACCTCGCTCGGGTGCGGGCTGAAGGTGACGACGACGGACGGGACGCCGAGCGCGCGGGCCTTGGCCACGGCCCGCCCGATGATCAGCTGATGGCCCCGGTGCACACCGTCGTACGAGCCGATGGTGACGACGCTGCGTCCCCAGTCCTGGGGGATGTCCTCCAAGCCACGCCAGCGCTGCACTGTGACCGCTCCTCGCCCGAACCGTGTAGGCCCTTGTACTGGTTGCCGATTGCTGGTCTAAGACTGCCATGCCCGTGCCCGGGGCCCCGCATCGGCATCTGGCTGGGGGCCGTCTCCGTCATCTCGGGAAGGCGGCGCCCCCGGCGGGAGGGGCACGGGGGCGAAAGCGCCCCCTTACGCTCCCTCCAGTCACTCCGAGCGCCTGCCCGGACGGGTGAATACGAGGGCCCGACTGGATAGAGACCTACCCGAGGGGGGTCGTGGAGCGGTGAGCGGCAGGAGATGTGCGCTCACCGCTCCACGTCACAGCGGACCAGCGGGTCGGCGGGTCGGCGGGTCCTGGGAGACCGGCGGATCAGGCGAAGACCGCCAGCGACTTCGCCTTGCCGCCCTTGCTCTCCACGAGACCGAGCAGCACGCCGTCCGGCCCGTAGACCGCCACCGTCTGCCCCGCGGGGTACGCGTCCGGCATGTCGATCCGCACGCCGTTGGCGAGCAGCGAGGCCCGCCGGGCGTCGAGGTCCCAGCGCGGGAAGGCCGCGGCCGCCGCCTCGCCGATGGGCATGACGGTCAGCTCCTCCTGGAGCTGGTCCAGGGTCCGCGCCCGGTCGATCTTGTACGGGCCCACCCGGGTGCGCCGCAGCGCGGTCAGGTGGCCGCCGACGCCGAGGTCGGCGCCCAGGTCACGGGCGAGCGCGCGGATGTACGTACCGCTGGAGCAGACGACGGAGACGACGAGGTCGACGACCTTGGTGCCGTCCTCGGCTTCCGCGTCCCGCATGTCGTACACCTGGAAGGAGGAGATCGTCACCGGCCGGGCCGGGATCTCGAAGTCCTCGCCGTCCCGGGCGCGCTTGTAGGAGCGCACGCCCTTGATCTTGATGGCGCTGACCTTCGACGGGACCTGCATGATCTCGCCGGACAGCTTGGCGATGCCCTGGTCCACGGCCTCGCGCGTCACCGAGGAGGCGTCCGCCGAGGAGGTGACCTCACCCTCCGCGTCGTCCGTCAGCGTGTTCTGGCCGAGGCGGATCGTCCCGAGGTATTCCTTCTCGGTGAGCGCGAGGTGGCCGAGGAGCTTGGTGGCCTTCTCGACGCCCAGGACGAGGACGCCCGTCGCCATCGGGTCGAGCGTGCCGGCGTGGCCGACGCGGCGGGTCTTGGCGATCCCGCGCATCTTGGCGACCACGTCGTGCGAAGTGAAGCCGGACGGCTTGTCGACGATGACAAGGCCGTCCGGCGTCTTTCCTACCTGCGTGCTCATTCCGCGGCTGCGTCCTCGTCGGAGTCGTCGGCGTCCTCGCCCGGCTTCTTGTACGGGTCGGCGTCCCCGGCGTACTGGGCGCCGGAGGACACCTCGCGCACCTGGGCGTCGGAGGTCCGCGCCTTCTCGAGGAGGTCCTCGATGGTCTTGGCGTTCTCCGGGAGGGCGTCCGCGACGAAGGTCAGGGTGGGCGTGAACTTGGTGCCCGCCGCCCGGCCGACCGCGGAGCGCAGTACGCCCTTGGCGCTTTCGAGGCCCGCCGCCGCGCTGGCGCGGTCCTCGTCGTCACCGTAGACCGTGTAGAAGACCGTGGCCTCCCGCAGGTCGCCGGTGACCCGGGTGTCCGTGATGGTCACGTGCGTACCGAGGCGGGGGTCCTTGACACCACGCTGCAGCTTCTCGGCCACCACCTCCCGGATGAGGTCCGCCAGCTTCTTCGCCCGCGCATTGTCGGCCACTGGTCCGTCTCCTTCTTATGTCTTGCAGTCAGTCTTCATCACCGTGCAGCCGCCGTCTCACCGACAGCAGCTCCACTTCCGGACGTGCCGCGACCAGCCGCTCGCAGCGGTCCAGTACATCCGAGAGGAACCCCGCGTCCCCACTGACCAGAGCGACCCCGATACGGGCCCTGCGGTGCAGATCCTGGTCGCCCACTTCGGCCGCGCTCACGGAGAACTTGCGTTGGAGCTCGGCGACGATGGGCCGGACGACAGAGCGTTTCTCCTTCAACGAGTGGACGTCGCCGAGGAGCAGATCGAAGGACAGAGTCCCCACGTACATTCAGTTCCGGATATCCCGCCGGTGCGGGTTCGGTGGCCTGCCGGCCGTCGCGCGGCAGGGTCACCAGAACCGTACACGCAACGGCCGGGGCCGATCGACGGATATTCCGCCGACCGGCCCCGGGCTTACGACACGGTGCGAACCGCCTCGCGCTTACGCGCGGGGCTTCTCGCGCATCTCGTACGTCGCGATGACGTCGTCGATCTTGATGTCGTTGAAGGAACCGAGGTTGATACCACCCTCGAAGCCCTCGCGGATCTCGGTGACGTCGTCCTTGAAGCGGCGCAGACCGGAGATGGTGAGGTTCTCGGCGATGACCTTGCCATCGCGCAGGAGCCGCGCCTTGGTGTTGCGCTTGACCTCGCCGGAGCGGATGAGGACACCCGCGATGTTGCCCAGCTTGGACGAGCGGAAGATCTCGCGGACCTCCGCCGTACCGAGCTCGACCTCTTCGTACTCCGGCTTGAGCAGACCCTTGAGGGCCGCCTCGATCTCCTCGATGGCCTGGTAGATCACCGAGTAGTAGCGGACGTCGACGCCCTCGCGGTCCGCCATCTGCGCGGCACGGCCGGCCGCACGGACGTTGTAACCGATGACGATGGCGTCGGAGCCCATCGCCAGGGCGATGTCGGACTCGGTGACCGCACCCACACCGCGGTGCAGGACGCGGATGTCGACCTCTTCGCCGACGTCGAGCTGGAGCAGCGAGGACTCAAGGGCCTCGACCGCACCGGACGCGTCGCCCTTGATGATGAGGTTGAGTTCCTGGACCAGACCGGCCTTGAGGACCGAGTCGAGGTCTTCCAGGGACACCCGGCGGACACGCTTGGCGAAGTTGGCGTTGCGCTCACGCGCAGCACGCTTCTCGGCGATCTGACGGGCGGTGCGGTCCTCGTCGACGACGAGGAAGTTGTCGCCGGCGCCGGGGACGTTGGTGAGACCCAGGACCAGGACGGGGGTCGACGGACCCGCTTCCTCGACGTTGTTGCCCTTGTCGTCGAGCATGGCGCGCACACGGCCGTAGGCGTCGCCCACGACCATCGTGTCGCCGACGCGGAGGGTACCGCGCTGGACGAGGACGGTGGCAACGGCACCGCGGCCGCGGTCGAGGTGGGACTCGATCGCAATACCCTGAGCGTCCTGCTCCGGGTTGGCGCGCAGGTCGAGCGAGGCGTCGGCGGTGAGGACGACGGCCTCCAGCAGGGAGTCGATGTGCAGACCCTGCTTGGCGGAGATGTCGACGAACATCGTGTCGCCGCCGTACTCCTCGGCGACCAGACCGAACTCGGTGAGCTGACCGCGCACCTTGACCGGGTCGGCACCCTCGACGTCGATCTTGTTGACCGCGACGACGATCGGGACGCCGGCGGCCTTGGCGTGGTTCAGCGCCTCGATCGTCTGCGGCATGACGCCGTCGTTGGCCGCGACCACGAGGATCGCGATGTCGGTCGACTTGGCACCACGGGCACGCATGGCGGTGAACGCCTCGTGACCCGGGGTGTCGATGAAGGTGATCTTGCGGTCTTCACCGTTGACGTTGGTGCCCACCTGGTAGGCACCGATGTGCTGGGTGATGCCGCCGGCCTCGCCCGCGACGACGTTCGTCTTGCGGATGGCGTCGAGCAGTCGGGTCTTGCCGTGGTCGACGTGACCCATGACGGTGACGACCGGGGGACGCGGCATGAGGTATTCCTCGCCGCCCTCGTCCTCGCCGAACTCGATGTCGAAGGTCTCCAGGAGCTCGCGGTCCTCCTCCTCCGGGCTGACGATCTGAACTTCGTAGTTCATCTCGCCCGCGAGGAGCTGGAGGGTCTCGTCGGAGACGGACTGCGTGGCAGTGACCATCTCGCCGAGGTTCATCATGACCGCGACCAGCGACGCCGGGTTGGCGTTGATCTTCTCCGCGAAGTCGGTGAGCGAAGCACCGCGCGACAGGCGAACGGTCTCGCCGTTGCCGCGGGGCAGCATCACGCCGCCGACCGACGGGGCCTGCATGGCCTCGTACTCCTGGCGCCTCTGACGCTTCGACTTGCGACCGCGACGGGCGGGCCCGCCGGGACGGCCGAAGGCACCCTGCGTGCCACCACGGGCACCGGGACCGCCGGGACGGCCACCGAAGCCGGGACGACCGCCGCCGCCGGCGCCGGCCGGGCCGCCGCCGAAGCCGCCGCCACCCGGACGCGGGCCGCCGAAGCCGCCGCCGCCCGCGGGACGCGAGCCGGGACCGGCCGGACGGCCGGCGAAGCCGCCGCCGCCGGGACGACCGGCGCCACCGGGACGCGGGCCGCCGGCACCGGGACCACGGCCACCGGGGCCGCCGCCGGGACGGGGACCGGGACCACCGGCAGCGGGACGCTGCGGCATCATGCCCGGGTTCGGACGGTTACCGCCGGGAGCACCACCGGGACGCGGGGCGCCGCCCTGCGGACGGGGCATGCCGCCCGGGGTCGGACGGCCCGCACCGGGACCCTGGGGACGCGGAGCGCCACCGGGACCGCCCTGCGGGCGGGGAGCACCCTGGCCGCCGCCGGCGCCGGGGGCACCGGGACGGGGAGCGCCGGCCGGACGGGGCGCCTGCGGGCGCGCCATGCCGGTGGAGCCACCGGAGGTGAACGGGTTGTTGCCCGGACGGGGACCGGCCGGACGGGCGCCCTGCGGACGCGGGGTCTGGGAACCGGGACCGGAGGGACGCTGTCCCTGGCCGGGGGCGGTGCCTGCCGGGCGCGGGGCGCCGGGACGGGCGCCGGCCTGGCCGCCCTGGGCCGCGGGACGCTGCTGCGCCGGACGCGGGCCGGGGGTCGCGCCGGGACCGGCGGGACGCTCGGTGCGCGCCGGGGCGGCCGGGGCCGCCGGAGGCGCGGAGAACTCGGTCGCCACGGGAGCCGCCGGAGCGGGCTTCGGGGCGGCCGGGGCCTTCGGACCGGGACGCGGGCCGGGGGCGGCCGGGGTCACCGGGGCGCTGGCGGCCGGAGCCTCGGCAGCGGCCGGCTTGGGGGCCGGGGCGCCGGGCTTCGGGGCAGCGGGACGTGCAACGGCACCCGGGGTGGGAGCCCCGGGCTTGGAGGGCGCGGCCTTGCGGGGCGCGCCCGGCTTCGCAGCGGACTTGCCGGCGTTGCCGCCGGGCCCCTGCAGTGCGTCAGTCAACTTGCGTACAACCGGCGCCTCGATCGTCGAGGACGCCGAACGGACGAACTCACCGAGTTCCTGGAGCTTGGCCATGACGACCTTGCTCTCAACTCCGAACTCCTTGGCGAGTTCGTATACCCGGACCTTAGCCACTTCGCTCCTTTTAGGTCCGGGTTACGCCGGACCGTCGCTACTTCATGGGCGTACTCATCGCGTACTCATCGAGTGCTCATCGCAATCTCGACCTACTTCCAACTCGCGAGGTACCTGACCGCACGGGGTATCCGTGCCGTACTACTTCTTACGGTGTCGCCTCGGCCACGACGGCCACGGCTTTGCTCAGTCCGGTCGTGTCGAGTGCTCCCGGGGACCGAAGGGCCCGGGGGAACGCTCTGCGACGGACCGCCTTGTCCAGACAGACCACGGCAGGGTGCACGTAGGCGCCCCGGCCGGGCAGCGTACCGCTTGGATCAGGGACGCATTCGTCCCCGATCGCCACGATGCGCAGCAGATCGCTCTTGGCCGCTCGCTCCCGACACCCCACACAGGTGCGTTCGGGGCATGCGCGGGCTTGCGTCCGGCCAGACACGCCTAAGTCTACCTCCCCGCACCGACCTCACCCCTTCGGGCGAGAAATCGAACGGATGTTGTCGAGATCTGCTGTCTTGATCCTGTCTACCGGCCGGACAGCTCCGACCGGTACCGGATTTATTCCCCGCCCCGGGCCCGGTCGGCGTCCGGGGACACCTCGGTGTCGGGGCGGATGTCGATGCGCCAGCCGGTGAGCCGCGCGGCGAGGCGGGCGTTCTGGCCCTCCTTGCCGATGGCCAGCGACAGCTGGTAGTCGGGCACGGTCACCCGGGCGGAGCGCGAGTCCCAGTCCACGACCTCGACCTTGCTCACCCGGGCGGGTGACAGCGCGTTCGCGACCATCTCCGCCGGGTCGTCCGACCAGTCGACGATGTCGATCTTCTCACCGTGCAGCTCGGCCATGACGTTGCGCACACGGGCGCCCATCGGGCCGATGCAGGCGCCCTTGGGGTTGAGGCCCGAGCGGGTGGACCGGACGGCGATCTTGGTGCGGTGGCCGGCCTCGCGGGCGATCGCCGAGATCTCGACGCTGCCGTCCGCGATCTCCGGGACCTCCAGCGCGAAGAGCTTCTTCACCAGGTTGGGGTGGGTGCGCGACAGGGTCACGGACGGACCGCGGACACCCTTCGCCACCCGTACGACGTACGCCTTGATGCGCAGGCCGTGGGTGTACTCCTCGCCGGGGACCTGCTCCTGCACCGGCAGGATGGCCTCCAGCTTGCCGATGTCGACGAGGACGTTCTTGGGGTCCTTGCCCTGCTGGACGACGCCGGTGATGACGTCGCCCTCGCGGCCGGCGAACTCACCGAAGGTCAGGTCGTCCTCGGCGTCGCGCAGACGCTGCAGGATCACCTGCTTGGCGGTCGTCGCGGCGATCCGGCCGAAGTCCGACGGGGTGTCGTCGAACTCCTTGGCCTCCTGCCCCTCCTCCAGGTCCCGCGGGTCCTCCGTCGCCCAAACGACGACGTGGCCGTTGGTGCGGTCCAGCACAACGCGGGCGCGCCGGAAGCTGCCCTCGGTGCGGTGGTACGCGATGAGGAGGGCCGACTCGATCGCCTCGACGAGCAGGTCGAAGGAGATCTCCTTCTCCCGGACCAGACCCCGCAGGGCACTCATGTCGATGTCCACGGCTACGCCTCCTCTTCCTTCTTGTCCTTGCGGTTGAACTCGATCTCGACCCGCGCCTTGGCGATGTCGGTGAAAGCAATGCGGCGGGCGGTCGCCTTGCGGCCCTTCACGCCCGGAACCTCAAGGTCCATTCCCTCGTCGTCCACGTCGAGGATGCGGGCGATCAGTTCCCCGCCCTCGGCGAGCTGGAACTTCACGAGGCGGTCGATCGCCCGTACGTAGTGACGGTGCTCGGTCAGCGGGCGGTCGGCGCCCGGCGAGCTCACTTCGAGGACGTACTCGTCCTCGCCCATCACGTCGGATTCGTCGAGCTGGTCGGAGACCTCGCGGCTCAGCTCTGCACACGCGTCCAGTTCCACGCCCTCGTCGGAGTCCACGATGACGCGCAGCATCCGGCGCTTGCCGGCCTTGGACATCTCGATGTCCTCAAGGTCCAGGCCCTTGGCGGCGACGAGCGGCTCCAGCAATGCGCGCAGCCTGTCGCTCTGGGTGGTGCTCATCCGGGTGACTCCTCGGCCGCGTGTGCTGTTGTGGTTTACGTCGCGTGTCAGGTCAAAGGGTATCCGGTCGCGGAGGGTGTTGCCGTCCGCCGTCGGGCCGGGGCCCCGGGTACGGTGATCACACCCTGCCCCGCCACCACCTCCGAGGACGTCTCCGTGCCCTGGACCCTGCCTTCGCGGCCCTCTCGCAGGAGCCTGCTCGCCGGCGCCGCCGACGCGGCCGGCGCCGCGCTGCTCACCGGGTGCTCCGACGGGGGCGGCCCGTCGGGCACCGACGCCGGGGTTTCACTCGAACGGCGGATGCGGGAGACGGCGGTTCGAGACAGCGAGCGGCTGCTGGAACGCTACGACGCGACCGCGGCCGCCCATCCGGCCCTCGCCGCGCGCCTCGCGCCGCTGCGCTCCGCGGTCGCCGCCCACGCGGGGGCGCTCGCCTCCGCGGACGCCCCGGCCGACAGGACCGCGAGCTCCGCCCCGCCGTCCCCGTCGACCTCGTCCGCCGCGGCCGGCGCCCCCGTGGCGGGCGCCGAGCCCGTGCCGCCGAAGCCCGAGGAGGCCCTGACCGCCCTCGCGGACGCGGAGCGGAGCCTCGCCGAGGCGCGGACCGTCACCCTCGCCGGGGCGCCCGGGGAGCTGGCCCGGCTGCTGGCCTCGGTGGCCGCCTGCGGCGCCGTACACGCGTACCTGCTGACCTCGCCCCAAGGAGACAAGCCGTGAGCCCCGACCCCTCCTCCGCGAGCCGCGCCCTGGAGGCGGCGCAGGCCGCGCTCGCAGCCGAGCACGCGGCCGCCTACGGCTACGGGGTCATCGGCGCCCGGGCCGCCTCCACCCGGTCCGCCGAGGCGCGCGATGCGTACGGCGGCCACCTGTCCCGCCGGGACGCGCTCGCCCGGACGGTGCGCGAGATGGGCGGCTCGCCGCGGCCCGCGGAGGCGGCGTACGCCCTGCCCTTCGAGGTGCGCACCCCGGCCGACGCCGAGCGGCTGGCCGCCGAGATCGAGGACAGGGTGGCGGGCGCCTACTCCGACCTGGTGCGGGCGGCGGACGGCCGGCTGCGCCGTGAGGCGGCCGACGCGCTGAGCGCCGCGGCCGTGCGCGCGGCACGCTGGCGCGGGGTCGGCGTAGCCTTCCCTGGGCTCACGGAACGTGGAGAACGAGCTCGGACCAGCTGAAAGGGACCACGCACGCATGGCTTTCGAACCGCCGCAGCGGCTTGTACGGGCGCTCGGCGAGACGCCGGAATCGGCGCAGAACGCGGACTGGCTGGGGCAGTTGCCCCGGCTCGCCGAGGAGGCGCTGACACGGCGTGGGGTGCGGGCCCAGCGGGTGCAGGCTCCCGGCGGCCGGAGCAGTCTGGTCCTCCTCGTCCACTACGCCGACGGGACTCCGGCCGCGCTGAAGCTGGCTCCCCCGCAGGCCCGGCCCGACCGGGAGTTGGCCGCGCTGGCGCACTGGGGCGGTTTCGGGTCGGTGCGGGTCCTCGACACCCGCCACCACGAGGAGGACGGGGCGCTGCTGCTGGAGCGGCTCCACCCGGAGGTGTCGCTGCGCTCGCTGCCCGAGGCGAAGGCCCTGCTGGAGGCGTCCGGGACACTGCGCAGGCTGTGGGTGGCCCCGCCGGCGGGGCACCCGTTCGAGACGGTGTCGGAGCGCACCGCGCAGCAGGCGGAGCTCCTGCGCGAGGCGCCGCCGGAGGCCGAGGCGCTGGCGTCCGCCGCGCTCGCGGCCCGCGAGGAGCTGACGGCGCTGCCCGGTGAGGAGCTGCTGCTGCACGGGAACTTCCGGCAGGGCAAGGTGCTGGCGGGCGAGCGGGCGCCGTGGCTGGCGGTGGGGCCGGATCCGCTGGTCGGGGACCGTGCGTACGATCTGGCGCGGCTGGTCCGGGACCGGCTGGAGGACCAGGTCGCCTCCTCGGCGGGGGCGGCGGGAGCCCGGCGCCGGGTGAACAAGCTGGCCGACTCGCTGGAGCTGGACCGGGACCGGCTGCGGGGCTGGACGCTGTTCCGCGCGGTGGAGTCCGGCAACCGGGCGCTGGCCGCGGGGCGGCGCCGGGAGGCGGAGCTGCTGCTGGAATTCGCGGCCTGGTTGTAGGGGGTGCCCTTCGGGCGGGCCGGCCCGGGCCAGGGTCCGGGTCCGAAAGACGCAGCCTGGGCATACCGTAGATACGGGGTGCCTCTTGGATTCCGGTCGGCGCCTCGCGGGAGGCCGTCATGGTCCAGGAACTGCTGGCAGTGGGAATCGGGGCGGCCGCGGCCATCGCGGCGTACTCGGGTGTGGCCGCCCGCGTGGTGCGCCAGTACGAGCGGGGCTTGGTGTTCCGTTTCGGCCGTCTGCGGAAAGGGGTCCGGGGGCCCGGCTTCACCATGATCCTTCCGTTCGTCGACCGCATGCGGAAGGTGAACATGCAGATCGTGACGCTGCCGGTGCCCGCGCAGGAGGGCATCACGCGGGACAACGTCACGGTGCGGGTGGACGCGGTCGTGTACTTCAAGGTCGTGGACCCGGCGAACGCGATCATCGAGGTCGAGGACTACCGCTTCGCGGTGTCGCAGATGGCGCAGACCTCGCTTCGCTCGATCATCGGCAAGTCGGACCTGGACGATCTGCTGTCCAACCGGGAGAAGCTGAACCAGGGGTTGGAGCTGATGATCGACAGCCCTGCGGTGGGCTGGGGCGTGCAGATCGACCGGGTCGAGATCAAGGACGTCTCGCTGCCGGAGACGATGAAGCGGTCGATGGCGCGGCAGGCGGAGGCGGACCGCGAGCGGCGGGCGCGCGTCATCAACGCCGATGCGGAGCTGCAGGCTTCGAAGAAGCTGGCCGAGGCGGCGGCGGTGATGTCGGAGCAGCCGGCCGCGCTGCAGCTGCGGCTGCTGCAGACGGTGGTGGCGGTCGCCGCGGAGAAGAACTCCACGCTGGTCCTGCCGTTCCCGGTGGAACTCCTGCGCTTCCTGGAGCGCGCGGCCCCGACGCCGGGCGGGGCGGAGCCCGCCCCGGATCCCGGGCCCGCGCCCCTGGACGCCGCCCCGGACCCCGGCCCCGCGCCCCTGGACGCCGCCCCGGACCCCGGCCCCGCGCCCCTGGACGCCGCCCCGGACCCCGGGCCCGAACCGGCGGACCCGCCGCCGGAGCCCGGGGCGGACGAGGCCGCCCCCGGCCCCGCGCGACCGGGCGGGGACGAGCCGCCGGCCTAGGGGGTGTCCGGCCGGCCGCCGTACGGGGTCACGTCAGGCGGGCGAGGGCTTCCGCCAGGGGGAGTTCCTCGCGGGTTCCCGTGGCGCGGTGCTGGAGTTCGACCACCTCGTCCGCCGAGCGGCGGCCCGCCACCAGGATCCACGGGACGCCGATCAGCTCGGCGTCCGTGAGCTTCACGCCCGGGGACAGGCCCGCGCGGTCGTCCAGCAGGATCCGCAGCCCGGACCCCGCCAGGGCCTCGGCCGCCCGCTCCGCGAGCCCCAGTTGGACGGCCTTGCCCGCCGCCACCACGTGGACGTCCGCCGGGGCCACCGCCGCCGGCCAGGCCAGGCCCCGTTCGTCGGCGGTCTGTTCGGCCAGCGCGGCCACCGCCCGCGAGACGCCGATCCCGTACGAGCCCATCGTGACCCGCACCGGCTTGCCCTCGCGGCCGAGCACGTCCAGCCCGAAGGCGTCGGCGTACTTGCGGCCCAGCTGGAAGATGTGCCCGATCTCGATCGCCCGGTCCAGCCGGAGCCCGGCGCCGCAGCGCGGGCAGGGGTCGCCCGGCTCGACGACGACCACGTCGAGGTACCGGTCCACCTCGAAGTCGCGCCCGCAGACCACGTTCCGGGCGTGCGTGTCCGGCTTGTTGGCGCCGGTCACCCACGAAGTGCCGGGCGCGACACGGGGGTCGGCGAGGTAGCGGACCTTGCCGAGGCCCTGCGGGCCGACGTATCCGCGCACCAGGTCGGGGCGGTCGACGAAGTCCTCGGCGGTCACCAACTCCACCACCGCCGGGGCCAGATGCTCAGCCAGCTTGCCGAGGTCCACCTCGCGGTCGCCGGGTACGCCCACGGCCGTGATCTCGCCGTCGACCTTCACCAGGAGGTTCTTCAGCGTCGCCGACGCGGGCACGCCGAGGTGCGCGGCGAGGGTCTCGATCGTCGGAGTGTCGGGGGTGTCGACCTCCTCGATCGCGGGGTGCTCGGCGTCCACCGGGGCGAGGGCGAAGGTCACGGCCTCGGTGTTCGCCGCGTAGTCGCAGGACGGGCAGTCCGCGAAGGTGTCCTCGCCCGCCGCCGCGGGCGCCAGGAACTCCTCCGACGCGGAGCCGCCCATCGCGCCCGACACGGCGGACACGATGCGGTGGTCCAGGCCCAGGCGTTCGAAGATCCGCTGGTACGCGGCCCGGTGCAGGGCGTACGACTCGGCGAGACCCTCGTCGCTCACGTCGAAGGAGTACGAGTCCTTCATCTGGAACTCGCGGCCCCGCAGCACGCCGGACCGCGGCCGGGCCTCGTCGCGGTACTTGGTCTGGATCTGGTAGAGCATGACCGGCAGGTCCTTGTAGGACGTGCACTGGTCCTTCACCACGAGGGTGAAGATCTCCTCGTGGGTGGGGCCGAGCAGGTAGTCCGCGCCCTTGCGGTCCTTGAGCCGGAAGAGCAGGTCCCCGTACTCCGACCAGCGCCCGCTGACCTCGTACGGCTCCTTCGGCAGCAGCGCCGGGAGCAGCACCTCCTGGGCCCCGATCGCGTCCATCTCCTCGCGGACGATGCGCGAGACGTTGTCGAGGACCTTCTTGCCGAGCGGCAGCCAGGTCCACACTCCGGCGGAGCTGCGGCGGACGTAGCCGGCGCGTACGAGGAGCCGGTGGCTGAGGGTCTCCGCGTCGGCCGGGTCCTCGCGGAGGGTCTTGGCCATGAGGCGGGACATGCGCTGCACGTGTTGCGATGACATGTCGGGAGGCTACCGGGGGCCTGCGGCCCCCCGGAAACGGTTTCAGGGCCGGCGCAGCGGCAGCGGGGCCCCCATCACGGCGTAGGGGAGGCTCGCGCTCGGGAAGTGCACCTGGCGGGCCAGGTCCGTGTAGCCGAGGGCCCGGTAGAGCCCGCGGGCGGGGCTCTCGGTGTCGATGGCGGAGAGGATGGAGCGGGGCTCCTGGGCGGCGTCGGTGAGCCGGGTGATGAGGGTGCGGCCGACGCCGCGGCCCTGGAAGCCGGGGTGGACGTGCAGCTCGGTGATCACGAAGGAGCCGTCGAGCCAGCCGTCGAGCCCCTCGGTCCGCAGATACGGCTCGACGACGGAGGACCACCAGTACGCCCGGTCGTTCGGCATCCCGTACACGAACCCGGCGAGGGCCCCGTCCTCGGTGAAGGCGCCGAGGGCTCGGGCTCCGCGGCAGGTCATGTGGCGCTGCACGATGTAGCGCCGGATGCCGACCTCCTCCTCGCTGAGCCCGAAGGCCACGGCCTGCACGCGCAGGGCCTCGTCCACGCGGTCGGCTAGGTCGAGGGGGCCGATGCGGAGTCCGGCGGGCCGGTCGGGGCCGTCGCCCTCGGGGGTAGGCAGCATGCCGCGACCTTACTGGGCGCCCCCCGTCGGCGTCCCCACGGCCCCCGTACCGCCCGCGGCGGGGCCGGGCCGGGCCGCGCGGGCGGCTCGTCTAGAACAGCACGCTCATGAAGGCGCCCACCTCGCGGAAGCCGACGCGGCGGTACGCGGCCCGTGCCGCGGTGTTGAAGTCGTTCACGTAGAGGCTGACCACCGGAGCGATGTCGCGCAGCGCGAAGTCGACGACGGCGGCCATCCCGGTCTCGGAGTGCCCGCGGCCGCGGAACTCGGGGTCCACCCACACGCCCTGGATCTGGCAGGCGCGGGCGGTCGCGGCGCCGATCTCCGCCTTGAAGACGACCTTGCCGTCGTCGATGCGGGCGAAGGAGCGGCCGGTGCCGACCAGCTCGGCGACCCGGGCCTGGTAGAGGAGCCCGCCGTCGCCGGCCATCGGTGAGACGCCGACCTCCTCGGTGAACATGGCCACGCAGGCGGGCATGATCAGGTCCATCTCGTCCTTGCGGATCCGGCGCACGAGCGGATCGGGGCGCACGTCGGCGGACGGCCGCTCGGTGACCATGAGCGGCTGGTGGGAGCGGACGTCGCGGGCGGGGCCCCAGCTGGGCTCCAGGAGCCGCCACAGCAGCCGGGTGGCCTCGGCGGGCCCGACGATGGAGGAGCAGCGGCGGCCGGTGCGGCGGGCCCGGTCGGCGAAGGCCCGGATGGCGTCGGAGTCGGCGCAGACGGGGACGAGATTGGCGCCCGCGTAGCAGAGGGAGCGCAGCCGGCCGTCGGTGTAGTAGCCCCACATCTCGCCGCCCAGGCGCCACGGGTCGAGGCCGGCGACCTGGACCCGGGAGGTGACGAAGGCGTTCTCGACCGGCTCGCGCCCGAGGACTTCGAGGGCGGCGTCGAGATCACTGGGCTCAAGGACCCGGGTGGTGGTCTGCGTCAACACTGGGGCCTCACCATACAAGTCTGCTGATCTCCGCACTGTACCCGCCGCCACCGGAGGATGCCTGGTCCCACAGGTCACGAAAAAGCCCCGGCCCCGCCCGCGAGCTGCGGGAACGGGGCCGGGGCCAGTGCCTTGGGGGTGCCGGGCACAGGGCCCGGACGCCGCCGTGCTCAGACGCCGATGGCGACGGTGGGCTCGCCGGAGGCGATGCCGTCCTTCTCCATCTGCTCGGCGATCTTCATCGCCTCTTCGATGAGGGTCTCCACGATCTTCGACTCGGGAACGGTCTTGATGACCTCGCCCTTCACGAAGATCTGGCCCTTGCCGTTGCCGGAGGCGACGCCGAGGTCGGCCTCGCGGGCCTCGCCCGGGCCGTTCACGACGCAGCCCATGACCGCGACGCGCAGCGGGACCTCCATGCCCGTGAGGCCCGCCGTGACCTCTTCGGCCAGCTTGTAGACGTCCACCTGGGCGCGGCCGCAGGACGGGCAGGAGACGATCTCCAGGCGGCGCGGCTTGAGGTTCAGGGACTCCAGGATCTGGATGCCGACCTTGATCTCCTCCACCGGCGGAGCCGAGAGGGAGACGCGGATCGTGTCGCCGATGCCCTCGGAGAGCAGTGCGCCGAACGCGACGGCGGACTTGATGGTGCCCTGGAAGGCCGGGCCGGCCTCGGTGACGCCGAGGTGCAGCGGGTACTCGCACTGGGCGGCGAGCTGGCGGTAGGCGTTGACCATGACGACCGGGTCGTTGTGCTTGACCGAGATCTTGATGTCGCTGAAGCCGTGCTCCTCGAAGAGGGAGGCCTCCCACAGCGCGGACTCCACCAGCGCCTCGGGGGTGGCCTTGCCGTACTTCTTGAGCAGTCGCGCGTCGAGGGAGCCGGCGTTGACGCCGATCCGGATCGGGGTGCCCGCGTCCTTGGCGGCCCGCGCGATCTCCTTGACCTTGTCGTCGAACTGCTTGATGTTGCCCGGGTTCACGCGGACGGCGGCGCAGCCGGCGTCGATCGCGGCGAACACGTACTTGGGCTGGAAGTGGATGTCGGCGATGACCGGGATCTGCGACTTCTTCGCGATCACGGCGAGCGCGTCGGCGTCGTCCTGCGTCGGGCAGGCCACGCGCACGATGTCGCAGCCGGAGGCGGTCAGCTCTGCGATCTGCTGGAGCGTGGCGCCGATGTCGGAGGTCCTGGTGGTCGTCATCGACTGCACCGAGATCTGTGAGTCGCCGCCGACGGCCACCGAGCCGACCTGGATCTTGCGGCTGACCCTGCGGTCGGCAAGCTTCGTCGGCACGGCCGGCATTCCGAGAGAGATGGCAGTCATCTGCTGTGCAACCCCAAGGTGTGGATCAAGGTCCCGAGATCGGCGGGCTCCAGGCTTCGAGATTACGCCAATCAACGGGCCGCCCACGCATCCGAGGGGCTGGAACACCCGAACGTAGGGAGCCGGGCACGATACGTGCCCGGCTCCCTCACGGCTCCTGTACGCCCCGCACAGGTGCGGACGTACTAAGTGATCTTGATCGGGTTCACCACGTCGGCGACGAGCACGAGCAGCGTGAAGCAGACGAACACGCCGGCGACCACGTACGCGGCGGGCATCAGCTTCGCCACGTCGAACGGACCGGGGTCGGGGCGCCGGAACACACGCGCCACGGTGCGCCGGACCGACTCCCACAGCGCTCCTGCGATGTGCCCGCCGTCCAGCGGGAGCAGCGGGAGCATGTTGAAGAGGAACAGCGAGAGGTTGAAGAACCCGACGAGCTGGAGGAAGAACACCAGCCTCTGCTCGGCCGGGATGTCCAGGGTGGCGATCTCGCCGCTGATCCGGGCCGCGCCGACGATGCCCATCGGGGAGTCGGGCTCGCGCTCGGCTCCGCTGAAGGCCGCGTTCCACAGCGCCGGGATCTTGGCGGGCAGCTTGAGCAGCCCTTGGACGCTGTTGTCGACGACCTCGCCCATGTGGTCCACGGACTGGCCGAAGGACAGCGGGGCGATCTCGCTCTTCGGGCTGAAGCCGAGCCAGCCGGCCGTCACGTACTCGCCCTTGACGTACCCGCCGTGGCCGTCCGTCTTGGCGACCTTGTTCTCGATCAGCTTGACGGGGAGGGTCTGCTGCTGCCCGCCGCGCACGACCGTGACGGTGGCGGGGCCGACGGTGTCGCGGATCTGCTTCTGCAGGGCGGCCCAGTCGGCCACCTTGCGGCCGTTGAAGGCCACGATCCGGTCGCCCGCCTGCAGCCCGGCGGCCTTGGCCGGGGCGACCGGGTCGCCGGCCTTGCAGACCTCGCGCTTCTCGCTCTGCTGGATGACGCACGGGGAGATGCTCGCGACCTGCGTGGTCGTCTGGTTGATGCCGAAGCTCATCCAGACGCCGAAGAAGATCGCCAGCGCCAGCACCAGGTTCATGAACGGGCCCGCGAACATCACGATCACGCGCTTCCACGGCCTGCGCGTGTAGAACAGCCGCGTCTCGTCGCCGGGCTGGAGCTCCTCGTACGCCGCCGAGCGGGCGTCCTCGATCATCGAGCGGAACGGCGAGGTCGACCGGGCGGTCACCTTGCCGTCCTCGCCGGGCGGGAACATCCCGATCATGCGGATGTAGCCGCCCATCGGGATGGCCTTGATCCCGTACTCGGTCTCGCCCTTGTGCCGCGACCAGATGGTCGGGCCGAAACCGACCATGTACTGGGGCACGCGGATGCCGAAGAGCTTGGCCGTGGACAGGTGGCCGAGCTCGTGCCACGCGATGGAGACGAGCAGCCCGAATACGAAGATGAGTATTCCGAGCACCGTCATGAGTGCTGTCATGCGCGCGCCTCCACGGCGGCCCGGGCCGCCATCTCCTGTGCCCGGGCCCTGGCCCAGGTCTCCGCTTCGAGGACGTCCGCGACGGTCAGGGAAGTTCCCGCGTCCGGCGTCCCGTGCTCATCGACCACGGCAGAGACCGTATCCATGATTGCTGTGAACGGCAGCCGTCCGGCCAGGAACGCCTCCACGCACTCCTCGTTCGCCGCATTGAACACGGCCGGGGCGGTGGAGCCAACCGTGCCCACGTGCCGGGCCAGGCCGACCGAGGGGAAGGCCTCGGTGTCGAGGGGGAAGAACTCCCAGGCCGACGCCTTGGTCCAGTCGAAGGCGGGGGCCGCGTCCGGCACGCGTTCGGGCCAGCCGAGGCCGATCGCGATGGGTCCGCGCATGTCCGGCGGGGTGGCCTGGGCCAGCGTGGAGCCGTCGGAGAACTCCACCATCGAGTGGACGTAGGACTGCGGATGGACCACGACCTCGATGCGGTCGAAGGGGATGTCGTAGAGCAGGTGCGCCTCGATGACCTCCAGCCCCTTGTTGACCAGGGTCGCCGAGTTGATGGTGATCACCGGGCCCATGGCCCAGGTGGGGTGCGCGAGGGCGTCCTCGACGGTGACCGAGGCCAGCTCGGCGCGGGTACGGCCGCGGAAGGGACCGCCGGAGGCGGTGACCACCAGCTTGCGGACATCGGCCCGGGTGCCGGCGGCGAGGGCCTGGAACAGGGCCGCGTGCTCGGAGTCGACCGGGATGATCTGGCCGGGCTTCGCGAGGGCCTTGACCAGCGGGCCGCCGACGATCAGCGACTCCTTGTTGGCCAGGGCCAGGGTCCGCCCCGCCCTCAGCGCCGCGAGGGTGGGCGCGAGGCCGATGGAACCGGTGATGCCGTTGAGGACGGTGTGGCACTCGGAAGCCGCGAGCTCGGTCGCCGCGTCGGGCCCGGCCAGGATCTCGGGCAGCGGCTCCGAAGCGCCGTACTGGGCGTTCAGGGCCTCCTTCAGGGCCGGGACGACGTCTTCGCGGGCGACGGCCACGGTGTTCACCCGCAGCCGGCGGGCCTGCTCGGCCAGCAGCCCGACGCGCCCGCCGGCGGCGGACAGCGCCGTCACCCGGAACCGGTCCGGATTGCGCAGGGCGAGGTCGATGGCCTGGGTCCCGATGGACCCGGTGGATCCGAGGATGACGATGTCCCTCCGGCCGGCCGCGGGGTCGAAGAGGAGGTGCGGATCGGCGAGGGGGGCTGGGCGGTCGCTCATGCCCCCATTGTTGCCGCAACTCAGGGGCGCGTGGACACGGAGTCCCCGTCGGTGACCCGCAGGAGCAGGTGCGGGAGCGTTCCGGCGAAGTCGGGGAGGGTGCGGGCCACCCGCCACCAGGCGTCCGGGTCCTCGCCGAGGGCGAGGGCGAACAGCCGGTCCGCCTCGGCGCGGGCGGCGAGCACGGCCTCGGGGCGGTCGTGCCGGTCGGGGTGGTCCACGTCACCGAGCCAGTGGTCCTCGTCCAGGGCCCAGCAGGCGGGGAGTTTGTGCCGGACCACGTCGACGCCGGTGAGCAGGGACCGGTCCAGGCAGTCCCGTACCCAGCGGATGTCCTCCTGGACGGTCTCCATGGGGACGGCGAGGCTGGCCAGGGCGAGTTCCCGCTCCACTCCCCCGGTCACCGGCTCGGCGGCCGTCGGGGCCAGGTGGCGCACGGCCCGCGCGAGGGCCGCCCCGTCGTACTCCGCGCGGCCGCTCGGCGCGGGCGGGGCCGGCGGGGCTAGCGGGGCTGATGGGGCAGCTGGGGCCGGCGGGGCCTGCGGGCTCTGCGGCGGCCCCGGCAGGCTTCCCGCGACCACGGCGGCCACCAGGTCCGGCAGCGGCCCGGCGAAGCCGGGGGCGTGCCGCAGCAGTTCGGACCAGAGCCGGGGGTCGTCCCCCAGCGGGTTCAGCGCCCGGGTGACGGCCGTGCGCATCCCGGCCTGCTCGGGCAGGTTCCAGCGCAGGCCCGGCCCGGGCGGGAGATGGCCGAGGAGCAGGGTGTGGCGGGCGGGGGCCACGCAGGCGACGAGCTCCTCGTGGGTGAGCCGGCCCATCCGGACGGCGCGGACGGCGGGCCGGTGCCAGGAGCGCCCGTCCCGGGCGGTGGCCGGGGTGGCGAGCAGCGCGCGGACGGTGTCGTCGGGCAGTTCCGCGACGAGCAGCAGCGCCTCCACGGAGCCGGCGGCCAGCGGCTGCCGCTCGTGCTCGGCGGCCGCCTCGCGCGGGTCGAGCACGTAAGGGAGCCGCAGGACGTCGAGGGCGACGCGGGGCCTGCGTATGCCGTGCCGGCGCAGCAGGCCGATCAGCTCCGCGGTGCTGAGGGCGCCGTCGGTGGGGTCCCGGCCGAGCTCGGCCCGCAGTACGGGCAGCAGTTCGGGCGGGGTCCGGCGGTGTGCGTACCGGGCGGGGCCGGGCAGCCCCGGCAGGGGCCGCCCGACGACGCGGGGGTTTCGGGCGATGAAGTGGCGGTCCGCCTCGCTGCCGTGGCGCAGGAGCAGGGTGACGGCCGAGGCGGGGAGCCACTCGTCGCGGCACAGGTACTTGCGGGTCGGCCGGTCGAGCCGGCCGAGGAGGTCGAGGGCGATGTGGTCCGGTGCGTGGCGCAGGACGTGCGCCACGCACCATGCCAGCCGCCGGCTGTTGCGGTCTTCCACGGCCGTCGACATCGCTGCCCGCCTTGCCCTCGTACCGGTAGGCGTACGCGTACGCCTGCCCGTACCCGTACATCAGTGCGCCTGATGTCGATCCTCTCAGGTCAGCGGAGGGGACGGTGCACGTTTTTGTGAGTCGAGGGGCCGGGAGTGGCGTCCGCGATCCACGGGCCGTCGCCGGAGGGGTCGAGCACGCCCTCCTCCAGCCAGGTGTACGTGCCGGACAGGACGCCCGCGACGACCTTGCGGTCCAGGTCGTCGGTGTTGGACCAGAGCCGGCCGAAGAGCTCCTCGACGCGGATCCGGGACTGCCGGCAGAAGGCGTCGGCCAGCTGGTAGGCCTCACGGCCGTGCTCCCCAGAGGCCCGCAGGTGCTCGGCGCGCACGCAGGCCGCGCTCATCGCGAAGAGCTCGGCGCCGATGTCGACGATCCGGCCGAGGAAGCCCTGCTTGGTCTCCATCCGGCCCTGCCAGCGGGACATGGCGTAGAAGGTGGAGCGGGCGAGTTTGCGGGCGCTGCGCTCGACGTAGCGCAGGTGGACGGAGAGGTCGGGGTGGCCGCCCGGGTGGAAGGCCCGGTACGTGCCGGGGACGTGGCCGGGGCCGGTGGCGAGTTTGGGCAGCCAGCGGGCGTAGAACCCGGCGGCGCGGGCTCCGGCCTTGGCCTTGTCGCCGAGAGCCTTCTCGGGGTCGATGAGGTCGCCGGCGACCGACAGGTGGGCGTCCACGGCCTCGCGGGCGATCAGCAGGTGCATGATCTCGGTGGAGCCCTCGAAGATCCGGTTGATGCGCAGGTCGCGCAGCATCTGCTCGGCGGGGACGGCGCGTTCGCCGCGGGCGGCGAGCGATTCGGCGGTCTCGAAGCCGCGTCCGCCGCGGATCTGGACGAGCTCGTCGGCCATCAGGCAGGCCATCTCGCTGCCGTAGAGCTTGGCGAGGGCGGCCTCGATGCGGATGTCGTTGCGGTCCTCGTCGGCCATCTGGGAGGCCAGGTCGACGACGGCTTCGAGGGCGAAGGTGGTGGCGGCGATGAAGGAGATCTTGGCGCCGACCGCCTCGTGCCTGGCGACCGGGCGGCCCCACTGCTCGCGGACGGCGGACCATTCGCGGGCGATCTTCAGACACCACTTCCCGGCGCCGACGCACATGGCGGGCAGGGACAGCCGGCCGGTGTTCAGCGTGGTCAGGGCGATCTTCAGTCCGGCGCCCTCGGCTCCGATGCGCTGCGCGGCGGGTACCCGGACCCGGTGGAAGCGGGTGACGCCGTTCTCCAGACCGCGCAGGCCCATGAAGGCGTTGCGGTGCTCGACGGTGATCCCGGGGGAGTCGGCCTCGACGACGAAGGCGGTGATCCCGCCGCGGTGGTTCTCCGACTTCGGTACGCGGGCCATCACCACCAGCAGGTCCGCGACGACCCCGTTGGTCGTCCAGAGCTTCACGCCGTCGAGGACGTACGCGTCGTCGCCGTCGGGCACGGCGGTGGTGGCCAGGCGCGCCGGGTCGGAGCCGACGTCCGGCTCGGTGAGCAGGAAGGCGCTGATGGCGGTGGTCGCGCAGCGCGGCAGGAAGGTCTCCTTCTGCTCCTGCGTGCCGAACATCTTCAGGGGCTGCGGGACGCCGATCGACTGGTGTGCGGAGAGCAGGGCCCCGATGGCGGGGCTGGCGGAGCCGACCAGGGCCAGCGCCTTGTTGTAGTACACCTGGGTGAGGCCCAGGCCCCCGTACTTGGGGTCGATCTTCATGCCGAGGGCGCCGAGCTCCTTGAGCCCGCGCACGGTCTCGTCGGGGATCCGCGCCTCGCGCTCGATGCGCGCGCTGTCGATCTCGGTCTCGCAGAACGCCCGCAGTCGGGCCAGGAAGGCCTCGCCGCGCCGGACGTCCTCGTCCGCGGGCATCGGGTGCGGGTGGATCAGGTCGAGCCGGAAGTGCCCCAGGAAGAGTTCCTTGGCGAAGCTGGGCTTGCGCCAGTCCTGTTCCCGGGCCGCTTCCGCGACCTGCCGTGCCTCGCGCTCGGTCACCTTGGGCTGTGCGGGCTGTGTTGCGGACATGAGCGGGCTCACCTCGCCGCCGGAGAGTCGGTGGTACCGGCCTACTGGCCGGTGCTACCTGTGAGTCGTACCCAATCCGGGCCCGCGGGAAAAGGGGGACGGCCGGAGCCCCCGCACAGTGGGCTCCGGCCGTCGGCTTTTTGGCCGTACGAGAATCAGATGTCGAGGCCGGTCAGGACCAGGACTCGCTCGTACGTGTAGTCGTCCATCGCGTAGCGGACACCCTCCCGGCCGACACCCGACTGCTTCACTCCGCCGTACGGCATCTGGTCGGCACGGTAGGACGGCGCGTCGCCGACGATCACGCCGCCGACCTCAAGCTCGCGGTGGGCGCGGAACGCGGTCTGGATGTTCCGGGTGAACACGCCGGTCTGCAGGCCGAACTTCGAGTCGTTGACGGCGGCGAAGGCCTCGTCGGTGTTCTCGACCTTCGTCAGCGTCAGCACCGGTCCGAAGACCTCCTCGACGGCGAGGGTGGTGTCGGCGGGCAGGTCGGCGATGACGGTCGGCTCGTACGAGGCGCCCTCGCGCTTGCCGCCGGTGAGCAGCTTGGCTCCGGCGGAGACGGCCTCGTCGACCCAGGACTCGACGCGCTTGGCGGCGTCCTCGGAGACGAGGGGGCCGACGTCGGTGGCGGAGTCGGACGGGTCGCCGGTGACCTGGGCCTGGACCTTCTCGACGACCTTCTCGACGAGGCGGTCGTAGACGGAGGCGTCGGCGATCACGCGCTGCACGGAGATGCAGGACTGGCCGGCCTGGTAGTTCGAGAAGGTCGCGATGCGGGTCGCGGCCCAGTCGAGGTCGGCCTCGGAGGACCAGTCGTCCAGGACCACGGCGGCGGCGTTGCCGCCGAGCTCCAGGGTGCAGTGCTTGTGGGGCACCGACTGCTGGATGGCGTAGCCGACCTTGTCGGAGCCGGTGAACGAGATGACGGGCAGGCGCTCGTCCTTCACCAGGGCCGGCATCTTGTCGTTGGCGACGGGCAGGACGGACCAGGAACCGGCCGGCAGGTCGGTCTCGGCGAGCAGCTCGCCCAGGATCAGACCGGAGAGCGGGGTGGCCGGGGCCGGCTTCAGGATGATCGGCGCGCCGACGGCGATGGCGGGGGCCACCTTGTGGGCGCACAGGTTCAGCGGGAAGTTGAACGGCGCGATGCCGAGGACCGGGCCCTTGACGAAGCGGCGGGTCAGGGCGAGACGGCCGACGCCGCCGGCGTCGGTGTCGAGGCGCTGGGCCTCTCCGCCGTTGAAGCGGCGGGCCTCTTCGGCGGCGAAACGGAACACGGACACCGCACGGCCGACCTCACCGCGGGCCCACTTGATGGGCTTGCCGTTCTCGGCGGAGATCAGCTGGGCGATCTCCTCGGTGCGCTCGGCGAGCCGCTTGGACACGTGGTCCAGGGCGGCGGCACGGACGTGGGCGGGAGTCGCGGAGAATTCGGCCGTCACGGCGTGCGCCGCGGCCACGGCCTCTTCGACCTGGGCGTCGGTGGGCACGCTGACGGTGCCGACGAGCCGGTTGTCCCACGGGGAGTGGACGTCGAAGCTGTCCTCGCCGGTGGCCTGGCGGCCGGCGAGCCAGAAGGCGTGGGTGGAAGTCATGCGAATCCCGGCCCTTCGAGTGTGTGCGGGGTCCTTGTCCCCTCCACCGTAGGACTCCGTCCGGGTTTCGGTGTTTAGCCGGGGTGGAGCATGACGGGCGCCGGCCGCGCCGCTTTGTCAGTGTCGCCCGCGCGCTGCGCCGCCCGGACCCGCGCGGCGCAGCGCGGCGGCAAGCCCGCTCTACGCGGCGGGCGAGGTGGCCTTGAGGGCGAGCCACAGCTCCATGCGCACGTCCGGGTCGTCCAGGGAGCGGCCGAGGATCTCCTCGACCCGCCGCATCCGGTAGCGCAGCGTATGCCGGTGCACGCCCAGATCGGCCGCCGCCGCGTCCCACTGCCCGTGCCGCGAGAGCCACGCCTGCAGCGAGGCCACCAGGTCCCCGCGCCCCTTCTCGTCGTGCTCGCGCAGCGCCCGCAACGTACCGTCCGCGAAGGCCCGCACCGCGTCGTCCGCCAGGAGCGGCAGCACCGACCCCGCCGCCAGGTCCTCGTGCTCCACCATCGGCCGGCCCCGCCTGCGGGCCACGGCCAGCGCCTGGTCGGCCTGTTTGAACGCCGCCGCCACCCCCGAAGGCACCGCGGCGGCGGACAGTCCGACCACCAGCTCGTCCGGCTCCGGACCGGCCGCATCCCGCCCGCGCCGCGACTCCAGCGCCTCCGCGTGCTCCGCGGCGGCCTGCACCGCCGCGCCCCCGTCGGCCGCCAGCACCACCAGCCGCCCCGGCTCCGGTACCACCAGCAGGGCCTCCCCCGCCCGGGCGGCCGCCGACTCCACCGCGTCGGCCAGCAGTGCCAGCCCCTCCGGCTGCGCGGTCCCCGGCAGCGCCGGCTCCGCCACGATCAGCCGGAACGGCGCCTCCAGCAGCGCCCCGTACAGGTCCCCGGCCACCGCCCGGGCGTGCTCGGGCTCCCCGTCCAGGAGCATCCGCAGCACCGCCGCCCCCAGCCGGGACTCGGCGTCGTGCAGGGACCTCGACCGCTCGGTGGTCAGGGTCAGCAGGGCCACCGCCGAGTGCACGGCGTACCGCTCGGCCGTGCCCAGCGGGGCGCCCGTGCCGACGGCCAGCGCGCCGCGGGCCCGCCGGCCGGTACCGAGGGACTGGAGCTCGACGCGGTCCTCCGACCCGCCGACCACGGCGCTCGCGGGCGCCGGCCGCTCCCGCAGCCGCTCCACGTCCGGGGTCAGCCGGGCGGCCCGCCGCGCGGCCCACTCCGGAGCGGCCGCGACCACCGCGCCCGAGGTGTCGTACAGGGCGGCCCAGCCGTGCACGTGCGCCGCCAGCTTCGCCAGCAGCTCGGCGGGCCCGTCGGCGGAGAGCGCGGCCCGGGTCAGCTCCCGCTGCGCCTCGAAGCCGGCGGTCACCGCGCGGTACTGGTCCGCGGCCAGCGCCGCCGAGACGGCCTTGCTGATCGCGAGGAACGGCGTCCTGCGCGGTACCTCCAGCAGCGGCAGGTCCTCGGCGCGCGCGGCCTCGACCAGGGCCTCGGGGACCGCCTCGTAGTTCACGCCGACGGCGAAGCCGATGCCGACGACCCCCGCCGCGGCGAGGCGGCGTACGTAGCGGCGCATCTCCTCGGGATCCTCCGCGTCCAGCTTCATCGCGGTGATCAGGAGCAGCTCGCCGCCCTCCATATAGGGGACGGGATCGGCGAGCTCGCTGACGTGGGCCCAGCGCACGGGGGTGTCGAGGCGGCCCTCCCCCGCCCGGACGCTGAGCTTGAGCGCCGAGTGCTGGACGAGTGAGGCGAGCGTGAGCGGCATCGGGTACCAGGGGCCTTAGAGGAGGGAGGGGCACGGCGGAGGGGAGGGGGCGCGGCGGTGAATTTCGCCTTGTCGTATGAACGACTCCCCTCGATTCTGCCACCTCGTACGGGTCGGCTCAGCCCGTGGCGGCCAGCCGCACCAGCAGCGGAGCCGCCCGCTCCCCCTTGACCGAGGTCAGCGAGAGCACGGCGTACCCGGGCGGTACGGCGTGCGCCAGCTCGGAGGCCGACCACCGCTCCCGCTCCACCTGCCGTACGGTCACCGCTTCCGTGGTCACGGCCTTGCCGGTGACCAGCTTGCGGAAGGCGTGGATGGCCCGGGTCAGCGGCTGGTCGGCGAAGACCGTCCGGTGGGTGACGTCGCGCGTCTCCACCCATTCGGTGCCCCAGGCCTCGGCGAAGCGCTTGCCGTCCCAGGTGGTGACCCCGGAGAAGGCCATCCGGCAGCCGACCGCGCCGAGCAGCGGGGTGCGCAGCGCCTCCGGTACGTCGTCCAGCGTGCGCAGCGTGAGCAGGACGCCCGCGTTCGCCGAGCGCAGCCGCTGCAGGCCGCGCACGGTCTGCGGGGTCAGGGTGTGCGAGGCGTCGTCGAAGGCGAGGAACGCGAACAGGGACCGGTCGGCGCGGGCCGCTGCGCAGGCGTTGAACTGCGCGAGCAGCAGCCGGGCCAGGATCCGGGAGGCGTCGGCGTGGCCGCGCTCGGGCAGGTCGACGCGGACGCGCAGCGGGTGCTCCAGGGCCCGTAGCGAGAAGGGCCTGCTCTGCCCGGTGGTGTCGAAGAAGCCGGCGAACGCGGGCCGGTCGAGCAGGGCCACCCGGTCGGCGAGGGCCGGTCCCGGGTCGCCGGGGGCCCCGTACTGCCGTTCCCGCGCGTCGAGCTCGCGGAGCATCAGGTGGTGTCCGGTGTCTTCGAGGGCGGTGCGCAGCCCGCCGAGGGCGCCCGGTACCTGGTCGAGCAGTTCGCGCAGTTCGGGCACGGCGGGGAAGCGGCCGTACGCGGCGCGGAACGGGCCGAGCAGCTGGGCGAGGGCCGTCGCGGCGCGGCGCACCTCCAGGCCGGGGACGTCGCCGACGAAGGCCTCGGCGAGCAGGGTGGCCGCCTCGTCGGCGTCGGTGGTGCCGCCGTAGAGGTCGAGGTCGTAGACGGATTCGGGGTCGCCGACGCGGACCACGACGTCGAACGCGGTGTCCGGCCCGAGCGGGGTGCCGGCCGAGGCGACGGCGATGACGGCGGCCTGCCCGGCCAGCGCCTGGAGGGCGAGCGATTCCACGACGGGCCGCACCAGCTGCCGGGTCTTGCCGGCGCCGGAGGGGCCGACGGCGAGCAGCGAGGTGCCGAGCACGGCGGGGTCGAGGGCGAGGCGGGTGCCGCGGCGGCCGTACGGGTTGCGTGCGCTGTCGTCGACCGTGCCGAGCAGCACCTGCCGGGCCAGCAGATCGTGCCGGGCGGCGCGGACGGGCAGGTCCCGGGCCCCGGAGGGGTGGACGCAGGCGCCCGCGCCCTTGTCCCGGACGGAGTCGGCGAAGGCGACGGCCCGGGAGGGTTCGGCCCGTACGGACTCCCAGGCGCGCCGGATCCGCGCGTAGTCCACGTCGTTCATGCGGCCGGACCCGGCCTCGGCGCCGAGGCGGTCGGCGATCTCCCCGAGTCCCGCCCCGCGCAGCTGCGGCCACCCGGCGGGATCGTCGGGACCGCCCTCCTCGGGCCGGGCGGGTACGGCGGCCTGCACGGCCTGGACCGCGCGGCTCCGGAGCATCCGGCGGGCCAGTTCGGGCCAGCGGCCGAGCCGGCCGAAGCCGACGGTCAGGGCGGCGATGACCAGGGCGTACCAGACGTACGAGGCGACCACCGAGGGCAGCGTCCCGGCCCAGGAGTCGGGCGTGAACATGTAGAGCGGCCAGAGCCAGAAGCCGCCCAGGTAGCCGTTCCACAGCAGGGACCACAGCAGCAGCCCGGCCAGCAGGGCGATCAGCGCACCGCTGATCAGCTGCCGGGTCGGGGTCCGCTCGGGCTCCTCGGCGGCGCGCGGCACGTGCCCGTACGTCCACACGCCGGGCCCGTCGGAGTTCCGCGGGGTGCGCAGCCAGTCGGCGAGCGTAGGGCCGGGGCCGGCGGGGGCGTGGGCGGGCTTCGGCGGGAGACCGGGCGGTGCCCCGACCGGCGGCGGGCCGGCCGGCCTCGGGACGTGCCCGGCGCGCGGCGGCCGCTTCTCGTCCGTGCCGTACGTGCCGTCGGTGTCCATGAAACCCCTGCCCCCTGCCCGTGCCTGCGCTGCGTCGCTCAATGTAGTTGCCCGGAGGCGGCCGTGGGCCCCGTACGAGCCCCTGCGTCCGCAGCGTCCACAAGACAGGCGGCGCGACCCTCCTATGGCCGTCACGGACAAGGACACGCGGACACCACTCCCGAACGGAGCATGCAGTACCCCCTCCCCCGGGCCTAGCCTGCGGACAAAGACACAAGTGCGCCCGAAAACACCCCCCAGGAGCCCTCTATGACCGCTGTCCCGCAGGAGCGCCGCATCGTCACCGCGATCCCCGGCCCCAAGTCGCAGGAGCTGCAGGCCCGCCGCCTCGAGACGGTGGCCGGCGGCGTGGGCTCCGTGCTCCCCGTCTTCACGGCCCGCGCGGGCGGCGGCATCATCGAGGACGTCGACGGCAACCGCCTGATCGACTTCGGTTCCGGCATCGCCGTGACCTCCGTCGGCGCCTCCGCCGAGGCCGTCGTGCGCCGCGCCTCCGCGCAGCTCGCGGACTTCACCCACACCTGTTTCATGGTCACGCCGTACGAGGGCTACGTCGAGGTCTGCGAGGCGCTGGCCGAGCTGACCCCGGGCAACCACGCGAAGAAGTCGGCGCTGTTCAACTCCGGTGCCGAGGCCGTCGAGAACGCCGTCAAGATCGCCCGTGCGTACACCAAGCGCCAGGCCGTCGTCGTCTTCGACCACGGCTACCACGGCCGTACGAACCTCACGATGGCGCTGACCGCGAAGAACATGCCGTACAAGAACGGCTTCGGCCCGTTCGCCCCCGAGGTCTACCGCGTCCCGGTCGCCTACGGCTACCGCTGGCCCACCGGCGCCGAGAACTGCGGCCCCGAGGCCGCCGCCCAGGCGATCGACCAGATCACCAAGCAGATCGGCGCCGACAACGTCGCCGCGATCATCATCGAGCCGGTCCTCGGCGAGGGCGGCTTCATCGAGCCGGCCAAGGGCTTCCTGCCGGCGATCGTGCAGTTCGCCAACGACAACGGCATCGTCTTCGTCGCCGACGAGATCCAGTCCGGCTTCTGCCGCACCGGCCAGTGGTTCGCGTGCGAGGACGAGGGCATCGTCCCGGACCTGATCACCACCGCCAAGGGCATCGCGGGCGGCCTGCCGCTCGCCGCCGTGACCGGCCGCGCCGAGATCATGGACGCCGCGCACGCGGGCGGCCTGGGCGGCACCTACGGCGGCAACCCGGTGGCCTGCGCCGGTGCGCTGGGCTCCATCGAGACCATGAAGAAGCTCGACCTCAACGCCAAGGCGAAGAAGATCGAGTCCGTCATGAAGACCCGCCTGACGGCCATGCAGGAGAAGTACGACATCATCGGCGACATCCGCGGCCGCGGCGCCATGATCGCGATCGAGCTCGTCAAGGACCCGGTCTCCAAGACCCCGTTCCCGGAGGCGGCCGGCGCGCTCGCCAAGGCCTGCCACGCCGAGGGCCTGCTCGTCCTCACCTGCGGCACCTACGGCAACGTGCTCCGCTTCCTCCCGCCGATCGTCATCGGCGAGGACCTGCTGAACGAGGGCCTGGACCTCATCGAGGCGGCGTTCGCGGCCATCGGCACGGACGTCTGAGCGACCTTCCGAACGCCAGAGCCCGCCGGTACCCGCGGTAACGGTCAGGCACTGTGAAGAAGATGTGGGGGGCCGATGGCAGGAGCGCGTTCCTGCTGTCGGTCCCCTTTCCGCTGCCGTACGGTTTCTGCAGATGAGTGAGACACCCCGCTCCCGGGAAACCGGGGGCGACACCAGTACCGGGCTTCCCCAGCGCCGCACTGGGCCTGCGTTCGCGCACACTCCTCACCGATCGGACGGCCGTTCGCCCCAAACCCCCCGGGGCGCTCGGCAACCCGATCCGGGCGGCCGTCCCGGAACCATCCCCCCTGTTCCGGGACGGCCGGCCATCCTCCTCCTTCTCTCCCTGCTGGGGCTCGCCCTGACGACCTGGCAGGTCCTCGTCTCGGGCCCGCTGCTCACGCCGGACGAGCGCCTCAGCCGCGCCCTGGTCCGCACGGTCCCCGACGCCGTCACCGAGCGCCTCTCCGACCTCGGCAACGCACCGGTCGCCGTACCGGTGCTGGTCCTGGCGATGGCGTACTCCGTCCGGCGCTCCCGCTCCTGGGCCCCGGCCCTGACGGCGGGGCTCGCGATGGCCCTGGTCCCGGCCGTGATCGTGCCGCTGAAGGAGTGGACCGCCCGCCCCGGCCCCCTGGAGCCGTGGGCCGCCGGCTACTTCCCCTCGGGCCACACCGCCACCTCGGCCGTCGCGTACGTCGGCGCGGCGCTGATGATCGGCCCGTACACCCGCCGCGCGTGGCCGATGGCCGCCGCGCTGCTCCTGACGGCGGCCACGGCCGGCGGCCTGATCCTGCGCGGCTGGCACTGGCCCCTGGACGTGCTGGCCAGCTGCTTCCTCTGCACGCCCCTGCTGTGGGCCGTCGCCCACACCGCCCGCCGCACCGCCGGACCCCCCGCCCAGCCTGACGCCCGTGTACGAGGAGGCGCTCGCGCGGGCCGGCCAGGGCGGCCGGGGTGTCAGCCGCCGAAGTAGGCGTCGAAGTTCTTCGAGAACTCCCAGGCGCCGAAGCGGTCCCAGTTGATCGACCAGGTCATCAGGCCGCGCAGGGCGGGCCAGGTGCCGTGGGTCCGGTAGGTGCCGCAGTCGGCCTTCTTCGTCAGGCAGTCCAGTGCCTTGTCCACCTCGGCGGGCGGGGTGTGGCCGTTGCCCGCGTTGGTCGTGGCCGGGAGGCCGATGGCCACCTGGTCCGGGCGCAGCGGCGGGAAGACGCGCGCGGTGTCGCCCGCGACCGGGAAGCCGGTGAGCAGCATGTCCGTCATGGCGATGTGGAAGTCCGCTCCGCCCATGGAGTGGTACTGGTTGTCGAGGCCCATGATCGAGCCCGAGTTGTAGTCCTGGACGTGGAGCAGGGTGAGGTCGTCGCGCAGGGCGTGGATGACCGGGAGGTAGGCGCCCGCGCGCGGGTCCTGGCCGCCCCAGGGGCCCGAGCCGTAGTACTGGTAGCCCAGCTGGACGAAGAAGGTCTCCGGGGCCATGGTCAGGACGAAGTCCGGGCCGTACTTGGCCTTCAGCGTCTTCACGGCCGCGATGAGGTTCACGATCACCGGGGTGGTGGGCGCGCGGAAGTCGGTGTCGCCGGCGGCGAGGGAGAGGGAGTGGCCCTCGAAGTCGATGTCGAGTCCGTTGAGCCCGTACTCGTCGATGATCTTGCTGACCGAGGAGACGAAGGTGTCGCGGGCGGCCGTGGTGGCGAGCTGGACCTGGCCGTTCTGGCCGCCGATCGAGATGAGGACCTTCTTTCCGGCCGCCTGCTTGGCCTTGACGGCCGCCTTGAACTCGGCTGCAGATTCCACGCCCGGGCATTCGCTCACCGGGCAGAGCGAGAAGCGGATGTCCCCCGAGGTCACGGAAGTCGGTTCGCCGAACGCGAGGTTGATGACGTCCCACGAGGCCGGCACGTCGGCCATCCGGACGTAGCCGGAGCCGTTGGCGAAGCTCGCGTGGAGGTAGCCGACCAGGGCGTGCGCCGGGAGGCCGGGGTTGCCCGGGTTGCCGCCGCCGCTCGTCGTGGAGGCGGAGACGGGGGCGCTCTTCGCGGACTCGCCGGCCGCGTTCACCGCGCCGACCCGGAAGGTGTACGAGGTGGACGCGGCGAGTCCGGTGACCGTCGTCGAGGTCCCGGTGACGCTCATGGGCGCGGCGCCGTCCCGGTAGAGCGTGTACGAGGTGGCGCCGGATGCGGCCGACCAGGAGAGGTTCAGGCTGCTCGCGGTGGCGCCGGACGCCGTCAGGCCGGTGGGGGCGGCCGGGGGCAGGGGCTGGCCGGGTCCGGAGCCGCCCGGGTCGGGGCCGACGAGCGTGACGTCGTCCGTGAAGTGGGCCGGCTGGCCGTACCAGCCGTGCGTGTAGATCGTCACTGAGGTGGTGGACGCGCCGGTACGGAACGTCGTGCTCAGCTGCTTCCAGGCGCCCGGGGTCTGCGTCCAGGTGGACACGTCGGTGGTGCCGGTCCCGGCCGCGCCGAGGTAGACGTACGCGCCCTGCACCCAGGCGGCGAGCGTGTAGGCGGAGTCGGGCTTGACGGTGACGGTCTGGGCGCAGCGGGCGTTGTCCTGGCCGGCCGGGGTGGCCCTGAGGGCGGAACCGCCGCCGTGGACGGGGGTGGTGACGACGGCTCCGCTGCCGACCGAGCAGTTCCAGCCGTCGAGTCCGGCCTCGAAGCCGCCGTTGCGGGCGAGGTCGGCGTCGGCCGCCGCGGCCGGGGGGCCCGCGGCGAGGAAGGCGGCCACCGCGAAGGCGGCCGCGGTAAGCAGTGACATGGGTCTGCGCACAACTGCCTCCGGAACATGGGGGGATGGAGTCAGGCCGCCGGTGATGCGGCAGCGGCGCCCAACATGGTCCAGACCAATGCCCTTGTCAAGGCTTGCGTCCTTCCTGCCCCGCCACCCGGGCCGCGGCCTCGTGCATGGCGAGCTCCAGCAGCACCGGATCGGTGAGCGTCCCGCTGCCGTCCGGGACCACCAGCCAGCGCACCCCGCCCGTGGTCCGGCCGGGGTACGGGACCACGATCCAGCTCCCGCGCCCCGCCCCCCGTACCCCGGTGCCGATCCAGCGGGAGGCCGTACCCGGGGGCACGAAAAAGCCCAGCCGGGCGTCGTCGAAGTCGGCGAGCACCGGGCCGGGCCGGTCGAGGAGCAGGGTCAGGACGTCGAGGGCGGCCTGCCCCAGCCCTCCGGGCAGGATCAGCACGTCCCACCGCCGGCCGGCGGGCAGCAGGGCGACCCCAAGAGGGTTGCGCTCCCACTCCCACCGGCAGGCGTCGGGATCCGGCGCCACCGATACGAGCCATTCCACCGCGGTCTTGATCTCCGAGCCGTGCATCGCCCGGCCTCCGTCCTCTTCGGTGAGGGTTCCTCACCGGGAGAGAGCGGGGCCGGGCCCTGCGATGACGCGGGTTTGCCCACCTCGTGGTGGTGAAGCGGCTCACGGCGTGAACCGCGGCGCGCACAGGGGGGCGCGGAGCGGGTCGGTCCGCCGGGCGGTCGGGCGGCGGACCGGCCCGGTCAGCTGTCGAAGCCGAGGCCGAGCTTGTCCATGGCCTTCAGCCACAGGTTGCGGCGGCCGCCGCGGGCGTCCGCCCGGGCCAGGGACCACTTGGTGAGCGTGATACCGGTCCAGGCGAAGGGCTCGGGCGGGAACGGCATCGGCCGGGACTTCACCATCTCCAGCTCGGTCCGCTCGGTGCGGGCCCCGTCCAGCAGGTCCAGCATCACGTCGGCGCCGAAGCGGGTGGCGCCGACCCCGAGCCCGGTGTAGCCGGCCGCGTAGGCGACCCTGCCGCCGTGCGCGGTGCCGAAGAACGCCGAGAAGCGCGAGCAGGTGTCGATGGCCCCGCCCCAGGCGTGGCTGAACTTGATGCCCTCCAGCTGCGGGAACGCGGTGAAGAAGTGCTGCGCGAGCTTCAGGTACGTCTCGGGGCGGTGGTCGTACTCGGAGTCCAGCTTGCCGCGGTAGGGGTAGATGGCGTCGTAGCCGCCCCACAGGATGCGGTTCTCCGGGGTGATGCGGAAGTAGTGGAACTGGTTGGCGCTGTCGCCCAGGCCCTGCCGGTTGCTCCAGCCGATGGCCTTCAGCTGGTCGGCGGTCAGCGGCTCCGTCATCAGCGCGTAGTCGTAGACCGGCACCGTGAACGGGCGGATCCGCTTGACCAGCGAGGGGAAGATGTTCGTGCCGAGCGCCACCCGCCGGGCGAAGATCCGCCCGTACGGGGTGCGTACGGCCATCCCCGCGCCCGAGGAGGCCAGGGACAGCCCGCGGGTGTTCTCGTAGATCCGCACGCCCAGCGACAGGCAGGCCTCCTTGAGCCCCCAGGCCAGCTTCGCGGGGTTGAGCATGGCGACGCCGTCGGTGTCCCACAGCCCCGCGAGGAACGTCGGCGAGTCGACCTCGGCGCGCAGCTCCTCGCGGTCCAGCCAGCGCGAGCCGCCCGCGAGGCCCAGCTTCCCGGCCTCCTCGTACAGCTCGCGCAGCTCCTCGACCTGGTGCGGCTCGGTGGCCACGTCGATCTCGCCGGTGCGCTCGAAGTCGCAGTCGATGCCGTAGCGGGCGATGGCCGCCTCGATCTCGTCGAGGTTGCGGGCGCCCATCTCCTCCAGCTTGGCGAGCTCGCCCGGCCAGCGGGCCATGCCGTTGGCCAGGCCGTGCGTGAGGGAGGCGGCGCAGAAGCCGCCGTTGCGGCCGGAGGCGGCCCAGCCCGCCTCCTTCGACTCGATCAGGACGACGTCCCGGGCGGGATCGCGCTCCTTGGCGATCAGCGCGGTCCACAGTCCGCTGTACCCGCCGCCGATGACGAGCAGGTCGCAGGCCTCGTCGGAGGTCAGCGCCGGCTGCGCGGCGGGCTTGCCGGGGTCGTCCAGCCAGTACGAGACCGGCAGTGCTTCGGAAAGGGATTGAGCAACACTTCGCATGGCGACTGGGGCCATGTCTTCCAACTCCCCACAGAGTTACTTGGGCTGTGCGTTCTTGCGGCGGTTGCCGACCATCTGGCCGACGAGCACCACCAGGACCGCGATGACGAACATCGCCGTACCGATGACGTTGATCTGTACAGGCGTACCGCGCTGGGCCGAGCCCCACACGAACATGGGGAAGGTGACGGTGTTGCCCGAGTTGAAGTTGGTGATGATGAAGTCGTCGAACGACAGCGCGAAGGAGAGCAGCGCGCCCGCCGCGATACCGGGCGCCGCGATCGGCAGCGTGACCCGTACGAAGGTCTGCACCGGGCCCGCGTAGAGGTCGCGGGCGGCCTCCTCCAGCCGCGGGTCCATCGACAGGACGCGCGCCTTGACGGCGGCGACGACGAAGCTGAGGCAGAACATGATGTGGGCGATCAGGATCGTCCAGAAGCCCAGCTGGATCCCCATGTTGAGGAAGAGGGCGAGCAGCGAGGCCGCCATCACGATCTCGGGCATGGCCATCGGCAGGAAGATCAGCGAGTTGACCGCGCCGCGCGCCCGGAAGCGGTAGCGGACGAGCGCGAAGGCGATGGCCGTGCCGAGGGCGGTCGCGCCGATGGTGGCCCACACGGCGATCTGGAGCGACAGGGACAGCGAGCCGCACAGGTCGGCGACCCCGCAGGGGTCCTTCCAGGCGTCGAGCGAGAACTCCTGCCAGGCGTAGTTGAACCGCCCGGCCGGGTTGTTGAAGGAGAAGACCGTCACGACGACGTTCGGCAGGATCATGTACGCGAGCGTGCCGAGGCCGAAGATGACGACGAGATTGCGCCGGAGCCAACGCATCAGACCAGGTCCTCCGTCCCCGCTCGGCGGATGTAGATGGTGACCATGATCAGCACGATGGCCATGAGGATGAAGGACAGCGCGGCGGCCGTCGGGTAGTCGAGAATGCGCAGGTACTGCGACTGGATGACGTTGCCGATCATCCGGGTGTCCGTGGAGCCGAGCAGTTCGGCGTTGACGTAGTCGCCGCTCGCCGGGATGAAGGTGAGCAGGGTCCCGGAGACCACGCCCGGCATGGAAAGCGGGAAGGTCACCTTCCGGAAGGTGGTGGCGGGGCGGGCGTACAGGTCCCCGGCCGCCTCGTGGAGGCGGGTGTCGATGCGCTCCAGCGAGGTGTAGAGCGGCAGGATCATGAAGGGGAGGAAGTTGTACGTCAGACCGCAGACCACCGCGAGCGGCGTGGCGAGCACCCGGTCGCCCTGGGTCATCCCGAGCCAGCTGGTGACGTCCAGGACGTGCAGGGCGTTGAGGACCTCCACCACCGGGCCGCCGTCGGCCAGGATCGTCTTCCAGGCCAGGGTGCGGATCAGGAAGCTGGTGAAGAACGGGGCGATGACCAGCACCAGCAGGAGGTTTCGCCAGCGTCCCGCCTTGAAGGCGATCAGGTAGGCCAGCGGATACCCGAGCAGCAGGCACAGCACGGTCGCGGTGCCCGCGTAGAGCAGGGAGCGCAGGAACTGCGGGTAGTACTCGGTCAGGGCGTCCCAGTACGTCTGGAAGTGCCAGGTGACCCGGAAGCCCTCTTCGAGTGAGCCGGTCTGCACCGAGGTGGAGGCCTGGTAGATCATCGGCAGGACGAAGAACACCAGCAGCCACAGGATGCCGGGGATCAGCAGCCAGTACGGGATCAGCCGCTTGCGCAGGGACGGCTTGTGGACCGGGGGTTCGGCGGGGGCCTCGGCCCGCGGCGGCGCGGCGGTGGCGGTCATGCGCCCTCCTCGACCGTCTCGATGCCCGCGTCGCCCATCGTCCCCGCGAGCATGGACTGGGCCGCGTCCAGGCCGAAGGTGTGCTCGGGGTTCCAGTGCAGGACGACCTCGGCGCCGGGGACCAGGCGGGCGTCGCGTTCGATGTTCTGGACGTACACCTCCAGCTCCGGGCAGACCGGGCTGTCGATGACGAACTGGGTGGAGACCCCGATGAAGGAGGAGGCCGCTATCCGCCCGCGGACCTTGTTGCGGCCGGCCGCGACGGTGTCCTCCTCGTCCGCGTGGACCAGGGATATCTTCTCGGGGCGCACCCCGACCAGCAGCTTTCCGCCGGCCTTGGGGGTGGTCGAACATCGGGCCGCGGGCAGCCGCAGCTTCGTCCCCGCCGAGCTGACCATCACCTCGGCGCCGCCCGCCTCCAGGACCTCGGCCTCGATGAGGTTGGACGTGCCGAGGAAGTTGGCGACGAAGGTGGTGCGCGGGTTCTCGTACAGCTCGGCGGGGGCGCCCAGCTGTTCGACGCGGCCGCCGTTCATCACGGCGACCGTGTCGGCCATGGTCATGGCCTCCTCCTGGTCGTGCGTGACGTGCACGAAGGTGATGCCGACCTCGGTCTGGATCCGCTTGAGCTCCAGCTGCATCTGGCGGCGCAGCTTGAGGTCGAGGGCGCCGAGGGGTTCGTCGAGGAGGAGCACCTGCGGGTGGTTGATGAGCGCGCGGGCGACGGCCACGCGCTGCTGCTGGCCGCCGGAGAGCTGGTGCGGCTTGCGCTGGGCGAACTGGCCCAGCTCGACCAGCTCGAGCATGTCGTCGACCTGCTTCTTGACGGACTTGATGCCGCGGCGGCGCAGTCCGAAGGCCACGTTCTCGTAGATGTTCAGATGCGGGAAGAGCGCGTAGCTCTGGAACACCGTGTTGACGGGGCGCTTGTACGGAGGCAGCTGGGTGACCTCGCGGTCTCCGAGGCTGACCGTGCCGGTGGAGGGCTCCTCCAGTCCGGCGATCATGCGCAGGGTGGTGGTCTTCCCGCAGCCCGAGGCGCCGAGCAGGGCGAAGAAGGAGCCCTGGGGGATGGTGAGATCCAGCGGGTGCACGGCGGTGAACGAGCCGTAGTGCTTGCTGATCCCGGCGAGGCGGACGTCGCCGCCCGCGGTCTTGTCAGTCATGGGTCGCGGCCTTCGGTGGTGGTGTCGTCGGAAGGGTGCGGGGCGCGGATGCCGGCACGGGGAGGGGGGTTCGTCAGGCTCCGATGAGCTTGGCGAACTTCTCCTCGTACGCGGTCTCTTCCTCACTGCTGAGGGAGCGGAAGGCGCGGGCCTTGGCCGCCATCGCCTTGTCCGGAATGATCAAGGGGTTGTCCGCGAGCGCGGGGTCGATCTTCGCAAGGTCTTCCTTGACGCCTTCGACGGGGCACACGTAGCTGATGAACGCGGCCAGCTGGGCGGCGATCGGCGGCTCGTAGTAGAAGTCGATCAGCTTCTCGGCGTTGGCCTTGTGCCGGGCATGGGCGGGGACCAGCAGGTTGTCGCTGGAGGTGATGTAACCGGGCGCCGGTATCGCGTACTTGATGTCCGGGTTGCCGGCCTGGAGCTGGATGACGTCGCCGGCCCAGGCCAGGCAGGCGGCGAGGTCGCCCTTGTCGAGGTCCGCCGTGTAGTCGTTGCCGGTGAAGCGGCGGATCTGCTTGGTGTCGACGCCCTTCTGGAGCCGGCCGATGGCGCCGTCGAAGTCGGCCGTGGTGAAGTTCGCCGGGTCCTTGCCCTGGTCGAGCAGGGTCATGCCGACGCTGTCGCGCATCTCGGTGAGGAAGCCGACGCGGCCCTTGAGGGAGGGGTCGTCCAGCAGCTGCGTGACGGAGTCGACCTTCTTGCCGTCGGTGGCCTTCACGTTGTAGGCGATGACGGTGTCGATGCCGGTCCAGGGGTAGCTGTACGAGCGGCCCGGGTCCCAGTCGGGGTTGCGGAACTGCGGGATCAGGTTGGCGTAGGCGTGCGGGAGGTGGGAGGGGTCCAGCTTCTGCGCCCAGCCGAGCCGGATGATGCGGGCGGCGAGCCAGTCGGTGACGACGATCAGGTCGCGGCCGGTGTCCTGGCCGGCCGCGAGCTGCGGGCGGACCTTGCCGAAGAACTCGACGTTGTCGTTGATGTCCTCGGTGTACTTGACCTTGATCCCGGTCCGCTTGGCGAACTCGTCCAGCGTGGGGTGGGTCTTCTCGTCCTCGCTGGTGTCCATGTACTCGGTCCAGTTGGAGAAGTTGAGCTCCTTCTCCTCGGCCGAGCGGTCTTCGGAGGCGACGGCCGTGTCACCCGCGCGCTTGGCGGGCGGGATGCCGCAGGCGGACAGGGAGGCCAGGCCACCGAGGGTGAGCGCTCCGACTCCGGAGGCGCGCAACAGCGAGCGGCGGGTGAGGGCGCCGCGCCCGCTGGTGAGGCTGCGCCGCATCGCGGCGAGTTGCGCCGCCGAGAGGCGGTCGGGCTCGAACTGCTCCATGAACTGCCCTTTCGGGAGGGGTGGCGCCGCTGGTCAGGCGGCCGGCTGCCACTCGGCGAGAGCCGAAGACGGTTAGGTGCGGTCCCCGAAGATGGTGCGGTGCCAGTCCTTGGCGGCCACCGCGGTGTTGTCGTACATCACGTGCTTGACCTGCGTGTACTCCTCGAAGGAGTAGGCGCTCATGTCCTTTCCGAAGCCACTCGCCTTGTAGCCGCCGTGGGGCATCTCGCTGATGATCGGAATGTGGTCGTTCACCCAGACGCAGCCCGCCTTGATCTCGCGGGTGGCGCGGCCGGCCCGGTAGACGTCGCGGCTCCAGGCGGAGGCGGCCAGACCGTACGGGGTGTCGTTGGCCAGCTCGATGCCCTCGTCGTCGGTGTCGAAGGGCAGGACGACGAGGACCGGGCCGAAGATCTCGCACTGGACGACCTCGCTGTCCTGGGCGGCGCCGGAGACGAGGGTGGGCCGGTAGTACGCGCCCTCGGCGAGCTCGCCGCCCGGGATCTCGCCGCCGGTGACGACGGTGGCGTAGCCGCGGGCGCGCTCCACGAAGCCGGCGACCCGGTCGCGCTGGGCGTGCGAGACCAGGGGGCCGAGGTCGGTGGCCGGGTCGAAGGGGTCGCCGAGGCGGACGGTCTCCATCAGCTCGGCCACGCGGGCGACGAAGGCGTCGTGCAGGGGGCGCTGGACGTACGCGCGGGTGGCGGCGGTGCAGTCCTGGCCGGTGTTGATCAGGGAGGCGGCGACGGCGCCTTGGGCGGCGGCCTCCAGGTCAGCGTCGTCGAAGACCAGGAAGGGCGCCTTCCCGCCGAGCTCCAGGTGGAGCCGCTTGACGGTGGCGGTGGCGATCTCGGCGACCCGCTTGCCGACGGCGGTGGAGCCGGTGAAGGAGGTCATCACCACGTCCGGGTGGCCGACCAGGTGCTCGCCCGCGTCCCGGCCGGCACCGGTGACGATGTTGACCACGCCGTCGGGCAGGCCCGCGTCCTTGGCCGCCTGGGCGAACATCAGGGAGGTCAGCGGGGTCAGCTCGGCGGGCTTCAGGACGATCGTGTTGCCCGCGGCGATCGCCGGGAGGATCTTCCAGGCGGCCATCTGGAGCGGATAGTTCCAAGGCGCGATGGAGCCGACGACCCCGATGGCCTCGCGGCGTACGTAGGAGGTGTGGTCCCCTGAGTACTCGGCCGCCGCCTGCCCCTGGAGATGCCGGGCGGCGCCCGCGAAGAAGGCGGTGTTGTCGATGGTTCCCGGTACGTCGAACTCGGTCGACAGCTTGATCGGCTTGCCGCACTGGAGGGATTCCGCGTACGCGAAGTCCTCCGCCTGCTCGGCCAGCACGGCGGCCAGCCGGTGCAGGGCGTCCGAGCGCTCCCCGGGCGTGGCCGCGGACCAGGCCGGGAAGGCCCGCTGGGCGGCGGCGACGGCCTCGTCGACGTCGGCGGTGGAGGCCAGCTCGTACGTGAGCACCTCCTCGCCCGTCGCAGGGTTGACGATGGCATGCGACTGCCCGGACGTACCGGACCTCAGCTGCCCGTCGATGTACTGTGCGCCGTCTGCGAAGCGGTCCTTGACCTGGAAGCGATTACCCATGACGCTCTCACGCTCTCCGTAGCTTCAGCTCGAATTGAGTGCCGATCCTGGCAGAGGCGGCCCCTACCGCCAAGGGATTCCGTTGTTGCCTTTTGATTACGCGACGGAATCGGTCGACCATGTGTCGAGACACGTCCCAAATCCCGTACGAAGTGTCCGTGGCGACTGCCAGACTCGCGTGCATGGAGAAGATCGACAAGTTGATCGAGCAGGTCAGCCGTGGTGAGCGGGTGAAGTACCTGCCGTTCTGGGGGCACCGGCCGCGTCCCGACGGGACGCTCGGCCCCAGCTGCATGAGCCAGTGGTGGCCCTCGCCGTTCACCGTGGGTGATGTCCGGTACGACACCGCGGAGCACTGGATGATGGCCGGCAAGGCCCGGCTGTTCGCGGACCCGGAGGCGGAGCGCGCCGCGCTGGAGGCGAAGACCCCGGCGGAGGCCAAGAAGGCCGGGCGGCTGGTGCGCGGCTTCGACGAGGAGACATGGGCGCGGGAGCGGTTCGCGCTGGTGGTGGAGGGCAGCGTGCACAAGTTCGCGTCCACCCCCGAACTGCGCGGCTACCTGCTGGGCACCGGGGACCGGGTGCTGGTGGAGGCGAGCCCGATGGACCGCATCTGGGGCATCGGACTGGCGGCGGACGACGAGCGGGCCCTGGACCCGGCCCGCTGGCGGGGGCTGAACCTGCTGGGCTTCGCGCTGATGGAGGCCCGCGACCGGCTGCGGACCCGGTCCTGAAGCCCCGTACCGGATCTTAAATCCGTGGCGGGCGGCCTGACGGGCCGCCTACCGTAGGACTCGTCCAGGTGCGCAGGCGAGACCTACTTCCACTCTTCATGGGCAGGTCGCGGGTTCGAGTCCCGCCACCGGCTTCCGGGCCGGTGTAGCTCAGTTGGCAGAGCAGCACGTGGTTTCGCCGACCTCGATCTCTGGACACCTACGTCACGCACCTCCCGGTGCGCGGGCTGCGGCTCCTTCTTTCCCAGAGAATCCCAAGCCGCCGCCACCTTGATCTCGGGAGGCACGCGTGCGGGACGCCCGGTGCGCAGGCGACGGCTCCTTCCGGATCGACAGGTCGCGGGTTCGAATCCCGCCCGGCTGCGGCCGGTAGCTCGGTGCGGATCGAGCAGTCGACAACAGTCCGTCGCCGACCCTGATCTCGGGCATCCCCGCACGTCACGCCTCCCCCGCGTTCCACTGAATTCGGGGGGATTCACCATGGCTCGTTTCAACCTGCGCGCGCTCAAGAGGAGTTCTTCCTCCGCAGCGGCGGGGCCCACCTCGCCCGTGCGCTCCACCGGCGGCCGTGCCGACAACCACCAGGGCGGCCGCGGCTTCGTCCGCGACGCGCGCTCCGAGCTGTTCCTGCTCGCCGTCGCCAACTTCGTGACGCAGCGGACCTTCTACGAGAGCGGTGAGGCCCGCGACGACCGGTTCGCCGCCCTCGTGCGCCGCCTCGCCGTCGAGGACCCCGCGTGGACCGCGGGCCTTCTCGGCTGGCTGCGCACCGACGGGAACATGCGGACGGCCTCGCTGGTCGGAGCGGCCGAGTACGTGAAGGCGCGGCTCGACGCCGGAGCCGTCGACGGGCCGTCCAACCGCGCGGTCGTGGACTCCGTACTGCGGCGCGCGGACGAGCCCGGCGAGCTGCTGGCCTACTGGACGGCGACGTACGGACGGGCCGTCCCGAAGCCGGTGAAGCGCGGTATCGCCGATGCCGTGCGCAGGCTCTACTCCGCCGCCTCGCTGCTGAAGTACGACACCGACTCCAAGGGCTACCGCTTCGGCGACGTGCTCAACCTCGTGCACGCCTCCCCCGATCCCGCGAAGCCCTGGCAGGGCGAGCTGTTCCGGTACGCCCTCGACCGGCGGCACCACCCGGAGACGGCCGAGGTGCCGGCCGGCAACCGCACCCTGCTCGCGCACCGGGAGCTCATGGAGCTGCCGGTGGAGGAGCGCCGGGCCGTGGTGACCGCACCCGGCGGGGCCGAGCGGCTCGCCGCCGCGGGCATGACCTGGGAGGCCCTGGCCGGCTGGCTCCAGGGGCCGATGGACGCTGCCGCCTGGGAGGCGGTCATCCCGTCCATGGGCCCGATGGCACTGCTGCGGAACCTGCGCAACTTCGACCAGGCCGGTGTCTCGGACGCGGTGGCCGCGCAGGTCGCGGCGAAGGTCGGCGACCCGGAGGCCGTCTCCCGGTCCCGGCAGTTCCCGTTCCGCTACCTGGCCGCCTACCGGCACGCGCCCTCGCTGCGCTGGGCGTACCCGCTGGAGCGGGCGCTCGGCCACTCGCTGGCCAACGTACCGGCCCTGCCCGGCCGGACGCTGGTCCTCGTGGACCGCTCCGGGTCGATGTGGGCACGGCTGTCGGACCGCTCGCAGCTCAACCGCGCGGACGCGGCGGCCGTCTTCGGCGCGGCGCTGGCGCTGCGCGCCGAGGACGCGGACCTGGTGCAGTTCGGGACGCACAGCAAGCAGGTCCCGTACGGCCGGGGCGAGTCCGTGCTGAAGGTGCTGGAGCGGTTCGAGGACCTCGGCGGCACCAACACCTCCGAGGCCGTGCGCAGGTACTACAGGGGGCACGACCGGGTCCTGATCGTCACCGATGAGCAGGCGGCGTACCACCACGGCGGCGATCCGAGCGCCCTCGTGCCGAACGAGGTACCGGTGTACACCTGGAACCTGGCCGGGTACCGGACGGGCCACGCGCCCTCCGGGTCCGCCAACCGGCACACCTTCGGCGGGCTCGGCGACGCGGCCTTCCGGATGGTCTCGCTGATCGAGGGCGGCCGGAACGCCGAATGGCCGTGGGCGGCTTAGGCCGAGCCGCTGCTCGGCCCGCTGCTCGGCCCGCCGCTCAGACGTGCTCGCGTATCTGCGTGTGCGAGGGCGAACCGCCGTTGTCGTAGTCGAAGTCGTTCCCGCGCCCCGGGTGACCGAGCAGGACTCCGGCGATCACGAGCCCGATCATCAGCAGGCTGAGCACGATGCCGACCGCGCCCAGGATGATGCCGGCGAGTGCCATCGAGCCGTTGTCGGCCTCGCCGCGCTGGGCCTTTCCGCGGCCCAGGATGCCGAAGATGACCGCCGGGACGCCGAAGAGCAGGCCCAGGTAGCACGTGACGATGCCGATGATGCCGAGCACGAGGGCGGTGATCCCGAAGCCGTTGCTCTTCTGCGGGTACCCGGGGTATCCGGGGTATCCGGGGTAGCCCGGATACCCCGGGTATCCCTGCTGGCCCGGGTAGCCGGGATGGCCGTACGCCGGCTGCGCGGGCGGCGGACCGGGGTACGCGTAGCCGCCCGGGTCCGGCTGGGCCGGGTACCCGTACGCGGGCTGCGGCGTCGGGCCGGGTATCTGCGCCGGCGGGACGTCGCCCCCCGGCATCCCCGCGATCGTCTGCTGGTCGTGCACGGACGGCGGACCGGACACCCCCGGTGTGGCCTGCGGTTTTCCGAGCTCCACCGCCGGCCGCTCCGGCGGCGCCCACGGGTCCCTCGGCTCGGGGCTCTGATCGGTCATGCGGCGCCCCCCTCTCGTACGCCCATGCTATGTGCTGTCACCGACAGTCCCGGAGCTGCCTACGATGAAGCCCGATCTGTCCGCACCCGCGTCCTCCCGGAGGCTCTCTGTGCCCGACCTGAACCCCTTCATCGCTGGGTTGCCCAAGGCGGAACTCCACGTCCACCACGTCGGCTCGGCCTCCCCGCGCATCGTCGCCGAACTCGCCTCCCGCCACCCCGACTCCAAGGTCCCCACCGACCCCGAGGCGCTCGCCGACTACTTCACCTTCACCGACTTCGCGCACTTCATCGAGGTCTACCTCTCCGTCGTCGACCTGGTCCGCACCCCCGACGACGTACGCACCCTGACCTACGAAGTCGCCCGCGACATGGCCCGGCAGAACATCCGCTACGCCGAGCTGACCATCACCCCGTACTCCTCCACCCGCCGCGGCATCGACGAGAAGGCCTTCATGGAGGCCATCGAGGACGCCCGCAAGTCCGCCGAGACCGAGCTCGGCGTCATCCTGCGCTGGTGCTTCGACATCCCCGGCGAGGCCGGCCTGGAGGCCGCCGCCGAGACCGCGCGCCTCGCCGTCGACCTGCACCCCGAGGGCCTGGTCTCCTTCGGCCTCGGCGGCCCCGAGATCGGCGTGCCGCGCCCCCAGTTCAAGCCGTACTTCGACGCCGCCCGCGCGGCCGGCCTGCACAGCGTGCCGCACGCCGGCGAGACCACCGGCCCGGAGACGATCTGGGACTCCATCCGCGAGCTGGGCGCCGAGCGCATCGGCCACGGCACCAGCGCCACCCAGGACCCGGAGCTGCTCGCCTACCTCGCCGAGCACCGGATCGCGCTGGAGGTCTGCCCGACCTCCAACATCGCCACCCGCGCGGTGACGGACCTGGACCGGCACCCCGTCAAGGAGATGGTGCAGGCGGGGGTGCTCGTCACCATCAACAGCGACGACCCGCCGATGTTCGGCTCCGACCTCAACAACGAGTACGCGGTCGCCGCCCGGCTCCTCGACCTCGACGAGCGCGGGCTCGCGCAGCTGGCGAAGAACGCCGTCGAGGCGTCCTTCCTGGACGAGGCCGGCAAGGCCAAGCTCAACGCGGAGATCGACACGTACACCTCCGCCTGGCTGGCGCGCTGACGCCCCCTGAGAATGGGTGCCATGCGCACCCTGACGGCCGTGGGCCACCGCGGCGATCCCTACCGTGTCCGTGAGAACACCCTGCCCTCGATCCGCTCGGCCTTCGCTCGCGGGGCGGACGCGGTGGAGATCGACGTACGGCTGACCCGCGACGGGGTGCCGGTACTCCTCCACGACGAGACGCTCCAGCGGCTGTGGGGCCACGACGTGCGGCTCGACGCCGTCACGGCCCCGCAGCTGAAGGAGTTGACGGAGGGCGGGGTCCCGACGCTGCGCGAGGCGCTGACGGCGGCCGGCGCGGGCCGGGTGATGATCGACCTGCCCGGGGCCACGGCCGAGGCCGTACGGACGGTCGTCGGCCACGTCCGGGAGTGCGGGGCGCGCGACCGCACGTACTACTGTGCGGGCCCGCACACGATGCTGGCCGTGCGCGCCGCCGATCCGGGCGCCGAGATCGCCCTGACGTGGACCACGCTGTCGCCGCCGCGCCGGGTGCTGATCGACGCGGTGGCGCCGTCCTGGCTCAACTACCGCTTCGGGCTGGTGGACCGGGAGCTGACCGACGCCCTCCACCGGGAGGGCCTGCTCGTCTCGGCCTGGACCGCGGACACGACGCGGTCGATGCGCCGGCTGGTCGCGGCCGGCGTGGACTCCGTCACCACCAACCGGCTGGACGCACTGTCCCGCGTACGGGCCGAGCTCGGCGTACCCGGCCCCTGAGCAGCGGGCTCGCCGGGCTCGCCGGGCGGCAGTGCCCCGAGCATGCGGCGGAGCACCAGCGGGCGCACGACCCCGAAGGCGGCGAACGACACGTCGACGAGGCTCCACCCGAAGCGTGCAGTTCCGTGGCCGGACCGCGACCGCCCCCGCGCCGTCGGGCGCTCAGAGACCGACGATGGCGTTCCAGCGCTGGGCGAGGGAGCGGCGCTCGGCCGAGGAGATGTCGCGGGCCACGACGAGGCGCTTGCGCATCTCCTCGTCGGGGAAGATCAGCGGGTTCTCGGCGAGTTCGGCGGTCTCCTTGTCCTCGGAGGCGGCCAGGACCTCGCGGGCGGCCGGGACCGGGCAGACGTAGTTGACGGCGGCGGCGAGCTCGGCGGCCACCTCCGGGGCGTAGTAGTAGTCGACCAGGGCCTCGGCGTTGGCCTTGTGCCGGGCCAGGTTGGGCACGAGCAGGCTCTCCGCCCAGAGCTCGGCGCCCTCCTCCGGGACCACGAACTCGATGTCGGGGTTGTCGGCCTGGAGCTGGATGGCGTCGCCGGAGTACGCCTGGCAGGCGAGGACGTCGCCCTTGCTCAGGTCGGACGTGTAGTCGTTGCCGGTGAAGCGGCGGATGTGCTTCTTCTTCACCATGCTCTCCACCTGGTCGCACATCCGGTGGAAGTCGGACTCGGTCCACCGGGTGACGTCCACTCCGTTGCCCTGCATCAGCAGGGCGAAGGACTCGTCCAGGCCGGAGAAGAGGGTGACCTTGCCGGCCAGGTCCGGTTGCCACAGGTCCCGCACGGACTTGATCTCCCGGCCCAGCGCCTTGCGGTTGTAGGCGATGCCGGTGATCCCCGACTGCCACGGGACGGTGTGCAGGCGGCCCTCGTCGAAGGCGGGGGACCGCAGCTGCGGGTCCAGGTGGGCGGCCACGTTGGGCTGCGACGCACGGTCCATCTTCTGGGCCCAGCCCAGGTGGACGAAGCGGGCGGCCATCCAGTCGCTGACCACCACCAGGTCGTGGCCGGTCTCCTGGTGGTTCATCAGGGCCGGGCTGACCTTGCCGAAGAACTCGTCGTTGTCGTTGATCTCCTCGGTGTACCGGACCTCGATGCCGGTCTTCTCCGAGAAGGCGTCCAGGGTGGGCCGGCGCCCCTCGTCCTCGTCGTCGGTGTCGATGTACAGCGGCCAGTTCGAGAAGGCCACCCGCTTGTCCCCCTCGGAGCGGTCCGGGCCTCCCCGCCGGTCCTCGGGGACGAACGCGGCGGGCACACCGCAGCCGGTGAGGGCCGCGAACAGGCCGGCGGCACCGAGGCCGCGCAGCGCCGCGCGGCGGGAGAAGGCGAGTTCAGGCATGGGCAAAGCCTCGGGGAACGGAGGAGGGCGGGCAATAGACATATTGTCTACTGCCCGCCCTCTCAAGCCCCTTCGGTGATCGATGCGATCGCCGCGGAGAACGATCAGCCGTCGAGCGAGGTCATCACGTGCTTGATGCGGGTGTAGTCCTCGAAGCCGTAGGCGGAGAGGTCCTTGCCGTAACCGGACTTCTTGAAGCCGCCGTGGGGCATCTCGGCGACGAGCGGGATGTGCGTGTTGATCCACACGCAGCCGAAGTCGAGGTTCTTGGACATGCGCATCGCGCGGCCGTGGTCCTTGGTCCACACGGAGGAGGCGAGGGCGAACTCGACGCCGTTCGCGTACTCCAGGGCCTGGGCCTCGTCCGTGAAGGACTGGACGGTGATGACGGGGCCGAAGACCTCGTTCTGGATGATCTCGTCGTCCTGCTTGAGGCCCGAGACCACGGTCGGGGCGTAGAAGTAGCCCTTGTCGCCGACCTGGTGGCCGCCGGCCTCGACCTTGGCGTGCGCCGGGAGGCGCTCGATGAAGCCCGCGACCTGCTTGAGCTGGTTCGGGTTGTTCAGCGGGCCGTAGAGCACGTCCTCGTCGTCCGGGGCACCGGTCTTGGTGTCGGCGGCGGCCTTGGCGAGGGCGGTGACGAACTCGTCGTGAATGGAATCGTGCACGAGCACACGGGTCGCGGCGGTGCAGTCCTGGCCGGCGTTGAAGTAGCCCGCGACCGCGATGTCCTCGACGGCCTTGGCGATGTCGGCGTCCTCGAAGACGACGACCGGGGCCTTGCCGCCGAGCTCCAGGTGGACGCGCTTGACGTCCTTCGAGGCGCTCTCGGCGACCTGCATGCCGGCGCGCACCGAGCCGGTGATGGAGGCCATCGCCGGGGTGGAGTGCTCGACCATGGCCCTGCCGGTCTCGCGGTCGCCGCAGATGACGTTGAAGACGCCCTTGGGCAGGACCGAGTCGATGATCTCGGCCATGAGGACGGTCGAGGCCGGGGTGGTGTCCGAGGGCTTGAGCACCACGGTGTTGCCCGCGGCGATGGCCGGGGCGAACTTCCACACGGCCATCATCATGGGGTAGTTCCACGGCGCGACCTGGGCGCATACGCCGACCGGCTCACGGCGGATGATCGAGGTCATCCCGTCCATGTACTCGCCGGCCGAGCGGCCCTCCAGGAGGCGGGCCGCACCCGCGAAGAAGCGGATCTGGTCCACCATCGGCGGCAGCTCCTCGCTGGCCGTGAGGCCCAGCGGCTTGCCGGTGTTCTCCGACTCGGCGGCCACGAGCTCGTCCGCGCGCGCCTCGAAGGCGTCCGCGATCTTGAGCAGGGCCTTCTGGCGCTCCGACGGGGTGGTGTCGCGCCAGCCCGGGAAGGCGGCCGCGGCGGCGGCCATGGCGGCGTCGACATCGGCCTGGCCGGAGAGCGGGGCAGTGGCGTACACCTCGCCCGTGGCGGGGTTGACCACCTCGGTGGTCCGCCCGTCGGCGGCGTCCTTGAACTCTCCGCCGATGTAGTTGCGCAGACGACGCAGTTCGGTGGTCACTCCAGCCACACTCCTGATCACATGTCCAACGATTGAGACGAATCCCAATCCTAGCCCCTTGGCGGACGCTTTCGGCAGGGCCGCACGCCACGAACTACGAAATCAGTGAGATCACGGATCTCAAACAACGGATTTCATCGATTCCGTCTTGCGGAACAGACGACTCCTCGTGCACAGTGAGTCCGTGGTCAGTCGAAGCGCAGATTCCAGGAACAGACAACCGTCCCCTTCGGTCGATGCTGTGTCCCTGGCGATCATCGAGCAACTGCAGGAGGACGGTCGCCGTCCCTACGCAGCGATCGGCAAGGCCGTCGGCCTGTCGGAGGCGGCTGTGCGCCAGCGCGTGCAGAAGCTGCTCGACCAGGGCGTCATGCAGATCGTCGCCGTCACGGACCCGCTCACCGTGGGCCTGCGGCGCCAGGCCATGGTCGGCATCAACGTCGAGGGGGACCTCGACCCGGTGGCCGACGCACTGACCCAGATGGCCGAGTGCGAGTACGTGGTGATGACCGCGGGCTCGTTCGACCTGATGGTGGAGATCGTCTGCGAGGACGACGACCACCTGCTGGAGACGATCAACAAGAAGATCCGCGCGCTCCCCGGCGTGCGATCAACCGAGAGCTTCGTTTACCTGAAGCTCAAGAAGCAGACCTACATGTGGGGAACTCGATAGCCCGTGAGCCAGGACCTCTCCAAGACCGCGTACGACCACCTGTGGATGCACTTCACCCGCATGTCGTCGTACGAGAACTCCCCCGTCCCCACCATCGTGCGGGGTGAGGGCACCTACATCTTCGACGACAAGGGCAAGCGCTACCTGGACGGTCTCGCCGGACTGTTCGTGGTCAACGCCGGTCACGGCCGCAAGGAACTGGCCGAGGTCGCCTACAAGCAGGCGCAGGAACTCGCGTTCTTCCCCATCTGGTCGTACGCGCACCCCAAGGCCGTGGAGCTCGCCGAGCGCCTCGCCGACTACGCCCCGGGCGACTTGAACAAGGTCTTCTTCACCACGGGCGGCGGCGAAGCCGTCGAGACCGCTTGGAAGCTGGCGAAGCAGTACTTCAAGCTGCAGGGCAAGCACACCAAGTACAAGGTCATCTCCCGCGCGGTCGCCTACCACGGCACCCCGCAGGGCGCCCTGTCCATCACCGGCCTGCCGGCCCTGAAGGCCCCCTTCGAGCCGCTGGTGCCCGGCGCGCACAAGGTGCCGAACACCAACATCTACCGCGCCCCGATCTACGGCGACGACCCCGAGGCCTTCGGCCGCTGGTGCGCCGACCAGATCGAGCAGGAGATCCTCTTCGAGGGCGCCGACACCGTCGCCGCCGTCTTCCTGGAGCCGGTGCAGAACGCCGGCGGCTGCTTCCCGCCGCCGCCCGGGTACTTCCAGCGGGTCCGCGAGATCTGCGACGAGTACGACGTGCTCCTCGTCTCCGACGAGACGATCTGCGCCTTCGGCCGCCTCGGCACGATGTTCGCCTGTGACAAGTTCGGCTACGTGCCCGACATGATCACCTGCGCCAAGGGCATGACCTCGGGCTACTCCCCGATCGGTGCCTGCATCGTCTCGGACCGCATCGCCGAGCCGTTCTACAAGGGCGACAACACCTTCCTGCACGGCTACACCTTCGGCGGACACCCGGTGTCCTCCGCGGTGGCGCTCGCCAACCTCGACATCTTCGACAAGGAAGGCCTCAACCAGCACGTGCTGGACAACGAGGACGCCTTCTTCTCGACGCTGAAGAAGCTGCACGACCTGCCCATCGTCGGCGACGTCCGCGGCAACGGCTTCTTCTACGGCATCGAGCTCGTCAAGGACAAGGTCACCAAGGAGTCCTTCACGGACGAGGAGACCGAGCGCGTGCTCTACGGCTTCCTCTCCAAGGCGCTCTTCGAGAACGGCCTGTACTGCCGGGCCGACGACCGTGGCGACCCGGTCATCCAGCTGGCCCCGCCGCTGATCGCGGACCAGGGCACCTTCGACGAGATCGAAGGCATCCTGCGCTCGGTGCTCACCGAGGCGTGGACCAAGCTGTAGAGCTCGGGAACCGAGCAGCGGCAAACAGTCCGAACCACACGGCCCGGATCCCCCGTTCGAGTGAGAACGCGGGCGTTCGGGCCGTGTGCTGTCACCATCCAAGACGTTCATCTCTTTACATCTCAGTGCGGCGCCAGTGACCGAACCGGTTCCGCTTCGTTCCCCCGGACGGAGGTGTAAGCCATGGTGGCTCCACCGGACAACGCCCCACCGGACAATGACGTCCTCTGGGCACGGTCCGTTCACTACTCCCACAGCGGTTCACCCGGCCTCATCGGGGTCTCGGTGGGCGTCCGCCAGGGCGAGGTACTGGCCCTGACCGGCCCTCGCGGCAGTGGGAAGACCACCCTGCTGCGCTGCCTGTCGGGCCATCTGGTGCCCGAGCAGGGCGAGATCTGGTTCAACAGCGTGCCCGTCCACACCATGGGCGCCGTGGCCCGCGAACGGCTGCGCCGCGACCGGTTCGGCTGGATCGGCCCCGACCCCGCGCTGCTGCCCGAGCTCAAGGTGTGGGAGAACGCCGCCCTGCCGCTGCTGGTCTCCGGCGCCCCCCACCGCACCGCCAAGGCCGCCGCCTGCGAATGGCTGGACCGGCTCGACATCGGCGCCTTCGCCCGCAAGCGCCCCGGTGCGCTGACCCGGGCCGAGTCCCAGCGGGTCGCTCTCGCCCGGGCCCTGGTCAAGGAGCCCGCGGTCGTCTTCGCCGACGAGCCCACCGCCCCGCTGCACCGCGCCGAGCGCGCCCTGCTGCTCCGCACGCTCACCACCGCGGCCCGCTCGCACGGGATCACCGTGCTGCTGGCCACCCATGACGAGGAGAGCGCGGCCGTCGCCGACCGCCGGGTCGAACTGCTCGACGGACGGCCCGCCGGAACCGCGGCCGCCGTCAGCGGCGCCATCGGCGTGGACGGTGCCGGCGGTGTCGGCGGGCCGCCCGACGAGACCCCGGAGGGCCAGGCCGCGTGCTCGCTCTCCGCCTAGCCCGCGGCTCCCGCCCGGCCGTCCAGCTGCGCCGGCTGCTGGTCGCCGCCGCCGGCGCCGGTACCGGACTCCTCCTGCTGTACGTGCTCGCCGGGGCCACCGCCCGGCCTGCCGGATCGTTCCCGCGCCTGCTGTGGGCCCTGGTCCCGCTCGCCGTCACCGTGCAGTTCGCGGTCGCCGTCGCCCGGACCGACCCCGCGACCCGGCCCCGTGAGGGAATGGACGCCGTCGGGCTGGGCCCCGTACGGCTCCTCCTCGTCGCGGTGGTCTCCACCGCGATCTCGTGCACGCTGGGCAGCGTCCTGGCCCTGGCCGCCTTCCTGCACCTGCGGGGCGAGCTCACCGGCCTGCCCTTCGACGGGGCCGGGGCCGGGCTCCTGCACGCCGAGCGGCCGCTGCCCGTGGCGGCCGCCCTCACCCTGCTGGCCCTGATCCCGCTGGCCGCCTGCGCCGCCACGGCCCTGGCCCTGCGCCCGCACGCGCCGCTCGCCCCGCAGACGGCCCTGCCCTGGGGCATCGCCCTCACCGCCTGCGGACTGGCGGTCGAGGCGTACGCGGGCCCCGGCGGCGCGGGGATGCCGGCCGGCTGGGCCCTCACCGCCGTCGGGCTCTCCCTCGCGGGCCCCGGAATCGCCTACGCCTGCGGGGCCCTGGTCCAAGCGGTCCGCCCGGGCGCCATGCGGCTGCTGGCCGGGCGGACCCTCCAGGAGGAGGCGCCCCGGCTGGGCCGTCCCCTCGGCGTGCTGTGCGCGATCGGCGCGGGCGCCCTCACCTCCGCGGCCCTGCGCGAACGGGGCGGCTTCGGCGTGCCGCTGGGCCCGCTGACCGGGCCGGCCTGCGCCCTGGTGGTGCTGTGCGCGGCCGCGACGCTGCTCACCCGGGCCATCGAGGTCCGCCAGGACCGCTCGGCCGTCCGGGCGGCCCTGCGCGACCTGGGCACTCCGGGCGGGGTCCTGCGTACGGCCGCGACGCTGCGCGCCACGGCGCTGGTGGCCGTGTGCGGACCGGTCGTATGGGGTGTGGCACAGCTGACGTCTCTGGCATTGACCCGCTGACACGGGCAGCCCTTAGGGTGGGCCGAATGGTCAACGCAGACATCGAGATCGAGACGCTCGCCGAGTTCGACCGGGTCGCGGCCCGCGGCTCGCTCAGCGGCTACCGGGTCCAGTCGGTCAACCTCCTGGAGCGCACGTTCGCCCTGCTGTCCGCCGACACCTCCGCGGCCGTCTTCCTCGGCTGCGCGATGGAGCCCGACGCCTCGGCGAAGGTGCGCGCGGACGGCGCGCTCGTCTTCCCGCCCGTCCCGGACCTGCCCTTCGACCCGTACCGCGGCCTGCTGTACACCGCCGACGAGCTGTTCACGGGGCTGTCCGCCGGCTACGAGACCACCCCGGACGCCGAGTCGTACGCCTGGTTCCAGGAGACCACAGCGGACGGCGACGTCTTCTCCTCGATGCTGCGGTCCGTCCACGACGACGCGATCTCCGACGCGCTCGACGAACACCTCGCCGGCGCCCGCGTGGTGGGCGTCATGGGCGGCCACGCGATGGCCCGCGGCGGCCTCGACTACCAGGGCGCGGCGGAGCTCGGCCGGAAGCTGGCCCGGTCCGGACTGACGGTGGCCACCGGCGGCGGCCCGGGCGCGATGGAGGCGGCCAACCTCGGCGCCTACCTGGCGTCCGCCCCCGACGAGGCCCTGGCGGAGGCGCTGGAGATCCTGGCCAAGGCCCCGTCCTTCGTCCCTTCGGTGTCCGACTGGGCGCGGGCGGCCTTCGCCGTACGGGACCGCTGGCCCGGCGGCGGCGACTCGGTGGGCATCCCCACCTGGTTCTACGGGCACGAGCCGCCGAACGCCTTCGCCGGCCACATCGCCAAGTACTTCGCGAACGCCACCCGCGAGGACGGGCTGCTCGCCCGGTCGAATGCGGGCGTGGTCTTCCTGCCCGGCGCCGCGGGCACCCTCCAGGAGATATTCGACAACGCGACGCCGAACTACTACGAGTCGCGCGGCGAGCCGACGCCGATGGTGCTGGTCGGACGGACCCACTGGACCGAGCACCTGCCGGCGTGGCCGCTGCTGCAGGCCCTGGCGCGCGGCCGCGCGATGGAGTCGCGGATCGCGCTGGTCGACTCGGTAGACGAAGTGCCCGCGGTACTCGCGGCGCTGAACACGACGCACTGAACGCGATGCAGTGGACGAAGTAGATGAAGTAGGGGACGGCGCGAGGCAACTTCCCGGCCCCCTCACACGTCTGCCATAGGTAATCAACACGCAAAACCTGCCAGACGTGAACGGAGCCCTCGGTGCTCATAGGCCTGCTGACCGCGATCGCGGCGTCCATCTGCTACGGCACGGGGTCCGTCCTGCAAGCCGTCGGCTCGCGCAGGGCGGCCCGGATGTCCCCGCCCGCCGAGGGCGTGACCGCGCACGGCGGCCCGAACCTCTCGTCCACCGCGAAGGCGGCGATGACGTGGGAGTTCATCGTCGGCACCATCCTGGACTTCGTGGGCTTCGGGCTGGGCGCGCTGGCCGCCCGGCTGCTGCCGCTGTTCCTGTCCCAGACGGTGATCAGCGCCAACCTGGTGATCACGGCCGTGCTCAGCGTGAAGATGCTGGGCATCCGGCTGACCCGCAGGGAGTGGACCTCGATCGGGGTCGTCTGCGCGGCGCTGGTCCTGCTGGCGACGGCGGCGGGCCACGAGGGCGGCCACCACGCTCCGACGTCCACGCACTGGTGGCTGTTCGCGGTGACCCTGCTGATCATCGCGGGCGGCACGGTGGCCGTCCGCCTCCTGGGCGCCAGGGCGGCGATCCTGGCGGGCCTGCTGTCGGGCCTGGCCTTCGGCGCGCTGGGCGTCGGCGTCCGGATCCTCGACGGCATCGACCCGTTCGACCTGGGCTCGCTGCTCGCCGACCCGGCGCTCTACGCCATCCTGCTGGCCGGCGTCGGCGGCATGTACCTGCACACGGTCGCCCTCCAGATCGGCTCGGTGAACGGCGCGACGGCCGCACTGGTCGTCGGCGAGACCGTCCTGCCGGGCGCGATCGGCGTCCTGTGGCTGGGCGACGCCTCCCGTCCCGGCCTGGCCTGGCTGGCGGTCCTCGGCTTCGTCCTGGCCGTCACGGGCGCGGTGGCCGTCGCCTGGTACGGCAACCACGACGGCGCGGAGGAAGCCCCCGCCGAGGAACCCAGCCCCCGGACCAGCCCCGCCGGCGTTTGAGGCCAGACCCCGGGACCGGCCCCCGGGTCGAGGGGGTGTCCCGCCGATCATGCCGGGCTCGCGGCGGCGGGCGCCGCTCCCTGGTCCGGCCTGATCGACAAGACGCCCCTAGTCTTCTGAGTCAGGAATTCTGTTCAGATAGCTGGCGAGGCGTTCGAGGATCTCGTCTGCGGTCTTGGTCCAGACGTAGGGCCTCGGGTCG
>NZ_JBITFF010000026.1:0-76851 GCF_044455885.1 Streptomyces sp. NPDC051109
CTGCACACCTACAATCACCACCGCGGACACACCGCGCTCGCAGGCAAACCACCCGCCAGCCGCGTCCCCAACCTCACTGGGCAATACACCTAGGGGGTGCGGCTCGCGTGCCTGGGGGCGGGGCCGCGCGAGGGCGTCCGGTACTGTCGGCAGGCGATGCACAAGACGCTGATCGTGACCAACGACTTCCCGCCGCGACCGGGTGGCATCCAGGCCTTCCTGCACAACATGGCACTGCGGCTGGATCCCGACCGGATCGTCGTCTACGCCTCCACCTGGAAGCACGGCGCGGAGGGCCGCGAGGCCACCGCCGCCTTCGACGCCGAGCAGCCGTTCCAGGTCGTGCGCGACCGTACGACGATGCTGCTGCCGACCCCGCGCGTGACCCGGCGGGCGGTCGGGCTGCTGCGCGAGCACGGCTGCGAGTCGGTGTGGTTCGGGGCGGCGGCCCCGCTGGGGCTGATGGGCCCGGCGCTGCGCCGGGCCGGGGCCAGGCGGATCGTGGCCACCACCCACGGGCACGAGGCGGGCTGGGCGCAGCTGCCGGCGGCGCGGCAGCTGCTGCGCCGGATCGGCGAGGGCACGGACACGCTGACGTACCTGGGCGAGTACACGCGCTCGCGGATCGCCTCGGCGCTGACGGACCGGGCGGCGGCGCGGATGGTGCAACTCCCGCCGGGGGTGGACGAGAAGACTTTCCACCCCGGGTCGGGCGGTGCGGAGATCCGGGCCCGGCTGGGGCTCTCGGACCGGCCGGTGGTGGTCTGCGTCTCCCGGCTGGTCCCGCGCAAGGGGCAGGACACGCTGATCGAGGCCATGCCGCGGATCCTGGCCGCCGTGCCGGACGCCGTACTGCTGGTGGTCGGCGGGGGTCCGTACGAGGCGGACCTGCGGGCGCTGGCCGTCTCCACCGGGGTCGCGGACTCGGTGGTCTTCACGGGCGCCGTCCCGTGGGCCGAACTGCCCGCGCACTACGGCGCCGGGGACGTCTTCGCGATGCCCTGCCGGACCCGGCGGGGCGGACTGGACGTGGAGGGCCTCGGCATCGTCTACCTGGAGGCCTCGGCGACCGGCCTGCCCGTGGTCGCGGGCGACTCGGGCGGGGCGCCCGACGCGGTGCTGCAGGGCGAGACGGGCTGGGTGGTCCGGGGCGGAGTCCCCGAGGACGCGGCGGACCGCGTGATCGCCCTGCTCCAGGACCCGGAGCTGCGCCGCCGCATGGGGGAGCGGGGCCGCGCCTGGGTCGAGGAGAAGTGGCGCTGGGACCTGCTGGCCGACCGCTTGCGCGAGCTGCTCTGAACGACCCGCGCGGGCGGGTCCGCCCCGGGCACCGCCGGCCGCCCCGGCCGCGCGATTACGCCGACCCGGGCGGGTCGACGGCGCGGCCGTGCACGTGCCGGCGGACACGGAAGGCATGTCTGCGGACGTGCCCGACCGCGGTGCGCCGGCGAGGAGTGGTGAGGACGATGGACGACGTGCTGCGCGGCACCGTGGCCCTGGTGACCGGTGCTTCGAGCGGGATCGGCCGGGCGGCCGCCCTGACGCTCGCCGGAAAGGGCGCCGCCGTCGCGCTCACCGCACGGCGTGCGGAGCGGCTCACGGAACTGGCGGCCCGGATCGAGGCCGGCGGGGGCGCCGCGCTCGTCCTGCCCGCCGACATCGCCGACGAGGCCGAGGCCGCGCGCGTGGTGGAGCGGACGGTCGAGGAGCTCGGGCGCCTGGACACCCTGGTCAACAACGCGGGCCTGATGCTCCTCGGGTACGCGTCCGAGTCGCCCCTCGCCGAGTGGAAGCGCACGGTGGACGTCAACCTGACGGCCCTGATGCACACCACCCACGCGGCCCTGCCGCACCTGGTCGGCGCCGCCGGGAACGGCCCCCGGAAGGTGGCCGACATCGTCAACGTGTCCTCCCTGGCGGGCCGCCGGGCCGCGGCCACGGCCACGGCGTACTGCGCCACGAAATTCGGCGTGGTCGCCTTCAGCGAGGCCCTGCGCCAGGAGCTGGCGCCGCAGCACGTACGGGTCTGCGTCGTGGAGCCGGGCGCCGTGGACACCGAGTTGCGCGGGCACAACTCCCCCGAGATGCAGCAGGCGCTGGAGCAGATGTTCGGGGGCATCGAGCGGCTGGAGGCGCAGGACGTCGCGGACGCGATCGCGTACGGCGTCACGCGGCCGTGGCGGGTCGCGGTGACGGAGATGGTGGTCCTGCCGACCGAACAGGTCTGAGGCCGGGGACGCGTAGGGGATCCGGCCCCCGGCCCCCGGCCCCCGGCCCCCGGCCCCCGGCCCCCGGGCACGGTGATCCTCCGCCACGCCTGACTGTTCCTCAGATGTCTGTCAACACCGCCTCTGGGTGGACGGCCCGATTCCGCCCATGATGCGGCCATGACACCTCAGCTGACGCGCCGTCAATTCCTGGGGATCGGCGCCCTCCAGACCGCTGCAGCCCTCGGCTTCACCCGCATAGGGCTGCAATCGGCCGCCGCCGCCGAGCCCCCGGCCGCGCAGTACGCCCCGGCCATCGTCGTGGGCTCCGGCTACGGCTCGGCCGTCGCCGCCCTCCGGCTCGGGCAGGCCGGCGTACGGACCGTCGTCCTGGAGATGGGCAGGCTCTGGAACACCCCAGGCCCGGACGGCAAGGTCTTCCCCTCCACCTCCGCGCCCGACCAGCGCTCCATGTGGTTCCGCACCCGCACCGAGGCCCCGCTCGCCCAGTTCCTCTGGCTCGACGTCGTCAACCGGGACATCAGCCCCTACCCCGGCGTCCTCGACCGGGTGAACCACGGCGACATGTCCGTCTACGTCGGCCGCGGCGTCGGCGGCGGCTCCCTCGTCAACGGCGGCATGGCCCCGACGCCCCGGCGCTCGTACTTCTCCGAGGTGCTGCCCCGGGTCGACGCCGACGAGATGTACGGCACGTACTACCCGCGCGCCCGCGCGATGCTCGGCGTCAACGACATCGACCCGGGCTGGTTCGAGTCCACGGAGTGGTACCGGTTCGCCCGGATCTCCCGCAAGCACGCCCAGAACACCGGCCTGAGGACCACCTTCGTGCCCAACGTGTACGACTTCGGGTACATGCAGCGCGAGGCCGCCGGCACCGCCACCCGCTCGGCGCTGGCCGGCGAGGTCATCTACGGCAACAACTTCGGCAAGAAGAGCGTCGACAAGACCTACCTCGCGGCCGCGATCGGCACCGGCAACGTCACCATCGAGACCATGCAGCGCGTCGTCGGGGTGCGCCAGGACCCGGCCGGCGGCTACGTGCTCACCGTCCGGACCAGCGATCTGACGGGAAGGGTCACCCAGGTCAGGGAGCTCGGCTGCAAGCAACTCTTCCTCGGCGCCGGCAGCCTCGGCACCACCGAGATCCTGCTGCGCGCCCGCGAGCGGGGCACCCTGCCCGGGCTCAGCGAGAAGGTCGGGCTCGGCTGGGGCCACAACGGCAACATCATGACCGCCCGGGCCAACCACCTGTGGGACACGGTCGGCTGCAACCAGGCCACCATGCCCGCCCTGGGCATCGACGACTGGGACAACGCCGCCAACCCGGTGTTCGCCGAGATCGCCCCGCTGCCGATGGGATTCGAGCACTGGATCTCGATGTACCTGGCCATTACCAAGAACCCCGAGCGCGGGTACTTCACCTACGACGCGGCCACCGACTCGGCGCGGCTGAACTGGCGCCGCGACCAGAACACCCCGTCGGTCCAGGCCGCCAAGAACCTCTTCGACCGGATCAACCGGGCCAATTTCACGATCTACCGGTACGACCTGTTCGGCGACAACAGGAACTTCGCCGACAACTTCACGTACCACCCGCTCGGCGGCTGCGTCCTCGGCCAGGCGACCGACGACTACGGCCGCGCCAAGGGCCACCAGGGGCTGTACGTGGTCGACGGCTCCCTGATCCCGGGCTCGCTCGGGGTGAACCCGTTCGTCACCATCACCGCGCTGGCGGAGCGGAACATGGCGCGGATCCTCGCCGAGGACCCGCGCTAGACGGCGGCCGCGGGCGGCCGCCACCGCGTCTCAGCCCCGGTACAGGGCCTCGATCTCGTCCGCGAAGTCCTTCGCCACGACATTCCGCTTCAGCTTCAGCGAAGGCGTGATGTGACCCGACTCCTCCGTGAATTGGGAGGGCAGAATGCGGAATTTCCGCACCGATTCCGCCTTGGAAACCGCCGCGTTGCCGTCGTCCACGGCCTGCTGGACGGCGGCGATGAGGTCCGCGTCCTCGCGCAGCTCCGCCGCCGTGACCCCGGCCGGCTTGCCGTGCTCCGCGGCCCAGCGGCCCAGGAACTCCTCGTCGATGGTGACCAGTGCGGCCACGAACGGCCGCGCGTCGCCGACCACCATGCACTCCGCGACCAGCGCGTGCGCCCGGATCCGGTCCTCGATCACCGCGGGGGCCACGTTCTTGCCGCCCGCCGTGACGATGAGCTCCTTCTTCCGCCCGGTGATCGCGAGGTAGCCGTCCTCGTCGAGGGTGCCGACGTCGCCGGTGTGGAACCAGCCGTCGGTCAGGGCCTCGGCGGTCGCCGTCTCGTTCTTCCAGTACTCCTTGAAGATGTGTTCGCCGTGCAGCAGCACCTCGCCGTCGTCGGCGATGCGCACCACGGAGCCCGGCAGCGGCTGGCCGACCGTACCGATCTTCGTGCGGTCCCACGGGTTGAACGCGGTGGCCGCGCACGACTCCGTCAGGCCGTAGCCCTCCAGCACCGTGAAGCCGATGCCGCGGAAGAAGTGGCCGAGCCGCTCGCCCAGCGGGGCGCCGCCGGAGATCGCGTACTCGCCGCGCCCGCCGAGGACGGTGTGCAGCTTGCTGTAGACCAGCCTGGAGAAGACCTTGTGCTTCAGCTTCAGGCCGAAGGACGGGCCGCCCGGGGCGTCCAGCGCCCGGCTGTACGCGATGGCCGTCTCGGCCGCCGCGTCGAAGATCTTGCCCTTGCCGTCGGCCTGGGCCTTGGCGCGCGCCGAGTTGTAGACCTTCTCGAAGACGCGCGGCACGCCGAGGATCAGCGTGGGCCGGAAGGACTGCAGCTCATCGGTGAGGTTCTTGATGTCCGGTACGCAGCCCAGGCGGATCGGCGCCAGTACGGCCGCCACCTCCACCAGCCGCCCGAAGACGTGCGCGGCGGGCAGGAAGAGCAGCACGGAGCATTCGCCGGTGCGGAACAGCGGGCTCAGGCGCTCCACCACGTTGCCGCACTCGGCGAAGAAGTTGCGGTGGGTCAGCACACAGCCCTTGGGACGGCCGGTGGTGCCCGAGGTGTAGACGATCGTGGCCGGGTCGTCGGCGTTCGCGAGCGAACTGCGCTCGTCGACCTCGGCGTCGGTGACCTCGCCGCCTGCGGCGTTCAGCGCGGCGAGCGCGCCCTGCTCGATCTCCCAGACCTCGCGCAGTTCCGGCAGCCGGTCGCGCAGCGAGGCCACGGCGGCGCTGTGCGCCGGGCTCTCGACGATCACGGCGACGGCGCCCGAGTCGCCGAGGATCCACTGGATCTGCTCGGGCGAGCTGGTCTCGTACACGGGGACGGTGACGCCGCCCGCGCTCCAGATCGCGAAGTCGAGGAGCACCCACTCGTAGCGGGTGCGGGAGATCAGGGCGACGCGGTCGCCCGGCCGGATGCCGGCCGCGATCAGGCCCTTGGCGGCGGCGCGCACCTCGGCGAGGAACTCGGTCGCCGTCACGTCCTGCCAGCCGCCGTCGACCTTGCGGCCCATGACGGCGGTGTCGGGATGCTGCGCGGCATTGCGGCGGATGAGATCCGTCAGGTTCCCGTCCGACGGGACCTCGTACAGGGCCGGAAGGCTGAACTCGCGCAAGACTGCTGCTCCTCTGGGCGCCATCGCCACCATGTGGACCGACCGGACGTTACCCACCGGTAGTGGGTTCCGGATAGAGGGAACCGGCCAGATGTTCCGTGCGTCACATGACACGGCCGTGCCATGCCGACAGTAGTCGACCCCGTTCAGGACTCGGAAGTAACCGCAGGTAGGCCGCCTGTGCCACCCCCTCTACCCGCGGAACCCGGGCCCCCCTAGGGTGGAGCGCATGGGTGGCAGGAAAAGCAGCACGCGCGTCCACGTCGTCAGCGACGTCCACGGCAACGCCGAGGCGCTCGCCCGGGCCGGGGACGGCGCCGACGCCCTGATCTGCCTCGGTGACCTCGTGCTCTTCCTCGACTACGCCGACCACTCGCGCGGCATCTTCCCCGATCTGTTCGGCGTCGAGAACGCCGACCGGATCGTGGCCCTGCGCACCGACCGCCGCTTCGACGAGGCCCGCGACCTCGGGCGCCGGCTCTGGGCCGGGCTGGACCGGGAACGGCTGATCGAGGGCGCGGTACGCCGCCAGTACGCCGAGATGTTCGCCGCGTTCCCGCAGCCCACGTACGCCACCTACGGCAATGTCGACATCCCGGGCCTGTGGACCGAGTACGCCGGACCCGGTACCACCGTCCTCGACGGGCAGCGGGTGGAGATCGGCGGCCGCGTCTTCGGCTTCGTCGGCGGCGGACTGCCCTCCCCGATGCGCACCCCCTACGAGGTGGACGAGGAGGAGTACGCCGCCAAGGTCGAGGCGCTCGGCGAGGTGGACGTGCTGTGCTCGCACATCCCGCCGGAGGTGCCGGAGCTCTGCTACGACACGGTCGCGCGGCGGTTCGAACGGGGCAGCGAGGCCCTGCTCGCGGCGATCCGGCGGACCAGGCCGCGGTACGCGCTGTTCGGGCACGTGCACCAGCCGCTGGCGCGGCGGATGCGGATCGGCGCCACGGAGTGCGTGAACGTCGGGCACTTCGCCGCCACCGGAAGGCCTTGGGCCCTGGAGTGGTGACCTCCGCACGCACGGTAGCCTGCACGCGGCGGCCGTGGGCCGCACACTTCCTCGAACACTCCCTGGAGGGGCGACCGCCATGGCCGAACACACCAGCTCGAGCATCACGATCGAGGCGGCGCCGGCCGACGTGATGGCCGTGATCGCCGACTTCGCCCGCTACCCCGAGTGGACCGGCGAGGTGAAGGAGGCCGAGGTGCTGGCCACCGACGCGGAGGGCCGCGCCGAGAAGGTCCGGCTGCTGCTCGACGCGGGCGCGATCAAGGACGACCACACCCTCGCCTACACCTGGAAGGGCGCGGACGAGGTCAGCTGGACCCTGGACAAGTCGCAGATGCTGCGCCAGCTCGACGGCTCGTACCGGCTCGCCCCGCTGGAGGGCGGCAAGCGCACCGAGGTCACCTACCAGCTGACCGTCGACGTCAAGATCCCGATGCTCGGCATGATCAAGCGCAAGGCCGAGAAGGTCATCATCGACCGCGCCCTCGCGGGCCTGAAGAAGCGCGTCGAGTCGGCCTGATCCATGCGCATCCTGCTGATCACCGGTCCCGGCGGGGCCGGCCGGACCACCGTGGCGGCGGCCACGGCCGTCGCCGCCGCACGGACCGGGCAGCGGGTGCTGCTGCTCTCCGGGGACCCCGGGGATCCCCTGGCCGCACTGGTCGGGGAACCGGCGGGGGAGCCCGTCGAGGCCGCGCCCGGACTGGCCGCCGTACCGGCCGGCGGGGTCCTGGTGGCCCGCGTGGACTCCGGCGAGGAGTTCCGCCAGGAGCTCGTCGCCCTCCAGGAACGCGGATCGGCCCTCCTCGGCATGGTCGGGGCCCGGCCGCTGGGGGCCGAGGAGCTCACCGAGCTGCCCGGCGCCGAGCAGTTCGCCCTGCTGCGCGCCCTGCGCCGGGCCGCCGCCGCCCCCGGCACCGACCTCGTCGTCGTCGACCTGCCCCCGCTCCACCAGGCCGTGGCCGCCCTCGCCCTCCCCGCCCAGCTGCGCCGCTACCTGGCCCGGCTGCTCCCGGCCGAGCGGCAGGCGGCCCGCGCCCTGCGGCCCGTACTGGCCCAACTGGCCGGCGTACCCATGCCCGCCCAGTGGCTGTACGAGGCCGCCGCGCGCTGGGACGAGGAGCTGGCCGCCGTCCAGGCCGTCGTGGAGGCCGCCGACACCTCGCTGCGGATCGTCGCCGAGCCGGGACCGGGCGCCGACGCCGCGCTGCGGACCGGGCTGCTCGGCCTCGCCCTCGAACAGCTCCCGGTCGGCGCGATCGTCGCCAACCGGATGGTGCCGCAGGGCTCGCCCGACCCGTGGCTGGCCGGGCTCGCCGCCCAGCAGGAGAAGTACGCCGCCCAGTGGGCCGGGGCCGGGTCGGCCGCAGACGTGCCCGTGCTGCCGCTCGGCCACCTCGGGCGGGACCCCGCGGGGCCGGAGGACCTGACCCGGCTGGCCGGGGCGGAGGGGCTCGTTCCGGGGGCCTCCGAGTCCCGGGCGCGGGCCCGCAGCGCGTGGGTGGTCGAGGACAGGATCGCCGACGACGGGGTACTCGTCTGGGTGGTGCCGCTGCCCGGCGCGCACAAGCGGGACCTCGACCTGGTCCGGCGCGGCGACGAGCTGCTGCTCGCGGCCGGCCCGTACCGAAGGATCGTTCCACTGCCCTCTGCGCTGCGCCGCTGCACGGTCTCCGGCGCCGCCCTCGCCGACGGGGTGCTCCGGATCCGCTTCACGCCGGACCCGGACCTGTGGCCGCGCAGGCCCTGAACGTCGAGCAGGCCCTGAACCGCGTACCCCCGTTCGGGTACCGTCGAAGGTAGTACGTACCGCACGCCCAGCAGCTGCCGCAGGAGAGTCCGCCATGAGCGAGGCCACCGACCGTCCCACCGACGACGACGCCTGGGCCAAGGCCTGCGCCGAGGACCTCGCCGCGGAGCAGGAGCGCCGCCGGGCCCGCCAGGGCGCCGGCGAGGGCACCGGGACCGCCGCCGAGGAGCTGTTCAAGCTGTTCGAGGCCGTCGCCGACAAGGTGTCCGGGCTGAACAACCCGCTGATCGGAGCCACAGCCCAGGGCGCCGTACGCCAGTTCGTCAACCAGGCGAAGGCCGCCGCCAAGCCCGTCGTCGAGCGCAACCCCGAGGTCTTCGACCACCTCGCGGCCGCCGGCTCCGAACTGCTCGCCGCGTACCGCTCGGCCGTCGAGCGCCACGAGCGCCGCTGGACCCGGGACGAGCCCGCTCCCGGCTCTCCTCCGGAGGGCCCCTCCGGCGACCGTTCCGACCCCCGCGACGAGGGTGGGAGCGGTCCGACGCAGCGGATCGATCTCGACTGAGACCCCGCTGCCCTCGGGTACCGTTGGCCGTGGCGGGGTTTGACCGGAAACCGAGGGACTAATGGGACTCACCATCGGCGTCGACATCGGCGGCACGAAGATCGCGGCCGGCGTGGTCGACGAAGAGGGCACCATCCTTGAGACGTACAAGGTGCCCACCCCGCCGACCGCGGACGGAGTGACGGACGCGATCTGCGCCGCAGTGTCCGAAGTCAGCAGCAGCCACACCATCGAGGCCGTCGGCATCGGCGCCGCCGGATACGTGGACGACAAGCGCGCGACCGTGCTCTTCGCGCCGAACATCAACTGGCGCCACGAGCCGCTCAAGGACAAGGTCGAGCAGCGCATCGGCCTGCCGGTCGTCGTCGAGAACGACGCGAACTGCGCGGCCTGGGGCGAGTACCGCTTCGGCGCCGGCCAGGGCCACGACGACGTCATCTGCATCACGCTCGGCACGGGCCTGGGCGGCGGCATCATCATCGGCAACAAGCTGCGCCGCGGACGCTTCGGCGTGGCCGCCGAGTTCGGGCACATCCGGGTGGTCCCGGACGGCCTGCTGTGCGGCTGCGGCAGCCAGGGCTGCTGGGAGCAGTACGCCTCCGGCCGCGCGCTCGTCCGGTACGCGAAGCAGCGCGCCAACGCCACCCCCGAGAACGCGGTGGCCCTCCTCGCGCTCGGCGACGGCACCCCCGAGGGCATCGAGGGCAAGCACATCAGCGAGGCGGCGCGGGCCGGCGACCTGGTGGCCATCGACGCCTTCCGCGAGCTGGCCCGCTGGGCGGGCGCGGGCCTGGCCGACCTGGCCTCGCTCTTCGACCCCTCGGCGTTCATCGTCGGCGGCGGCGTCTCCGACGAGGGCGACCTCGTCCTCGACCCGATCCGCAAGTCCTTCAAGCGCTGGCTGGTCGGCGGCGCCTGGCGCCCCCACGCGCAGGTACTGGCCGCGCAGCTCGGCGGCAAGGCCGGGCTCGTGGGCGCGGCGGACCTGGCCCGCCAGGGCTGACACACCCTGTGTTGTCCGAACTGCCCGCCGCGCCCTCTGTGGCACGGCGGGCAGTCTGGCTATGTTGCCGTGCATGCTGCCGAACCCTGTGACGGAACCCGACGGTTCCGCGGTGATCCGAGCCCTCAGCTACAACGTCCGCTCGATGCGGGACGACGAGGAGGCGCTGGCCCGGGTGATCCGCGCCTGCGCCCCCGACCTGGTCTTCATCCAGGAGGCCCCGCGGTTCTTCCGCTGGCGCAAGCACGCGGCGCGACTGGCCGCGAAGACGGACCTGGTGGTGCTGAGCGGAGGCGCCACGGCCGCGGGCCCGCTGCTCCTGTGCTCGATGCGGGCCTTCGTGGAGCGGACGGAGGACGTCCTGCTCCCGCGGACCCCGGGCCTGCACCGGCGGGGCTTCGCCACGGCGGTGGTCCGCTTCGGGGCCGCGCGGGTGGCGGTGCTCAGTGCGCACCTGTCGCTGGACGGGGCGGAACGCCGGGCCCAGGCCGAGCTCTTGCTGGAGCGCCTCACCGCGATGGATGCGCCGTACGGGATCGCGGCCGGCGACATCAACGAGGGCCCGGCCGGGCCCTCCTTCACGAGGCTGGCCGGTGTGCTCCAGGACTGCGGGGCCGTCGCGCCCTGGGGCGGGGGGCCGACATTCCCTTCCCGGGCCCCGGAGCGGCGGATCGACGCCGTCTTCGCCACGAAGGGCGTGGAGGTGCTGGCCTGTGGTGTCCCGGTGGACCTGCCGGGCCTGACCCCCGCCGACCTCGCCGCGGCCACGGACCACCTTCCGGTCCTGGCGGCGCTGGGCCTCGCGGCCCCGACGTAGGAGCGCGGGGGTTTCGGCTCCGCGCAGCGGCACCGAAACCCCCCCGCCGGCACCCGGCGGACGGAGTCCGGCGCAGCGGCGCGCGGGGAAGGCAGCGGCGCGCCGAGAAGGTCAGACCACGGCTCCGCGGCCCGGATCGTCATCCTCGTCGTCGCCCTGCGACATCCGCGCGACGAGCGTCGCGAACCCGCCCAGGAACCCGCCGATCCCCAGCGTCGTGAGCCACCAGGTCATGTCCCACTGCAACAGCACGGCCACGAGCAGCAGCACCGGGCCGCCCACCACCGCCAGCCACGCGAACTTCGCCGTCGTGTCGGCCGGCGGCAGCTCCGGCTCCGGGGGGACGAAGTGCCCCTCGTCCTTCTCGTCCGGCTCCGCCGGCGTGTGGTCCCGGGGGCCGCTCCCGGGCCCCGTACCGCCGACGCCGACGCCGGGCGCGAACACCACCGAGCTGCCCAGCGCCTTCGGCGCCGGCGGAGGCTCCGCCGGCGACTCCGCGGCCGGCTCCGCGGACGGCTCGGCCGGAGGCTCCGGCTCCACGTCCTCCTCCGGCAGCATCAGGTTCTCGATCGGCCGGTACGGCCTGGCCCCCGGCGGATCCGGCGGCTCCTGGCCGTACCCGGCGACGATCGCCGCCCAGGCCGCCTCCTCGTCCAGCGGGGGGACACCCCCCGGGGACTCCTCGTGCTCAGCCACCGCTGGCCGCCCCCTCCCTGCCGACGCTCTCCGCGAGCCGCCCGACGAACGCAAAACTGTCCGCGAAGATCTGCTCCGCGTCATGGTCCAACGTCGCGACGTGGTAGCTCTGTTCCAGCAGGGTCTCGGTGACGTCCGTCGACGAGATCCGGGCGAGGATCCGCGCCGAGTCGGCCGGGTCCACGACGTGGTCCTGCAGGCTGTGCAGCAGCAGTACCGGCTGCGTGACCTGCGGCAGCTCGGTGTCGACCAGCTTCAGGAACTGCCGCAGCGAGGCCGCGGCCCGGGTCGGGACCCGGGTGTAGCCGACCTCGGCGACGCCCGGCTTGGCGATGTCGCTCGCGATGCCCGGCGTGGAGCGCAGGAAGTGCTGCGCGACCGGAAGGGCGAAGGCCATCGGGTCGTTGATCTTGTTGACCGGGTTGACCAGGACGATGCCGCGCACGGCGTCCCCGTGCCGGGCCGCGAGCCGCAGCGTCAGGGCCCCGCCCATCGACAGCCCGAAGACGAACACCTGCGCGCACCGGTCCAGCAGCTCCCGCAGCGCCCGGTCCACCTCGGCGTACCAGTCCTGCCAGCCGGTGAGCTGCATGTCCTGCCAACGCGTCCCGTGCCCGGGCAGCAGCGGCACGGAGACCGTCAGACCCCGCCCGGCCAGGTACTCCGCCCACGGGCGCATGGACTGAGTGGTGCTGGTGAAGCCGTGGCAGAGGAGGACACCGACCTCTCCGCCCTCGTGGCGGAACGGCTCGGCTCCAGGGAGGACGGGCACCAGGGTCTCCTTCGACGGGTGGGGGGTGCGTAGCGCTGTGTGACTTCACCGTACGCGACGGGGGTGACACCGACCAGGGTCGTCGCCTCCTCCGCCCCGAGCCAGGGGTTATGGTCTGTTCGACAGACACAGGAAGGCGCATCAGTTGATCTACGGCGCAATGAAGTTCTCCATCGGGGGGTCCCTGAAGCTCGCCTTCAGGCCGTGGGTGGAGGGCCTGGAGAACATTCCCGCCGAGGGGCCGGCGATCCTCGCGAGCAACCACCTGTCCTTCTCGGACTCCTTCTTCCTGCCGGCCGTGCTGGACCGGAAGGTCACCTTCATCGCGAAGGCGGAGTACTTCACCTCCCCCGGCGTCAAGGGCAAGCTGACGGCCGCCTTCTTCAAGGGCGTCGGCCAGCTCCCCGTGGACCGCTCCGGCGCGCGCGGTGCGGGCGAGGCCGCGGTCAAGAGCGGCATCGAGGTCATCGAGCGCGGGGAGCTGTTCGGTATCTACCCCGAGGGGACCCGTTCACCCGACGGCCGCCTCTACCGCGGCAAGCCCGGCGGACTGGCCCGCGTGGCCCTGGCCACCGGGGCGCCGGTGATCCCCGTGGCGATGATCGACACGGAGAAGATCCAGCCGCCCGGCAAGGTCGTCCCCAAGCTGATGCGCCCCGGCATCCGGATCGGCAAGCCGCTGGACTTCAGCCGCTACCAGGGCATGGACGGCGACCGCTTCATCCTGCGCTCGGTGACCGACGAGGTCATGTACGAGATCATGAAGCTGTCCGGCCAGGAGTACGTCGACATCTACGCGACGGCCGCCAAACGGCAGATCGCCGACGCGGAGAAGGCCGAGAAGGCCGCGAAGGCCGCCGCGGACAAGAGCGCCGACAAGAACGACAAGCACGACAAGAGCGCCGAGACGGCCGCGGAGTAGAGCACGGGCGGCACCGCCCGCACGGGGTGGGGGAGATGGCGAAACGCGAGCGCGTCGTGCGCATGTCGGTCGAGCAGCCGCTGTGGCGGGCGCTGACCGCCTACCGGCTGATCACCATGGTCTACGCGGGCCTGCTGTTCGCCTCGGCGTACCGGGACTTCGACCGGCCCTGGGTCGCGGCCGGCTACCTCGCCGTGCTCGCCGCCTGGACCCTGGCGACCCACCGCCGGGTGGCGAACGCGGCCAGCTGCACCAAGCGCTTCCTCGGCGCCGACCTCACCGTCGCACTCGTCGGCATCCTGCTCACCCCGCTCGCGGACACCCACGCGCGGATCGCCGCGGGCGGCCCCACCCTCCCCTCCATCTGGACTGCGGGCTCCGTCCTCGCCTTCGCCATCAAGGGCGGCTGGCGCTGGGCCGGCTTCGCCTCGACCTTCGTCGCCGTGGCCAACATCGCCGTCCACGGCGGCGAGCCCACCCGCGACACCCTGCACAACGTGCTGCTGGTCTGGGTCGCCTCCATAGCCATCGGGTACGTCGTCGAGGTCGCCCGGGCCAGTGAGGCCACCCTGGCCCGCGCCCTGGAGATCGAGGCCGCCACCCGCGAGCGCGAGCGGCTCGCCCGCGACATCCACGACGGGGTCCTCCAGGTCCTCGCCATGGTCCAGCGGCGCGGCACCGAGCTGGGCGGCGAGGCCGCCGAGCTCGGGCGGATGGCCGGGGAGCAGGAGGTGGCGCTGCGCACCCTGGTCTCCAGCGGGCTGGTGCCCACCTCCCGGATCTGCCGGGACGAGTCGCTCGGCGCGCTGGTCGACGCGTACGAGGTGGAGGAGCCCGGCGCGGACGAGGGCGAGCTGGACCTGCGGAACCTGCTCGCGCCGCATGCCGGGTCCCGGGTCAGCTTCGCCGAGCCGGGTACGCCGGTGCTGCTGCCGGTGCCCGCGGCGAAGGAGCTGGCCGCGGCCGTCGGAGCCGCCCTCGACAACGTGCGCAAGCACGCCGGGGACGGGGCCCGGGCGTGGATCCTGGTCGAGGACTGGGGCGACGAGGTGATCGTGACCGTCCGCGACGACGGGCCGGGCATCCCGGCGGGGCGGCTCGACCAGGCCGAGGGCGAGGGCCGGATGGGCGTGGCCCTGTCCATCCGCGGCCGGCTGCGGGACCTCGGCGGCAGCGCCGAGCTGGTGTCCGTCCCCGGGCAGGGCACCGAAGTGGAACTGAAAGTACCGAGGGGGAGGACCCAGTGAGCAAGACCGCCGAGCCGCAGCCGCAGCCGCACGAGATCAAGGTGATGGTCGTCGACGACCACCCGATGTGGCGGGACGCGGTCGCCCGCGACCTCGCCGCCGCGGGCTTCGACGTGGTCGCCACGGCCGGCGACGGCCCCGAGGCCGTCCGCCGGGCCGTACCGGCCGCCCCCCACGTCCTGGTCCTCGACCTCAACCTGCCGGGCATGCCCGGGGTGCAGGTCTGCAAGGAGCTCGTCGGCGCCGACCCCGCGCTGCGCGTCCTGGTCCTGTCGGCGAGCGGTGAGCACGCCGACGTCCTGGAGGCGGTGAAGTCCGGGGCCACCGGCTACCTGCTGAAGTCCGCGGGCGCCCAGGAGCTGATCGACGCCGTGCGCCGCACCGCGGCCGGCGACCCGGTGTTCACCCCCGGCCTGGCCGGGCTGGTGCTCGGCGAATACCGGCGCCTGGCCACCGACCCGGCGCCCGCCGCCCCCGACGAGCCGAAGGTCCCCCAACTGACGGACCGGGAGACCGAGGTGCTGCGGCTGGTGGCCAAGGGCCTCTCGTACAAGCAGATCGCGGAGCGCCTCGTCATCTCGCACCGCACGGTGCAGAACCACGTGCAGAACACCCTGGGCAAGCTCCAGCTGCACAACCGCGTCGAGCTCGTCCGGTACGCGATAGAGCGCGGCCTCGACGACGCGTGACGGGACGTTCACCGTCTCGTACCTCGTACGCATGTCCTCGTACGAGTGAACGGTGAAACGCAACACCCCGTGATTCCAGCGGAATTGACCCTTCCCGGGCCCTTGCTGTGACCTGAGTCACCACTAGCGTGACCGCCATGCGGGCTCGGTGGGCCCTGTGGCGAAGGGAGATTCCATGAAGGTCGGAGTGCTGACGGGCGGCGGCGACTGCCCCGGTCTCAACGCGGTCATCCGGGCCGTCGTCCGCAAGGGCGTCCAGGAGTACGGGTGCGACTTCGTCGGGTTCAAGGACGGCTGGCGCGGCGCGGTCGAGGGCGACACCGTGCCGCTCGGCATCCCCGCCGTCCGCGGCATCCTGCCGCGCGGCGGCACCATCCTCGGCTCCTCGCGGACCAACCCGTTCAAGCAGGAGAACGGGGTCCGGCGGATCAAGGAGAACCTCGCCAAGTACGAGGTCGAGGCCCTCGTCGCGATCGGCGGCGAGGACACCCTGGGCGTGGCCGCCAAGCTGTACGGGGAGTACGGCATCCCGTGCGTCGGCGTCCCGAAGACCATCGACAACGACCTGTCGGCCACCGACTACACCTTCGGCTTCGACACGGCGGTGGGCATCGCCACGGAGGCCATCGACCGGCTGCACACCACGGCCGAGTCGCACATGCGGGTGCTGGTCGTGGAGGTGATGGGCCGGCACGCCGGATGGATCGCCCTGCACTCGGGGCTGGCGGGCGGCGCCAACGTCATCCTCATCCCGGAGCAGCGCTTCGACCTGGACCAGGTGTGCGCGTGGGTGACCTCCCGGTTCAAGGCGAGCTACGCGCCGATCGTGGTGGTCGCGGAGGGGGCCATGCCCAAGGACGGGGAGATGGTGCTGAAGGACGCCACCACCGACTCGTTCGGGCACGTCCGGCTGTCCGGCGTGGGGGAGTGGCTGGCCAAGGAGATCGAGGCGCGGACCGGCAAGGAGGCCCGGACCACGGTGCTCGGGCACATCCAGCGCGGCGGCACGCCGAGCGCGTTCGACCGGTGGCTGGCCACGCGGTTCGGGCTGCACGCGATCGACGCCGTGCACGAGGGCGACTTCGGGAAGATGGTCGCGCTGAAGGGGACGGACATCGTGCGGGTGCCGATCGCCGACGCGACGGCGAAGCTCAAGACGGTGGACCCGGCGCTGTACACGGAGGTCGGGGTGTTCTTCGGCTGACCCGGAGCGGTGGGCGGACCGCGGGTCGTACCGGACGCCGGGTGACGGAACGACCCGTGGTCCGTCGGGCCGTGCACGGCACGGCAGACCGTACGGAACGTGGCGGACCACGCGGCGGGGCGCCGCTCGGAGCACACGCTGTCCCCCGAGCGACGCGAGTTGGCCCCGAGTTCACGCGGGGGCCATGTGTGTGGCGCGGTCGCATGGCCTAGATTCGCCCCCGTGGACATACCTCCCGCGGGTCGCTGGATCCTGCTGGCCCTCGCCGCGATACAGCTCGTGTACGCCGTCCGGGCCCTGCGGCCCGCGCTCCGCTCCCGGCCGGGGCGGCGGGTGGACCCGTGGCTGGCGTTCGGGGATCACGCGGCCGGCGTGGCGGTGTCACTGGCGCTGGCCTCCGGGAACGTCACGGCCTTCCTCGTCGCCATGGCGGTGCTCGGCCCCCTCCTGGCCGCCCGGCTGGTACGGAGCGCCGCCGCCCGCCGCGAGAAGCCGACCCCGGCCTGACGGCTCCCGCCCGAAGGCCCCCGCCCGGCGGCCCCGCCGCGCGGAGCGGCCCCCGCGCAGCGGACCCGGCCTACGCCGGGGCGGCGGCGCGGAGTCCCGCCAGCAGCTCGTGCAGCAGCTGCGCCCCGCCCAGGGTGAGGACGGACTCCGGGTGGAACTGGACTCCCGCGAAGGCGGGGGCCCGCAGGGCGTGGACCTCCGCCGTCGCCGGGTCGCGGGAGACCTCCACGCCCCCTGCGGACAAGCGGGCGGCCACCTCGTCGGGGCAATGGGCCGTGTACGTGTTGTAGAAGCCCACCACCTCCTGCCTGCCGAAGAAGTCGATCCGGGTCTGCGCCCCCTGCGCCGGCTCCGCCTTGCGGATCAGCGGCAGGCCCAGTTCGGCCGCCAGCAGCTCATGGCCCAGGCAGACGCCGAGCAGGCCGTACCGGTGTCCCGCGAGGAGTTCGCCGGCCAGTGCGCGCAGCATCCGCATCTTCGGGTCGGCGGCGTCCGCCGGGTTCCCCGGCCCCGGGCCCATGACGATCGGGCCGGTCCACGACAGGGCCGCCTCCCGCAGCCCGGGGTCGTCGTAGCGGCGTACGGTCACCTCCAGCCCCGTCACCCGCAGCACGTGCGCCAGCATCGCCGTGAAGGTGTCCTCGCCGTCCACCACCAGGGCGTGGCCGGTCACGGCCGCCGGCCGCTCCTGCATCCGCAGCCAGAACGGGGCCAGGTCCGCCCTCCGGGCCGCCAGGGCGGCCCGGACCCGCGGGTCCTCCCCGAGCCGCGCCCCTTCGGAGGCCGCCCGCGGCGCCGCCGGGCGCACCCCGAGCGCCGCCAGCACCCCCGCCGCCTTCGCGTGCGTCTCCGCGACCTCGCCCGCCGGATCCGAGTGCCGCACGAGCGTCGCCCCCACCGGCACCCGCAGCGCGCCGTCCGCCGCGATGTCCGCGGTCCGGATCAGGATCGGCGAGTCCAGCGTCTGGGACCCGGAGGCGTCCAGGCCCAGCAGGGCCAGCGCCCCCGCGTAGTAGCCGCGCCCGCCCGCCTCGTACCGCTCGATCACCCGGCAGGCGTTCTGCACCGGCGACCCGGTCACCGTCGCCGCGAACATCGTCTCGCGCAGCACCTCCCGTACGTCCAGTGAGGAGCGGCCGCGCAGCTCGTACTCGGTGTGCGCGAGGTGCGCCATCTCCTTCAGCCGCGGCCCGACGACGACCCCGCCCCGGTCGCCGACCGTGCACATCATCTTGAGCTCCTCGTCCACGACCATGGACAGCTCCTCGGTCTCCTTGCGGTCTCCGAGGAAGGCGAGGAGGGACTCGGCGGTCGGGCCCCCGGCCGGATGGCGGTACGTCCCGCTGATCGGGTTCATCACCACCGTGCCGCCGGACATCCGTACGTGTACCTCCGGGCTGGCCCCCACCAGTGTGGGGTCCCCGGTGTGGACGACGTACGTCCAGTACGCCCCCCGCTCGCCCACCAGCAGCCGCCGGAACAGGGCGAGCGCGTCGGCCCGCCCGAAGCCCTCGATGCGGCCCCCGTACGTGCGCCGGATGACGAAGTTCGCCCCCTCGCCGCGGCCGATCTCGTCCCGGACCACGCGCTCGACGGTGGCCGCGTACTCCGCGTCGGGCACGTCGAAGCCGCCGCCCCGGACCCGCACCGGGTGCTCCGGCAGCGCGGCCAGCGCCTGCGCGAGGGGGATCTCGTACGCCTCCTCGGCGGTCAGCACGGCCAGCGGCGTGCCGTCGTCGCGCACGTCGAACCCGCGCTCGCGGATCTGCCGGAACGGGACCAGGGCGAGGGTGGGCAGCTCCCGTACGGGCAGCTCGGCGAGGCGCCCGGCCTCGTGCACCGGGCCGATCAGCACCTCGACGGTGTCGTGGTCGCGGCCGGGGGTCCGGCGGCGCAGCAGGGCGAACGGCGGGCAGGGCCCGTCGTCGAGCAGGCGGCGGAGCGGGTCGGGGGTGCTGCTGGGTTCCATGGGCTGGCGTCCTTCTCCGTGAAGCGGGGTGAAGGAGGAGCGGCCGGGCCCGGAAAACACCGAAGGCCGCCCCTCGGGCGGCCTTCGCGTCGTGCGTGTCAGTGGGTACGCGCGAGAAGTGGGCCGCCGGGAGCGGGCCACCACCAGTTCTGGTTCGAGTGCGCGTACACGCCGCCGACGATAGCCCACCCGCGAGGCGGCCTGCGAGCCCCCACGGGTCCGCAGAGACACCCGTCTCACGAAGTGGGCACCGGGCTGGACGTGGGGCAAGACGCCGTAATGTGTACGAGGTGACCGTGAACGCTGAAACCCAAGCCCCCGCCGCCAAGGCGACCTGGCGAGACCTTCCCGCGGCGCAGCAGCCTTCGTACCCCGATGCCGAGGCACTGCGCGCTGTCGTCGCGGACCTCGAGTCGTATCCTCCGCTCGTTTTCGCGGGTGAGTGCGACCAGCTGCGCGCCCGTCTGGGAGCCGTCGCCAGGGGCGAGGCGTTCCTGCTGCAGGGCGGCGACTGCGCCGAGGCCTTCGACGCCGTGTCCGCCGACCACATCCGCGCCAAGCTGAAGACGCTGCTCCAGATGAGCGCCGTCCTGACGTACGCGGCGTCCGTGCCCGTCGTCAAGGTCGGCCGCATCGCCGGCCAGTACTCCAAGCCGCGCTCCAAGGACACCGAGACCCGCGACGGCGTCACCCTGCCGACCTACCGCGGCGACTCCGTCAACGGCTTCGCCTTCACCGAAGAGGCCCGGATCCCGGACCCCGAGCGGCTGAAGCGCATGTACCACGCGTCCGCGTCGACGCTGAACCTGGTGCGCGCCTTCACCACCGGTGGTTACGCCGACCTGCGCCAGGTGCACGCCTGGAACCAGGACTTCGTGAAGTCCTCCCCCTCCGGGCAGCGCTACGAGCAGCTCGCGCGGGAGATCGACAACGCGCTGAACTTCATGAAGGCGTGCGGCACCGACCCGGCGGAGTTCAAGGCCGTCGAGTTCTACGCCTCCCACGAGGCGCTGCTGCTCGCCTACGAGGGCGCGCTGACCCGTACGGACTCCCGCACCGGGAAGCTGTACGACACCTCCGGCCACATGGTCTGGATCGGCGAGCGCACCCGCCAGCTGGACCACGCGCACATCGAGTTCTGCTCGCAGATCGCCAACCCGATCGGCATCAAGCTCGGCCCGACCACCACCGTGGACGAGGCGCTGACGTACATCGACCGCCTGGACCCGGAGCGTGAGCCGGGCCGGCTGACCTTCGTCGTCCGCATGGGCGCCGACAAGGTCCGCGACAAGCTCCCCGAGCTGGTCGAGAAGGTCACGGCCTCGGGCGCGACCGTCGCCTGGGTCACCGACCCGATGCACGGCAACACCTTCGAGGCGGCCTCCGGCCACAAGACGCGCCGCTTCGACGACGTGCTCGACGAGGTCAAGGGCTTCTTCGAGGTCCACAAGGCCCTGGGCACGCACCCGGGCGGCATCCACGTCGAGCTCACCGGTGACGACGTCACCGAGTGCGTGGGCGGCGGCGACGAGATCTTCGTCGACGACCTGCACCAGCGCTACGAGACGGCCTGCGACCCGCGGCTCAACCGCAGCCAGTCCCTGGACCTGGCCTTCCTCGTCGCCGAGATGTACCGCGACCAGTAGGCGGATCAGTACGTAGGTAGCTACGACGGTGGGGCACGGATCGATGTGATCCGTGCCCCACCGTCGTTTCCAGGGCTTTTCGGTACGCCTTGCTTTGGGTACGGTTAGGTAAGCCTCACCGAATACGGGATGGCTGCAGAAACCATTCCTGTCAGGGAGGTGAACCGCGTGTACGTCTGCTCTTGCTTCGGTGTCACCGACAAGCAGGTCAAGGACCACGCGGCCGCCGGGGCCTGCACCCCGCGCCAGATCGCCTCCGTCACCAAGGCCGGCACCGACTGCGGATCCTGCGTGCGCACCATCCAGGGCATCCTGGGCCGCGGGGCCTGCCCGCGCCGGGAGCTGCTGGAGAAGGGGAACGCGGCCGCCGTGCTGGCCGCCGACCCGGAGCTCGCGGAAGCGGCGTAGGGCCCGGCCCGGGGCTCAGCTGTCCGGCTGCTCGATCTGCTGCGCGAGGTAGAGCGGCTCCCCGATGCTCTCGATGAGCTCCAGCTGGGTGTCGAGGTAGTCGATGTGGTGCTCCTCGTCCGCCAGGATGTCCTCGAAGAGCCGCGCCGAGGTCACGTCGCCCTTGCCGCGCATCACCTCGATCCCGCGCTTGAGGCGGTCGATGGCCTCGACCTCGACCTGCCGGTCCGCCTGGAACATCTCCGTCAGGGTCTGACCGACCCGTACGTGGAACAGCCGCTGGTAGTTCGGCAGCCCGTCCAGCATCAGGATGCGCTCGGTGATCTTGTCCGCGTGCTTCATCTCGTCGATGGACTCGGCACGGGTGTAGTTCGCGAGCTTCGTCCAACCCTTGTTGTCCTGGATCCGGTAGTGGAGCCAGTACTGGTTGATCGCCGTGAGCTCGCCGGTCAACTGCTCGTTCAGAAACTCGAGGACCTCGGGGTCGCCCTGCATCGCAGAGGCTCCTTCCAGGCAATGTCAGCAACGTGACGGGGCTGGGGGTGTCGCCCCAGCCGTGACTGGGGGAGTGCGCGCATCCTCGCACCGCCGCAAGGGGTCGTCCAGTAAGTGCCTCCTTAGTGTGAGTTGGTGTGACTTGCCCGTATAGGGGCATACCTGGTCGTGACCACCCTGCCGCGTCTGTCACCATGGAGGCATGGGTCAGCCGGAAAGCCGGGAATCTCCGGGAGCAGAGCAACTGGAGCTTCCTCCGGGGCAGCGGCTGCAGCGCGGCTGGCCGGTCACCCACTACGGCCCGGTCCCCAAGTTCAAGCCGGACCGCTGGGAGTTCCGCGTCTTCGGGGCCACCGCCGACGGCGAGAAGCACTGCTGGAACCACGAGGAGTTCACGGCCCTGCCGTTCGAATCGGTCGTGGCGGACCTGCACTGCGTGACGAAGTTCAGCATGCCGGGCGCCGAGTGGGGCGGGGTCCTCGCCCGCGAGATACTCGCCCTGGCGCCGCCGTCGCCGCAGGTCACGCATGTGATGGTGTGGGCCGAGTACGGCTTCAGCTCCAATCTGCGGCTGGCCGACTTCGCCTCCGACCGGACCGTCTTCGCCACCCACGAGGGCGGCGAACTGCTCACCGCCGAACACGGTTTCCCGGTACGGCTCGTGGTGCCGCACCTGTACGCGTGGAAGGGCCCGAAGTGGGTCCGCGGCATCGAGTACATGACCGCCGACCGCCGCGGCTTCTGGGAGGAGCGCGGCTACCACAACATCGGCGACCCCTGGCGAGAGCAGCGCTACTCGTACCAGGAGGAGCCCGGGGACGGCCCCGAGCTCTAGGGGGTCCGCCCGCGCCTGTCAGTGGTACCGGTGGACGACCGCGTGGCCCTTGCCGCGGCCGATCAGCCACTTGTTGACCGGCGTCGTCACGACGAAGGCGAGCGCGAGCGAGATCGCCAGTGCGGTCCAGAACAGCGCCTCCGAGAGGCGCGCGTCCATCGCTCCGGGCCAGAGCGCGATCACACCGTTGTCGATCAGCTCCATGACGGCGATCGAAAGGGTGTCCGCCGCCAGCGCCACCCGGACGGCCGCACGCAGGTCCACGCCCGCGGCGAGGATCCCGCGCAGAGTGAGCGCGTAGCCGAAGAAGAACGCCAGGATGATCGCAAGGATCATCGTCGGAACGTTTCCCCAGCCCAGTGCCGTGCCGATGACCATGCCGAGCACCTCGCCGATGGCGCATCCGGTGAGGCAGTGGAGGGTGGCCCGGGCGGCCATGGCCCAGCTCGCCCCGCCGTGGCCGGCGTGGCCGGCGTGGTCGTCCCGGTGTTCGCGGGACGAGCGGTGCTCGTGTTGCTGGTGCTGCGCGTGCTGCTGGTGCTGCTCGTCTGCATGTTCGTGTTCCATCGGAACCCCCTGGGAACGCCGGATAACGGTCCTGCGCACAGCAGAACCGTATACCCCTCAGGGGTATTCCGCACGGCGGGTGCGGTCAGTGGAGCTCGCGCAGTTCCTTCAGCAGGGCCACGTCCGCCGCGTGGCCCTCCTTCCCGCCCGGCGTCTCGGTGATCAGCGGGACGCCCTCCATCGCGGGGTGCGCGAACAGCTCGGCGAAGGCGTCCCGGCCGATGTGGCCCTGCCCGATGTTGGCGTGGCGGTCCTTGTGGGAGCCGACGCCCTCCTTCGAGTCGTTCGCGTGGATCAGCTTCAGCCGCCCCTCGCCCACCGTGTCCACCAGCAGGTCCAGCGTCTGCTTCGTCCCGCCCGGCTCCGCCAGATCGTGCCCGGCGGCGAACACGTGGCAGGTGTCCAGGCAGATCCCGAGCTTCGGGTGGTGGTCGAGCGCCTCGAAGTACGGACCGAAGTCCCAGGTCCGCGAGCACAGCGAGGAGCCCTGCCCGGCCGTGGACTCCAGCAGCAGGAACGGGTCGTCGTCGCGCGTCAGCTCGTCGAGCAGCGGCAGCATGTGCTCCCTGACCTGCGCGTACGCCGCCTCGCGCGGGCGCCCCCCGGTCGCCGAGCCGGTGTGCACGACGACCCCGAGCGCCCCGATCTCCCGGCCGCGGCGCAGCGAGTGCCGCAGCGACTCCACCGACTTCTCGACGGTCGCCTCGGTGTGCGAGCCGAAGTTGATCAGGTACGGGGCGTGGACGTACGCCGGGATCGAATCCTCGGCGCACTGGCTGCGGAACAGCTCGTCCTGCGCGGGGTTGCCCACCGGGGTGGCCCAGCCGCGCGGATTGGCGACGAAGACCTGGACGGCCTCGGCGCGCATTTCCCGCGCGTACGTCAGCCCCACCGAGGCGAGCCCGCCGGCGACGGGGACGTGCCCGCCCACGGGATTGCGCGTTGCCTGGTCCATACCGCTACAGCCCCTTGGTCCGCAGGACGATCGTGCTGCCCTCGGGGGCGCTCTGGCCGCCCGGCACCGACTGGGCGTCCACCGTGTTGCTGAAGGACAGGAACGGCCGCTCCACCTTCACCTTGAAACCGGCCGCCTCCAGCGTCTTGCGGGCCACGTCCGCCTCCTGGCCGACGACGGGCGGCACCGGGATCTGCCGGGGTCCCTTGGACACGGTGAGCGTCACCGTGTCACCGGTCGCGGCCTGGGCGCCGGCGCCGATCGACTGGTTGGCGACCGTACCGGCCGGGAACGGCGAATTGACCTGCTCGGCGGCCGTCTCGACCTTGAGGCCGAGGTCCTGGAGGGCGGCCCGAGCCTGGTCCAGGGGCCGTCCGACCACGTTCGCCACCTGCACCGGCCGGCCCTTGCTGACCACGATCGCGACCGCCGTGTCGGGCGACCGCTTCTGCCCGCCCGTCGGGTCGGTGGAGACGACCGACCCCTGGGCGACGTCCTGGCTGAACGCCTGCGTGACCATGCCGGGCGCCAGACCGCTCTTGGTCAGCTCGGCCTTCGCGTCCTCCAGCGGCCTGCCCTTCACGTCCGGTACGACGACGACCTCCGGGCCGCGCGAGACCGTGAGGACCACCGCACCGTTGCCGCGGATGCGCTTGCCGCTCTCGGGGTCGGAGTTCATCACCGTCCCGCGGTCGAAGCTGTCGCTGAACCTCCGGTCGACCCGCTTCACGCCGAGGCCGGCCGCGGACAGGTCCGACTTGGCCTGCGCCTCCGTCTTCCCGAGCAGGTTGGGGACCTTGGTGAACTGGCCCGAGTTGATGTACCAGACCCCGGTGCCGATGCCGAGCGCGAGCAGCACGCCGACGATGACGAGCAGCGTGCCGCGGCGCGGCCTGCGCGAGGCGGGCGCCCGGGTCTGGGAGCGGGAGCCGCCCGGAGCGGGCTCCGGGCGGTCCGGGCGCTCCAGCCGGGACGTCTGCTGTACGGGCGGCTGCGCCGCGACGGGCCGCGGGATCACGCTGGTGCGGTCCTCGGTGGCGCTCCGGTCCTCGGCGCGCGCCTGCGGCGGCACCGCGTCCAGCTCGGCGTCGCCGAGCAGCGCGCGGGCGTCGAGCACCAGGCCGAGCAGTCCGGCGGCGTCGGTGGGCCGCAGCTCCGGATCGCGGGCCGTGGCGTACGTGACGAGCTGGTCCAGGATGGCCGGCAGCCCCGGGACGGCGGCCGACGGGGGCGGCACGTCCTCGTGCAGGTGCTGGTAGAGCACCTGGGCGGGGGTGCCGCCGGTGTGCGGCTTGGAGCCGGTGAGCATCTCGTACAGGACGACACCGCAGGCGTAGACGTCCACGCGGGTGTCGCTGACGCCGTTCTCGATCTGCTCGGGGGCGAGGTAGGAGACGGTGCCGAGGACGGCGCCGGTCGTGCTGGTGACGGTGTCGACGCTGCGGACCAGGCCGAAGTCCGCGACCTTGACCCGGCCGTCGTCGCCGATCAGGACGTTCTCGGGCTTCATGTCGCGGTGCACGAACCCGGCGCGGTGGGCGGCGCCGAGGGCGGCGAGGACCGGCTCCAGGATGTCGAGGGCGGCGCGGGGCCGGAGCGCGCCGCGCTCGCGCAGCACGTCGCGCAGGGTGCAGCCCGAGACGTACTCCATGGCGAGGTACGTGTACGGCCCGTCGGTGCCCTGGTCGAAGACGGCAACGACGTTGGGGTGCGCGAGGCGCGCGACGGATTTGGCCTCCCGGATGAAGCGGTCGACGAACCCGGCGTCGGCGGCCAGCGCCGGATGCATCACCTTGAGGGCGAGCACGCGGTCGAGGCGGGTGTCGACGGCCCGGTAGACCGTCGCCATGCCGCCGGCCGCGATACGCGCCTCGACGCGGTAGCGGCCGTCGAGTGTCTGCCCGACGAGGGGGTCATCCAGGGTCGTATCCACCCGGCGATTCTACGAGCGTCCTCACTGCGGCCTACCAGGGGCCGGGGAGGTTGCAGCGCAGCTGTGACGTGGGAGCCGCCGGGGGTGCCCCCGCCTGCAGCGCGGCCGTGACATGAGGCGGGGGTCCGGGGCTCACGGCGCGGGTCCCGAACCCCCGCCCGCTCAGAACGCCGGGCGCTCCGGGTCCAGGGCGGCTCGGCCCTCGGTGGGGGAGGAGGCCTCCGCGAAGCGGCGCTGGGGGATGCGGCCCGCCCGGTACGCCAGGCGGCCCGCCGAGACGGCGTCCCGCATGGCCGCCGCCATCAGGACCGGCGCCTTCGCCCGGGTCACCGCCGAGGCCAGCATCACCGCCGCGCAGCCCAGCTCCATCGCCAGCGCCACGTCCGAGGCCGTGCCCGCCCCCGCGTCCAGGATCACCGGGACCCCGGCCCGCTCCGCGATCAGCTCGAAGTTGTGGGGGTTCCGGATCCCCATCCCCGAGCCGATCGGGGACCCCAGCGGCATGATCGCCGCGCAGCCCGCGTCCTCCAGCTTGCGCGCGAGCACCGGGTCGTCGTTCGTGTACGGCAGGACCGTGAAGCCCTCGTCCACCAGGGTCTCCGCCGCGTCCAGCAGCTCCACCCCGTCCGGCAGCAGGGTCCGCTCGTCGGCCACGACCTCCAGCTTGATCCAGTCCGTGCCCAGAGCCTCCCGCGCCAGGCGCGCGGTCAGCACGGCCTCGCCCGCCGTGAAGCACCCCGCCGTGTTCGGGAGTACGGCGATGCCCAGCCTCGTCAGCACCGACAGGACGGAGCCCTGCACCGTCGGGTCCAGCCGCCGCATGGCCACCGTCGTGAGCTCCGTACCGGACGCGATCAGCGCCCGTTCCAGGACGTCCAGGCTGGGCGCCCCGCCCGTGCCCATGATCAGGCGGGACGAGAAGGTCCGGCCGCCCAGCACGAAAGCGTCGTCAGCCATCGCGCTCAGCCTCCCTGCACCGCGGTGAGGACCTCGACCCGGTCGCCCTCGCCCACCGGCGTGAGCGGCCACCGCCCGCGCGGGACCACGGTCTCGTTCAGTGCGGCCGCGACGCCGGACGGCGCCGCGGTCAAGGTGGCGACCACGGCGTCGAGCGTGGTGCCGGCCGCGATCTCGCGCGGCTCGCCGTTGACGGAGATGGTCATGCGTACGACTCCTGACGTGCGGCGGAGAACCGGCGCGGGGTGAACGGTCGGGCGATCTCCGGCAGCGTGCCGGTGGTCAGCAGCTCCGCCATCACGTCGCCGGTGAGCGGGGTCAGCAGCACCCCGTTGCGGTAGTGCCCGGTGGCCAGGTGCAGGCCGGGCAGGTCGGTCGGGCCGAGCAGCGGGGCGTTGTCCGGGGATCCGGGGCGCAGTCCGGCCCGCGTCTCGGTCAGCGGCAGCTCGGTGATGCCGGGCACCAGTTCGTGGGCATCGCGCAGCAGCTCGTACACCCCGCCCGCGGTGACCGTGGTGTCCCAGCCGAGTTCCTCGCTGGTGGCCCCGACGACGAGCTCGCCGTTCTCGCGCGGCACCAGGTAGACGTGGCTGCCGCGGACCACCGCCCGTACCGTCCGCGACAGGAACGGCGCGTACGCCGCCGGCACCGCGAGGCGCAGCACCTGTCCCTTCACCGGCCGTACGGGGGGCAGCACCTGCGCCGGTACGCCGGCCAGCCGGCCGCTGAGCGAGCCGGCGGCCAGGACCACCTGGTCGGCGCGCAGCTCCGTACCGTCGTCGAGCCGCGCGCCCACGGCCCGGTCGGCGGCGGTCAGCAGCCGCTCCGCGGCCGCCCGGCGGATCTCCGCGCCGGCGCCCTCGCAGGCGGCCAGCAGCGCGGCCGCCAGCCGGCGCGGATCGACCTGGTGGTCGCCGTCCACGCGCAGCCCGCCCCGCACGCCGGGGGCCAGCATCGGCTCCAGGCGGCGGCACTCGCGGCCGGTGAGCCACTCGGACTCCAGGCCGCAGCGGCGCTGGAGGGCGTGCAGTTCGCGCAGGTGCAGCCGGTCGTCGGCGTCGAGGGCCACGGCGAGGGTGCCGCAGGCGCGGTAGCCGATGTCCATCCCGCCGCTGGCCTCGGCCAGCTCGGCGGCGAACTCGGGGTAGCGGGCGGCCGAGGCGACGTTGAGGCCCAGCAGGGTCTCCTCGCCGTAGTGCAGCTCCGTGACGGCGGCGAGCATGCCGGCCGCGACCTGCGCGGCGCCGCCGCCGGGCGCCGGATCGGCGAGTACCGTCCGCAGTCCGCGCCGGGCCGCCCGCCAGGCGGTGACCAGGCCGATGATCCCGCCCCCGATGACGAGGACGTCGGACCCGGTGGACCCAGTGGACCCCGTGGACCGAGTGGACCCTGTGGACCCAGTGGACCCGGTGGACCGAGTGGACCCTGTGGATCCGGTGGACCCCGGGGATCCCGCTCCGGATCCCTTCCGAGATGAGTGCATGGGCGTCCAGCCCCTCCCTTCGCCGGCATGACCCGGATCAGGTTCGTACGGTCGGAGGCCGCTCAGCCTCCCTCTCAGCCCGGTCCGCCCGGACTCCCGCGATAGGTAACAGGCGCCAGCCTAACCCCGGCGCCGGGGGCGGGTAAGGCTGCCTCCCCGGCCGCCGCGCCGGGCCACTGTTCCTGACGAGGTGTCAGATCGCTAGGCTGGGCGCTGTGAGCGAGCAGACGGAACAGACTCAGAGCGGCGTCGTCATCGTCGGCGCCGGAATGGCCGGGGTGCAGACCGCGGTCGCGCTGCGGGAGCAGGGGTGGCGCGGCCCCGTGACCCTGCTGGGCGCCGAGCCCCACCAGCCGTACGACCGGCCGCCGCTGTCGAAGGCGGTGCTGCTCGGCAAGGCCGAGGACTCCGCGTTCGACGTGGACTTCGAGGGGCTCGGCGTCGTGCTCCGGCTCGGGGTGGAGGTCACCGGGCTGCGGGCCGCCGAGCGCGAGCTGGACACCGAGGCGGGCCCGGTCCCGTACGAGGTGCTGGTCCTGGCGACCGGCGCCGAACCGCTGACCCTGCCCGGCTCCGAGGGCGTCCCCGGAGTGCACCTGCTGCGCACCCTCGACGACGCGGCCCGGCTGCGGCCGGTGCTGGCCCGGACCCCGGCGACCGTGGTGGTCGGGGCGGGCTGGATCGGCGCCGAGTTCGCCACCGCGGCCCGCGAGGCGGGCTGCGCGGTGACCGTGGTCGAAGCTGCCGACCGGGTGCTGGCCGGGGCGCTGCCCGCGGAGGTCGCGGCCCCCATGGCCCGCTGGTACGAGGAGTCCGGGGCGGCCCTGCTGACCGGAGCCAAGGTGTCCTCGGTGGAGTCCGGGCGGGTCCTGCTCGCGGACGGGCGGGAGCTGCCCGCGGGCGCGGTGGTCGTGGGCATCGGGGCCCGGCCGGCGACCCGGTGGCTCGCGGACTCGGGGGTCGAGCTCGGGCCGGAAGGCGCGATCGTGGCGGACGAGTACCTGCGCACCTCCCTGCCGGGGGTGTACGCGGTCGGCGACTGCGCGTCGTTCCCGTCGGCCCGCTACGGGGCGCGGCTGCTCGTGCACCACTGGGACAACGCCCTGCAGGGGCCGCGGGTGGTCGCGGCGAACATCGTGGTGGGGAAGGCGGCGCAGGTCTACGACCCGGTGCCGTACTTCTGGTCGGAGCAGTTCGGGCGCTTCGTGCAGTACGCCGGGCACCATGCGGGCGCCGACGAGCTGCTGTGGCGCGGGGACCCCGCCGAGGCCGCGTGGTCGGTGTGCTGGCTCCGGGGCGGGGCGCTGGCCGCGGTCCTGGCGGTGGGCCGGCCGCGGGACCTGGCGCAGGGGCGGAAGCTGATCGAGACGGGGGCCCCGGTGGATCCGGCCAAGGTCGCCGATCCCGCGGTCCCGCTGAAATCGGCGCTGGTCTAGCCGCGTGCGGAAGGGCGCGGAGCGGGTCGGGGGGACCCGGACGGGTCGGCTCGGGTACCGGGTGTCGGTCCGAAGTGGCAGGCTTGTGCCCGTGACCGAGATTGACGCAAAGATCGATGCCCTTGTCCCCGCCTGGCTGTACGTCCCCGACATCGCCGAGATGCTCGACATCGAGGTGACCCGGGTCCGCCAGCTGGTCAAGGAAGGTCAGCTGATCGCCGTACGCCGGGGCGAGAACCGCTCTCTCCAGGTGCCCGCCCCCTTCATCGACGGCGACAAGGTCGTCAAGGGCCTGCCCGGCCTGCTGACCGTGCTCCGCGACGACGGCTTCTCCGACGAGGAGATCCTGGAGTGGATGTTCACCCCGGACCCGACCCTGCCCGGTACGCCCGCGCAGGCGCTGAGCGAGAATCGCGGCACGGAGGTGAAGCGCCGCGCTCAGGCGCTCGCCCTCTGACCCGACAGACCCGGGCGACCGGTGCAACCCGGCGGCCCGGGTGATCCGGGCCGCCTGATCCATCCGCGGTGCGCGGGCCCCGGACGGCCCGTGCACCGCATCCATCCCGGGGGGTACCCATGTCCGCGAACGCTTCCGCGCGCGCCCAGCTGTCCGACGCCCGGCTCTACCTGTGCACGGACGCCCGCAAGCGGCAGGGGGACCTCCCCGAGTTCCTCGACGCGGTCCTGGCCGGCGGCGTGGACATCGTCCAGCTCCGGGACAAGGGCATGGAGGCCGGTGAGGAGCTCGAACACCTCCGGGTGTTCGCCGACGCCGCGCGGCGGCACGGCCGGCTCCTCGCGGTGAACGACCGAGCCGACGTCGGCCACGCCATCGGCTCCGACGTCCTGCACCTGGGCCAGGGAGACATCCCGGTGCCCGCCGCGCGCGCGATCCTCGGCGAGTCCGTCCTGATCGGCCGGTCCTGCCACGCCGAGTCCGAGGTCGACGCCGCCGTGGCCGAGCCGGGCGTGGACTACTTCTGCACCGGCCCCTGCTGGCCCACCCCCACCAAGCCCGGCCGGCACGCCCCCGGCCTCGGGCTCGTCCGGTACGCGGCCTCGCTGGCCCCCGCCCGCCCCTGGTTCGCCATCGGCGGCATCGACGCCGGCAACCTCGACGAGGTCCTCGACGCCGGAGCCACCCGCATCGTGGTGGTCCGCGCACTGACCGAGGCCTCGGACCCGGGCGCGGCCGCCGCCGACCTGGCCAAGCGGGTCCGCGAGCGCGATTCCGCCTAACTCCTCCCGGGCCGTCCGTGCAGGTGTCCAAAAACGTGTCCAAAAGGCGGACGCGGCTTCGGCCTGCACGAAGGCGCGTCTAACCTGCCCGTATGGCCCTTGGTACCGCTTCCACCCGCACGGACCGCGCACGCACGGTCCGTGACCTGCTGGCGTCCGGGAGCCCGTCGTACTCCTTCGAGTTCTGGGCCCCCAAGACGGAGAAGGGCGAGCGCAACCTCTGGAACGCGCTGCGCCGGATCGAGGCGGTGGGCCCGAGCTTCGTCTCCGTGACCTACGGGGCCGGCGGCTCCACCCGCGGCGGCACCGTCAAGGCCACCCAGGAGATCGCAGCCGACACCACCTTGACCCCCGTCGCGCACCTCACCGCGGTCGACCACTCCATCGCCGAGCTGCGCCACGTGATCGGCCAGTTCGCCGACGCCGGCATCCGCAACATGCTGGCCCTGCGCGGCGACCCGCCGGGTGATCCCATGGGTCCCTGGGTCGCGCACCCCGAGGGCGTGCACTACGCCGCCGACCTGGTCCGGCTGCTGAAGGAGTCCGGCGACTTCTGCGTGGGCGTCGCGGCCTTCCCCGACATGCACCCGCGCTCGGAGGACTGGGACACGGACATCCGTCACTTCGTGGACAAGTGCCGCGCAGGGGCCGACTATGCGATCACCCAGATGTTCTTCGATCCGGAGAATTATCTGAGGCTGCGCGACAGTGCCCTGAAGGCGGGCTGCGAGACCCCGATCATCCCCGAGGTCATGCCTGTTGTGGGCATCAGGCAGCTCGACCGGCTGCCGCAACTCAGCAACGCAGTCTTCCCCGCAGCCGTGAAAGAGCGCATGCTCGCCGTCAAGGACGATGCAGCCGCTGTACGCTCCATTGGGATCGAGTTCGCCACGGAGTTCTGCGCGCGGCTGCTGTCCGAGGGTGTCCCGGGGCTGCACTTCATCACGCTGAACAATTCCACGGCGACTCTCGAAATCTACGAGAACCTGGGCCTGCACCAGCGGGCCTGATCGGCCGGCCCCCCGTTTCCTGGGCGGTTGGCCGTACCGAGAGGTGCCACGCATGGGAATGACGGTCCTCTACATCGCGTTCGGTTTCGTCGCGCTGTGGCTGCTTGCCGAGGTCCTGATGCAGTACAAGGCCCGGCTGCGCTGGCGGTTGCTCGCGTTCGCCGGGTTCCTCGGTGTGGTCGCCGGGGTGGTGCTGCCGTCGGTGCCGGTCATCGGCATCGGCGCGGCCGCGTTCGCCGTGGGCCAGACCCTGGTGACACTCTCCTTCCGCAAGGGCTTCGAGGCCGGCTGGGCGCTGCGCCGCGGCGGCGAGCCCGTACGGAAGCAGAACCGGCGCCGCCGGGCGGGCGGTGCGCGCCCCGAGCCCGCGCTCCAGGTCACCGCGCTGGAGTACGGGCCCGACGGGGCGGCGCCGGACACCGAGGGGGCCGACCGGGCCGACGCACCCGGCCAGGCGCAGCAGGAGCCCCAGTTCCAGGCCGCGACCGCGGAGTTCTACAGCCCGGAGCCGCTGCCCGAGGACACGGGCTCGTACGGGATACAGAGCTTCGCCCCGACCGCCGACGCGGGCCGGACGGCGGCGTTCGCCCCGCCCTTCTCCACGGCCGAGCAGGACCCCCACCAGTACGCGCCCTACTACGACGGGCAGGGCTACGCCCCGCAGGGCCAGGGCGGCTACGACTACTCCGCGGGCTATCCGGCGGCCGGCGAACAGCAGGTCTACGCCGCCTACTCGGACCCGTACGTCGGCACGGGCGGGGCCGTGATCCCGCAACAGCCGTACGACTACACCCCGTACACCGACTACTCCGGCGCCGACCCGTACGTGAGCGCGGGCGGGCAGCAGCAGTACGCGATGGACACCCCGCCCGGCGGGGTGTGGGTGCCGCAGCAGCGGTCCACCGACGGGGCCGCCGCCGGCTACCCCGGGGACGACCAGGGCCAGTACCCGCAGCAGCAGCCGCAGCAGTACCCGTACCAGGGCACCGGCGAGTACGAGCAGTACCGCTACTGAACGGCGGGGCGCGGCGGTTGCCGAGGCACCGAGGTGTGGGCCCCCGGGGAACGTTCCCCGGGGGCCCACCCGTCACTGGGAGCCGCGGAACCCCGCGCCCTCCACGATCAGCCCGGCCACCAGGGCCCCGGTCATCCCGGCGTGCGCGAGCCCGCCGCCGGGGTGCGCCCAGCCGCCCGCGAGGAACAGCCCGGGCAGGGCGGTGGGGTTGGCGGGGTAGAGCATCGCCCCGCCCGCTCCCGCGAGGGCCGGCGGGGGCACCGCGCCGCCCGGCGCGCCGGTGTCCGCCTCGATGTCCGCCGGCGTGCGCTCCCGCGTCCACAGCAGCCGCTCACGCAGTCCGGGCACGGCCCGGGCCGCGAGGTCCAGGAGCTCCTCCGTGCGGGGCGCAGCGGCGCCCCCAGGGCCGCAGAGGGCGCTCACGGTGACCGCCTCGTGGTCCGCGTCGGGCCGCACGGCCGGATCGTCGGGGCGCAGCACGGTCAGTTGGGCGCCGGGGGAGTGCACCAGGGTGCGGTGGACGGCGTCCGCGGGGCGCGCGCCGCGCAGCGCGAGCAGCAGGGTGAGCCGGCTGGCCACCCCCGGCCCGCGGGCGGGCGCGCCGCCGGCCGGCAGCGGGACCCCCAGCTGCCGCGGATCGACCCCGCAGACCACGGAGTCGGCGGCGGCCTCGGTGCCGTCGGCCAGCAGCAGCCCGGCCGCCCGGCCGCCTTGCTCCAGGACCTCCCGTACCGGCGCGTCGAAGGCGAAGGCGACTTTCCGTTCCAGGCAGCGCTCGTACACGGCGGTGGCCAGCTCCCGCATCCCGCCGCGCACGTACCAACTCCCGAAGGTCTGCTCCATGTACGGGAGCACGGCCGCCGCGGCGGGCGCGGTGGCGGGGTCGACCCCGTACGCCCGCACCCGCGCGGCGAGCAGCTCGCCGAGCTTCCCGCCCAGTTCGCGCTCGGCCACCTCGGCGAGGGTCGGGGGCCGGCGGCGCAGCAGTCCGCTCTTGCGCAGCGCCGGGTACGGATCGCCGCCCAGCACCTGCCAGTCGGGGCGCAGCGGCTCCTCCAGCAGGGGGCGGCGGGTGGCGTTCCAGGCGTCCCGGGCGCGGCCCAGGACCCCGTTCCAGCGCTCTCCCGCGCCCGCGCCGAAGGCCTCGTCGAGGACGGCGGCGGCGCCGCCGCGCGAGCCGCTCGGGAGGGTGACGGCGGTGCCGTCGGCGAGGACGTGCCGGACGGCGGGGTCGGCCTGGACCAGCTCGACGCAGTCCTCCAGGGGCCGCTTGCCGGTCTTGACGAACAGGTCGCGGTAGACGGCGGGCAGGTGCAGCAGGCCGGGACCGGTGTCGAAGGCGAAGCCGTCGCGCTCGTACCGGCCGACGGAGCCGCCGTACGTGGATCCGCGTTCGTACACCGTCACCTGGTGCCCCGCCACGGCCAGCCGGGCCGCCGTAGCCATCGCGCCCATGCCGGCGCCGATCACCGCAATTCGTGCCATGCGGATGACCCTATCGAGCGGGCTCGGGGGCGGCCGTGGGAGGTCGGTCGAGGTCAGCGGGGTGGCGGCGCGGCCCGCGCGAGCGCCTCGCGCTCCTCGGCGGCGAGCCGCTTCTCCTCGCGGCGCTGGGCGCGGCGGCGCAGGAAGCGGCGGATCCGGCTCCACAGGAAGACGAGTATGGCCAGACCGGCCGCCAGCAGGACGGCCGCGATGACCGCGGCTGCCTGGGGGTTGAACATCGCGAAGGTGACGATTGCGGCCACGCCCAGGTCCTCGGCGGTGCTCAGCGCGATGTTGCTGAAAGGCTCGGGCGAGGTGTTGACGGCCATCCGGGTGCCGGCCTTGACGAAATGGCTGGCCAGTGCGGTGGAACCGCCGATCGCACCGGCGGCCAGGTCGGAGAGCGAGCCGCTCTGGCCGGCCAGCAGGGCCCCGACCACGGCCCCGGCCAGGGGGCGGATCACGGTGTGCACCGCGTCCCAGACGGAGTCCACGTACGGGATCTTGTCGGCGACGGCCTCGCACAGGAACAGCACGCCGGCGACGATCAGCACGTCGGTGCGCTGGAGGGAGGCGGGGACCTCGTCGGTCAGTCCGGTCGCGCCGAAGACGCCGAGCAGGAGGACCACGGCGTAGGCGTTGATCCCGCTGGCCCAGCCGCTGGTGAAGACCAGGGGGAGCACACTCACCGGCCCATCATGCCGCAGGACCGGGCCGTGGAACGGGCGATCGGGGAGACGGGGCGGATCGGCGCGGCAGAGCCGTGAGGGGACGGCCGCCGTACGGCGGCCGTCCCCTCACCCATGTCTGCGGGGGCCTACTGCCCCTGTTCGTCGCGGCGGCGCTGCCACCGCTCCTCGATGCGGGTCATCATCGACCGACGCTGCCGGTTGCGGCCGTGGGCCGAACTGCCTGCACTGCCGGAGACGGGCTGCTCGCCAGGCTTGGGTGCCTTGCGCCAACCGGTGACCACGAGGACCGTACAGCCGAGCATGACGAGGAATCCCACCACGCTGACCCAGAGTACGTTCGGAATGATCACACCGGTCATGAGGAGCGCGATACCCACCACAATGCCTGCGACTGCCTGGTAGACCCGTCGCCGGGTGTACGTACGCAGTCCGCTTCCCTCAAGCGCTGTCGCGAACTTGGGGTCTTCGGCGTACAGCGCTCGCTCCATCTGCTCGAGCATTCGCTGCTCGTGCTCCGAGAGCGGCACGGGAGTCCTCCTCATCCGTCGGTCGCGGGGGGTAGCGACCAGGGGTCCCCTTCAGGATAGGCGGGGAATCGCCCCCGTGATACCCGCCCTCTACGCAAGGTTGCGAAAACACCGCCCGGAAAAGGCGCCGCCCCGAAAGGCGCCGCCCGAGCAAACCTTGCGTGAAACCGTACCGCCGGGTGGGCGGTCACTGAGGCGCTTATTCCCCACTGGCCCGTCCACCATGCCGGTCACTGCTCACGATCATACGGCGCCGGGCGCCTGAACGGAGGGTGTCCGGCGTACTCCGTGAGCGAACCCCGCAGATCAGGCGGGCTCGCCGTCGAGAGGCTTCTGACCGAGCACGTGCAACTGCGTGGCGACCGCGTGGAAGGCGGGCAGCTCGGCGGCGGCCTCCTCCAGGCGCAGCAGGGCCTCGACCGCGCCCGGCTCGGTGTCGACCAGGACGCCGGGGACGAGGTCGGCGAAGACGCGGACCCCGTGCACCGAGCCGACCTCCAGGCCGGCCCCGCCGACCAGCTCGGCGAGCTGCTCGGCGGTGAAGCGGCGCGGTACCGGGTCGCCCGCACCCCAGCGGCCGGCCGGGTCGGTGAGCGCCGTACGGGCCTCGGTGAAGTGGCCGGCGAGGGCGCGGGCCAGCACGGCCCCGCCGAGGCCGGCGGCCAGCAGGCTGAGCGTGCCGCCGGGGCGCAGGGCGGCGACCGCGTTGGCCACGCCTTCGGCCGGGTCGTCCACGTACTCCAGCACGCCGTGGCAGAGCACCACGTCGTACGCGTCGCGCTCGACGACCTCCAGCAGGCCCTGGGCATCGCCCTGCACCCCGCGGACCAGGTCGGCCACGCCCTCCTCGGCGACGCGGCGCTCCAGCCCGAACAGTGCGTTCGGGCTGGGGTCGACCACGGTCACCCGGTGGCCCAGCCGGGCCACCGGAACGGCGAACTTGCCGGTGCCGCCGCCGGTGTCCAGCACGTCCAGCACGTCCCGCCCGGTCGCCTTCACCCGGCGGTCGAGGGCCTCCTTGAGGACCTCCCACACCACGGCGGTGCGAAGGGAGGCACGGGGGCGGGAAGTGTCCGACACGACTGGTGACTCCTCGGCGCGACAGGGTGAGAGATGCGTGCCCCACCCTATTGCCTGCAGGAAGCCGTGCCGGTCACCCCGGCCTGCTCAGCCCGCGTCCGGATGCTCCGGGTGCTCCGGGCGGGGCTGCGGCAGCGTCGGCGCCACCGGCTGGAGGGCGAGCATCCGCTCCACCAGCCGCAGGAACATCTCCACGGCACGCACCAGATCGTCCGCGTCCCGGACCGTCGCCGCGTCCGCTATCCCCGCCTCGGCCCGCGCCCGGCGGTCGGCGCCGGAGGCGAAGAGCGCGCTCCACTCCGTCAGCTCCGGGGCTATCTCCGGCAGTACCTCCCACGCGCTGCGGATCCGGGGCCGGCGCCGGGCGCCGGCCGGCTCCGGCCGCCCGCGCGCGGCGAGCACGGCCGCGGCGGTGCGCAGCGCGGCGAGGTGGGCGGTGGCGTACCGCTCGTTGGGCCGGGTCAGCCGGGCGGCTTCGGCCAGGCCGGCGCGGGCCTTGGCGAGCAGATCGAGCGCGGCCGGCGGTGCCGCCGACCTGCGCGGGACGGGGTGGACAGGGGACGGGGACGGTGTGGCCATGACGAACCTCCTGTCGTTGCGTACTGCTGTGTCTGTGTTTGTGCCTGCCCTCATGGTGACGGTCGCCACTGACAATCTCGCTGACCTGCGCATTTACCCCCTTCTTCCGGTCAACTGCCCCCCTGTGCGCATGCGGTGCTCCTCAAAGTGGTAGTTTTTGAACTGACCAGTCAGTTCAAAAAGATGGGGGGCGGTGTGGACAGCCCGCACGGAGCGGCCGTCAAGGCCGAGGACTTCGGACTCAAGGGCCCGCGCGGCTGGGTGTTCCGGGGAGTGCGCCTCGACGCGGAGCCCGGCTCGCTCATCGCGGTCGAGGGCCCCTCCGGCAGCGGCCGGACCTGCCTCCTCCTCGCCCTCACCGGACGCATGAAGGCCACCGAGGGCCACGCGGAGATCGCCGGCCACCGGCTGCCGCGGCACATGGCCGCGGTCCGCCGGATCGCCGCCCTCGGCCCGGTCACCGGCGTCAACGAGCTCGACCAGTCCCTCACCGTCGCCGAGCAGCTGCGCGAGGGCGCGCTGCTCCAGCGCCGCTACGAGGGCCCCGTCCGCGCCCTGCTGCGACCGCGCGCCGAGCGCCGCACCGCCGCCCAGGACCGGATCGCCGCCGCCCTGGCCGCCGCCGGGCTGGACCTCGCCACCCTGCCCAAGGGCCCGCGCACCTCCGTACGGGACCTGGAGCGCCTGGAGGCGGTCCGGCTGTCCGTGGCCATCGCCCTGCTGGGCGCGCCGCGGCTGCTGGCCCTCGACGACCTGGGCCTCAAGCTCTCGGACTCCGAACGCGCCGAGGCCTGGACCCTGCTGCGCTCGATAGCCGCCGGCGGGACCACCGTCCTCGCGGTGTGCAGCGAGGCGCCGGACGACGCGAGGGTCCTGCGCACGGGGGCCGCGGCGGACAAGCCGGCGGACGAGGCCGAGGCCGAGGCCGGGGCCGAAGCCGAGGCCGGGCCCGCGGCCGGCAAGAAGCCCGAGGACGCCGAGGACGCCGAGGACGCCCAGGACACCGAAGACACCGAAGACACCGAAGACACCGAAGACACCGAGACGACCGAAGACACGAAGGGGGACGACGATGCGCTCGCCGAAGCTGGCCGCGCTTGAGCTGAAGCGGTTCGGGCGGGGGAAGCTGCCCGTCGCCGCTCTCATCGCGCTGCTCCTGCTGCCGCTGCTGTACGGCGCGCTGTACCTGTGCTCCTTCTGGGACCCGTACAAGAACCTGGACAAGGTGCCCGTCGCCCTCGTCAACGCCGACAGGGGCGCCACCGTCGACGGCAAGCACGTCGACGCCGGCGGCGAGATCGCCAGGAAGCTCCACGACAGCAAGACCTTCGACTGGCGCGAGGTCAGCGCCGACGAGGCGGCCAAGGGAGTGGAGAAGGGGACGTACTACCTCTCCCTCACCATGCCCGCCGACTTCAGCACCAAGATCACTTCGAGTGCGGGCGACGACCCCACCACCGGGGCCCTGCAGGTCCGTACGAACGACGCGAACAACTACATCGTCGGGTCGATCTCGCGCACCGTCTTCTCCGAGGTCCGCTCCGCGGCGTCCGCCAACGCCTCCCGCGGCTTCCTCGACAAGATCTTCCTCTCCTTCTCCGACCTCCACGACAAGACCGCCGAAGCCGCCGACGGAGCCGACCAGCTCAAGGACGGAGCCGGCAAGGCCCAGCAGGGGGCCAAGGAGATCGCCGACGGCCTCGACACGGTCGAGGAGAAGAACGGGGAGATCACCGGCGGGCTGAAGAAGCTCAACTCGGCCGCGGGCAAGCTGGAGACCGGGACGAAGGACATCGCCGACGGCACCCAGACCCTCGCCGACAAGGTCGGCGGCGCCGCCTCCCAGGCGAAGCCGTTCCTCAAGGACCCCCGGCAGATCGCCGACACGGCCATCCTCGTCGCGGACACCGCCAAGGTCGTCAACAACCACCTCGACACCTTCGCCAAGAAGGCCCCGGCGGCGGCCTCGGTCACCCAGCGGGTCTCCACCGGCGCCTCCGACATCTACGCCAAGGCCTGCACGGCCGGTACCCAGCCGGTGCCCGCCACCTGCCCCCAGCTGAAGAGGCTCAAGGACGACGCCGCCGAGGCCGCTCTGCTCGCCGGCGACGTCAACACCCTGGTCAAGGACACCAACGGCGACCTCGGCAAGCTCAAGCGGCAGCTGACCGACCTGGAGAAGCAGGCCCGCGACCTCGCCGCGGCGGCTCCCGGCCTCTCCTCCAAGCTCGACGCCGCCGTCAGCCAGGTCAACGCCCTCAACGCAGGCGCCCACAAGGTCGCCACCGGCATGGGCCAGCTGCATGCCGGCCTCGGCAAGGCCACCGACGGCTCCGAGGCCCTCGGCGCCGGCGTCGGCAAGCTCGGCGACGGTGCCCACAGCCTCGACGGCGGCATGTACAAGCTCGTCGACGGCACCGGAGAACTCGCCGGCGGCCTGCACGACGGCGCCGGCAAGATCCCGGACTACGACCAGCAGCAGCGCGACACGCGCACCCAGGTGATGGCCGACCCGGTCAAGCTCGCCAACCAGTCGCTGCACAAAGCGCCCAACTACGGCACCGGCTTCGCGCCGTACTTCATCCCGCTCTCCCTCTGGGTCGGCGCGATGGTCGCCTACATGCTGATCGCGCCGATGAACCGGCGCGCCCTGGCCGCCGGCGCCTCGCCCTGGCGGATCGCCTTCGCCGGCTGGCTGCCCGTGGTGGGCGTCGGCGTCCTGCAGGTGCTCGCGCTGATGTCCGTACTCCACTGGGGCCTCGGCCTGGAGATGGCCCGCCCCGCGCTGGCCATCGGCTTCCTCGCGCTGGCCAGCGCCTGCTTCGCGGCGATGGTCCAGTGGCTCAACGCGAAGTTCGGGGCCGCCGGACGGATCCTCGTCCTGGTCGTGCTGATGCTGCAGCTGACCTCGGCGGGCGGTACGTACCCCGTTCAGACCAGCCCCGCCTTCTTCAACTGGATCCACCCGTACCTGCCGATGACCTACATCGTCGACGGACTGCGCCGCCTCATCTCCGGCGGAGACCTCACCCGGGTCTGGGTCGGGTGCGCGGTCCTGGCGGCCTTCACCGCGGGATCGCTCGTCCTCACCGCGCTCGCCGCCCGCGGCAAGCAGGTGTGGACGATGGACCGGCTCCACCCGGAACTGAGCCTGTAGTGACCGGGCCCGTAGAGATCGGTTGACCTGTGAGAATCAGCGCCATGGAACGCAGCAGCACCGGTACCGGCGGCGGCCGCCGGCAGGCGACACGCCAGAAGCTCTACGAGGCGGCCGTCACCCTCATCGCCGAGCAGGGCTTCTCCGCGACCACGGTCGACGAGATCGCCGAGCGGGCGGGGGTCGCGAAGGGCACCGTCTACTACAACTTCGCGAGCAAGAACGAACTCTTCGAGGAGCTGCTGCGGCACGGAGTCGGGCTGCTGACGGCCTCGCTGCGCGACGCGGCGCAGGAGACGGAGCAGCGCGGCGGCAGCCGGGTCGAGGCGCTCGACGCGATGATCCGGGCCGGGCTCGTGTTCATCGACCGGTACCCGGCCTTCACGCAGCTGTACGTCGCCGAGCTGTGGCGGACCAACCGGGCGTGGCAGTCCACGCTGATGGTGGTCCGGCGGGAGGCGGTGGCCGTCGTGGAGACGGTGCTGCGGGAGGGCGTGGAGCGGGGGGAGCTGAGCGCGGAGATCGACGTACCGCTGACCGCCGCCGCGATGGTGGGCATGGTGCTGGTGGCCGCCCTGGACTGGCAGTCGTTCCAGAGCGAGCGCTCGCTGGACGACGTGCACTCGGCGCTGTCGCTGCTGCTGCGGGGCCGGGTCAGCGGGAACCGCTGAGCGGGCCGGCCCCGGGGGGCCGCCGCGGGTGCCCCCCGATCGGCGGTGCCGCGGGGTTCCGGGACGGCGTAGAACTGGGGGCGCCGCACCCGCTCCGCGTGAGTACGCGTACCTAGTGACGGAAATGAGTACGTACGCGGATGGCCCCGACCTGGGCGAACGCCAGACTGGGGACACGGACGGGGACCCGGCCCGGACCGCCGACACGGGGCGGCCGGTGCGGACCGGGTACCTACACCGCGGTACGGCGGGGCTCGGGGGGAACGAGCCCCGCCGTTTCGCGTCCGCGGGGTGCCGCGCCACTGCGCCGGGCCGGCGCGGGGCGGGGTCGAGCCGCCCGCGGGGCCGCTACCGCGTCAGCCGCGGTTCCGGACCGGGATGCGGGCCCGGGTACGGGCCAGCACGGTCGCGCCCCGGGCCGTCACGGCCGACCAGCGGGCCGCCGCCGACCAGCGCAGGCGGGCCGCCGAGCGGGGCAGGAGCAGCGCCCGTGCGCGGCCTCCGCGGGCCAGCGGAGCCAGCAGCGCGGCGCGGGCCAGCAGGACGTCCGCCGACAGCTCCGCGTACGCCGCCTCCGTGCCCGGCGGGGCGTACAGCGAGCGCTCCACCGCCTCCGCGACCCGGTGCACGGCGTGCGCCGCCTCCGGCGTCAGCCGGCCCAGCTCCACCACCCGGGCCGCCGCACGGCGCGGGGACAGCGCCTCGTCGGGGGCGATGCCCACGTCCCAGGCCGCGTCCGCCAGTTCCTGCCAGGCCGCCAGGACCTGCCCCGCCGCCAGCCGCCGCCTGCGCAGCCGGGTCCGCCACAGGAGGGGGAGCAGGGGGAGGGCCGCCAGGGCCAGGACCGACAGCGTCCAGGCCAGTACCGTCTGCAGCGACGGGCCGCCGGCACCGGAACCCGCCTTCGGCTGCTGCGCCGCGGCCCCGCACTCACCCAGCTTCTTCTCCTCCGGCGGGCAGTCCTCGGCCTTCGACGGCGCCGCCGAAGGCTGCGTCGCACCCTGCGAGGGCAGAGCGGTCGGCGCGGACGGCTGGGGCGCAGGGGCCTCGGCCCGCGAGTAGTCCGGGATCGTGATGCCCTGGCGAGGCGTCGGTTCGAAGCGGGTCCAGCCCACGCCCTCGAAGTACAGCTCCGGCCACGCGTGCGCGTCCCGCATCGACACGTTCACGCTGCCGTCCGACTGCTTCTCGCCGGGCGTGAACCCCACCGCCACCCGCGCCGGGATCCCGAGCGAGCGCGACATCGCCGCCATCGAGAACGCGAAGTGGATGCAGAACCCCTCCTTGTCGGCGAGGAACCGGGCGATGGCCTGCGGCCCCGTACCCGAGCCCACCTTCGTGTCGTAGCGGAAGCCGCCGTTCACGGCGAAGTAGTCCTGCAGCTTCACCGCCCGCGTGTAGTCGTCCTTCGCGCCCTTCGTCACCTGGCGAGCCGTATCGCCGACCACCGCCGGCAGGTTGTCCGGAATCTTCGTGTACTCGGCCTTGATGAGCGGATTCGGCTCCGGCGCCGCCTGCAGCTGCTCCGCCGTCGGTCGCAGCAGCAGGCTCCGCACCGTGTACATCGCGCCCTGCACGTTCTGGAACCTGTCCCGGCCCAGCTGGTCCCCGACCAGCGTCCGGCCGGCCGGCTCGAACCGCCACTTGCCCGGGATGTCCACGGACGTCGCCGGGTACGGCATCGGCAGGTAGCGCTGGGCGTACGTGTCCGCGGCCGAGATGCTCGTCCGTACCTCGCTGCCGGTCGCCCGGACCTGCTCGCTCATCCCCGGCGGGGCCGGCAGCCGCTCCGGAACGTCGGTCAGGGACCGCGCCGAGGCCTCCCACTTGACGCCGTTGAACTCGTCCAGCGCCAGGATCCGCAGGTACTGCTCGCCGAGCTGCGGGCTGTCCGTCCGGTACTTCAGCACCACCCGGTTGTCCTGGGCGTTCAGGCTGCCCTGCAGGGAGACCAGCGGGTTGACCGCCGAGATCGTCCCGCCGACCCCGATACCGCCGTCGCCGGCCTCGCCGCCCTGCGCGCCCAGCAGCCCGCCGCCGAGCGCGGGCAGCGCCGCCGGCACCGCCAGCGCGATGCCCAGCGCCACCGCGCCGATCCGCCGCCCGGTGCGTACGGGGGCCAGCGCCTGGCCGGAGCCCGCGCCGACGCCCCCGGAGCCCGCCGACACCCGCGCGCTCGGGGCCGCGCCGAAGACCCGGCCCCACTGGGCGAGCCGGTCGCGGCCCTCGGCCAGCAGCAGCAACAGGTAGCCGCAGCCGGCCAGCAGGAAGGAGATCCAGGTCGCCCCGGAGCCCCCGGAGAGCCCCGCGGCGACCGAGTACAGCGCGAGCAGCGGCAGCCCGGCCGCGGCGGCGGTCCGCAAGGTCACCGCCAGCAGGTCCACCAGCAGCCCGATCACCAGCACCCCGGCCAGCAGCAGCAGCCGGATGCCGTCCGTCAGCGGCGCCGGGATCGCGAACTCGCCGACGTCCTGGACGCCCCGCTGGAACAGGGCGCCGAAGTCCGTCACGAGATAGGCCATCGCCCCGGTCCCGGTGGATTCGCCCTTGCCCGCGAACAGGAACATCAGGACCAGCAGCGACACCAGCACCTGCGAGGCCACGGTGAGCGTGCGCCCGAGCGGCACCCGCCGGACCCCGGCCCCCACCGCGCTCTGCACGGCCAGCAGGACCCCGGCCTCAAGCACCCAGCCCGACGAATCCACCAGCGCGGCCAGCGACCACGAGGTGAGCAGCGTCGCCAGCATCGCGAAGAGCGTCACGCGCGCCCGCCCGCTCATCCCCAACCTCCGGAAGTACCCGTGCCGAGCGGAGCGTTCCCGGCCCGGCGCCACAGCTCCCCGAACGCCACCCCGGGCGGCACGGCGAGCGCCGTCCAGCCCGCGTCCCGCAGCCTGCCCACCCGTGCCTCCACCCGCGAGGGCCGCCCGGCCCAGAGCGCGGAGTCGAGCACGAAGGCCACCCCGGCCCCGCAGCGCCCGCGCATCTTGGCCGCCACTTCCGTCTGTACGTCGTCCAGGTCTCCGAAGAAGGCGATGAGGAGCCCGTCACCGCCGGCTCCGGCGAAGCCCCCGCCCTCGTGGCCGCCGCCGCTGCGCACCGCGTCGTACGCGCGCGTGAGGCCGGCGCCGTCGGAGTGCCCGACGACCGCGAGGGTGTCCATCATCAGGCCGGCGGCCTCCGCGGACTCCTGCCCGCCGGAGGAGAAGCCGCCGCTGCCGCCGTTGCCGGGCGCCGAAGTGCCCGAGTCGGTCAGCAGCCGCGCTGAGAAACCCTGTTCGAGCAGGTGCACCAGGGTCGAAGCGGCCCCGGAGACCGCCCACTCGAAGGCGGAATCCGGTCCGGCGCCCTCGAAGGCGACCCCGCGGGTGTCCAGCAGGACCGTGGCCTTGCTCCGCTGCGGCTGCTCCTCGCGGCGCACCATCAGCTCGCCGTAGCGGGCGGTGGAGCGCCAGTGCACCCGGCGCAGGTCGTCGCCGCGCCGGTAGGTCCGCGGGATCACGTCGTCGTCGCCGGCCAGGGCCAGCGAGCGGCGGCTGCCGTCGCCGTAGCCGGAGGTCTCGCCGGTCAGCCGGACCGGGACCAGCGGCTCGGTACGCGGGATGACGGTGAGCGTGTCGTACGTGCTGAACGAGCGGGTCAGCTCGACCAGGCCGAAGGGGTCGGTCAGCCGCAGCTGGAGCGGGCCCAGCGGGTAGCGGCCGCGCAGGTCGGAGCGGACCCGGTAGGACACCTCGCGGCGCCCGCCCGGCTCGACCCGGTCCAGGACGAAGCGGGGCCGGGGGCCGAGGACGTACGGCACCCGGTCCTGGAGCATCAGCAGTCCGGTGGGCAGCCGGGAGACGTTCTCCATGCGCAGCTGCACCCGGGCCTCGGAGCCCGCGGGCACCCGCATCGGGGTCAGCCGGCGGCTGCCGGAGACCCGGTGGCGGGTGCGGTGCAGCGCGAAGACGCAGATCAGCGGCAGGACGGCGAGCAGCAGACCGACCCGGAGCAGTTCGCCCTGGCCGAGGACGTACGCGCACAGCGCGGCGGCGACCCCGGCGGCCAGGAAGGACCGGCCGCGGGTGGTCAGCCCCGCCAGCGAGGCGCGCAGCCCGCCGGCGCCCCGGCTCTCGCCGCCGGCGCCGCGCGGGGCACCGGCGCTCATCAGAAGCCCCGGATGCCCGCGCCGGGCGGCATCTCGCCGCGGCCGTGCGCGGCGGGGACGGGGGTCCGCTGGAGGATGTCGTGGACGACCTGCTCGGCGGTGCGCCGGTTCAGCTGGGCCTGCGCGGTCGGCAGCAGCCGGTGCGCGAGGACGGGCGCGGCCAGCGCCTGCACGTCGTCGGGCAGTACGTAGTCCCGGCCGGACAGCGCGGCGGAGGCCTTCACGGCGCGCAGCAGGTGCAGGGTGGCGCGCGGCGAGGCGCCCAGGCGCAGGTCGGGGTGGCTGCGGGTGGCCGAGACCAGGTCGACGACGTAGCGCCGGACGGGGTCGGCGACGTACACCTCGCGGACGGCCTCTATCAGCTTGACGATGTCGTGGGCGTGCGCGACGGCCTGGAGGTCGTCGAGCGGGGAGATCCCGCCGTGTACGTCGAGCATCTGGAGCTCGGCGTCGGGGCTCGGGTAGCCGACGGAGACGCGGGCCATGAAGCGGTCGCGCTGGGCCTCGGGGAGGGGGTAGGTGCCCTCCATCTCCACCGGGTTCTGGGTGGCGACCACCATGAACGGGCTCGGCAGCGCGTACGTCGTGCCGTCGATGGTGACCTGGCGCTCCTCCATCGACTCCAGCAGCGCCGACTGGGTCTTCGGCGAGGCGCGGTTGATCTCGTCGCCGATGACGATCTGCGCGAAGATCGCGCCCGGCTTGAACTCGAACTCGCGGCGCTGCTGGTCGTAGATGCTGACACCGGTGATGTCGGAGGGCAGCAGGTCCGGAGTGAACTGGATGCGCTGCACCGAGCAGTCGATGGACTTCGCCAGCGTCTTGGCGAGCATGGTCTTGCCGACGCCGGGGACGTCCTCGATCAGCAGGTGCCCCTCGGCGAGCAGCACGGTCAGCGCGATGCGTACGACCTCGGGCTTGCCCTCGATCACGCTCTCGACGGAGTGGCGCACCCGCTCCGCCGTGCTCGTCAGATCCGCGAGGCTCGCTCGGTCGTCATACGTCGTCACCTGGTTCTCCTCGGCCCTTTCCGCAGGGCCGACGCCCTCAGCGCACTCCGGCCCACCCCGACACGGACGCCGGCCCGGACGGTTTTCCGGGCGGCGTCTTCCCGCATTCTTGACGGCGCCCAGGCCTTGTGTCACTCACGAGGCGGGATCGATCTCCCGCAGGAGTCCGGTGTGCACGTCGAAGACGAAGCCTCGCACATCGTCGCGGTGCGGCAGGAAGGGGTTCGTCCGGACCCGCTGCATGGACTGGCGGACGTCCTGGTCGACGTCCCGGAAGGCCTCGACGGCCCAGGCGGGGCGCTGGCCGACCTCGTCCTCCAGCTCGTGCCGGAAGTCCTCGGTCAGGCTTTCGAGGCCGCATCCGGTGTGGTGGATCAGTATCACCGTGCGGGTGCCCAGGGCGCGCTGGCTGATCGTGAGCGACCGGATGGTGTCGTCGGTGACGACGCCGCCCGCGTTGCGGATGGTGTGGCAGTCGCCGAGCTCCAGCCCGAGGGCCTTGTGCAGGTCGAGGCGGGCGTCCATGCAGGCCACGACGGCCACGTGCAGGACGGGGCGGGCGTCCATGCCGGGATCCGAGAATTCCGCGGCGTACTCACGGTTCGCCGCCAGCAGCCGGTCCGTGACGGAGCCGCTGCCGGGTGCCTGGGGGGTGGACTCTGCGGGCAGGGATGCGGAAGTCGTCATGCATACGACGTTAGTGGTCACCGCTGGTAAAGGCATGGAGTGAGGGGGGACAAAGAACGTCAACCGTCCTTGTTGTGAGCTAACCCACAGGGGTGAGGCGGCGGCGGCCGTATGGGTGATTCGAGGCTTTTGCGGGTTCCGTACGAGTGGAGCGCACGGCGCGCGGGGCGGTTCGTTGACCGCGGCGACCGTTGCACTAAAGTGGCGCGAACCGGCCGGAGCCCGGCCCTGACCGGCCGCCCGGCCCCCTGGTAACACTCCGCGTGCGCGGCGCGGCGTATGCCTGCCGCGCCGTTATCTGAGAGGGCGCTTTGACTAGCGAGTCCCGACATGTCCCGGTGATGCTCCAGCGGTGCCTGGACCTGTTGGCCCCGGCGCTGGAGAGGCCCGGGGCCGTCGTCGTCGACTGCACCCTCGGCCTCGGCGGCCACAGCGAGGCCCTGCTGACCCGGTTCCCCGAGGCGCACCTGATCGGCCTCGACCGCGACAAGGAGGCCCTGCGGCTCTCGGGCGAGCGGCTCGCGCCCTTCGGTGACCGCGCCACCCTCGTCCACGCCGTGTACGACGAACTGCCCGACGTGCTGGACCGGCTGGGCATCCCCGCCGTCCAGGGCGTCCTCTTCGACCTGGGCGTCTCGTCCATGCAGCTCGACGAGGCCGACCGCGGGTTCGCGTACGCGCAGGACGCCCCGCTGGACATGCGGATGGACCAGACGACCGGGATGAGCGCCGCCGAGGTCCTCAACACGTACCCGCCGGGCGAGCTCGTACGGATCCTGCGCCAGTACGGCGAGGAGAAGCAGGCCAAGCGGATCGTCTCGGCGATCGTCCGCGAGCGGGAGAAGGAGCCGTTCACGAACAGCGCGCGGCTGGTCGAACTGATCCGCGACGCGCTGCCGCAGGCGGCGAAGCGCACCGGCGGCAACCCGGCCAAGCGGACCTTCCAGGCGCTGCGCATCGAGGTCAACGGCGAGCTGTCGGTCCTGGAGCGGGCGATCCCGGCGGCCGTGGAGCGGATCGCGGTGGGCGGCCGGATCGCGGTGCTGTCGTACCACTCGCTGGAGGACCGGCTGGTCAAGCAGGTCTTCGCGGCGGGCGCGGCAACGACGGCGCCTCCGGGGCTGCCGGTGGTGCCGGAGAAGTACCAGCCCAAGCTGAAGCTGCTCACCCGGGGCGCGGAGCTGCCCACGGAGGAGGAGATCGCCGAGAACAGGCGGGCCGCGCCGGCCCGCTTCCGCGGGGTCGAGCGCATCCGCGAGGCGCGGCTGTGAGCAGAGCCGGGGGACTGGGGCGACTGCGCGGCGGCCCCTCGGGGCAGGCGGCGCGGATGCCGTTCGTCCTGCTGGTGGTGGCGCTGCTGGCCGGCGGGCTGATCAGCCTGCTGCTGCTGAACTCGGCGCTCAACCAGGGCTCCTTCCAGCTGAGCCGGTTGAAGAAGGAGACCACCGCGCTCACGGACGAGGAACAGGCGCTGCAGCGGGACGTCGACGGCTACTCGGCGCCGGACGCCCTGCAGCGGCGGGCGCACGAAATGGGCCTGGTCCCGGGCGGCAGCCCCGTCTTCATCGGCCCGGACGGCAAGGTGACGGGTACGGCGGCCCCCGCGGAACCCCCGCCGTCCCCGACCCCGGCCGCCGCCGCGGGCTCCGCCCCGGCAGCCGCCCCCGGCCCGCCCCAGTCCGCCGCCCCGGCCGGCACGCCCGGCTCCGCCCCGGCGGGCACCCCGGGCGGTGCCCCGGCGGGCGCGCCGCAGGCCGGGCAGCCCGCGCCGGGCGGTGCCACCCAGTCCAACCCGACCTCCGGAAGGTGACGTCGTGACGCGGACCCTCCCCCAGCTCCCGCCGGGGGTACCCACGGCGGGAGCTTCCCCCCGCACCGGTGCGGCGGTGGGGGCGTGAGCGCCCCGGGCGGGCGGCGCGTGCCCGGGCCCGGGCCGGGGCGGGCGCGAGCCACCTCGCGGCCCGCCACACGGCGGCCGGGCCCCGCGAGGCAGCCGCACACCATCCGGCTCGGCAGCCCCAAGCCCCGGCTGAGGCTCGTCAGCGTCGGGCTGACCCTCGTCATGCTGGCCTTCGTCGTGCGGCTGCTCCAGGTGCAGGCCGTAGACGCCTCCGCGTACTCCGCCAAGGCCTCCGAGAACCGCTTCGCCAGCTACACCCTCGCGGCCGAGCGCGGCGAGATCACCGACCGCAAGGGCGTCGCCCTCGCGACCAGCGTCGACGCGTACGACATCACCGCCGATCCGAAGATGTTCACCCCGCAGGACAGCAAGGCCCCGGACGCCCCCGAGCAGGCCGCCGCCCTCCTCGCGCCGATCCTCGGCAAGGACGCCAAGGAGCTGACCGCCCGCCTCAAGACCAAGAACACCCGCTACGTGATCCTGGCCCGCCGCCAGACCCCCCAGGTCTGGAACCAGATCAAGGACCTCAAGCGGGTCTTCGCCGACAAGGCGGCCGCCGACAAGAAGAACAACGGCCCCGGCGCCAACGTCCTCGCCGGCGTGTTCAACGAGGACAGCAGCAAGCGCGTGTACCCCAACGGGGACCTGGCCGCCGGGATACTGGGCTACGTCAACGCCGAGGGCAAGGGCGCCGGCGGCCTGGAGTCCTCCCTCGACAAGAAGCTGGCCGGCAAGGACGGCGCGATCACCTACGCCCAGTCCGGCGGCCGCCGCGTGCCCACCGCCGGGTCCAGCGAGAAGCCCGCCGTACCCGGCGAGGACGTCGAGCTGACCATCGACCGCGACATCCAGTGGGCGGCGCAGAGCGCCATCAGCGAGCAGGTCGCCAAGTCCGAGGCCGACCGCGGCTACGTCATCGTCCAGGACACCCGCACCGGCGAGGTGCTGGCCATGGCCAACGCCCCCGGCTTCGACCCCAACGACCTGTCGAAGGCCAGCTCCGCCGCCATGGGCAACGCGGCCCTCCAGGACGTGTACGAGCCCGGCTCCACCGCCAAGGTGATGTCGATGGCCGCCGTACTGGAGGAGAAGAAGGCCACCCCCGAGACCCACGTCGAGGTCCCCAACCGGCTGCACCGCGGCGACCGGCTGTTCAAGGACGACATCGACCACCCGACCTGGTACCTGACCCTCAACGGGGTCCTCGCCAAGTCCTCCAACATCGGGACCATCCTGGCCACCGGCCAGCTCGGCGCCACCCAGCCCGAGGCCAACAGGGTCCTCCACTCCTACCTGAACAAGTTCGGCATCGGGCAGCCCACCGGCCTGAACTACCCGGGCGAGTCCCGCGGCATCCTCGCCCGGCCCGAGGCCTGGTCCACCTCCCAGCAGTACACGATCCCTTTCGGTCAGGGCCTGTCCCTCAACGCCATGCAGGCGGCCTCCGTGTACTCGACGATCGCCAACGGCGGGGTACGCGTCGCACCCACCCTGGTCCGCGGCACCAAGGGCCCCGACGGCCGCTTCACCCCGGCCCCGGCGCCCGAGCAGACCCGCGTGATCAGCCAGGACACCGCCAAGACCCTGTCCCGGATGCTGGAGTCGGTCGTCGACGACCAGGAGGGCACCGGCACCAAGGCCCGCATCCCCGGCTACCGGGTCGGCGGCAAGACCGGCACGTCCAACCGGGTGGATCCGGCCACCGGCCGCTACAAGGGCTACACCGCCTCCTTCGCCGGATTCGCGCCCGCCGACAACCCGCGGATCACCGTGTACTGCGCCATCCAGAACCCCACCAAGGGCAGCTACTTCGGCGGCCAGATCTGCGGCCCGATCTACAAGAAGGTCATGGAGTTCGCCCTCAAGACCCTCCAGGTCGCCCCGACCGGAACCGCCCCCGCCGGGCTTCCGGTCACCTTCGACGCCGGCCCCGCACCCGCCCCCCAGCCCCCCGCAGCGCCCCCCGCACAGCCCGGCCGGCAGCCCGGCCAGTGACCCGGCGGGCCGGCCGGCCCGCCAGAAATCCGTGAGGCACCATCAGTGACAACGATCACCCCGAAACCCGGGAACCCGTCGGGCGCCGACCACGCGGCCGGGCCCTCACTTCGCGAGCGGCCCGCCGCGCCCGGTACGCTCACCGCCGTGTCCCACGCTGATCAGCCCAGAACTGCCCAGAAAGACGCCCCGGCAACGCCGCCGGGAGCGCCCCGGCCCCAGGCCGCCCGCCCGACACCCCTGGGCGGGCTGGCCACCCTGCTGGGCATCGAAGCCCCCGCCGCGGCCGCCGCTGCGGAGCCCCCGCAGATCACCGGGATCACGCACGACTCCCGTGCCGTGCGCCCGGGCGACCTGTACGCGGCCCTGCCCGGCGCCAAGCTGCACGGCGCCGACTTCGCCGCCCAGGCGGCCGCCCTCGGCGCCGCGGCCGTGCTGACCGACCCGGCGGGCGCCGAACGCGCGGCCGCGACCGGCCTGCCGGTCCTGGCCGTCGCCGATCCGCGCGGCCGGATGGGCGAGCTCGCCGCCACGATCTACGGCCGCCCCGGCGAGGGCCTGCTCCAGATCGGCATCACCGGCACCTCCGGCAAGACCACCACGGCATACCTCGTCGAGGGCGGTCTGCGCGGGGCCGGACGATCCACCGGGCTGGTCGGCACCGTCGAGATGCGCATCGGCGACGAGCGCATCAAGTCGGAGCGCACCACCCCCGAGGCCACCGACCTGCAGGCCCTGTTCGCGGTCATGCGCGAACGCGGGGTCGAGGCCGTCGCCATGGAGGTCTCCAGCCACGCCCTGGTGCTCGGCCGGGTGGACGGATGCGTCTTCGACGTCGCCGTCTTCAACAACCTGAGCCCGGAACACATGGAGTTCCACTCGGACATGGAGGACTACTTCCAGGCCAAGGCGCAGCTCTTCACCGAGCGCCGCGCCCGCCTCGGCGTGGTCAACGTCGACGACGAGTACGGCCGCCGCCTCGCCAAGGAGGCGGCCATCCCGGTGGTCACCTTCTCCGCCACCGGCGATGCCGCCGCCGACTGGCGCGCCGAGGACGTCGTGTTCGGGCACGTGGACTCCACGCTGACCGTGGTCGGCCCCGAGGGGCAGCGCGTACGGGCCACGGCCCCGCTGCCCGGCCCGTTCAACGTCGCCAACACCGTCGCCGCGATCGTCACGCTCGCCGCCGCCGGCCTCGACCCGCAGACCGCCGCCGACGGCGTCGCCGCGGTCCCCGGGGTCCCCGGCCGGCTGGAGCGGGTGGACGCGGGCCAGCCGTACCTCGCCGTCGTCGACTACGCGCACAAGACGGACGCGGTCGAATCCGTGCTCCGCGCGCTGCGCGAAGTCACCACCGGCAAGCTGCACATCGTGCTCGGCTGCGGCGGCGACCGCGACACCACCAAGCGCGCCCCGATGGGCGCCGCGGCCGCCCGGTTCGCCGACACCGCCGTGCTGACCTCCGACAATCCGCGGTCCGAGGACCCCCTCGCGATCCTCGCCGCGATGTTCGAGGGCGCCGCCTCCGTACCCGCCGAAGAGCGCGGCACCGTCCTCGTCGACGCCGACCGGGCCGCGGCCATCGCCGCCGCCGTCGCGCGCGCCGAGGCCGGGGACACCGTGCTGGTGGCGGGCAAGGGCCACGAGCAGGGCCAGGACACGGCAGGCGTCGTACGGCCCTTCGACGACCGCGCGGTGCTCCGGGCCGCGATCGAACTCCGGCAGAACCAGCAGCACCTGCAAGGCAACGACGTCCGACAGGCCGAGGTGAACCAGTGATCGCCCTCTCCCTCGCCGAGATCGCCGACATCACCGGCGGGCGGCCCCACGACATACCGGATCCGTCCGTGCGGATCACCGGGCCCGTGGTCATCGACTCCCGTCAGGTGGAGGCCGGCAGCCTGTTCGCCGCGTTCGCCGGCGAACACGTCGACGGCCACGACTACGCCGAGCGCGCGGTCGCCTCCGGCGCCGCGGCCGTCCTCGCCGCCCGGCCCGTCGGCGTACCCGCGATCGTCGTCGCCGATGTCGAGAAGGCCCTCGGCGCCCTCGCCCGAGCCGTCGTCGAGCGCCTCGGCACCGACGTGGTGGCCCTGACCGGCTCCGCCGGCAAGACCTCCACCAAGGACCTCATCGCCCAGGTGCTCCAGGCCCACGCACCCACCGTGTGGACCCCGGGCTCCCTCAACAACGAGATCGGCCTGCCGCTCACCGCGCTGCGCGCCACGGAGGAAACCCGGCACCTGGTGCTGGAGATGGGCGCCCGCGGCATCGGGCACATCGCGTACCTCACCGACCTGACCCCGCCGCGGATCGGACTCGTCCTCAACGTCGGGACCGCCCACATCGGCGAGTTCGGCGGCCGCGAGCAGATCGCCCAGGCCAAGGGCGAGCTCGTCGAGGCCCTGCCGTCCGAGGCCGAGGGCGGAGTGGCCGTCCTCAACGCCGACGATCCGCTGGTGCGCGCGATGTCCGCCCGGACGAAGGCCCGTACGGTGCTGTTCGGCGAGGCCGACGACGCCGACGTACGGGCCTCGGAAGTCCGTATGACACCCGCAGGACAGCCCTCCTTCACACTCCACACACCCACCGGGTGCGGCGAAGTGACCTTGCGCCTGTACGGTGAGCACCACGTGTCGAACGCGCTCGCCGCGGCCGCCGTCGCCCATGTACTGGGCATGTCCGTCGAGGAGATCGCCACCGCGCTCTCCGGGGCGGGCACCTTGTCCCGGTGGCGGATGGAGGTCACCGAGCGGGCGGACGGCGTGACGATCGTCAACGACGCCTACAACGCGAATCCCGAGTCCATGCGGGCCGCTCTGCGCGCGCTTGCCGCGATGGGCGGCGCGGCCAGGGCCGGCGGGGGACGTACGTGGGCGGTGCTCGGTCCCATGGCCGAGCTCGGGGACGCATCGTTGGCCGAGCACGACGCGGTGGGACGGCTTGCCGTCCGGCTCAACGTGAGCAAGCTCGTCGCAGTCGGGGGCAGGGAAGCGTCCTGGCTGCAACTGGGCGCATATAACGAGGGTTCGTGGGGTGAGGAGTCGGTGGTCGTGTCCGACGCGCAGGCGGCGATCGACCTGTTGCGCAGGGAACTGCGCCCGGGTGACGTCGTGCTGGTGAAGGCTTCCAGGTCGATCGGCCTGGAGCGGGTCGCTCTGGCTCTGCTGGCCGGCGAGGGCGAGGTCGCCGACCGATGAGGCAGATCCTCTTCGCCGGTGTCATCGGCATGTTCCTGACCGTGGTCGGCACCCCGCTGCTGATCAAGCTGCTGGCCCGGAAGGGCTACGGCCAGTTCATCCGCGACGACGGCCCGCGCGGCCACGCCGGGAAGAAGGGCACGCCCACCATGGGCGGCATCTCCTTCATCCTGGCGACGATCATCGCGTACGCCCTGACGAAGGTGATCACGGGCAGCCCGGCCACCTTCTCCGGCGTGCTGGTGCTCTTCCTGATGTCCGGCATGGGCCTCGTCGGCTACCTCGACGACTACATCAAGATCGTCAAGCGCCGTTCGCTCGGTCTGCGGGCCAAGGCCAAGATGGCCGGCCAGCTGATCGTCGGCATCGCCTTCGCCGTGCTCGCGCTGCAGTTCAAGGACGCCCGCGGCAACGCCCCGGCCTCCACCAAGCTGTCGTTCGTCACGGACTTCGGCTGGTCGATCGGCCCGGTGCTGTTCGTGGTCTGGGCGCTGTTCATGATCCTGGCGATGTCCAACGGCGTGAACCTGACGGACGGCCTGGACGGCCTGGCCACCGGCGCCGCGGTGATGGTCTTCGGCGCGTACACGTTCATCGGCGTCTGGCAGTTCCAGGAGTCGTGCGCCAACGCGCAGACCCTGACGAACCCCAACGCCTGCTTCGAGGTACGAGATCCGCTGGACCTCGCGATCGTCGCCTCCGCGCTGATGGGCGCCTGCTTCGGCTTCCTGTGGTGGAACACCTCGCCCGCCAAGATCTTCATGGGCGACACCGGCTCGCTGGCCCTCGGCGGCGCCCTCGCCGGTCTCGCGATCTGCTCCCGCACGGAGTTCCTGATCGCCCTCCTCGGCGGCCTCTTCGTCCTCATCACCATGTCGGTCGTCATCCAGGTCGGCTCCTTCAAGCTCACCGGGAAGCGCGTCTTCCGGATGGCCCCGCTGCAGCACCACTTCGAGCTGAAGGGGTGGTCCGAGGTCCTGGTGGTGGTCCGGTTCTGGATCATCCAGGGCATGTGCGTGATCGTGGGCCTCGGACTCTTCTACGCGGGATGGGCAGCCGACAAGTGAGCACCACCGACCTGGCCGGCCTGCTCGGCCCCGATCCCCTGGGCCGGTTCGGTCTGCCGGGCCGGATCACCGTGGCCGGCCTCGGCGTCAGCGGCATCAGCGCCGCCCGGGCGCTGGCCGGACTCGGCGCGACGGTGACCGTCGTCGACAACGGCGACGGGGACGCGCACCGCGCGAAGGCCGCCGAACTCGCCGAGCTGGGCATCGAGGTCCGCCTGGGACACCTGCCCGACGGGGTCCGGGCCGGGGAAGCCCTGCCCGAGGGCACCGAACTGGTCGTCACCTCGCCCGGCTGGCAGCCCGAGAGCCCGCTCTTCCGGGCCGCCGCCGAGGCGGGCGTCGACGTCGTCGGCGACGTCGAGATCGCCTGGCGGCTGCGCGGGGCCGGCGTGGAACTGCGCGCCGCCCGCCGGGCCGCGGAGGCGGACGCCGGCGGGGACGCCGACGCCGAGCGGGCCCCGGCCGGGCCCGCCGAGTGGCTCGCGATCACCGGCACCAACGGCAAGACCACCACCACCCAGATGCTCGCGTCGATCCTGAAGGCGGCGGGCCTGAAGACCGCGGCCGTCGGCAACATCGGCACCCCGATCATCGACGTGGTCCTCGGCGACGAGGCGTACGACGTCCTCGCCGTCGAGCTCTCCAGCTACCAGCTCCACTGGGCGCCCTCGCTGCGCGCCCATTCGGCGGCCGTGCTCAACCTGGCCCCCGACCACCTCGACTGGCACGGCTCGATGGAGGCGTACGCCGCCGACAAGGGCCGGATCTACGAGGGCAACACGGTCGCCTGCGTCTACAACGTCGCCGACCCGGCCACCGAGGCCCTGGTCGTCGAAGCGGACGTGGAGGAGGGCTGCCGGGCGATCGGCTTCACCCTCGGCGCCCCCGGCCCCTCCATGCTCGGCGTCGTCGACGGCATCCTCGTGGACCGCGCCTTCGTCGAGAACCGGCAGAAGAACGCCCAGGAGCTCGCCGAGGTCGAGGACGTCAACCCGCCGGCGCCGCACAACATCGCCAACGCGCTCGCCGCGGCGGCCCTGGCCCGGGCCTTCGGCGTCGCGCCGCGCGCGGTCCGCGACGGGCTGCGCGACTTCCGCCCCGACGCGCACCGCGTCGCGCACGTGGACGAGGTCGCCGGGGTCACGTACATCGACGACTCCAAGGCCACCAACACGCACGCCGCCGAGGCATCCCTGGCGGCCTTCGAGCCCGTCGTGTGGATCGCCGGAGGCCTCGCCAAGGGTGCGACCTTCGACGAGCTCGTCCAGAAGTCGCGGAAGCGGCTGCGCGCCGTGGTGCTGATCGGCGCCGACCGGGCGCTGATCGCCGAGGCGCTGGCGCGACACGCCCCCGAGGTCCCGGTCGTCGACCTCGACCGGACCGACACTGGGGCGATGCTCGCAGCGGTCCGGGAAGCGGCCCGGCTCGCAGAGCCCGGCGACACGGTTCTGCTGGCCCCGGCCTGTGCCTCGATGGACATGTTCGCGAACTACAACAAGCGCGGGGACGCATTCGCGGACGCGGTGCGCGAGCTGGCCGCCGAGGGCGCGTAGGTCCGGCCGGCCCGCGCAGGTCGGCGAGTCCTCCCCGACCGGCTGCTCGCCTCGTACGAGTGGAGGGGAAGGTCACACATGCCGGCGAAGCAAGTGCTGCCGGGGCGGCGGCCGTCGGCCGTGAAGCCCGCCAAGTCCGCGAACGGCGTCAGGTCCGCCCGGACGGTCAGGGCCCAGGGCCGCAGGCGTCCGGCGGGGAGCGTGCGGCCGCCCGGCGGGCGCGGGCCGCTGGAGCGGCTGCGGCGTACGCAGCGGCAGTTGCGCAAGGCCTGGGACCGACCCCTCACCGCGTATTACCTGATTTTCGGCAGCTCGCTGCTCATCACCGTGCTCGGCCTGGTGATGGTCTACTCGGCTTCGATGATCAAAGCGCTCCAGCTGGGGCTGGGCGACGCGTACTTCTTCAAGAAGCAGTTCCTCGCCGCCCTGATCGGCACCGGACTGCTGCTGATCGCCTCCCGGATGCCCGTCAAACTGCACCGGGCGCTGTCGTACCCCGTGCTCGCGGGGACCCTGTTCCTGATGGTCCTGGTCCAGGTCCCCGGGATAGGGGTGGCGATCAACGGCAACCAGAATTGGATCTCCCTTGGTGGTCCGTTCATGCTCCAGCCCAGTGAGTTCGGCAAGCTGGCACTGATCCTGTGGGGCGCCGACCTGCTGGCCCGCAAGGGCGAGAAGGAGCTGCTGAGCCAGTGGAAGCACCTGCTGGTGCCGCTGGTCCCGGTGGCGTTCCTGCTGCTCGGGCTGATCATGCTGGGCGGGGACATGGGCACCGCGATGATCCTCGGGGCGATCCTGTTCGGCCTGCTGTGGCTGGCCGGAGCCCCGACGCGGATGTTCGTGGCGGTGCTCGCCTTCGCGGGTGTGATCGTCGCACTGCTGATCAAGACCAGCCCGCACCGGATGGACCGGCTCGCCTGCCTCGGCGCGACGGATCCGGGCCGAAACGACCTGTGCTGGCAGGCCGTGCACGGGATCTACGCCCTCGCATCCGGCGGATGGTTCGGTTCCGGTTTGGGTGCCAGTGTGGAAAAATGGGGGCAACTGCCCGAAGCCCACACCGACTTCATCTTCGCCATCACAGGGGAGGAACTGGGTCTGGCGGGGACGCTGTCGGTACTCGCCCTGTTCGCGGCTCTAGGCTATGCGGGTATCCGCGTGGCCGGACGCACGGAGGACTCCTTCGTACGCTATGCCGCGGGAGGCGTGACCACCTGGATCACGGCCCAGGCCGTGATCAACATCGGTGCGGTGCTCGGTCTGCTGCCGATCGCCGGAGTCCCGCTCCCGCTGTTCTCGTACGGAGGGTCCGCGCTGCTGCCGACGATGTTCGCGGTCGGACTGCTCATCGCCTTCGCGCGGGAGGAGCCGGCGGCGCGCGCGGCGCTCGCGATGCGCCAGCCGAAGACCGGCTGGAAGCGGACCGGGCAGAGATGGAAGTCGATGAGACGGAGCGTCAAGAGGCGTCCGTCCGGAGAGCGGTGAATTTCGGTGCATGTCGTACTCGCCGGTGGGGGGACCGCCGGCCACATCGAGCCGGCGCTCGCCCTCGCGGACGCCCTGCGCAGGCAGGACCCTTCCGTGGGCATCACCGCCCTCGGCACGGAGCGCGGGCTCGAAACCCGCCTCGTGCCCGAGCGCGGCTATGAGCTGGGGCTGATCCCGGCCGTCCCGCTGCCCCGCAAGCCCACTCCCGAGCTCATCACCGTCCCCGGACGGCTGCGCGGGACGATCAAGGCCGCCGAGGAGATCCTGGAGCGCACCAAGGCCGACTGCGTCGTCGGCTTCGGCGGCTACGTGGCCCTGCCCGGCTACCTCGCCGCCAAGCGGCTCGGGGTGCCGATCATCGTCCACGAGGCCAACGCCCGGCCGGGACTGGCCAACAAGATCGGCTCCCGCTACGCGCACGCCGTCGCGGTCTCCACCCCCGACAGCAAGCTGCGCGGCGCCCGCTACGTGGGCATCCCGCTGCGCCGCAGCATCTCCACCCTGGACCGGGCCGCGGTACGCCCGGAGGCGCGCGCCGCCTTCGGCCTGGACCCCAACCTGCCGACCCTGCTGGTCTCCGGCGGTTCGCAGGGCGCCCGGCGCCTCAACGAGACCATCCAGCAGGTCGCCCCGACCCTCCAGCGCTCCGGGATCCAGATCCTGCACGCGGTGGGCCCGAAGAACGAACTGCCGCGTGTCGACAACATGCCCGGGATGCCGCCGTATGTGCCGGTACCGTACGTGGACCGGATGGATCTCGCGTACGCCGCCGCCGACATGATGCTGTGCCGCGCGGGCGCGATGACCGTCGCCGAACTCTCCGCCGTCGGGCTGCCGGCCGCGTACGTCCCGCTGCCGATCGGCAACGGCGAACAGCGGCTCAACGCCCAGCCGGTGGTCAAGGCCGGCGGCGGCCTGCTCGTCGACGACGCGGAGCTGACGCCCGAGTGGGTGCTCAGCCAGGTCCTCCCGGTGCTCGCCGACCCGCACCGGCTGTACGAGATGTCCCGCGCGGCCGCCGAGTTCGGCCGGCGCGACGCCGACGACCTGCTCGTCGCGATGGTGTACGAGGCGATCGCCGCACACAGGAACCGCTAACGCAGGAGGCACAGGAGTGGCCGGAGCGACGACCGCACAGCGCGGCAATCCCGGGTCCGCCCGCAAGGGCAAGGGCTCCGGCTCTCCCAAGCCGCCCAAGCCGCCCAGGTCGTCGGGGCCGTCCGGGGGGTCCGGCCCGCAGGGCCCCGGTGTCCAGCGCCTCGTCCGGCGTCTGCGGCACCGGGGCCCCCTGCTGCTCTCCCTCCTGGCCGCCGCCCTCCTCGCCGGGGGCGGCAGCTGGGTGCTCTACGGCTCCTCCTGGCTCCGCGTCGAGAAGGTGGCCACGAGCGGAACGCAGGTGCTGACCCCCGAGCAGGTGCTGGCCGCCGCGGCCGTACCGGTCGGGGCGCCCCTGGTGAGCGTGGACACCGACGAGATCGCGGGCCGCGTCCGCAGCCGGCTGCCCCGCGTCGATTCGGTCGATGTGGTGCGGGCCTGGCCGCACGGAATCGGGCTGAAAGTGACGGAGCGCAAACCCGTCCTGCTCATCAAAAAGGACGCCAAGTTCGTGGAAGTGGACGCTTCGGGTGTGCGATTCGACACGGCGGCGAAAGCTCCCGCGGGCGTTCCGGTCCTCGAATTGTCAGCGGCGCAGTCGCCGAGCGGCCGCCGCTTCGACGAGGAGCGGCTGCTGCACGAGGCCGTGGGCGTCGCCCGGGACCTCCCCGAAGCGGTCGCCAAGGAGACCGTGCAGGTCAGGGTGGGCTCGTACGACTCGGTCGTACTGGAGTTGACCCGCGGCCGGTCCGTGGTCTGGGGCAGCGGCGAGCAGGGCGAGGCGAAGGGGCGTGCGCTGACCGCTCTGTTGAAAGCCGCGCCCAAGGCTGACCACTTTGACGTGAGCGTCCCCACCGCCCCTGCGGTGTCCGGGAGTTGACGTCGGGTCGAACAGCGACGCACCCTGGTTGGCCACCGATACGGGTGATCACATAGGGTGAAAAGAAAAACGGGAGGTTCGGCGTGTTCGTTGAACACGCGCTACTTGTCGACTTAGTGTCCTGTTCGGAAGAGTCCAGGGAACAGGCACATACTTAACCCTAAACTTCAGGGTTAGGGTTCGGGTCGGCGCGTTCGGACCGTCCCACATTTCGGCATCAGTCGTCGCAACGCAGGCCCGCGAGGCGGCGACACGTAACTCGAGGCGAGAGGCCTTCGACGTGGCAGCACCGCAGAACTACCTCGCAGTCATCAAGGTCATCGGTGTCGGCGGCGGTGGTGTCAATGCCATCAACCGAATGATCGAGGTCGGTCTCAAGGGCGTCGAGTTCATCGCCATCAACACGGACGCCCAGGCGCTGTTGATGAGCGACGCCGACGTCAAGCTCGACGTCGGCCGTGAACTCACCCGGGGCCTCGGCGCCGGCGCCAACCCGGCAGTCGGTCGCAAGGCGGCAGAGGACCACCGCGAGGAGATCGAGGAGGTCCTCAAGGGGGCCGACATGGTCTTCGTCACCGCCGGCGAGGGCGGCGGCACCGGCACCGGCGGCGCACCCGTCGTCGCCAACATCGCGCGCTCGCTCGGCGCCCTGACGATCGGTGTGGTCACCCGGCCGTTCACCTTCGAGGGACGGCGCCGCGCGAACCAGGCGGAGGACGGCATCGCCGAGCTCCGCGAAGAGGTCGACACCCTCATCGTCATCCCCAACGACCGGCTGCTGTCCATCTCGGACCGCCAGGTCTCGGTCCTGGACGCCTTCAAGTCGGCCGACCAGGTCCTGCTCTCGGGTGTCCAGGGCATCACCGACCTCATCACCACCCCGGGTCTGATCAACCTCGACTTCGCGGACGTCAAGTCCGTCATGTCCGAGGCGGGCTCGGCCCTCATGGGCATCGGCTCGGCCCGCGGCGACGACCGCGCGGTGGCCGCCGCCGAGATGGCGATCTCCTCGCCGCTGCTGGAGGCGTCCATCGACGGGGCGCGCGGCGTGCTGCTCTCCATCTCCGGTGGCTCGGACCTCGGTCTCTTCGAGATCAACGAGGCCGCGCAGCTGGTGAGCGAGGCCGCCCACCCCGAGGCGAACATCATCTTCGGCGCCGTCATCGACGACGCGCTCGGCGACGAGGTACGGGTCACCGTCATCGCCGCCGGCTTCGACGGCGGACAGCCCCCGGCACGCCGGGACAACGTCATCGGCGCCGCGTCCACCAAGCGCGAGGAGCCGGCCCCGGCGCCGGTCCGCGCGGCCGAGCCGGCGCGCCCGGCCTTCGGCGGACTGGGCACGGTCACCCCGCGCGAAGAGCCCCCGGCCCCGGTCGAGGCGGCTCCGATCGAGACCGCGGCCCCCGCGCCGCAGGTCCCGACGGCCCGGCCGTACCAGGACAGCCCGGCCGAGGAACTGGATGTCCCGGACTTCTTGAAGTGACGCTGGACCAGTACGACGAGAGCGGCGCCCACTTCGCCTTCACCGACCGGTGGGGCGGGGTGAGCGCCGTTCCGTACGAGGAGCTCAATCTCGGCGGCGCGGTCGGAGACGACCCCACCGCCGTTCTCGCGAACCGGGCGGCCGCCGCCGGGGCCCTGGGCATCGAGCCGGACCAGGTGGTCTGGATGAACCAGGTGCACGGCCGTGACGTGGCGGTGGTCCCCGGACCCTGGGGCGCCGCCGCCGTCGTCCCGGCGGTGGACGCGGTGGTGACCGCACGCCGGGGGCTCGCCCTCGCGGTGCTCACCGCGGACTGCACCCCGGTCCTGCTGGCCGACCCCGTCGCGGGGGTCGCGGGCGCGGCCCACGCGGGGCGGCCCGGGCTGGTCGCCGGAGTGGTGCCCGCAGCCGTGGAGGCGATGGTCTCCCTCGGGGCCGAGCTCGGGCGGATCATCGCCCGTACCGGCCCGGCGATCTGCGGGCGCTGCTACGAGGTGCCGGCCGAGATGCGGGCCGCGGTCGCCGAGGTGGTGCCGGCCGCCTACGGCGAGACGAGTTGGGGGACCCCGTCCGTCGACGTGGTCGCCGGGGTGCACGCCCAGCTCGCGGAGGCGGGGGTGGTGAACCTGCACCGCTCGGCGTTCTGCACACTGGAGTCGCGGGACCACTTCTCGTACCGCCGCGACCGGGTGACCGGGCGGCTTGCCGGATATGTCTGGCTGGACACCGTGTCTTCCCGGGGGGAAACCCCCGGACCCCCGGCAGGAAAAGACTGATGACGGACCGTAAGTCGGAGCTCGCGGAGAACCTCGCGCGAGTGGAGGAACGTATCTCGTCCGCCTGCGCGGCCGCGGGACGGGGGCGGGACGAGGTGACGCTCATCGTCGTCACCAAGACCTACCCCGCGAGTGACGTACGACTGCTGGCGGACCTGGGCGTCCGTCATGTGGCGGAGAATCGCGACCAGGACGCCGCCCCCAAGGCCGCGGCCTGCGCGGATCTGCCGCTCACCTGGCACTTCGTGGGCCAGTTGCAGACGAACAAAGTCCGTTCCGTGGCGGGATACGCGCATGTCGTGCAGTCCGTCGACCGGCCCAAGCTCGTCTCGGCGCTCTCGGCGGCGGCGGAGGGGGCCGGGCGCGAACTCGGCTGCCTCGTGCAGATCGCCCTCGACGCGGAGTCGGGGGAGCGCGGGACCCGCGGCGGGGCCGCTCCGGAGCAGCTGGCCGAACTCGCGGACCTCGTGGCCGGGGCGCCGGGACTGCGGCTCGACGGTCTGATGACCGTCGCTCCGCTGGCCGGGGCCTACGCGGGGCGCGAACAGGCCGCTTTCGAGCGGCTGGTGGAATTGTCATCCCGCCTGCGCGCGGACCATCCGACTGCCACGATGGTGTCGGCCGGGATGAGCGCAGACCTGGAACAGGCCGTTGCGGCCGGTGCGACACATGTACGCGTCGGCACTGCGGTACTCGGCGCGAGACCCCGGCTCGGGTAACGTCGCGAAGAAAGTCGGACCACAGCAGAAAATATGGTCATTCCCGCTGACGGGCGGACAGACCACGTGGATCGCGGGCAGTTGGTGACTTTGGTGACACAGCGACACACCTGCGACAGGGCGATCCACCACAGAGCGGAGGATTCAGAGAATGGCCGGCGCGATGCGCAAGATGGCGGTCTACCTCGGCCTCGTGGAGGACGACCGGTACGACAACCCGGGGTACGACCCCGACGACGAGTTCGAGCCCGAGCCGGAACCGGAGCGGGACCGCCGGCGCCAGCAGGCCGTGCACCAACCGCCCGTAACGGACGAACCGGTACGAGTCACCCAGCCTCCGGCGCAACGGGAACCCATCCCATTGCCGGTGGAAAACGGACGTCCTGCGCGAATTGCCCCCGTGGCATCCATCACACCTGAACGCTCGAACCTGGAGAAGAACGCCCCCGTGATCATGCCCAAGGTCGTCTCCGAGCGGGAGCCGTACCGCATCACGACGCTGCACCCCCGGACCTACAACGAGGCCCGTACCATCGGGGAACACTTCCGTGAGGGCACTCCGGTGATCATGAACCTCACCGAGATGGACGACACGGATGCGAAGCGACTTGTCGACTTTGCCGCCGGCCTCGTCTTCGGCCTGCACGGCAGCATTGAACGCGTGACACAGAAGGTGTTCCTGCTGTCGCCTGCTAACGTCGATGTCACGGCGGAGGACAAGGCCCGCATCGCGGAGGGCGGGTTCTTCAACCAAAGCTAGACCGATCCGTCAGACACGGGGCCGGGGACTGAGCGAGAGCTGGGGAGAGGGAAGCGCGGGATGGGCGTCGCACTGCAGGTGGTCTACATCGTGCTGATGTGCTTCCTTATCGTGCTGATCTTCCGACTGGTCATGGACTACGTCTTCCAGTTCGCACGTTCATGGACACCCGGCAAGGCGATGGTGGTCGTCCTTGAGGCCACCTACACTGTCACCGATCCACCGCTCAAGCTTCTCCGGCGTTTCATTCCGCCGTTGCGTCTCGGGGGCGTGGCACTCGACCTGTCCTTCTTCGTTCTGATGATCATCGTTTACATCCTCATCAGTTTCGTGAGCACCGCTGCGAGAAGCGTGTGAACGATGAGCTTCCCCGCGAGCGCGGGGACAGTCCCGATACGGTCCTGCCGACTGCCGACGACTACGTAGAGGTGAAGAAGACATGCCGCTGACTCCCGAGGACGTGCGGAACAAGCAGTTCACGACCGTCCGCCTCCGAGAAGGCTATGACGAGGACGAGGTCGATGCCTTCCTCGACGAGGTCGAGTCCGAACTGACGCGCCTGCTGCGCGAGAACGAGGACCTGCGCGCCAAGCTGGCCGCCGCCACGCGTGCCGCCGCGCAGAACCAGCAGCAGCAGGGCATGCGCAAGCCCGAGCCCCAGGACCAGCGCGGCCCCGGAGGCCCCGGCGCCCCCGTGCCCGCCGCCATATCCGGCCCGCCGGCGCAGCAGGGCCCGCCGCAGATGGGCCCGCCGCAGCTGCCGGGCGGCCAGCCGCAGCTTCCGGCCGGCCCCGGCGGACACGGACCGCAGGGTCCGGGCGGCCCGGGTCCGATGGGCGGCCCCATGCACACCATGGGTGGCCAGCAGCAGATGGGCCAGCAGGGCATGGGCCAGCAGTCCATGGGCGGCCAGAACCCGCTCGGCCAGCAGATGCAGCCCATGGGCCAGCAGATGCAGCAGATGGGTCAGCAGATGCAGCCCATGGGCCAGCAGATGCAGCAGATGCAGCAGCAGCCGCAGCTCCCGCAGCAGGGCCCCGGTGGCGACAGCGCCGCCCGCGTCCTGTCGCTGGCGCAGCAGACCGCCGACCAGGCGATCGCGGAGGCCCGCTCCGAGGCCAACAAGATCGTCGGCGAGGCGCGCAGCCGCGCCGAGGGCCTGGAGCGGGACGCCCGTGCCAAGGCCGACGCGCTGGAGCGGGACGCCCAGGAGAAGCACCGCGTCGCGATGGGCTCCCTGGAGTCCGCCCGCGCCACGCTGGAGCGCAAGGTCGAGGACCTGCGGGGCTTCGAGCGTGAGTACCGTACGCGTCTGAAGTCCTACCTGGAGTCGCAGCTGCGCCAGCTGGAGACCCAGGCGGACGACTCCCTGGCCCCGCCGCGCAACCCGGCCGGCCCGGCGCTGCCGCCGTCGCCGACGCCGTCGATGGCTCCGGCCGGAGCGATGGGGCACTCGATGGGCGGTCCGTCGCCCATGGGCGGTCCCTCGCCGATGGGTGGCCCGTCCCCGATGGGTGGCCCCTCGTACGGTGGTCAGCAGCAGATGTCTCCCGCGATGACGCAGCCGATGGCTCCGGTGCGGCCGGCCGCTCCGCAGCCGATGCAGCAGGCGCCGTCGCCGATGCGCGGCTTCCTGATCGACGAGGACGACAACTAGGCGCCGCCGGCAGGTCGGCAGTCACGGGCCGGGCCCGGTTCCCCTTCGGGGGCACCGGGCCCGGCCCGTTGGCGTTCCGCCGGGCCGGCGCCGCCGCTGTGTGGGAGAGGAAACGACTGCGGCCCGGACCCGAGCAGGGTCCGGGCCGCAGAGGCCGTGACTACCGTGACTACGCCTTGCGGAGGCGGAAGGTCAGGCCCAGGGGCTCGTCCGTGAACGGGTCGCCGTACGTGGCGTCGGCCTCGCCGGACGCGTAGTCGGTCGACAGGACCTCGTCCGCGATCAGCGACGCGTGGTCCGTCAGGGCCGTCACGACCTCCGGGTCCGAGGAGGACCAGCGCAGGGCGATCCGGTCCGCCACGTCCAGGCCGGAGTTCTTCCGGGCCTCCTGGATCAGGCGGATCGCGTCACGCGCCAGGCCCGCCAGCCGCAGCTCCGGGGTGATCTCCAGGTCCAGGGCCACCGTCGCGCCGGAGTCGGACGCCACCGACCAGCCCTCGCGCGGGGTCTCCGTGATGATGACCTCCTCCGGGGTGAGGGTGACCGACTCGCCGTTCACCTCCACCACGGCCCCGCCCGAGCGCAGGGCCAGCGACAGCGCCGCCGCGTCGGCCGCGGCCACCGCCTTCGCCACGTCCTGGACGCCCTTGCCGAAGCGCTTGCCCAGCGCCCGGAAGTTCGCCTTCGCGGTCGTGTCGACGAGCGAGCCGCCGACCTCCGACAGGGAGGCCAGCGAGGAGACGTTCAGCTCCTCCGTGATCTGGGCCTGGAGCTCGGGGGACAGGGCGTCGAAGCCCACCGCGCCGACCAGGGCCCGGGACAGCGGCTGGCGGGTCTTCACGCCCGACTCGGCGCGCGTGGCCCGGCCCAGCTCCACCAGGCGGCGGACCAGCAGCATCTGCTGGGAGAGGGCCGGGTCGATCGCCGAGGTGTCCGCCGTCGGCCACGTGGACAGGTGGACCGACTCCGGCGCGTCCGGGGTGACCGGGACGATCATGTCCTGCCAGACCCGCTCCGTGATGAAGGGGGTGAGGGGGGCCATGAGGCGGGTCACCGTCTCGACCACGTCGTGCAGGGTGCGCAGCGCCGAGGCGTCGCCCTGCCAGAAGCGGCGGCGCGAGCGGCGGACGTACCAGTTGGACAGGTCGTCCACGAACGAGGAGAGCAGCTTGCCGGCGCGCTGGGTGTCGTACGACTCCATCGCGTCCGTGACCTCGGACGTGAGGGTGTGGAGTTCCGAGAGGAGCCAGCGGTCCAGGACCGTGCGGTCCGCCGGTGCCGGGTCGGCCGCCGACGGGGCCCAGTTCGACGTACGGGCGTACAGCGCCTGGAAGGCGACCGTGTTCCAGTACGTGAGGAGGGTCTTGCGGACCACTTCCTGGATCGTGCCGTGGCCGACCCGTCGGGCCGCCCACGGGGAGCCGCCGGCCGCCATGAACCAGCGCACCGCGTCCGCGCCGTGCTGGTCCATGAGCGGGATCGGCTGGAGGATGTTGCCCAGGTGCTTGGACATCTTGCGGCCGTCCTCGGCGAGGATGTGGCCCAGGCAGACCACGTTCTCGTAGCTGGACTTGTCGAAGACGAGCGTGCCGACCGCCATCAGCGTGTAGAACCAGCCGCGCGTCTGGTCGATGGCCTCCGAGATGAACTGCGCCGGGTAGCGCTTATCGAAGATCTCCTTGTTCTTGTACGGGTAGCCCCACTGCGCGAACGGCATCGAGCCCGAGTCGTACCAGGCGTCGATGACCTCCGGCACGCGGACGGCTTCCAGCGAGCAGCCCTCCGCCGTGCAGGGGAAGGTGACCTCGTCGATGTACGGGCGGTGGGGGTCCAGGGCGGAGAGGTCCGTGCCGGTCAGCTCGGAGAGCTCCGCGCGCGAGCCGACGCAGGTGAGGTGGTTCTCCTCGCAGCGCCAGATCGGCAGCGGGGTGCCCCAGTAGCGGTTGCGGGAGAGCGCCCAGTCGATGTTGTTGTTCAGCCAGTCGCCGAAGCGGCCCTGCTTGACCGAGTCCGGGAACCAGTTCGTCTTCTCGTTCTCCCGCAGCATCGCGTCCTTGACGGCGGTGGTGCGGATGTACCAGGACGGCTGCGCGTAGTAGAGCAGGGCCGTGTGGCAGCGCCAGCAGTGCGGGTAGCTGTGCTCGTAGGCGATGTGCTTGAAGAGCAGGCCGCGCGCGTCGAGGTCGGCGGTCAGCTTCTCGTCGGCCTTCTTGAAGAAGACGCCGCCGACCAGCGGGACCTCCTCCTCGAAGGTGCCGTCGGGGCGGACCGGGTTCACGACGGGCAGGCCGTACGCGCGGCAGACCGCGAGGTCGTCGGCGCCGAAGGCGGGGGACTGGTGGACCAGACCGGTGCCGTCCTCGGTCGTGACGTACTCGGCGTTCACGACGTAGTGGGCCGGAGCCGGGAACTCCACGAGGGAGAACGGACGCTCGTACGTCCAGCGCTCCATCTCCTTGCCCGTGAAGGTCTGGCCGGTGGCCTCCCAGCCCTCGCCCAGGGACTTCTCCAGCAGCGGCTGGGCGACGACCAGCTTCTCCTCACCGTTCGTGGCGACCACGTAGGTGACCTCGGGGTGCGCGGCGACCGCGGTGTTGGACACCAGGGTCCACGGGGTCGTGGTCCACACCAGCAGCGCGGCCTCGCCGGCCAGCGGGCCGGAGGTGAGCGGGAAGCGGACGTAGACGGAGGGGTCGACGACCGTCTCGTAGCCCTGGGCCAGCTCGTGGTCCGAGAGGCCGGTGCCGCAGCGCGGGCACCAGGGGGCGACGCGGTGGTCCTGGGTGAGCAGGCCCTTGTTGAAGATCTCCTTCAGCGACCACCACACGGACTCCACGTACTCGGGGTCCATGGTCCGGTACGCGTCGTCCAGGTCGACCCAGTAGCCCATCCGGGTGGTGAGGTCGGCGAACGCGTCGGTGTGGCGGGTCACGGACTCGCGGCACTTGGCGTTGAACTCGGCGATGCCGTACGCCTCGATGTCCTGCTTGCCGTTGAAGCCGAGCTCCTTCTCGACGGCGAGCTCGACGGGCAGGCCGTGGCAGTCCCAGCCGGCCTTGCGGGCCACGTGGTAGCCGCGCATGGTGCGGAACCGGGGGAACACGTCCTTGAAGACGCGGGCCTCGATGTGGTGCGCGCCGGGCATGCCGTTGGCCGTGGGCGGGCCCTCGTAGAAGACCCACTCGGGGCGGCCCTCGGACTGCTCCAGGGTCTTGGCGAAGGTCTTGCTCTCGCGCCAGAAGTCGAGGACGGCGTGCTCGAGGGCAGGCAGGTCGACCTGGGCGGGTACCGGGCGGTACTGCGGCGGTGTGGTCATGAGGCTGAACTCTTCCTCCGGCGGGGTGTCACTTCCGTCCGGAGGGACGAGAGCCGCCCTCTTCTCAGGGACGTGCTGCTCCCGCGGTACCACCCTCCTTGGCCGCCGGACGGATCCGGTGGCCCCCTCATTGGGGTGCGAAGCCGGTTCTACTGGCCCGCGGGAATCCGTACGGGCTTTCTTCCGGCGGCTCAGGGGTGATCCTTCGCATCGCGCTCGCCCCCGGGCTCTCACCGTCCCCGGGTCGCTCATGGCTGCGTCCGACGCTACTCGTCCCCGTCCATGCCTTTCGCTGGGCCCAGTGTACGGGGCGGGGGCGCGCTCGGCAGACCGCTTTACGGGGGGTCGGGGCGGGGGTTTCGGCCGGGCTCGGGGCCCGGCTCGGGGGCGGGGCCGTGCGGGTAGCGGCGTGACCCGAACGGGCCGAAGCGCCGGTCCGGACTCCGGCGTGACGGGAGTGGCGGATTACCGGGCTCCCTGCTGGGCACAACGGATGCAGGTTGGCATCGATGGACGCGTGCCCCGTTGCCGCGAGGCCGGAGTCGATTTATCGTTCCGGCACGATTCGCGAGCAAGATCACAGTATGTGAAGGGGCCGCGGCCATGGTGGCGAAGAAGACCGCCGGGAGAACTGCCGAGAAGGCTGTCGGAAAGGCCGCCGGGAAGGCTCCGGCGGCCGAGGACGCGGCTCCGGCCCGGAAGAAGACGACCACCGCCGGGAAGAAGACGGCTCTGAACTCCACGACCAGGGCGCCGACCAAGACGGCGGCCAAGACGGCGGCCAAGACGGCGGCCAAGACGGCGGCCAGGGCGCCGGCCGAGACGACCGCGAAGACGGCGGCCAGGGCGCCGGCCAAGACGGCGGCCAAGAAGGTGTCCGCCAAGAAGGCGGATGCCGAGGAGGTGCCCGTCAAGAAGGCGGTGGCCAAGAAGACCGCGGGCAGGAAGGCCCCGGCCAAGAAGGTCTCGGCCGTGAACACGACGGCCGCGGCGAAGGCGGCCACCGAGAAGGCGACCGGCGTCGGGAAGACGACCGCGAGGAAGACCACGGCCAAGGCGGCCGGGGCCGAGGGGGCGGCGCAGGCCGCGCAACAGACGGGAGCCCGGAAAGTGGTTGCCAAGAAGAGCACCGGCACGGCCAGGAAGACGGCTGCGGCCGCCACCAGCGGGCTGCCGAAGGCCAGGGTCACGGCTGCAGCGGCCCTGGCGCCGGGCGAGCTGGCCGTACGGCCCGGCGAGGACCCCTGGACCCCGGCGGAGGTGGCCGAGGCCCGTGCCGAGCTCCAGAGCGAGGTGCTGCGGCTGCGCGACGAGCTCCAGGCCTCCGACGAGGCCATCTCGGGCCTGATGCGGGACTCCGGCGACGGAGCGGGCGACGACCAGGCCGATACGGGCACCAAGAACATCACCCGGGAGTCCGAGCTGGCGCTCGCCGCGAACGCCCGCGAGATGCTCGAACAGACCGAGCGGGCCCTGGAGCGGCTGGACGCGGGCACGTACGGGCTCTGCGAGAACTGCGGCCAGCCCATCGGAAAGGCCAGGATGCAGGCCTTCCCGCGGGCGACGCTGTGCGTGGACTGCAAGCAGAAGCAGGAGCGCAGGCACTGAGGGGGCCCGGGCCGGGCTGCCGCCGCGGGGGGACCCTGACGTACTCTCGTCTCTCGTCGGGGTCCAGGGGCCCGACGAGGCCGTAGGGCCGTGTCGTCGGCAACCTGGTTCGAGCTAGTCGAGGGACTCACGTGGCAGAGGCGGAGAGCATCATCGGTACGCCGGAGGTCGGGGACGACGCCCAGCCGGAGTCCGCCGCGCCCAAGGGGCGCCGGCGGATCGTCGCGCTGCTCGTCGTCGCGCTGCTCGCCTACCTGCTCGACTTCGGCAGCAAGATGCTGGTCGTCGCCAAGCTGGAGCACCAGCCGCCGATCCGGATCGTCGGCGACCTGCTGAAGTTCGAGGCGATCCGCAACCCGGGCGCCGCGTTCGGCTTCGGCGAGGCCTTCACCATCATCTTCACGTGCATCGCGGCCACCGTGATCATCGTGATCGTGCGGCTGGCCCGCAAGCTCTACAGCCTGCCGTGGGCGATCGCGCTGGGCCTGCTGCTGGGCGGTGCGCTGGGGAACCTCACCGACCGGATCTTCCGTTCGCCGGGTGTGTTCCGGGGGGCCGTGGTCGACTTCATCGCGCCCGCCCACTTCGCCGTCTTCAACCTCGCGGACTCGGCGATCGTGTGCGGCGGCATCCTGATCGTGCTGCTGTCGTTCAGGGGTCTGGACCCGGACGGTACGGTCCACAAGGACTGATCGCGGGACGGGTGCGCCGTCGAGTCCTGCATACTCGACAGGTGAGTACGATTCCCGAGATCCGCACCCTGCCCGTTCCCGATGGCCTCGAAGGCGAGCGCGTCGACGCCGCCATTGCCCGTATGTTCGGTTTTTCCCGGACGAAGGCGGCCGAGCTCGCCGCCGCGGGGAAGGTGTCGGTCGACGGCAGCGTCGTCGGGAAGTCCGAGCGCGTGCACGGTGGCGCCTGGCTCGAAGTCGAGATGCCCGCGCCGCCGCGGCCGGTCGAACTCGTCGCCGAGCCGGTCCCGGGCATGGAGATCGTCCATGACGACGACGACATCGTCGTCATCATGAAGCCGGTGGGCGTCGCCGCCCACCCGAGCCCCGGCTGGACCGGCACCACCGTCATCGGCGGCCTCGCCGCCGCCGGCTACCGGATCTCCACCTCCGGCGCGTCCGAGCGCCAGGGCATCGTGCACCGCCTCGACGTCGGCACGTCCGGCCTGATGGCCGTCGCCAAGTCGGAGCGCGCCTACACCTCGCTGAAGAACCAGTTCCGCGAGCGGGTCGTGGACAAGCGCTACCACGCGCTCGTGCAGGGCCACCCGGACCCGATGAGCGGCACGATCGACGCGCCGATCGGCCGGCACCCCAGCGCGGACTACAAGTGGGCCGTCACCCAGGAGGGCAAGCCCTCCGTCACCCATTACGACCTGATCGAGGCCTTCCGCGCGGCCTCGCTGCTCGACATCAAGCTGGAGACCGGGCGTACGCACCAGATCCGCGTGCACATGTCCGCGCACCGGCACCCGTGCGTCGGCGACCTCACGTACGGCGCCGACCCGACGGTGGCGAAGCGACTGGGCCTGACCCGGCAGTGGCTGCACGCCGTGCGGCTCGGCTTCGAGCACCCCGCGGACGGGCAGTGGGTGGAGTTCGAGAGCACGTACCCGGCGGACCTGCAGCACGCCCTGGACGTGATCCGCGCGGAGAGCGAGTGACGGCTTTCACGGTCCGGGTGGCCGAGGGGGAGGCCGACCTGGCGGCGTGCTTCGCCGTGCGGACCGAGGTGTTCGTGGTCGAGCAGTCCGTGCCGGAGTCGATCGAGTACGACGCGTACGACGCGGTCGCGGTCCACGTGCTGGCCGTGGCGCCGGACGGGGAGCCTCTGGGTACCGGCCGGCTGCTGCACGGGCAGGCCGCGCTGGGCAAGACGGGCGGTGACCCGGCGGTCGGTTCGCTGGGGCGGCTGGCCGTACGCAAGGCCGCGCGAGGGCTGGGCGTCGGAGTGGCGCTGGTGCGGGCGATCGAGGCGGAGGCCGCCCGGCTGGGACTGTCCGCCGTGGACCTGGGCGCGCAGACGCATGCGCTCGGCTTCTACGAGCGGCTCGGGTACGTGGCCTACGGCCCGGAGTTCGAAGACGCGGGGATCCCGCACCGGGCCATGCGGCGTACCCTGCCGTAGCCCCGCACCTCTCCGCTCACCGCGACTCCGCCCCGGCGGTGGGGCCGACACGTGCGCGGCACGACCTTCGACCTGGCGGCCGAGCGGCGGCGTAGTGGCAGGGTGGGGGAGTGGATCAGCTTGCTCTGCTGTTCGTGCTGCTGCTCGGGGCCGTGGTCAGCGTGCCGTTCGGCGACCGGCTCGGGCTGCCCGCGCCCGTCCTGATGACTATCGGCGGGGTCGCGCTCGCGCTGGTTCCGGCCGTGCCGAACGTCGACATCCCGCCCGAGTTCATCCTGCCGCTCGTCCTGCCCCCGCTGCTCTACGCCTCGGCGCAGCGCACCTCCTGGCGGCAGTTCGCCGCCAACGTACGGCCCATCCTCCTGCTCGCCGTGGCCCTCGTCTTCGTCACGACCGCCGCGGTCGCCGCCGTCGCGAACGCCGTCGTCCCCGGGCTGCCGCTCGCCGCCGCGGTCGCGCTCGGCGCGCTCGTGGCCCCGCCCGACCCCGTCGCCGCGACCGCCGTCGCCGGAGCGCTCGGGCTGCCGCGCCGCATGGTGTCGATCCTGGAGGGCGAGGGCCTGTTCAACGACGTCACCGCGATCGTGCTCTACCACGTGGCCATCTCCGCCGCCGTCAGCGGCAGCTTCTCCTGGCCGGACGCGCTGGGGGAGTTCGTGCTCTCCGCCGTGGTCGCCGTGGCCGTCGGGCTCGGCCTGGGCTGGGCCGCCAACGCGCTCATGGGGCGGCTCGGCGATGCCACGCTCCAGATCGGGCTGACGCTGCTCGTGCCGTTCGTGTCGTACGTGTTGGCCGAGGAGCTCCAGGGCTCGGGGGTGCTGGCCGTGCTGACGACGGCCCTGTTCCTCGCGGAGTACGCCTCCGACGCGGACGACGTGCTGGGACGGCTCGCCGGGCACACGTTCTGGGAGGTCGTGGACATGCTGGTCACGGGCGTGGCGTTCGGGCTGATCGGGTTGGAGCTGCACAACGTGTTCGGCGTCGCGGCCGGCCACGAGGGGGTGATGGCGGGGTGGGCGGCCGCCGTGATCGCGGTGGTGGTCGGCGTACGGCTGCTGTGGCTGCTGCCCGCCGGGTGGCTGGCCAAGCGGCTGCACACGCGGCGCGACTACGACGAGGAGATCCCGCTGAGCTGGCGGGACAGCGTGGTGATGTGGTGGGCCGGGATGCGCGGGGTGGCCTCGGTGGCGCTGGCGCTGGCCATCCCGCTGAAGGTGGAGGGCGGGGCGCCGTTTCCGGCGCGGGACCAGATCATCTTCATCGCGTTCGCGGTGATCATGGTGACGCTGGTCTGCCAGGGGCTGACGCTGCCGTGGCTGGTGCGGCTGCTGGGCGTGGAGGCCGACGAGGACGCCGAGCGGGAGACCGAGCGGCAGCTGGCGATCCGCGCGGCGAAGGCCGCGAAGCGGCGGCTGAAGGAGATCGAGGAGGCCGAGGACCTGCCCGAGGACCTGGTGGAGGTGCTGTACCGGCGGGCGTACGACGTGGGGGCCAGGATCAGCCCCGAGATGGTGGACGAGGAGCGGCGGGAGGCGTACGCGAAGCGGGTGGAGCGGATCCGGGACGTCCAGCGGATCCAGCGGGAGATGATGTCGGCGGCCCGGCACGAGGTGCTGGCCGCGCGCAGCGAGCCGGGCGCGGACCCGGAGATCGTGGACCGGGTCCTGCGCCACCTGGACGTCCGCAGCCTCCGCAGTAGTTAGCGGGCCCGGCGGAGTCCGGCCCGGCCGGTCAGACCTGGTAGCGGGACGGCGCGAAGAGGTCCGGGTTCGAGGCGATCCAGTCCGATGTGCGCGACAGTCCCTCCGCCAGCGGGACCTGCGGCTCCCAGCCCGCCCAGTCCCGGGCGCGGGAGTTGTCCGACAGCAGGCGGTGGACCTCGCTGCCCGCCGGGCGCAGGCGGGACGCGTCCACGACCACCTCGGCGTCCCGGCCCGACGCCTTGATCAGGGCCTGCGCCAGGTCCCCGATCGAGATCTCCTCGCCCGTGCCGAGGTTGACCACCTCGCCCAGCGCCCGGTCGCATTCCGCCACCGCGAGGAAGCCCTCCGCCGTGTCCGTCACGTACGTGAAGTCCCGGGTCGGGGAGAGCGAGCCCAGGCGGACTTCCCGCGCGCCCGCGTGCAGCTGCGCCAGGATCGTCGGGATCACGGCCCGCGCCGACTGGCGGGGGCCGTACGTGTTGAACGGCCGGACCACCGTCACCGGCAGCTCGAACGCGTGGTGGAACGACAGCGCCATCATGTCGGCGCCGATCTTCGACGCCGAGTACGGGGACTGCGGCTGGAGCGGATGCGATTCCGGGATCGGGGCCGTCAGCGCCGTGCCGTAGACCTCGCTCGTGGAGGTGTGCACCAGGCGCCGCACCCCGTGCCGGCGGCAGGCCTCCGCCATGTTCTCCGTACCGGTGACGTTCGTCTGCACGTACGCGCCCGGCGAGGCGTAGCTGTACGGGATCCCGATCAGAGCCGCCAGGTGGAACACGGTGTCGCAGCCCTGCACCGCGTCGCTGACCCGGCCCGCGTCGCGGATGTCGCCCGCCCACATCTCCACCGGACCCCCGGGGTCGGCGAGGTACCGCGCCAGGTGGCCCTTCTCCGCGTACGGCTTGTAGTGGACGAAGGCGCGGACCCGGGCGCCCCGCGCCACGAGCAGGTCGACCAGGGTGGACCCGATGAACCCCTCGGCTCCGGTGACCAGGACCGTGCGGTCGGCCCAGGGGTTGACGGTGTCGGTCTGCGTGTTCATATGCGCTCCAGGGTGGGGAAGGGGACGCCGGCCACGCGGAGGACCTCCGCGGCCAGCAGTTCGGCGGCCCGGGCGTGCGGGCCGGGGTCGGCGGCGCCGGCCATCGCGGCCAGCCGGGCCGGGTCGGCGAGCAGCGTGCCGAGCAGCACCGCCAGCCGGTCGGCGGTGGTCGCGGCGTCCGGCAGCAGCAGGCCCGCGCCCGCGTCGACGAGGACCCGGGCGTTGTGGGTCTGGTGGTCGCCGGGGGCGTGCGGATACGGGACGAGCACGGCCGGGACCCCGGTCGCCGCCAGCTCCGCCACCGTCGCGGACCCGGCCCGGCACACCACCAGGTCGGCGGCCGCGTACACGAGGTCCATCCGGTCCAGGTACGGCACGGCCCGGGCGATCCGCCGGCCGCCGCAGGCGGCGAGATCGGCGGCGGTGTCCGGCAGCGCCCGCGGACCCGTCTTGATCAGCAGCTGCACGTCGTCCCGCCCCTGCCAGAGCCCGGCCAGTCCGGCGGCGGCCGCGGTGAGGCGGGCGGCGCCCAGGCTGCCGCCGTTGAAGACGATCAGGCGGCGCCCGTCGGGGACGTGCAGCGCCCGCCGGGCCTCGGTGCGCAGGGCCGCGCGCTCCGGCCGGGACAGCCCGGCGAGCCGCGCGAGGGCCGCCGAGATCGGCATCCCGGTGGTCAGCGCGTGCGCCCCGCCCGACAGATGGGCCCGGCTGCGGTCGAAGGCCACCGCGATGTGCGGGGTGAGCCGGGCCGCGAACTGGTTGGCGCGGCCCGGCACCGCGTTGGACTCGTGGATGACGGCCGGCAGTCCGGCCATCCGGGCCCCCAGCACGGCCGGCGCGCTCGGGTAGCCGCCCATGCCCACGACGGCGTGCGCCCCCTGGGCCCGGATCACCGAGCGCGCCTGCCCGGCGGAGCGCAGCAGGGCGGCGGGCAGCAGGTAGCGCTTCGCGCCGAGCGAGGGGTCGAACGGGATCATGTCGACGGTGTGCAGGCGGTACCCGGCGCCCGGGATCAGCTCGGTCTCCAGGCCCCGCTCGGTCCCGATGAACGAGACCACGGCGCCCGGGACGGCCGCGCGCAGCGCCTCGGCGAGGGCGAGCCCGGGGTAGATGTGGCCGCCGGTGCCGCCCGCGCCGATCACGACGGACAGGGGTGGGAGGGAGGTGCCTCGTGTGGTCATGGGCGCAGCCTTCCGGTGCGCCCTAAGAACGTTCTAAGAGGTCGTTTTATCCCGCTGTTTCATCCTGGGATGGGATGGTTTATAGGCATTTTTGGGTCGCGCCAGGAGATGGTGTTCTCGCCGGTGATGCGGCGGGTCATGAGGTCGGTCATCGCCAGGTTGACCAGGGCCTCGGAGCGTGTGGTCAGGGTTTCGTAGTCGCGGGCCAGGCGGCGGTGGAGCATGAGCCAGCCGTAGGTCCGCTCGACCGCCCACCGCTTCGGGATGGGAGTGAAGCCCCTG
>NZ_JBITFF010000027.1:0-74409 GCF_044455885.1 Streptomyces sp. NPDC051109
GGGACCCTGTGGGAGAGTAGGACGCCGCCGAACAATCATTGTAGAAAGCCCCGTACCGGGTATCCGGTACGGGGCTTTTCTGCGTTTACGGTCATCTTTTGCGTAGGGTCGGGGCATGGGCTACGACCTCGTCATCTTCGACAACGACGGCGTGCTGGTGGACAGTGAGCCGGTCGCCAACACGATCCTCGCCGGGTACCTCACCGAGTTGGGGTACCCCACCTCGTACGAGGACTCGATCCGCGACTACATGGGTGCCGCCGTGCACCGGGTGCACGACCTCGTGTTCGAGCGGACCGGGGAGAGGCTGCCCGCAGAGTTCGACGCGACCCTGCACGCGCGGACCTTCGCCGCGTTCGAGCGGGAGCTGACGCCGGTCACCGGCGCCGTGGACGTACTCGGTGCGCTGACCGCACACGGGGTGCCGTACTGCCTGGCCTCCTCCGGGAGCCACGAGCGGATCCGGGTCGGACACCGGGCGGCCGGCCTCGACGGATGGTTCGAAGAGGAGTGGATCTTCAGCTCGCAGGACGTGGGGAAGGGCAAGCCCGCCCCCGATCTCTTCCTGCACGCGGCCCGTTCCATGGGCGTCGACCCCGCACGGTGCGTGGTGGTCGAGGACAGCCCGCTCGGGGTGCGGGCGGCCGTCGCCGCCGGGATGGACGTGTACGGGTTCACCGCGATGACGCCCGCCGAGCGACTGGCCGGGGCCACCGGTGTCTTCGGGGAGATGAAGGAGCTGACGGGGCTCCTGGAACTCCCCGTGTGATCTCTCTACCCACGGGTAGCCCGCGGGCCTACGCTGTGCCGCCATGACAGAAGACGCACGGCTGCGCCGGGGGCGGGGCTCCCTGGGGTTCAGCTTCTTCGTGCAGGGCGTGACCTTCGCCCTCCTCGTGACGCGGATCCCCGCCATCCAGGACCGGTACGGGATATCCGACGGGCTGCTGCCCGCCTTCCTGGCCGCCGTGCCGATCCTCGCCGGGGTCTCCAGCGTCGCCACCGAGCACCTGGTGAAGCGGGTCGGGCCGGCCACCGTACTCCGGTGGGCGCAGCCGCTGGTCCTGCTCGCCCTGCTGGGCGTCGGGGCCGGCACGCAGATGTGGCACGCGGCGCTGGCGCTGGGGGCGTTCGGGCTGTCCGTCGGCGCACTCGACGCGTCGATGAACATGCTCGGCGTCAACCTGCAGCGCGCGTACGGACGCAGCATCATGCTCGGCTTCCACGCCGCGTACAGCCTGGGCGGGATCGCCGGGGCGTCCGCGGCCTGGGCCGGGGCGCACTGGCACCTGGCGCTGTTCACCTCGTACCTGCCGGCCGTGGTCGTGCTGCTGCCGCTCGCGTTCTACGGGAGCCGGTTCTACGTCGACCAGCAGGACGGCAAGGACGCCAAGGACGGCAAGGACCACGTCGCGGAGAAGGGGCTCGGGGTCGGCGGGTTCCGGCTGCTGCTGCCGCTGTGCCTGGTGATGGCGTGCGCGTACATCGGGGACTCGACCGTCTCGAACTGGAGCGCCAAGTACCTCCAGGACGTGCTGGGGAGCTCGGAGCAGCTGGCCACGGTCCCGTACAACGTGTACATGGTGACCACGCTGATCGGGCGGGCCGTCGGGGACCTGGGCGTGCGGCGCTTCGGGGCGGCGGCCGTCGTACGGATCGGGACGGTGGTCGCGGCCGGCGGGTTCGCGGTGGTGGCGGCCGCGCCGGGGGCGTGGACGGGAATGCTCGGGTTCACGCTGCTGGGAATCGGGCTGTGCGTGATCGTGCCGCAGACCTTCGCCGCGGCCGGGCGCCTCTTCCCCTCCGCCTCCGATACCGCCATCGCCCGGCTGAACATCTTCAACTACGTCGGTTTCCTGATCGGGTCGCCGCTCGTCGGCGGGATCGGGGACGCCTGGAGCTACCGGGGCGCGATGCTCGTGCCGATGGCGCTGGTCCTCGTGACGCTCTTCCACGCCCGCTCGTTCGGCGCGGAGGGCGCCCGCTACGGTGTCGGGCATGAGTGGCGAGCCGGTGACCGGGCTGTTGATGTGGGACGAGGCGGTAACGGGGTATGACTTCGGACCGAGCCATCCGATGGACCCGGTGCGCCTGGCGCTGACCATGGGCCTGGTGCGCGCCTTCGGGCTGGACCGGGAGATGGAGGTACGGGCGGCCCGCGCGGCCGGGGACTCCACGCTGCGGCTGGTCCACCGGGAGGACTACGTGGCCGCGGTGCGCGAGGTGTCGGCGGATCCGGGAGTGGCCGACGGGTCGTACGGGCTGGGGACGATGGACGATCCGGCCTTCCACGGGATGCACGAGGCCTCGGCGCTGATCGCGGGGCAGTCGGTGGCGGCGGCGGAGGCCGTCTGGCACGGGGAGGCCGAGCACGCGGTGAACTTCGCGGGCGGGCTGCACCATGCGATGCCGGGCGGGGCGGCCGGGTTCTGCGTCTACAACGACGCGGCGCTGGCGATCGCGCGGCTGTTGGAGCTGGGGGCCGAGCGGGTCGCGTACGTGGATGTGGACGTGCACCACGGGGACGGGGTCCAGACGGTGTTCTGGGACGATCCGCGGGTGCTGACGATCTCGCTGCACGAGCATCCGAGCACGCTGTTCCCGCAGACCGGCTGGCCGGAGGAGACGGGCGGGCCGGCCGCGGAGGGTTCGGCGGTGAACGTGGCGCTGCCGGCCGGGACCGGGGACGAGGGGTGGCTGCGGGCCTTCCACGCGACGGTGCCCGAGCTGTTGGAGGAGTTCCGGCCCCAGGTGCTGGTCACCCAGCACGGGGCGGACACGCATTTCGAAGACCCGCTCGCGCATCTGGCGGTGTCGCTGGACGCGCAGCGGGCGGTGCAGGAGGCCTGTCACCGCCTCGCGCACGAGTACGCGGGGGGCAGGTGGGTGGCGCTGGGCGGCGGCGGGTACGCGGTCGTGGACGTCGTACCGCGGTCGTGGACGCATCTGGTGGGGATCGCGGCGCACCGCCCGGTCGATCCGGGGGCGGCGGTGCCGGACGCGTGGCGGGACGAGGTGTACGCGCGGACGCGGCAGCCGGCGCCGGCCCGGATGACGGACGGGCGGACGGTGGCGTGGCGTGACTGGGAGGCGGGCTACGATCCGGCCGACCGGATCGATCAGGCCGTTCTGGCCACCCGACGGGCGGTGTTCCCGCTGCGCGGCCTGCTCACGTAGCCGGCCGCTCACGTAGCCGACTGCTCACCCGTGCGGTCGCTCGCGTAGGGCCGGGGCCCGCCCGGGAGCGGTGATGCATCGTTACGCCGGGTGTTACGCCAACGGTGGGGCTGTTCGCCGGAATTGGCGATCGGTCCGGTGGGGTGCGGCAGCATCGGAGGGTGTTGAGCACCGGCGCGCTGCGTGCGCATCTGCTGGCCGCCCGGTTGGCCGGGCCCGTCGCCACGTCACGGGAGGAGAGCCTGCGCAGCTACCGGTTGTTCGCGGCGCGGGATCCGCGGGTGCTGCTGGGGCTGGATCCGGAGCGGGGCTGGGGCGAGGGTGACCTGCTGAGGCTGATGGCCGACAAGTGCGGGGTCTCGGCGGATCCGTCGCACGTCAGAGGGCCGGACGTGATCGATCCGGAGCTGACGCTGGCGGGGTTGCAGGCGTTCGCGGAGCGGCTGCGGGAGGCGGCCGGGGCCCGGTCGCCCGTGCTGTTCGGGACGGGTCATCCTCACCGTCTCCTGGGGTTCTACGCCAGTTTGGCGCGCGCCCTGTCGGCGGTGGGATGTGTTGTGCTCACTCCGGCGCAGGGGGCCCGTGTCGACATGACGACCCGGTTCGGCGTACGGAGGCACAGCATCGATTACGTACGGGGAGTCGCGTTGGTGCGGGAACCCGGCGCGCGGCCGCCGGGGAGTGCCACCGGCGTGCACACCCATTCGCCCCTGCCGATTCGGATCGCGCTGGGGGCCCTCGCGGACGCCGGCGGGCCCTTGCCGGAATTGGTGGTGGGGGATCACGGGTGGGTCTGCGGCGCAGGTCAGCTCGGTGTGGAGGCGATCGGGCTGGCTGATACGGACGACCCCGCGCTGTTCGTCGGAGAGGCGGAGGGGCGCGTGGCGGTGGCCGTTCCGCTTGATGACGCGGTGCGCTCGGACTACTACCGACCACTGATTCGGTACGTACTCGATCGGGCGAGCCTGCCGGGCGCGCAGGAGTGGCCGTAGCTCCTCTTCCCCACTCGTATCACACGCCCCTACTCTGGGGAGTGAGCGTGCGACGACGAGGAGTAACCGGAGGGGAAGCCGGTGCCCGTCATGCGCGGAAGGTCAAGGTGTGTCATGGCTGCTGGCGAGAGGCCTCTCAGCGAGGTCGTGTTCCTGACCGTGGCAGAGGTTGCCTCGGTGATGCGAGTGTCGAAGATGACCGTGTACCGCCTGGTGCACAACGGTCATCTGCCCGCAATCCGGGTGGGCCGGTCCTTCCGGGTCCCCGAAAACGCGGTTCACGAGTACCTCCGAGAGTCCTATGTGGGGGTGGAGTCGGCCTGAGACTGACCCGCGGTGTCCCTCGGATTACGGGCTCGGAGCTCGGGCGGGTAGGCTAGGCCGACGTAGGTCGTGTGGGCCCAGACGCCCCGCACCGATCTCCGCTAGCGCGGAGATGTTCCGAGAAGTGAGCGAGGGTAGTCGTGGGCTCTGTTATCAAGAAGCGGCGCAAGCGGATGGCTAAGAAGAAGCACCGCAAGCTGCTCAAGCGCACCCGCGTCCAGCGCCGTAACAAGAAGTAAACGGCAGCTGTACGTGTTCTCCGCAGCCCCTCCACCATCCTTTGGTGGAGGGGCTGCGGTGTAGCCGGGGACGACGAGGAAGGCGCGGAGCTCGTGGGGAAGGTCGTGCTCGTTACCGGGGCTGCCCGGCAGCTGGGGGGCCGCTTCGTGCGGCGCATCCAGCGTGATCCCGAGGTCGATCGGGTCATCGCGGTCGACGCGGTGGCGCCGCCGCACCGGCTCGGGTCGGCGGAGTTCATCCGTACGGACATCAGGCAGTCGTCCATCGCCCGCGTGCTCGCCGAGCACGCCGTGGACACGGTGGTCCATCTCGCCGTGACCGGGGGCGGCTCGGGCGCGGGCGGCACGGGCAGTGCCGTCAAGGAGACCAACGTCATCGGCACGATGCAGCTGCTCGGTGCCTGCCAGAAGTCGCCGACGGTACGGCGGCTCGTGGTGAAGTCCAGTACCAGCGTGTACGGGGGCGCCTCGCGGGATCCGGCCGTTTTCACGGAGACCACGCAGCCCAAGTCGCTGCCGGCGGGCGGCTTCGCCAAGGACGCCGTCGAGGTGGAGTCGTACGTACGGGGCTTCGCGCGCAGGCGGCCGGACGTGGCGGTGTGCGTGCTGCGCTTCGCGAACATCCTGGGGCCGTACGCGGACTCCGCGCTCGCCGAGTACTTCTCGATGTCGGTGATGCCGACCGTGCTGGGGTACGACCCGCGGCTCCAGTTCGTCCACGAGGACGACGTCCTGGACGTGTTGCGGCTGGCGGCGGGGGAGCCCCAGCGCGGGACGCTGAACAGCGGGACCTTCAACATCGCGGGGGACGGGGTGCTGCTGCTGTCGCAGTGCGCGCGTCGGCTGGGGCGGCCGACGGTGCCGCTGCTGCTGCCCGCGGTGACGTGGGTGGGGTCGGCGTTGCGGGCGGTGGGGGTCACCGATTTCTCGCCGGAGCAGATCAGACTGCTGACGCACGGGCGGGTCGTGGAGACGTCCCAGATGCGGGAGGTGCTGGGATTCAAGCCCATGTACACGACCGCCGAGACGTTCGCCGATTTCGCGCGCAGCCGGGGGAAGGGACTGCTGCCGCCGGAGCAGGCGGGGCAGGTCGTGGACCGGGTCGCCGCCGCGCTGAAGGTGAACGGCGTGCACGCGGACACCCTGAACGTCGAGGTTGCCGGAGCCGAAGAGGGAGCGCAGAGATAGTGGCGGACGCCAAGGTCATTCCGTTCGACGAGGACCGGCCGCGCCGGCGGGGCGCCGGGACCCGGAAGGTGCGGGCGGTGCCCGCCCAGGGGCCGGCGGTGGAGGCCGTGGAGGCGGTGGAGCCGGTCGTGGCGGAGTCCGCTGCCGCGGAGTCGGGCGGGGCCGCCTGGGACCGGCGGATCGCCGGCGGACTGGCGTTCCTGCGGCGCCGGGTCACCGGGGACTACGAGGTCGACGAGTTCGGCTATGACAAGGAGCTGACGGACCAGGTCCTGATGTCCATGATGCGGCCGTTGTTCGACAAGTACTTCCGCGTCGAGGTCAAGGGCATCGAGAACATCCCGGCCGAGGGCGGCGCGCTGATCGTGGCGAACCATTCCGGGACGCTGCCGCTGGACGGGCTGATGCTGCAGGTGGCGGTCCACGACCACCACCCGGCGCAGCGGCACCTGCGGCTGCTGGCGGCGGACCTGGTGTTCATGCTGCCGGTGGTGAACGAGCTGGCGCGCAAGGCCGGGCACACGCTGGCGTGCTCGGAGGACGCGCAGCGGCTGCTGGAGGCCGGGGAGCTGGTCGGGGTGATGCCCGAGGGCTTCAAGGGGATAGGGAAGCCGTTCGGAGACCGGTACAAGCTGCAGCGGTTCGGTCGGGGCGGGTTCGTGTCGACGGCGCTGCGGGCGGGCACGCCGATCGTGCCGTGCTCGATCGTGGGGGCTGAGGAGATCTACCCGATGGTCGGCAACGCCAAGACGGTGGCCCGGCTGCTGGGGATTCCGTACTTCCCGATCACGCCGACGTTCCCGTGGCTGGGTCCGTTGGGGGCGGTGCCGCTGCCGACGAAGTGGACGATCCAGTTCGGCGAGCCGATCGCGACGGACGGGTACCCGCCGGAGGCGGCGGAGGACCCGATGCTGATGTTCAACCTGACGGACGAGGTCCGCGAGCAGATCCAGCACACCCTCTACAAGCTGCTGGTGCAGCGGCGGTCCGTGTTCTTCTGAGTCCGCCGGTCTTCTGAGTCCGTTTCACGGCGTACGGCCGCAGGCCCTCGACCCGCTCGGGGTCGAGGGCCTGCGGCCGTACGGTGCTACTCGGCGTCCTCCGCCTGGATGCCCAGGCCCGGGAGGAGGCCCGGGAGCAGGGGCGGCAGGGTGATCTCCGGCGCGACGTGCTCCGGAGAGGACGAGGGCGCAGGGGTGTTCTGGCCCGAGGGCGGGTGGAGGAGGTCCCCCGTACCGCCGAGGAGGCCGCCGGGGGCGGGTGTGGGCTTGCCGCCGGTGGGCGCGGGCGGGGTGGGGCTGGCCGAGGGCGCGCCCGCCGCCGGTGTGCTCCGGTGCTGCCCGGCCGGAGCGCTCGGCTTGGCCGGGACGCCCGTGCCGCGGGTCTGCTCCGGGGCCTTCGGGAGCAGGCTCTGCAGCGGCGCCACGTCATCGTCTATGGCCTGGAAGACCGACTCGACTTCCCCGCCCACGTCGGTGAGCTGCACGGGGAGCTTCTCCCGGAGCCGGCCCCACGCGTCGCGGTGGGAGCGGGAGAAGGACGACAGGGTCTGGATCGGGCCGAGCGAGCCGTCCCGTTCGTAGGCGGCCTGGAGCAGCCGGTGGCCCTCGGCCGCGTCGTGCTTCATGCCGGCCAGGGCCCGGCGGATCGCGCCGAGCGACTCGTGGTCCAGTGCGCCCGACCGGCCGCGCTCCATCAGCCTGCGGGCTTCCGACAGGCGGTTGGAGGCCTGGTCGAGGTAGAGCTCGCCCCGGTCCGCGTCCTCGTCGGCCATCCCGAGCTTCAGGTCCTCCATGCCCCGTTTGACGGGGTAGAGGGAGTCACCGGGCAGGGCGTCCGTGCTCGCAGCGGCCACGCCGCTGAAGGCCCCCGCGGCCACACCCACGGTGAGGCCGCCCGCTGCGATGCCCTTGGACCAGCGGGAGCGGGGCCGCAATTTCCGGAGCGAGGTCGCCCGGTGGGCGCCGCGGCCGGCCCGCTGCTCGGGCACCTGAGGGTCCGAGGCGGCACCGCCCCCGGCCCTCTCTTCCATCACCATGGCCTCCATGGCGGCCACGAGCTGGGCTCGTTGCACCACTTTGACCTCGGGGTCCAGCACCGGGCGCGGCATACGTTCGCCGAGCGCGCTCGCCAGGGCCAACAACCGGTCGTGGTCGGCAGGTTCGGCAGGTGCCTCGGACTGCTCGGCCGCCGGGTCCGGTTCCGAAAGGTCGGATGGGGTCCGATCCTCCAGAGCCTGGGCGAAGGCGTTCGCCCGCCGGTGCGGAGTCACGTTCGCGATCACTGGCGGCACCTCCTCTCGTCATGACGATCGACTCCCCAAGGTGTCCGGAAGGTTGCCTTCCTTGAGCACATCCACACTTTCGAGTGAGCGGCTTCGGGCAGGGCTTGTCCACAGGGAGCCTGCATTCCGCACAACGAGCGGCGCGGCACTTGGGTTACGGACGAAGGATGATCGGACCACAGCGTCATCGAGGGGTCACCGGTTGTGTGGATTGTCAGGAGGGTCGGAAGGCGTGGGGGTCGTGGGAGGTGTGGGGGGTCGGGGTGGTGCGCGGGTGGGGCGGTGCGCGGCGCGGAGGTCAGCGGGCGTCGTCCGGCAGCAGGCGGGCCAGGGTGCGGACCGCCCGGTACTGGAGGGTCTTGATGGCGCCCTCGTTCTTCCCCATCACCCGGGCGGTCTCGGCGACCGACAGGCCTTGGAGGAACCGCAGGGTCACGCACTCCTGCTGCTGGGGATTGAGCTTGCGTACGGCTTCCAGCAGGGCGGCGTTGGAGAGGGACTCCAGGACCGAGTCCTCCGGGGACCGTTCCACCTCGTTCGCGTCCAGCATCTCGCCCGTGGTCACTTCCAGGCGGAAGCGACTGGACTTGAAGTGGTCCGCGACCAGGTTTCGGGCGATCGTCACGAGCCAGGCGCCGAAATCGCGGCCCTGCCAGGTGAAGGTGGAGATGCGGCGCAGCGCGCGCAGGAAGGTCTCACTGGTGAGGTCCTCCGCGGTCGCCTTGCCGCCGACGCGGTAGTAGATGTAGCGGTACACCGTGTCGCTGTACTGGTCGTACAGCCGGCCGAAGGCCTCGGCCTCGCCGGCCTGGGCGCGTTCGACCAGGTCCATCATGCGGGCCTGGTCGCTGTCCGCGGTGGGGCGGCGGGCGGCGGGCGCGCTCGTTCCGGTTGCGGCGGTGCCGGCGCCTCCTCCCGCGCGACCGCGTCTGCCCACCGTCGCTCCGCCGTCGGTCAGGGCATAGCAAGGACCGGCCGGGCCGAGGCCGGCAGGGACCGCGGCGGCGAAGGCGGGGACGGCGTACGCGGTGGGGACGAAGCCGCGCAGGTGGTCGAGGACCGTTGCGCGCAGCGTAGCCAGGCCCGAGGCGTCAACCCCGACAGGTGGGTACACGGGACTCCCAGAGGCAGAGCTTCCATCACGTGCAGTGCGGGACCGTTCACCCGTCGTGGCGACAGATGGCCGGTGGCATGCGTTTGAGGAGAATAACGCTTCGTACAGGCAGCGCTACACCCAGTTGCTCAAATCACCGATTCCGACACTTCTGTTGCGTGTCGAAGGCATATTCGGTCGCAATTGGTGATCGGTTATTGATCAGTTGGGTACGCGGAATGGACGCTTCCACACTGGCTCGCGACCGAGTCGGGCGTGCGGGAGTGCCGCGCCGGGCGCGGGGGTAGGGGTGGGGGAATGCCTGCTGCGCACCGGGCCGGAAGTGCGCGAAAAGCCGCCCGGCGGGCGGCCGGACGGCTTCGGTGCAGGCGGCGGCAGGGTGGCGGGCCTGCGGTGCTGCGCCGCGGACTACTTGCGGCGGCGGTGCAGGGCGATGGCGGCGGCCGCGCCGCCCGCGATCGCGCCGACCCCGGCGGCTGCCGGGACGCCGACCTTCACCGCCTTGCGGCCGGTCCGATAGTCGCGCAGGCGCCAGTCGTGGGCCCGGGCATGCTTGCGCAGTTTTGTATCGGGATTGATCGCGTACGGATGTCCGACCAGCGACAGCATCGGAATGTCGTTGTGCGAATCGGAGTACGCGGCGCAGCGTTCGAGGTCGAGCCCCTCGGCGGCGGCCAGGGCGCGGACCGCCTCGGCCTTCGCGGGTCCGTGCAGCGGTTCGCCGACGAGCCGGCCGGTGTAGATGCCGTCCACGGATTCGGCGACCGTGCCGAGCGCCCCGGTCAGGCCGAGGCGGCGGGCGATGATCGTGGCGGTCTCCACGGGCGCCGCCGTGACGAGCCAGACCTTCTGGCCGGCGTCGAGGTGGGCCTGGGCCAGGGCGCGGGTGCCCGGCCAGATCCGCTCGGCCATGTACTCGTCGTAGATCTCCTCGCCGATCGCCATGAGTTCGGAGACCTTGTGGCCCTTGACGATGGAGAGGGCGCTGTCGCGGGCGTCCTGCATGTGGTCGGGGTCCTCGACCCCGGCGAGCCGGAACCAGGCCTGCTGCCAGGCGAAGCGGGCCAGCTCGCGGCGGTGGAAGAACTCCCGCTTGTAGAGGCCGCGGCCGAAGTGGAAGATCGCGGCGCCCTGCATGACGGTGTTGTCGAGGTCGAAGAAGGCGGCGGCGAGGTCGTCGCCGGCGACGGGGAACTCCGGCTCGGCCGGTTCCGCTTCCTCTGCCTCGGCTTCCCGCCGGGCCGCCTCCGCCGCCTCGGCGGCAGCCCGCCCGGCGGCCTCAGCGGATGCGGCCGGTGGTCCGGCGTCCGCGTCGAGGGCCTGTGCGGTCTTGCGGGCGGCCTCGGCCGAGGCCTCGCCTGCCAGCACGCTCCGCGCGGTGGCGGAGCGCCTACGGGGGGTGAGCCATCCCAGAGCGGCCATGACGCGAGCATAGCCATTGTGTTCGGGAGTTCCCGAACCCGCGGGATGCCGGGGGCGTGAACTCTTCGGTGCCGGGGTGTTACGCGGGGGCGCGGGAGAATGGGGGCATGAGCCCTTTGCTGCGTCGTAAGGAAAAGAAGCGTCCCGGCGAGCGGTTGGTCACGCTCATCGGGAAGCCGGGGTGCCATCTGTGCGATGACGCCCAGGAGGTGATCGAGAAGGTCTGCGCGGAGGTCGGGGCGCAGTGGGAGAAGAAGGACATCTCGCAGGACGAGGAGCTGTATCGGCTGCACTGGGAGCAGATCCCGGTGGTGCTCGTGGACGGCGAACAGCACACCTTCTGGAGGGTGAACCCGGACCGGCTGCGCCGGGCATTGGAGGCCTGAGCCCCCGGCCGGTTACCATCATGGGCGATTTGTGGGGTCTCGGGGGCGTATCGATGAGGAGCGTGTACCGTTTTGCCCCCCTCGGGATTTGAACGGGTTCGGCGTGTTGCGGGTTCCCGCCCCGCATGCCCGGGCCGCGTGACCCCGGTCACTTTGCTCGGACAAAGCGGACACAATCTTTGTGCACGCGTTCACAAAGACATAGCCTGCATTCGACGGGGCGGTCTTGGGACAAGTGACCGCCTGCAGCCCCGCTCATCCCGCAGGAGCATCGTGGCAACTGGCCGAACTCACCGACCGGCGACCCGCAGCCGAGGTATTCCCGAGGCCACTGTCGCCCGGCTTCCGCTGTACCTGCGCGCACTCACCGCGCTCTCCGAGCGATCGGTGCCCACGGTGTCCTCCGAGGAGCTCGCGGCGGCGGCCGGAGTCAACTCCGCCAAGCTCCGCAAGGACTTCTCGTACCTGGGTTCGTACGGGACGCGCGGCGTCGGCTACGACGTCGAGTACCTCGTCTACCAGATCTCCCGCGAACTGGGCCTGACCCAGGACTGGCCGGTCGTGATCGTCGGAATCGGCAACCTCGGCGCGGCCCTCGCCAACTACGGCGGCTTCTCCGCGCGCGGGTTCCGCGTCGCGGCGCTCATCGACGCCGACCCCGCGATGGCCGGGAAGCCGGTCGCGGGCATGCCGGTGCAGCACACCGACGACCTCGAAAAGATCATCGAGGAGAACGGTGTCTCGATCGGCGTCATCGCGACCCCGGCGGGCGCGGCCCAGCAGGTGAGCGAGCGGCTGATCGCCGCCGGCGTCACCTCCATCCTGAACTTCGCGCCGACCGTGCTGTCGGTGCCGGACGGCGTGGACGTACGCAAGGTCGACCTGTCGATCGAGCTGCAGATCCTGGCCTTCCACGAGCAGCGCAAGGCGGGGGAGGAGGCGGCCGCGGCCGGCGCCGGTGCTTCCGCGCCCGCCGCCTCCGCCGCCGCTGACGGGGACCTCGCGGACGCCGCGGCCCTCGGTTCCGGCGCGGCCCCCGCCGCGGCCGTCGAGCCGCCGGCCGGGCGGGCCGCCGCCGTCGCGCGCAAGAGCGGCCCCGAGGGCGACGTCCCGGCGGTGATGCCGGCATGAGTCTGCTCGTCGTAGGACTGAGCCACCGCAGTGCGCCGGTGAGCGTGCTGGAGCGTGCCTCACTGTCCGCCGATGCCAAGGTCAAGCTGTTGCACGACACGCTGGCCGCGGAGCCGGCGACGGAGGCGGCGGTGCTCGCCACGTGCAACCGGATCGAGCTGTACGCGGACGTGGACAAGTTCCACGCCGGTGTCGCCGAGCTGTCGACGCTGCTCGCGCAGCACAGCGGCGTGGCGCTGGAGGAGCTCACCCCGTACCTCTACGTCCACTACGAGGACCGCGCCGTCCACCACCTGTTCTCGGTGGCGTGCGGGCTGGACTCGATGGTGGTCGGCGAGGGCCAGATCCTCGGGCAGATCAAGGACGCGCTGGCGCTGGGGCAGGAGCTCCACACGGCCGGACGCCTGATCAACGACCTCTTCCAGCAGGCGCTGCGCGTCGGCAAGCGGGCGCACTCCGAGACCGGGATCGACCGGGCCGGGCAGTCGCTGGTCACGTTCGGGCTGGAGCAGCTCGCCGTGCACCTTCCGGTGGACGTGTGGGCCAAGGACAAGCGGGCGCTGGTGATCGGGGCCGGGTCGATGTCGTCGCTGGCGGCGGCGACGTTGGCGCGGGTCGGCGTCGCCGAGGTCGTGGTGGCGAACCGGACCGCCGAGCGGGCGGAGCGTTTGGTCGAGATTCTGGTTGCCTCGGGCACCGGGGTGGCGGCCAGGTCCGTTCCGATGGCGTCCGTGGTCGACGAACTGACACGAGTCGACGTGGTCGTTTCCTGTACGGGGGCCACCGGCCTGGTGCTGACCGGGGACGACGTGGCTGCCGCCGTGTCCGGGGGCTGGGCCCCGGAGCCCGCGCCTCAGGCGCCGGCGGGGCTCGACGCGGCCGGCGCCGGGCTGGTCGACGCCGAGGTCGTGGCGCGGCTGGTGGCCGCCGCCGCGGCGGGGGTGCGGCTGGCCGACGGCGGGGTGGCGCGGACCATCGTGCCCGGGACCGGCGAGCGGGACGGGTGCCCCGTCGAGGTGCCGGCCGGGGACGGGCGCGCAGCCCTCACCGGGGTCGACGCCAACTCTCTGGAACTGCACGGCACATGGGCCGACCAGGGCGAGGCCGCCGCGCAGCGGCAGCCCCGCAGGGGCGCCCGCAGCCAGGTCGACGTGGCGCCCGTACGGCTGGCCCTGCTGGACCTGGCCATGCCGCGCGACATCGACGCCGCGGTGCACCGGATCCCGGGCGTGCGGCTCGTCGACATCGAGTCGCTCGCGGAGGCCTCGGCCGACGCGCCGATGGCGGCCGACGTGGACGCCGTACGCGGGATAGTCGCCGAAGAGGTGGCCGCCTTCGGGGCCGCCCAGCGGGCCGCGCACATCACGCCGACCGTCGTCGCCCTGCGGGCGATGGCCGCCGAGGTCGTGGCCATGGAAGTGGCGCGCCTCGACGGGCGGCTCCCGGACTTGGACGAACGGCAGCGGGCCGAGGTCACCCAGACCGTGCGCCGCGTCGTCGACAAGCTCCTCCACGCGCCGACCGTGCGCGTCAAGCAGCTCGCCAGCGAGCCCGGTGGCGCCGGGTACGCGGAGGCGCTGCGGGAACTCTTCGATCTCGACCCGCAGACGGTGGCCTCCGTCAGCCGGGCGGATGCGGCAGACAAGAACGACGACTCAGGACGGGCATCATGAATCCACGTCTCGACCAGCCCCTGCGGCTGGGTACGCGGCGCAGCAAGCTGGCCATGTCCCAGTCCGGCCATGTCGCCGACGCGGTACGGGCGATCACCGGCCGGCCCGTCGAGCTCGTGGAGATCACGACGTACGGTGACGTGTCCCGTGAGAGCCTCGCGCAGATCGGCGGCACCGGCGTGTTCGTCACGGCGCTGCGCGACGCGCTGCTGCGCGGCGAGGTCGACTTCGCCGTCCACTCGCTGAAGGACCTGCCGACCGCGCAGCCCGAGGAGCTCGTGATCGCGGCCATGCCGCTGCGCGAGGACCCCCGCGACGCGCTCGTCGCCCGGGACGGGCTGACCTTCGAGCAGCTGCCGGACGGCGCCCGCATCGGCACCGGTTCGCCGCGCCGCACGGCGCAGCTGAACCACTACGCGCGCGCCCTCGGCAAGCGCATCGAGACGGTCGCCATCCGCGGGAACGTGGACACGCGGATCGGTTTCGTGCGCGACGGGGAGCTGGACGCCGTCGTCCTGGCCGCCGCCGGTCTGAACCGGATCGGCCGCGGTGACGAGGCGACCGACCTGCTGTCCGTGGACAGCGTGCTGCCGGCTCCGGGCCAGGGCGCCCTGGCCGTGGAGTGCCTCGCGTCCGACGCGGAGCTCATCGCTTCGCTCGCCGAGCTCGACGACCCGCACACCCGGGCCGCCGTGACCGCCGAGCGTTCCCTGCTCGCCGCCCTGGAGGCCGGCTGCAGCGCACCCGTGGGCGCGCTCGCCGATCTTCTGGCCGACGGCCAGGTTGTCAATGAAATGCGCCTGCGCGGCGTCGTCGGGACCCTCGACGGCTCGACGCTCGTGCAGCTGTCCACCACCGGTCCCGTGCCCCAGTCGTACGACGAGGCCATGGCGCTCGGCCGCGAACTCGCGGACGAGATGCTGGCCAAGGGCGCGGCCGGTCTGATGGGGGAGCGATCGCTTTGAACCCCTCACGTCCGACCACCTCCGCTTTTCCGGTCGTCGCCGCTCACGGGCACGTCACCTTCCTCGGTGCCGGCCCCGGCGACCCGGGTCTGCTGACGCTCCGCGCCGTCGAGGCGCTCGCGGCCGCGGACGTACTGATCGCGGAGCCCGAGGTGCTAGAGGTCGTACGCACGCATGCGCGCGCGGGAGTGGACACGCCGCAGCTGACGATTGCTGACGAAGTGTCAGCAGCCGCCGGTGTCCCGGTGATCCGAGATGCCGCCAATCTTGTCATGGAGGCCGCGCGCTCCGGCAGGCGGGTCGTCCGTGCCGTCACCGGCGACCCCGGGCTCGACGGCAACGCGGCCGAGGAGATGCTCGCCTGCGCGACCGGCGGCATCCCCTTCGAGGTGGTGCCCGGTGTCGCGACCGCGGTCGGCGTGCCCGCGTACGCGGGTGTGCCGCTGCGCGGCGGCCAGGGTGCCGACGTGCGGTTCGTGGACGCGCGCAGCGCCTCCGCGCGTTGCTGGAGCGAGGTCGGCGCCAGCGACGGCACCCTCGTCGTCTCGGCGACGCTGGAGACCGTCGCGAGCGCCGCCGCCGAGCTGGTGTCCGCCGGGCGCAAGCCCGACACCCCGCTCACGGTGACCGTCGCCGGTACGACGACGCGCCAGCGGACCTGGAACGCCACCCTGGGGACCATCGCCCAGGTGTTCAAGCAGGGCAAGGTGCTCCCGTCGCCCGAGGGCGCCCGGCCGGTCATAGCCGTGGTCGGTGAGCAGGGCGCCGCCGCGCGGCGCGAGGACCTGGCCTGGTTCGAGTCGAAGCCGCTGTTCGGCTGGCGGGTCCTCGTACCGCGCACGAAGGAGCAGGCCGCTTCGCTCTCCGACCAGCTGCGTTCGTACGGTGCGGTGCCGCACGAGGTGCCGACCATCGCCGTGGAGCCGCCGCGCACCCCGCAGCAGATGGAGCGGGCCGTGAAGGGGCTCGTCACCGGACGCTACGAGTGGATCGCCTTCACCAGCGTGAACGCGGTGAAGGCCGTCCGGGAGAAGTTCGAGGAGTACGGGCTCGACGCCCGGGCCTTCGCGGGCATCAAGGTCGCCGCCGTGGGCGAGCAGACCGCCGCCGCGCTGGTCGAGTTCGGCGTCAAGCCGGACCTGGTGCCGAGCGGAGAGCAGTCCGCGGCCGGGCTGCTGGAGGACTGGCCGCCGTACGACCCGGTCTTCGACCCGATCGACCGCGTCTTCCTGCCGCGCGCCGACATCGCCACCGAGACCCTGGTGGCCGGGCTGATAGAGCTGGGCTGGGAGGTCGACGACGTCACGGCCTACCGGACCGTGCGCGCGTCGCCGCCGCCGGCGGACACGCGCGAGGCGATCAAGGGCGGCGGCTTCGACGCCGTTCTCTTCACGTCGTCGAGCACCGTGCGCAACCTGGTGGGCATCGCCGGCAAGCCGCACAACGTCACCGTCATCGCCTGCATCGGGCCGGCCACGGCCAAGACGGCGGAGGAGCACGGCCTGCGGGTCGACGTCCTGTCGCCGGAGCCGAGCGTGGGCAGGCTGGCGGAGGCCCTGGCCGAGTACGGCGCGGCACGCCGCGAGGCGGCCAAGGAGGCCGGCGAGTCGGTGTCCCGGCCGAGCGAGCGCCGGCCGGGGGCGCGGAGGCGTCGTACGACGTGAGCGCCTCGGACGGGGTCGGACCGTTACGGGACACGGGAAAGGGGCCCGGGTGCACAGCGCACCCGGGCCCCTTTCCCGTGTCCGGGCCGGGGAGTGATCCGGTTGTCCGTCCCTGACGCGGAGGCCGCGGAGGCGCTGCTCGCGCAGCAAACCGGGAGCTCCGCCCGCAGGGCGCGTACGGCCTCGCCCCGCGCGAGGACCCGCGCACGCGGGAGGCGTACGCGCGGGTGGGCCCGCTGGGCCCGCGCCACGAGCACGACCACCGCGCCGACGCCCCGTGGCGGTGGGCCCTGCGCAACGGCAGCCGTGTCCGGCGGATCACGGGCCGATCCGGGGCCGGACCGGGGCCGAGGGCCGGCCGGTGCCGTAATCGTGTTGACCGCTACCGGCAGGCGGTGCTGGAGTCGGCACGTGGACAGCATCCCCGCCAACCGGCGGCTCTGGAACCGGATCAGCAGCCCCTACCAGCAGGAGCACGACCCGCAAATCGGCGCGGCACCCCGACTGTGGGGCATGTACTCCATCCCCGACGCGCACCTGAACGCCCTGGGCGACGTCGCCGGCAAGCGCGTCCTCGAACTCGGCTGCGGCGCCGGCCAGTGGGCCGGGGCGCTCGCGGCCGAGGGCGCCACCGTGGTCGGGCTCGACCTGTCCGAAGCCCAACTCGGCGCGGCGGCCCACGCGATGGGAGCGTCCCGCTACCCGCTGGTGCAAGGCGCCGCCGAACGGCTCCCCTTCGCCGCGAACAGCTTCGACCTGGTGTTCTGCGACTTCGGTGGGCTCAGCTGGGCGTCCCCGCACCTGGCCGTCCCGCAGGCCGCACGCGTCTTGGTCCGGGGCGGGCGCCTGGTGTTCAACGTCGCCAGCCCTTGGTTCGAAGCGTGCTACGACGAAGCCGCCAGCCGCGTGACCACGACGCTGCAGCAGGACTACTTCGGGCTGGACACCATCGACGAAGGCGACGGCGCGACCAGCTATCAGCTCACCTACGGCGGCTGGGTCAAGGTCCTGCGCGGCGCGGGACTCATCATCGACGACCTCATCGAGCCGAGGCCCGACCGCGGAACACCCAACGGCTACAACGAAACCGACCCACCCGACTGGGCGCACCGCTGGCCGGCGGAACTGCTCTGGGTGACCCACAAACCGTAGGCTCCGCCGCGCCGGGACGAAACGTGGGGTGGTCCGTTCCCGCCAGTCCCTCGGGCGTCCGTGGCCGCTTACCCGCGGGTGTGCGCACGGCACGCCGACCACCTCGACCAGCCCGCTGCCGCGGCCCGTACCGGCGGTGGTGCTCACCTCCGACCACCCGTGGGGAGCTGAAGGCCGGATCGACCGGATCGACCTGGCCGGCCGCCGAACGCGGCGCGGTCCACGGGATCGTGGACCGGGCCCGCCCGGGGCGCTGTCAGCCGGTCACCCAGTGGGTGAGCCCGGCCCAGGCGGCGGGGGCGAGGGCGAGGGTCGGGCCGTCGGTGACCTTGGAGTCGCGGACGTGGACGGTGTCGGCGCAGGCGCAGATGGCTACTTCGACGCAGTCGCCGCCGTCGCTGGCGCTGCGGGAGGACTTCCGCCAGGCGTAGGCCACTTCCAGGCACTGGCCGCCCTCATCGCTGCTGTAACTGGACTTGAACCATTTCAGTGGGGTGCTCATGGCTCTCCTAGCAACCGGTCCAACAGGTCCTTCGTCTCTGCGAAGTTGAGGGCCTGTGACCGCAGCATCGCATACTTCTGGGAGAGGATGCTGACCTCGTTCGGGTCCCTGACGAGGAAGCTGCCGCGCTGGGTTTCGGAGTAGGCGAGGTGCTGGAACTCCGGCGTCTCCAGCAAGGTGAAGGGGCCCGCGAGGCCAGCTTGAGAGGTGACTCCCAGAGGGAGGACCTGGAAGGAGATGGCTGGGCGCTCAGCGCAGGCGCGCAGGTGTCGGATCTGGTCCCGGTAGACCTCGCGGCCGCCGATCCGGTCCCGCAGGGCCGCTTCCCAGACGACGAAACTGAGCGTGGGCGGGACAGGGCGACGCAGGAGTTCTTGGCGCTGCATTCGATGGGCGGTCTGCAGCTCGATCTTCTCCTCGCCGACGAACGGGACGCGGCAGCCGAACACCGCGCGGGCGTAGCCCTCGGTCTGGAGCAGGCCAGGCACGATCATGGTGTCGAACCAGGACAGCGCCAGGGCCTCCGCCTCGCGCTCCATGTACTCCTCGGCCCAGGCCGGGACCATGTCGACCTCTGGCATCTTGGTCGCCGCGATGGAGAGGACCCCCGGCAGGCCGAGGATCCGGTCCATCTGCTCGGCGACGTTCGGCATGAGCGCCCGTCGACCCTGCTCGATCGAGGCGATGGTCTCGACGTCTATGTGCAGCTCCTCGGCGAGGGCGCGCTGCGTCATTCCCTTGGCGATGCGCGCCGCGCCGACCTGGGCGCCGACCATCTTCATCGCAGTGGCGTTGGGCCTCGGGGCCCGCGTTCGTGCTGGCATGTCTGTTGAACTCCCCGCCCGTGCACACGAGATACCCGTACCAACCCGTACTCATGAAGGAGTACGGGTTACCCGTCTCGCTCACGCTAGTCACGCAACGCGACGATCGTCCCGTGAACGTGGAAATCCATCCGGCCATGCTGCGTGAGCGGTACTTCCCCCGCAGCCCCCAATCCGTCTGCGCCACCAGGGAGTTCGCGTCGGAGACATTGCACGCGTGGGGTGTCACGTGCCGCCGGGACGACCTGTTGCTCTGTGTGAGCGAGCTCGCCACCAACGCCCTCCTGCACGGGGTGCCGCCCGGCCGGTACTACCGGCTGCGGCTGCTGCTCTTCGACGACATGGTCCGGGTCGAGGTGGCCGACAGCGGGGGCGGGCGGCCACGGATCGCGGACCGGGATCCCGGGGCCGAGGGCGGGCGGGGGCTGCTGCTCGTGGCGGCCCTCGCCGAGCGGTGGGGCGTCGGGCCGCGCAGGCCCGGCAAGGTGGTGTGGTGCGAGCTTGCCGTGGGGGCTGCGGGCGGGCCGCCCGCCGGGCTCTAGGCTGGAGGGGAATGCTGTCCAGGCTCGAAGAGGCGACTGAGTATGAGCGCGTACGGATCCTTCCCCGGCTCGCGGCCCCGCCGGCTGCGCACCACCCCGGCGATGCGGCGGATGGTCGCGGAGAACCGGCTGCACCCCTCGGACCTGATCCTCCCGGCCTTCGTACGGGAGGGCATCAGCGAGCCCCTGGCCATCTCGGCGATGCCCGGGGTCGTCCAGCACACCCGTGACACGCTGCGGAAGGCCGCCGTGGAGGCCGTCGAGGCGGGCGTCGCGGGGATCATGCTGTTCGGTGTCCCGGCCGACGAGAACAAGGACGCGCTGGGCACGGCGGGCACCGAGCCGGACGGGATCCTGCAGCTCGCGATCCGCGACGTGAAGTCGGAGGTCGGCGACGACCTCGTCATCATGTCCGACCTGTGCCTGGACGAGTACACCGACCACGGGCACTGCGGGGTCCTGGACGAGCACGGGCGCGTCGACAACGACGCCACGCTGGAGCGGTACGCCGAGATGGCGCAGGTCCAGGCGGACGCGGGCGTCCACGTGGTGGGCCCCAGCGGGATGATGGACGGGCAGGTCGGCGTCGTCCGCGACGCGCTCGACGAGACCGGGCACGAGGACGTCTCGATCCTCGCCTACACGGCGAAGTACTCCTCGGCCTTCTACGGGCCGTTCCGCGAGGCCGTCGCCTCCTCGCTGCAGGGCGACCGCAAGACGTACCAGCAGGACCCGGCGAACGCGCGGGAGTCGCTGCGGGAGCTGGCGCTCGACCTGGAGGAGGGCGCGGACATGGTGATGGTCAAGCCGGCCGGCCCGTACCTGGACATCCTGTACCGGGTCGCGCAGGCGGTGGACGTCCCGGTGGCCGCGTACCAGATCAGCGGCGAGTTCGCGATGATCGAGGCGGCGGCGGAGAAGGGCTGGATCGAGCGCGAGCGGGCCGTTCTGGAGACCCTGCTGGGCATCAAGCGGGCAGGCGCGGACACGATCCTGACGTACTGGGCGACGGAGGTCGCGGGCTGGCTGCGCGAGGCGCGCTGACGTCCCGGACCGGGACCGGGGCCGTGCAGCTCCGGCCCCGGCCCCGGTTCAGGACGCGGTCCTAGCCGCGGTCCCGGTCCTGGCCGCGGCGGTTCACCGACGCGAGCAGGGCCTGGGCCGAGGCGAGGGCGGCGGCGTCGCGCCCGTTTCCCGCGAGGCTGTACGTGATCTCGGCGAGCAGGACCGAGAGGCGGCCGTCGTTCACGCGGGCGAGCGGCTCGGAGCCCTCCCACACGGCGTCCCGTACGGCGTGCTCGGTGATGCAGCCGACCGGATCGGCGGCGGTCAGCAGCCGCTGGGCGATGGTGCGTTCCAGGTCGGTGGGGACCCAGTCGCCCGCATCGAGGTCCTTGGCGAGTTCGAGGGTGCGCTCACGGAGTGCGGTCGGCGTCATGAGGTGCTCCTTGAGGGGTGGGCGGCTGCACGGACGGGGGAGATGCGGATCGCCCTGCCGGGGGCGGGGAGGTCCCTCAGCACCAGCGAGTGGGCGCGGATCCGGTTGCCGGAGGCGATGGTGACCGGGCCGAGTACGGATGCGCCGACGCCGATGAGGACGTCGTCGCCGACGACGGGGTGGCGGCGCACGCCGGGTTCGCCGGCGCGGGACCAGCCGCGCGATCCGAGGGTCACCCCGTGGTAGAGCGTCACGTCGTCGCCGACGCGGGCGGTCTCGCCGATGACCACGCCGAAGCCGTGGTCGATGAAGGCCCGCCGGCCGATCCGGGCACCGGCGTGGATCTCCATGCCGGAGAGCAGGCGGCCCGCGAGCGTGAGCAGTCCGGCGGCGAACCGGTGGTCGCGTACGTGGAGGCGGTGCGCGATCCGGTGGAGGGCCAGCCCGTGCCAGGGCGAGTGCAGCAGGGCGTCGCGGCGGCGCGGGCGGGAGGGGTCGCGGGCCACGACCGTGTCGAGGTCTTCGCGGATCTGTCCCAGGAGGGAGATCCGCCGCGGGGTCCCGCGGCCGGCGCCGGTCACGGCCGGCCCGCCGCGGTGCGCGGGGCGTGCGGGGCGTGCGGGGCCTGCTCGGCGTGCGGGGCGTGCTGGGAGTCGAGCCGGTTGATCCGGTACATCGTGCGCTGGAACAGGTCCTGCGCGGTGAGGGCCGGGTACCGGTCGGGCTCGCCGTCCGCTGTGCAGCTGCGGAGCGGGGAGAGCACCGTCCACGGGGTGGGGTGGCAGAACTGCACGATGGAGAGCCGGCCGCCGCTCTGCCCGGGTGCGGCGACGACCCGGTGGACGGCGGCCCGGGCCAGGCCGCCGGTGAGCCGTTCCAGGACCATGCCGACGTTGAGCACGGTGTGTCCGTCGGGTGCCTCGACCGGGGTCCACTCGCCGTCGATGAGCACTTCGAGGCCGGCGGCGGTGGCCCGGGGCAGGGCGGTGATCAGGTCGAAGTCCTGGTGCTCCACCATCCAGACGTGGTCCGCGGACGGGGCCTGCTCCATCGGCGGGTACCAGGTGGCCCGGTTGACGACGGGGCCGTCCTCCAGGACCTCCTCGAAGTAGCCGGGGGCCGCGCCGAGCGCCCCGGCCAGCCGGCGGACCACGTCGAGCTGGAACCGGGCCATCCGCAGGTGGAGTTCGCCCAGTGCGGCGCCGATCCCGGGTACCAGGTGGTCGGGGAAGTACGGCTGCGGGTAGCGGGCCGGGTAGCGCTCGCGCAGCGGGTGGGCGGCGGGCAGCGGCGCACCCCAGTGGAACAGCTCCTTCCAGTCGGGGGTGCGGCCCTTCTCGCCCTGCTCGACCAGGGGTGGGAGGTACCCGGACTGCCCGTTGGAGCGGGGTACCCGGCAGTCCGCCTTGACCTCGGCGGGCAGCTCGAAGAACGCGCCGAGCATGGCGTACGCCTCGTCCAGCAGGCTCTCCGGCACCGTGTTGCGCACCAGGAAGAACCCGTCGCGCAGGGCGCTCCGGACGTGCTGGTCGTCGCCCCGGTCGTCGAGTGCGATCTCCTTGAGCATCTCCGGTCCCTCCTCTCTCTCCTCCCGCGCCGCTCAGACCGCGACGAAGGACAGGGTCAGGTACTTGAGCCGGTGGCCCTCGTACTCGAAGTGGCGGTCGATCTCCAGGCTGCCGGTGAAGCGGAAGCCGTTCGCCTCGTAGAGCTCGGTGACGAGCTGCTCGGTGAGCCACCAGTTCAGCCGCCCGTCCGCGAGCGGATGCGGGGTGATCTCCCCGTCGGGGCTGAGGAACACGCTCACCACCCAGACCCCGCCGGGGCGCAGCATCTTGCGGCCGTGCTCCACCCAGGGGGCCCAGTCCTCGCGGCGCTGGTGGTGCAGACAGCCGTTGTCGACGAGCAGGTCGAGGCCCTCGGCGCGGAAGGCGAGGAAGTCGCCCTGGTGGAAGCGGATCGAGCCGTGCGCGACCTCGGGGGTGTCCCATACGTCGAGCAGGTCGAGGCCGGTGACCTCGGCTTCCAGCCACTCGGCGAGGGAGGCAGTCTGCAGGCCGCGGCCGCAGCCGATGTCCAGGACCCGGGCCGGGCCGGAGCCCGGCTGGTGCTCGTCGGTGGGGGCGGCCGCGACCGCGAAGTGCGTGACCCGGTCGTTAGTGGTCGTCCCCGACCAGGAGTCGCGGTTGTTCTTGTACCACTGCTTGAAGGAGTTGCGGACGACCTCGCGGTAGCCGCAGTAGTTCCGTTCGGCGTGCTCCGCGTCCGCGGCGCTGTGGCCGGGGCCGGGGACTGTGGCGGTGGCGGTGGCCGTGGCGGTCAGGGCCGCGGGTGTGTCACGGCCCTGAAGGTCCCGGTCTTGAATGTCACGCTCCTGCGGCATGCTCCCACTCCTCGATTGTTCCGCGGCTTGCGACGACCGCGACTGCGTTGCGCCCTCGCGGGCCTTGGTCGACTTCCGCCGAGGCGCTGAGCCAGGCGCCCGCGCCACTGCCGGAGACGGCGATGCCGTGTTCCCGGCGCAGGTGGCGCATGGCCTGCAGGGCCTGCGGATAGGCGACGGCGGTGAAACTGAAGAAGTCCTGCGGGAACGCGGCGAGCAGGGGCTGGCGCAGGCCGTGGCCCAGTCCGCCCGTGCCGCTCATCCGGCGGGTGCCGTCGGGGGCGCGCTCGTCGCCGTAGACGGCCTCGGTGGGGAAGACGGCGAGGGGGCGGCAGTCCGGCCAGGAGCTGCCGAGGGCCATGGCGGTGCCGGCCAGGCTGCCGCCGGTGCCGACGGCCGCTGCCAGGGCGGCCGGTTCGACCCCGTAGCCGGAGAGCTGGCCGATGATCTCCGCGCCGGTGTGCTCGCGGTGCAGGGCGGCGCCCGCGGCGGCGCAGTGCTGGAGCAGCAGGTGCCGGTCCTCGCGTTCGGCGACGCGGACGGCCTCGTCCATCGCGCCGAGGAAGCCGGTGCCCTCGCGGGCCGTGGTGACCTCGGCGCCTTGGCGGCGCAGCTGGTCCAGCAGCCGTTCGGAGGCCCCGTACGGGACCACCAGGTGGAGGTCCAGGCCCAGCTGTCCGCACAGCTCGGCCAGGGCGACGGCGAGGCTGCCGCCCGAGTACTCGGCGAGCCGCAGCCGGGGGGTGCCCGCGCCGGCCACGGCCGCGCACAACAGGGCATACGCGGTACGGGATTTGACGGATCCGTAGGTGTTGGCGGCCTCGGTCTTGAGCCAGACCGTGCCCCGTCCCGCCCGGCTGGGCACCGGGACCAGCGGGGTGGCCCCGATGCCCGGGCGCAGGGCGGCGAGCCGGGGCAGCAGCCGGTGCGCTTCGGCCTCCAGCGGGGCGAAGGCCCGGGTGATGTCGGCCAGGGTCGGGGTCCGGTCGGCCAGGACGCGGCGGATGCCCGCGAAGCCGGGGCCGGGAGCGGCTTGCTCGGGAGCGGCGGAGGCGGGGTCGGCTTGCTCGGGGCCGGCGGGTTCGGGAGCGGCGGGTTCGGGACCGGCTGCGGGTGCCGGCCCCGGTCCGGGGTGGACGGCGGTGGTCATGAGGGCCGCTTGCCGGTGGCGAGGCGGAACCCGACGGGGTACAGGGGCCCGGGGAAGGCGCCGTGGCGGCGCCGGGTGCGGGTCAGGTCGCCGAACCGGGAGAAGGAGCCGCCGCGGGCGATGCGGTAGCTGCCCATCGTCTGCACCAGGTGGTCGGCCACGTAGGGGCCGTCCGGGTAGGGGGCGTACTCGTCGGCGGTGAACTCCTCGACGTTGCCGCCCATGTCGTGGACGCCGTACGGGGAGCGGCCGGCCGGGAACGCGCCGACCGGGGTGGTGGTGTGCACGCCGGACTCGCGGGTGTTGGCCGCCTCGGGGTCGAAGCCGCCGGGCCAGGGGTAGGGCAGGCCCTCGGGGCCCTTGGCGGCGTGCTCCCACTCGGCTTCGGTGGGCAGCCGCCAGGGGTGCCCGGTGCGCTCGCTGAGCCAGGCGGCGTAGGCGTCGGCGTGCTCGGGGCGGATCCCGGCCACCGGGTGGTTGGAGCGGTCCCACGGGTAGGCGCCCAGGTACCAGGTGGTGGGGCGCTCCTCCAGGCCGGTGTCGGCGAGGAAGGCGCGGTACTCGCCGTTGGTCACGGGGTAGGTGGCGATCCAGAAGTCGGCGATCTCCACGGTGTGCTCGGGGCACTCCTTGAGGATCCAGGACTCCTCCACGCCCACGTGCGCCCAGGCGTTGGTGACGTATCCGGCCTCGTTCTCGGGGAGGCCGATGCGGATCCGGCCGCCGGGCACGTGGCGGGTGGCGGGGCCCGCTCCGCTGGTGGGGGAGGGGATGCGCGGGTCGCCGAGCAGGCCGAGGACGTGGCCGGCGGCGAGGCGTTCGGCGGTCGGCAGGTCCGGGTCCTCGACGGCGGCGGCGAGCTCCTCGGGGGTGGTGCCGGGCAGCCGGGCGGGGTGCAGCCTGCCGGGGTCGGCGAGGCCGGCGTGTTCCTTGAAGTGCGGGGAGTCCGCGAGGTCTTCGAGTGAGAGCGTCATGCCGCGGCCTCCTGGAGCAGCGCGATGGTGTGGCCGGCGAGTTCGGCCTTGGCGGACAGGTAGCGGGAGTTCTCCGCGGTGGCGTACACGCCGGTGGGGATCACCTCGGTGATCTCGATGCCGTGCGCGCGCAGTTCCCGCACCTTGTCGGGGTTGTTCGTGAGCAGTCGGATCCGGGTCAGGCCGAGGGCGTGGAGCATCGCGGCGGCGGCCGCGTAGTCCCGCTCGTCGTCGCCGCGGCCGATCATGCGGTTGGCGGCGAAGGTGTCGTGGTCCTGCGACTGGAGGACGTAGGTGTCGAGCTTGTTGTAGAGCCCGATGCCGCGGCCTTCCTGGCGCAGGTACAGGACGGCGCCGCCGTGCTCGGCGATGCGCCGCAGGGCCTCGTCGAGCTGGGGGCCGCAGTCGCAGCGGGCCGAGCCGAGGACGTCGCCGGTCAGGCATTCGCTGTGCAGGCGCACCAGCGGCGGCGCGCTGTCGCCGGGGGCGGCGGGGACGAGGACCGCGAAGTGCTCGCCGGGGTCGGGGAGGTGGTGGAAGGTGATCAGGTCGGCGCTGCGGTCCCGGACGCGCGAGAGCGTGACGGGAACGCGGGCCCGGACCGCCGCCGGGACCGCCGCGGGGGCGGCGGCTTCCGCGGCGGCTTCCGCCGTGTCGGCCGAGGTCGTCATGCGGCCACCTGCTTCCGGTCGGCGCTCTGCGCGATGTCGTCGATGTGGAGGGTGTGCTGGATGTGGGCGCCGTATTCGTCGACGGCGACGAAGACGATCCGACCGTCCCATCCGGCCACGGCGACGCGCCCGTCGGCGAGCTGGAACATGCAGGACAGGCCCTGGCTGAACCCGGCGAGGACGTGGCCGGAGGCGAGGGTGCCCGCCGAGTCGGCCCAGTCGACCTGCCAGGCGTAGAGGTTGAAGTCGTAGGAGCCGGCGAGGACGGTGGGCTTGCGGGTGTCGCCCAGCAGGGAGACGCACTTGACCGACTCGTCGGAGCCGAGCAGCGTCTGCGGCGCTCCGGTGCTCCAGCCGCCGTCCGCGGTACGGGTGACCCGGCCGACCTTGACGGTGTGGTCGCGCGAGGCGCTGGCGACGACGGAGCCGCCGGGGCCGTGGAGGCCGGCGACCGCGTTGACGAGGTTGCCGTGTTCCCACAGCTTGGTGCGCCCGTGCACGGTGCCCGCCTCGACGGTGCGGTCGGTGGCGGCGGACAGGAAGCCGCCGTCCGGGATCGGGGCCAGGGACTTCACCGATCCGCCGTGCGCCTCGACGCGCTCTTCGAGCCGGAGCGTGGCCGGGTCCAGGACGAGGAACTCGCCGTTGTAGGTGCCCGCGACCAGCCGGCCCCCGTCGAGGGTGAGGGAGGGGATCGGCGCGCCGAGGCGCTCGCTGGAGGTGCGGGTGCCGTCGTAGCGGATGACGTGGCCGGAGTAGGTGCCCGCGTAGATGGTGTCGCCGTCGGTGGCGAGGGACAGGATCGGGCCGTCGGTGAGCTCGATCGGGGTGGCCCGCCGCTGGGCGCCGTTCTCGACGCGGACGGCGAAGACGGTGCCGGAGTCCCCGCCGATGAGGAGCTCGTCGCCGCGCGCGGCCAGGGCGTTGGGGCCGTGGGTGGCGCGCTCGGGGCCGGACAGTTCGGCGGCCGTGGCCATGTCGTACAGGTGCGGGGCGTTGCGGAAGGAGCCCGCGGCGACCAGCCCCTGGGCGGCGGCGACGGAGCGCGGCCACACACGGAGGTCGGCGACGGTGTGCCGGCGTTCGCCGGACCGGTCGAACCAGTGCAAGGAGCCGTCGTAGGCGCCGACGACGAACGCGGAGTCGTCCTCGGCCCAGTCGACGGCGCGGGCGGCGGAACTGGAGACCTCGACGGTCAGTACGTGGTCCAGTTCGCGGGTCAGCAGGTCGACGCGGCCGTCGTCGCGGGCCACGGCGAGGAGGTCGCCGGCCCGGGACCAGGCGCAGCCCTCGATGGAGGAGTCGTAGTGGCGCTTGCGCGCCGCGCCGGAGCCGGAGGCGGGGTCGCTGACGGCGACGAGGCCGTCCTCGCCGACCGTGGCGGCCAGGCCCTCGACGCTGACGGAGACCATCATGCAGTGCGCCTCGTGCGAGCCGACCTCGGTGAGGAAGGTGCCGTCGAGTACGGACCACAGGGTGGCGCGGCCGTCCTCGGAGACGCAGATCAGGCGCTCGCCGTCGGGCAGCCAGGCGACGGAGTTGATGTCGTCGGTGTGCCGTGCCAGGACGTTGACCAGCGTGGCGGGGCCCTCTTGGGGGACGCGCCAGATGCCGACCGTCTTGTCGGCGGAGGCCGTCGCGAGGAGGGTCGGGTCGGCGGGGTTCCAGGCCGAGGAGTTGACGAGGCGGCGGTGGCGCAGCGTCGCGGTCTCGGTGGGGCGGGCGGGGTCGGCGGTGTTCCACACGATCACGGTTCCGTCGTAGGACGAGGTCGCGAGGCGGGAGCCGTCCGGGCTGAAGGCCACGTGGGTGATCGGGGCCGCGTGTCCGGTCCCCGATTTCGGGATGGAGATGATGCGCACGCTGTCTCTGTCCTTTTCTTCGGTGACCGGGAAAGGCCGTTTACAAGATGAATGGAGAGGTGGGTGTCCAGTTTCCCGTATGCACACTAATTGCTGCCGCAAGGAGCTGCGAAGCGCTGTCCGGCAATGTGGGAAGTCACCCGACCTGACGGATTCGAATTCTTTTGTTTGACATGTAACAGCAGGTCAGGGTGGGTGTCTTCGGTATCGGCGCGGGAGCGAAACGGGAACGGAACGGGATTGGAAAGGGAAGAGGTGATGGAGTGAGCCGGATTATGCGGCTGCCGCTTGCCCTGTAGTCCGCGTCCCCCGATGCTTCGATGAGAAGAGGACTCAAGGGGCTGAGCTCATGCATGTTGTTCTGTTGGAGACGGCATACGTCAGAGGCTTCGACGTCGTGGCGGAGATGGCCGGCGACGGCATCGAGGTCACCTTCGTCACGGAACGCCTGGACGCCTACCGCGCCAATGCCGGGTTCGAGCTGCTCGAACGCGCGGCGCGGGTGGTGGAGGTGCCGGAGCTGTCCGGCGGCCAGGACCTGGCCGCCCTGCTGCAGGGACGCCTCGGCCCCAACCCGGTCGACGGCGTGATCTGCCGGGACGAGAACCTCCTGCACGGCGCGGCGCGGTTCGCCCGCGACCTGGGGCTGCCCCACGAGTCACTGGAGGCGGCGCGGCTGCTCGGCGACAAGTCGGCCGTACGGGAACGGCTCGGGAAGGCCGGGATCGGCAGCCTGCGCTGGCGCCGGGCGGTCACCGAGGAGGAGGGACTGGCGGCGGTCGACGAGATCGGGCTGCCGTGCGTGATCAAGCCGCCGTCCGGCCGGTATTCGGTCGGGGTCACCGTGGCGTGGACCCGTGAGCAGGCCGCCGCCGGGCTGGCCGAGGTACTGGGGGTCCCGTACGGGAACGACGGCGGGGACGGCGACGGGGACGGCGACGGTGGCGGGCGCCCCGTGGCGCTCGTCGAGGAGTACGCCGTCGGGCGCCACGTCAGCGCCGAACTGCTCGTCCAGGACGGGCGCGTGGTCCTGTACGGCTTCGCCGAGCGCATCCCGGCGGCGCCCGGCACCACGGCCGAGCTCGGCGGGCACTTCCCGGCCCGCTTCCCGGGCATGGGCGCCGCACGGCGGTTCGTCCTCGACACCGTCGAGGCGCTCGGGGTCCGGGCGAGCGCGCTCCACGTGGAGCTGCTCGTCACGCCGACCGGTCCGGAGCTGATCGAGGTGAACGGCCGGATCGCCGGACACGTGGTGACCCGGCAGATGTCGCTCGCCCTGGACCGTTCGGTCGCCCGCGACCTGGTCGCGCTCGCCACCGGTGCGCCGGTCGAGGACGCGGCCCCGCCGGTGACCACGGTCGCCCTGCACGCCCTGTGGACTCCGGTCGACGGGATCGTGCACGGCACGGTCCCCGCCTTCCGCGAGCTGCCGGCCGGGGTGGTCGACTGCCAGGTGACCGCCGGACCCGGGGACCGGGTGCCGGCGCTGGGCACCAACCACGACCGGTTCGGCTACGTGATGGTGCGCGGAGCCGATGCGGCGACGGCCGTGCGGGTCGCCGCGGAGGCCGCGGCCCTGGTACGGGAGTCGCTGCGCATCGAACCGGTCGCCGCCGCGGAGCGGGGGCAGGAGCACCCGGAGCCCGAGCCCGCGGGCGGCGAGCACGTGGTGCTGCTGCTGGACCGCGGTGACCCGGTCGACCGGATCGTGGCCGCGGCCGGGGCGGTGACCGCGCGGCTGACCGTACTGCGGCGCGACGAGCTCACCTTCGACGCGGTGCGCGCCCGGTTCCTCGAGGCGCACGAGCGCCGGCCGGTGGCCGCGGTCCTGTCCTGGTCGGGCGCGTACGAGCGCGAGGCGCGGGAACTGCGCGCGCTGGCCGCCGGAGCCGTCCGGGCCGGCGAGCCGGGGAACGAGGAACTCGGCGAGCTCGACGGGCTGCTGGAGGAGCTCGCGTTCGTCAGCGATCCCGTCCGCACCGTACTGGCCCTCGCGACCGGCGGAGGCCGGGTGGACGTGCTCGCCTCGATCGACGAGAGCGGCGACCACGCCGCCGAGGACGGCAGCTCCGAGCGGCGCCTGACCGCAGGCCCGGTGCCCGCGCGGCTGCTGGCACGCACCGAGGAGGCCGTGCGCGAGGCGGGGATCGAGGGGCCGGCCCGGGTCGTGTTCGGGGCGCGCGACACGCGCCCCCTGGTCCTGCCCGGCTTCGACCGGCAGGTCCTCGACCTCTACGACGCCGCCCACCGGCGGAGCCTGGTGACGGCCGCCGTCGAGAGCGCCCTGGGCCGGCCGGTGCGCGCCGCCCTGCCCGACGCCGGGCGGATCGCGATCCAGCGCCACGTCCTGTCCGGGCCGGGCCGCTTCCGGGTGGTCGCCGCGACCGCCGCAGAGGAGCTGTACGACACGCCCGAGCTGGCCTCCGTACGGACCCCGCTCGACCGCGAGGGCGTCCACAGCGGGCCGGTCGTCCGCCTGGAGTACACCGTGGCGGCGCCGGACACCGTCCGCGCCGAGCAGGCGGTGGCCCGGATCGAGCGCTCGCTGCTGTGGAAGACCGAGTCCGCCGACCGTACGCACGTCCTGCTGCTGGACCGGATCGGCCCCCGGGTGTGGACCCGCGACGACGGCTCGCCGCTGCTGGACCCGGACCGCTTCCGGGTCAGCGTGCTGAGCTCGGCCGCGGGCAACACCACCGGCAGCGCCGCCGATTTCGCCGCCCGGACGGACGTGTTCGATCCGGACGGGGTACGGGCCCTCGCGGGCGCGGTGCACGCGCTGTACCCGGTGGACCGGGTCGCCACCGTCTCCGAGCGGCTGCTGGAGCCGGCCGCGGAGCTGCGCGCCAGGCTGGGCACGCCGGGCAGCGACCCGGCCACCGCTCGCAAGTTCGTGGACAAGGCGGTGATGAAGCGCATCGCCCGGCGGGCGGGCATCCGTGCCGCCGAGGGGCACCTCGTCCACACCCCGGAGGACGTCACCGACCTGTTCGCCCGGCACGGCCGGGTCGTGGTCAAGCCGCGCGACGGTTCGGGCTCGTTCGGGGTGTCGGTGCTCACCGACGCCGCCCAGGTCGAGCGTTGGGTGCGCGAGGAGTTCAGCCCCGGCACCCACCTGTGCGAGGGGTTCGTGGCGGGCGACATGTGCCACATCGACGCCGTCGTCCACGGAGGCGAGGTGATCTGGGACGTGTCCCGGTACGTGAGCGACACCCTGGCCGTGTCCCGGGTGGAGCCCCTGTCCTCCGTCACGGTCGCCGACCCCGCCGTGCGCGCGGCGGCCCGCGAACTGCTCGGCCAGGTCGTCGACGCCTGGCAGGTCTCCGCGGGGGTGCTCCACCTGGAGGCTTTCCTGGACGAGTCCGGGTTCACCTTCTGCGAGGTGGCCGGCCGCCCGGGCGGCGCGGGCGTCCGCGAGGCCTTCCTGGCCATCACCGGCATCGACCTCTTCCACGCCAAGATCCTCACCGACGTGGGCCTCGACCCGACGGCCGGCCGGGTCGCCCCGGTGGGCGCGTACGCGGGCTGGACCGTGCACTTCACGGTCGGCGGGATGCTGCTGGACTTCGACGACTCGGCGGTGGCACAGGACGCGTACTACCGGAACGTGCCGTACCGGATCGGGGACGTGGTCCCCGCGCAGCCGTTCTCGGGTACGGGCGCGAGCACGCACGTCTTCGCCCACGACTCGCACGAGGAGGTCCGGCGGCTGGTCGCCCGCGCCGAGCGCGAGGTGCGCCTGGTGATCGGTCTGGAGCCGAATCCGGGGTCCGCGGGGGCCGAGCGGTGATACTCGGCATCCTCGGCAGCGCCTCCGCGGACTCGGTGTCGCGCCGGGTCCTGGAGCTGGCCGCCCAGCGGATCAGGGCGGCCGGGGCGGAGTACGAACTCCTCGACCTGGGCGTGGAGTTCCCCGGGCGCCACCGGATCGACGACTACGACGACCCGCCCCCGTACAGCCAGACGGCGGCGATCCGCGCCCGGATCGCCGGGGCGAGCGGCGCCGTACTCGCCACGCCGGTCTACCACGGCTCGTACAGCGGTCTGCTCAAGAACGCCCTGGACCACCTCACCGGCGACGCGCTGGCCGACCGGCCCGTGGGGCTGATCGCCGCGGGCGGCGGCCCGCGCGGCGCCGGGACGGCCTGCGACCAGATGCGGGCCGTGGTCCGGGCGATGGGCGGCTGGGCCGTGCCCACCCATGTGGCCTCCGCCCGCAGCGACTTCACTCCGGGGCGCCCGCTGGAGGAGCTGCACATCCGGATGGACCGCCTGGTGGACGAACTGCTCTCGTTCCGCTCCGCCCGCCGTGCCCCGGTACCCCTCCTCAGCCACTGACCCCCTACTCCAGCGAAGCGAAGCCCGTCACCTGAAAGGACGCGCCATGACCCCCCGCTCCGCCCGCCCGTCCGCCGGCTCCGAGGACCAGCCGCACCTGCTGCTGATCTCGGGCATCGGCGGCCACCCGCCCGCCGCGGCGCTCGACTCCCTCTCCCGGCTCAGCCCGGCGGTCTCCGTCGTCCACATCGCGGCCTGGGGCGACCCGGAACCGGTGCGCGCCGACTGGGCCGCCCGCGGACTGCGCGGGGAGTTCCTGACCGCGACCGACCTCGACGACGCGGTGGCCGTGGGCCTCGCCCTCCACGGGCGGTACGCGCTGTCGGGAGTGGTCACCTACTCGGAACTGCTGCTGCGTCCGCAGGCCGAGCTGGCCGAACGCCTCGGGCTGCCGGGCAACCCGCCGGAGGCGGTGACCGTGGCCCAGTCCAAGTCCCGGCAGCGCCAGGTCTTCGCCGAACACGGCGTGCCCTCCCCGCGGTTCGCGGAGATCCGCGAGGAGGCGGATCTGGCGGAGGCGGCCCGGGCCATCGGCCTGCCGGCCGTCTTCAAACCCTCGCTCGGCGCCGGCAGCCAGAGCGTGCGGCTGGTCCGCACGTACGAGGAACTCCTGGAGGCCTACCGCGACGGCCGGGCCACCGTCTCGGCCTTCCTCCAGAGCGAGGACGTCTTCCTGCTGGAGGAACGCCTCGAACTGGAGGCGGACGGAGACAGTGGCTGGGCGGCGTACTGCAGCGTGGAATCGCTGCTCGCGGCCGGCGAGCGGCACCACCTGGCCGTCTCCGACCGGCTGGAGCTGCGCCACGGCTACGCCGAGGAGGGCGCGTCGATGCCGTCGAGGCTCGACCCCGCCGTCCAGGCGGCCGCCGTCGACTGCGCGGACCGGGCGATCCGGGCCATCGGGCTGACCACCGGGGCCGTGCACACGGAGATCGCGCTGACCCCGCAGGGGCCGCGCGTCATCGAGGTCAACGCCCGGGCGGGCGGACCGATGCCGGTCATGTTCGAGGTCGGCGCGGGATACGACTACGCCGAGCAGATCGGCCGCAGCGCGCTGGGCCTCGCACCCGACACGGTGCCGGAGTTCACGCGGACGGCGCTGCTGAGGATGGTGCCGATCCCGGCGGGCGAGTGGCTGGTGGCCGCGCAGACCCCGACGGACCAGCTGATGGCGGCCTTCCCCGAACTGGTCTACGTGAAGCCGCGGTTCGGGACGGGGCAGCGGGCGAGCCGGAGCCGGACCCTGCACCTGGCGACGTTCATGATCGGTGCGCCCACGCCCGGCCGGGCCCTGGAGCTCGCCGACCGCGTCGAGCGGGCCCTCGGCGTCGAACTCGTCGAGGCCGGCGCGCAGTCCGAGCCCGCCCTGGCCCGGGCCACCTAGCCGTGGACGGACCCGCCCACCCCGGCCCGACTCCGCAATCCCGCCTACTCATGACGTGGGGATCGCTCCGATGAAGAAACGCATCTACGCCACTGGACTCTCCGACGCCGTCGGACTGGGCATGTACCTGTCCCTGTCCGTCCTCTTCTTCCACAAGGCCGTGGACCTGCCCAACGCCGAGATCGGGCTGGTCCTCGGTGTCGCCGGCGTCACCTCGCTGCTGGGCGCCATGCCCATCGCGCGGGCCGCCGAGCGCTTCGGCACCCGTACCGTGCTCACCGTCCTGTTCCTGGTCCGCGCCGCCGCCTTCCTGGCGCTGGCCACGGCCTCGTCCTTCATCGCCGCCCTGCTCGCCTCGGCGGTCGCCGGGGTGCTGAGCCGGGGCATCAGCCCGCTGATCGAATCGGGCCTGATCGCCCGTGCGAGCAACGAGGAGGCGGTCGGAGCGCTCGCCCGGCTCCGCTCGCTGCGCAACGCGGGCATGGCCGCGGGGGCGCTGCCCTCCGGGGCGGCCATCGCGATCGGCGAGGCCTGGGCCTACCGGGCGGTGATGGTGCTCTCCGCCGTCCTGTTCATCGGCTGCGCCGTGGTCTGCCGGACCTTCGGCGACGGCGGGCGCCCGGCCGGGGCCGCGCAGGGCGGCCCCTCACGCGGCAGCGTCCTGCGCGACCGGGCCTTCCTCCGCATCACCGTCCTGTACGGGGCCCTGACCATGTCGGCGCTCGTCCTCGGACTCGGTGTCCCGCTGTGGGTGGTCCAGCAGACGCAAGCTCCCGCCTGGACCGTGACCCTGGTCCAGGTCCTCAACACCGCCGTCGTCGTCGCGCTCCAGGTCCGGATCAGCAAGGGGTCCGAGGACTTCGCCACCGCCCGCAGGATGATGCGGCGCGGCGGGCTGCTGTCGGCTCTGGCAGCGGGGGTCGTACCGCTGACGGCGTTCGGCGGTGCGACCACGAACCTGGCCCTGGTGGTCGCAGCCGCGCTGCTCTTCTCCCTCGGGGAGCTGTACATCGTGTCCGGCACCACCGGCGTCGCCCTGCTGCACATCCCCGAGGGCCGCAAGACCGGCTACCTCGCCGCCTTCAACCTCGGGTTCGCCGTCACCACCGTCGTCGGCCCCCCTCTCATCACCAGTTCCGTCGGCTGGGGCGGCTGGGCCTGGCTGGGCTGGGCGGTCTACTTCACCGCCGTCGCCCTGGCCGCGATGCGCCTCCCGCAGCCGGCCCCGGCCGCCGGGAAGACGCCTCGGACCGCGGGAGCCCCCGCGTGATGCGGGCCGAGGGAGCACGGGAGCGGGCCCCGAACATTCCCCTCTGCGCGGCGTACCGTCATCCTCGGACGACACGCCTCAGCCCATCTGCCGCAGCGGCCGGTTCCCCGAAGGAGTGCCGGACGAACTCTCCGCCCGAGTGCGGCCAGTGGCGTGGTCGGCGCCGATCGCGACGCTGTGGGCGGCCGAGGAGAGCGTGAGGTGGCGGTGCCAGCCCTTGAAGGAGCGGCCGGCGAAATCGCGCAGCCCGGCCCGCTCGCCGGTGTCGGCGCTGTCGAAGGCCGTCCGCCGGCTGAGCTTGGCCAGCCGCATCAGCCCGTCGAGCGAGGTGGTGGTGAGATCCGTGAGCCACAACTCGCTGGGCGGGCCGTTGCGGTTGGTCCACTCGCCCATCAGCAGCCACTGCTGCGGGCCGGAGGGTGAGCGGCGCGGCTGCGGCAGCTCGACGCGTATGCCCGCGACCAGGGTGCTGCGCACGACGGGCGTCCCCGAGGAGGGGTCCAGCCATTCGACGGGCCGGCGCAGTCCGCGTACGTGCTGGAGCATGTCCGACACCGGTATGGGGCCGGCGCCGTACCCGGGCATCGCCGTGTCGGCGACCCGCAGCTGGTCCATGGCCCGCATCCGGGCCATGACGGGAACGCCCGCGGCGTGGAAGCGGCTCAGCACGGCACTGCTGACGAAGTCACGGGAGGGCAGTACCACCGGGCGGCGCTCCACCCCGCCCCAGGCGAGGACTTCGAGGGCGGAAGCCGTGGCGCACTCGCCCGGCGACTCCTCGTCCACCCAGTCCGGGATGTCGGCCCGGCGGCGCTTCTCCTCGTCCTGGAGCCAGGAAGGGGAGAGGTAGAGCCGCCAGTTGACCGGGGCGCTCATCGCCTCCGAGGCCATCCACAGGCCGAACGAGTGCTGGCCGTGCACGGAGTGCCCCAGTTCCGGGACGAACCGGCGGTCTATGCCCGCCGACTGCTCGCCGGCCTTCTGGATCGGCATGGACTGGACGACCCAGGCCTTGGGCTGGACCAGCTGCTCCGCGTACCGGGCGAGGGCCGCGCGCATCGGGGCCCAGTTCCAGGTGGATTCGCTGATGAAGTGGTGCAGCGACTGCTCGGTGCCCGCTCCGCCGACGACTCCGGCCATGTTGCGGATCGACTTGCGCCCGTCCGCGTAGAGCAGTCCCCGCAGGTACTGCTCGCCGCGGGCGCGCTGGTCACTGCGGCGCAGCGACCTGAACAGCTGGGGGGCCAGCTCCGAGATCATCGCTTCGACGATCTGGGCTCTGTGGTCCGCGGTCGTGGTCGACGGCAGGACGGGTGGGGAGTGGGGGGCCTGTGCCGGAGGGGTGGCTACAGGTGCTTGGTAGGCGCTGTGCGCGGCGGCAGGCCGGGTGCCGGAATGGTTCGCCGCGCGCCGCACGGTCCGCCGGCTGGCGCCGAGGCCGAAAGTCTTCATCGCTGCTCCTGAGTCCGAGTCAGGACGCAACTGTCGGAGGTGTCGTTCCCGCTTCGTTCCCTCTTCGCTACCGCTTCCCCCAGTAAGCTCTTAGGATCCTGCTGAAGGCTCTTCAGCAGGGGGCATTGAGGGGGATGGGGCAAGGAGGCCATGGCTAATTCGGTGGAAAGCCAGGTGCGTTTCAATATTCTCGGACCGCTTGAAGGGTGGACGGCAGGGCACCGGTTAAAGCTCGGCGGGCAAATTCACGAACGAGTTCTTGCCACTCTGCTGCTCGAACCGGGGAATATCATCCCGGTTGTCCGTCTTGTGGAGGCGGTGTGGGACGAGGAACCACCGGTAACCGCTTCCCACCAGGTACGCAAGGCCGTCGCCGACCTGCGGCGCCGGATCCCGGGGGGCGGGAAGCTGATCCTCACGGACGGCCCGGGCTACCGCGTACAGGTGACCCGCGATCAGCTCGACCTGCTCCTCTTCAACGGGCACATCCGGGAGGCCCGGCACGCCGCCTCCGGGGACCGCCCCGAGGCCGCGGCCGACGAACTGCGCGCCGCCCTGGCCCTGTGGCGCGGCCCGGTGATGTCGGGCGCCGGCGGCTCGGTGGTCGAGGCCGCGGGCGCCGTACTGGAGGAACGCCGGCTGGGCGCCGCGGAGCAGCTCTTCGAGCTGCGCCTGGCCCTGGGCGAGGCGGGCGAGCTCATCGGCGACCTGCGCACCCTCATCGCGCAGCACCCGCTGCGGGAGTCGCTGCGCGGCCATCTGATCCTGGCCCTGTACCGCTCCGGGCGGCAGGCGGAGGCGCTCGCCGAGTACGCCAAGGTCCGCGAACTTCTCGTGGAGGAACTCGGAATAGACCCCAGCGCGCAGCTCACCAAGATGTACGAGGACATCCTGCGCGCCTCCCCCGATCTCGCCGGCCCGGCCACCCGCCCGGTCGCCGTGGGCGCCCCGGCCGCGTCCCCGGAGGCGGGGACTCCGGACGCCCGGCGGTCCGCGCAGTCCGGCGCCGGGAGCCACCGCTTCCCGACCCTCGCCTCGCTGCACGGGGCCCCCTGCACCCTGCCGCCCGGCATTCCCGACTTCACCGGTCGTGAGCGCGAGCTGGCCGAGGTGCTGGAGGCGTGCCGCCAGGACGCGGGGGAAGGGCCCCGGGTCGTCGCGATCGACGGCATGGGCGGCTGCGGCAAGACCTCGCTGGCGGTGCGCACCGCGTACCAGCTGGCCGAGGAGTACCCGGACGGCCAGCTCTACGCCGACCTGCGCGGCTTCACCCCCGGTGAGAAGCCGCAGCGGCCGGCGGCCACCCTCGGCGGTCTGCTGCGCACCCTCGGCGTGCCCGCCGACGGCATCCCCGACGACGAGGCCGGCCTGATCGGCCTGTGGCGGGCCACCCTGACGGGCCGGCGCCTGCTGCTCCTGTTCGACAACGCCCTCGACGCCGGCCAGGTGCTGCCCCTGCTCCCGTCCTCGACCGAGTGCCTGGTGCTGGTCACCAGCCGGGCCCGGCTGCTCGATCTGGACGGCGCGGACTGGATCTCGCTGGGGGTGATGGAGCCCGAGGAGAGCCGGGTGATGCTCGGCGAGATCCTCGGCGACGACCGGGTGGCCAGGGAGCCGGAGGCCGCCGCCGAACTCGCCGACCTGTGCGGCCACCTCCCGCTGGCCCTGCGCCTGGCGGTGGCGCGGCTGCGCAACCGTCCGCGCTGGACCGTGCGCTACCTGGTCGAGCGGCTGGAGGACGAGACCCGGAGGCTGGACGAGCTGAGCGCGGGCGAGCGCAGCGTGGCCGCCACGCTCAGCCTGTCGTACAAGGCACTGGAACCGGAGCTCCAGGCCGCGTTCTGCCTGCTGGGCCTGCACCCGGGAGCGGAGGTCGACGTCTACTCGGCCGCGGCCCTGCTGGAGACCGGGGTCCGGGACGCGGAGGACATGCTGGAGGACCTCCTCGACATGCACCTGCTGGTGCAGAACGAACCGGGGAGGTACGCCTTCCACGACCTGGTGCGCACGTACGCGCTCTCCCTCGGCGAGGGCAGGGGCGGGCGCGAGGCCCGGGACGCCGACGAACGGCTGCTCGGCTACTACGCCGCGGCGACGGACGTCGCGTGCACCCTGCTGTTCCCCACCCGCCGCAGCATGCACGTGGAAGCTCCCGGCGCCACGTACGCGCTGCCGCCGATGCGCCGCGAGGACCGCACCTTGGAGTGGTTCGACCGGGAGTCCGCAGGCATTCAGGCCCTGCTGGCCAGGGGCGGTCACGAGGAGCGCCCGCAACTGGTGTTCGCCCTGGCCCGCAACGCGTCCTTCCACCTGAACCTCCGCGGCCGGTTCGCGGAGTTCGAGGCGGTGTGCCGGGCGGGGCTCATCGCGACGCGCACCATCGGCGATCCCCTGCTCATCTGCCAGACCCTCAACAACCTGGGGGTGGCGCGCTGGAGACTCGGCCGGTTCCCCGAGGCCGTGGACGCGGCGGAGGAAGCGCTCGACTGGGCGCGCAAGGCCGGGCGTCTGGACGACGAGGCGATGTGCCTGGGGCTGCTCGGCCTCGCGCACTACGCGCTGGGGAACCTGGCGAGCTCGTACCGCTACACGACGGAGGCGGTACGGGCGTTCCAGAAGGGCGACGGCGCCGGTCTGGTCCAGCAGCAGGCGGAGGACCTCAACACCCTCGGCACCGTGTGCCTGGCGCTCGGCCGCCACGACGAGGCGGCCGACGCCCTGCTCAGGGTGATAGAGATCTGCCGGGCCTATCCGTCCCCGGGGGTGGAGGTGACCGCGTGGACGAGCCTGGCCCTGGCCCAGATCGGCAAGGGCGACTTCGCGGCCGCCCACGACAGCGTGACGCGGTCCTGGGCGCTGAGCGCCACCGCCATGGAGGAGAACATGATCCTCGCGCTCGCCGTCTCCTCCGACGTGAGCGACCGGCTCGGCGACATCCGCCGGGCGCAGGAGCACGAGGACCGGGCCCTGGAGCTGATCAGCCCCAGGACCTCGACGCAGCGGCGCTCCCGGGTGGACAACCTCCTGGCGCTCAAACATGGCCGCCACGGACGCCACGAAGAGGCCCTGCGCCTGCACGAGCGGGCACTTGAGGTGGCAGAGGGGATGGGGTACCGCGTCGAGATGGCCCACGCGCTGGACGGGATGGCGGCCGCGGCCGAGCGGCTCGGCCGGCCGACCGCGGCCGAGTACCGGGAGCGGGCCGACATGCTCTTCGAGTCCATGGGGGTGCCGCCGCAGGGGCGTCGCACCGTCTGACCGCGGTGCGCGCACGGGAACGGCAAAAACAGTGGGCCCCGTCCGGTGTCGGACGGGGCCCACTGTCTGCGCGGGGGGAGGATCAGGCGCCCTGCGGCGGCACCGGGGGGTTGGTCGGGGCGACGCCCGGACCCTTGTCCTCGGCCAGGACGGAGTGGCTCTTGGTGCCGTTGGCCTGGTGGTTCTGCTCGACTGCCGTACCCAGGCCCAGGGCGAGGGCGACCGCGAAGATACCGACCAGACCAGCGAGCTTGCCGCGCATTTCGAACCCCTTGTTTGTTTGGAAATCCCGTGTCGCTTTCGACGTGACAGAGATTCGCAACGGGGCTTCCTGCTCCAGTCCCTCTCCGTTCCCGCTTGAGCGGGAGGTGGTATGGGAACGGAACGGGAACGGCCAGTCTAACGAGAAAACCGGGGGGCTATCCGGTATTTGATTGGCCGGATGTCGACGTTCGGATATCGGTGGATTGCCGCTCAAGAAAAGGAGAGTCGCAGTTCCGCTTCGAGCCTTCCCAGATCCCGTGCATGGCCGTGAGCGGCGATATGACCGTCCGGCCGGATCAGGTAGTAGCCCGCGGAGCGGCATCCGGCCTGTGCGGCGGCGTCGCGGCGGCGTATCGTCACTTGCCGCAACAGTGGCCATTGCGCCACGATGTGGCCCAATTCCTCTTCCCAGGCCCTGTTCCCGTCCGGGACGACCGCCAAGTTCCAGCCGTGCGGATCCGCGGACGGTCCGGAGATCCCGTACGCGAGTGCCAGACGGCGCGGGAAGACCGCTCCGACCTCCAGCACGCCGGGCAGGGAACGCCGTACGCGGCAACCCGTCCAGCCCGAGGGCTGCTGGGTGTCGCGGACCGGCGGGTACGAGAGCCGGCGGCCGGCCATCACCGGGGCGTAGAACTCGGAGACGATCCCGGTCCGGTCGAGGAGCCGGAACGCCGCGTCGCGCGCCGCCACCGTGGCCTTGGACTTGAACAGCCAGGCCCTGGTCTGGAAGTCGGTGTCGCGCACGAGCTGGCGGGTGACCTCCGCCCGCTCCTCTCCGTAAGAGGCGAGCAGCGAGGAGGGGGACTCGCCCCGGATCACCGAGGCCAGCTTCCAGGCGAGGTTGTGCGCGTCCTGGAGGCCGTTGTTCATGCCCTGCCCGCCTGCCGGGCTGTGCACGTGGGCGGCGTCGCCGGCCAGGAAGACCCGGCCGCGCTGGAACTCGCTCGCCCGCCGGGCGTGAACCCGGAACACGGCCTTCCAAACCGCCTCCTTGATCCGTACGCCGCGCGGCCCGCGCTCGTCGATGACGGCCTGCATCATCGCGGTGTCGACCTCGCCGCCGCCCTGGGGCATCACCGACAGGAACCTGAAGATCCCGCCCGGGATGGGCACGATCACCAGCGCGCCGTTCGCGGACTGGTAGAAGTGGCACTCGTCCGGAGGTAGGTACCCATCAATGCGCGCATCGATGAGTGCGAAGGCCATCTCGTACGTCGATCCCTCGAATCCGACGCCGAGTTGGCCCCGGACGGCACTGCCGGCACCGTCGGCGCCGACGACGAACGGCACCCGCAGCCGCTGCAGCCCCTCGGGTGTCTCCAGCACCGCCGTCACGCCGTCGGTGGCCTCGATCCGGCCGGAGTAGTCCAGCCCGTCCAGGGCCAGCAGCCGCACCCCGCGCTCGATCTTGCCGCCGAGCGCCTGCAGCCGCTCGGTGAGCAGCCGCTCGGTGACGTGCTGGGGCAGGGTGCGGCACGCCAGGTCGTCGGAGAATCCGAAGGAGGCCAGCGGGCGCCGTTCGGAGAAGTAGCTCAGCGTGTTGATCCGTACGGACTCCTCGTCGACCACGCCGCCCAGACCGGTGTCCTCGAGGATGTCGAGGGCGCGCGGCCAGACGGACAGGGCCTTGGGGGTCAGCATCGGTTCGACGGCACGGTCGATCACGCGGACCCGGATGCCGCGCCGCAGCAGTTCGACGGCGGTCAGCAGCCCGGTGGGGCCGGCCCCGACCACCAGGACGTCCAGGTCGGACGCCCCGGCGGCGGCGGGTACCGCTTCGCCCTCTCTCGTGGGCCGGCTCTCGCCGGCTATCAGGTCAGCCATGGCCTCTGGGACTCTCTCAGTCGGTGCGGACGCCGGTGGTGGTGGAGTTCTCCGGCTCGGTGGGCAGTCGGTCGAGGCTGATGCCGAAGTGGGTCTTGTAGGCGGCGAGGACCTCGGCGTCGTCCTGGAGGACGGTCTTCGAGCGCTGGTCGCCGTCGACGACGTTCAGGTGGCGGCCCTTGAGGGTCACCAGGCCGGTCTCGGTGCGGATGGAGCAGAACAGGGCCTGCATGAAGGAGGAGTCGGGCGCCGTGCGGTACCACCACAGCGACGGGCCGTAGTCCTCGATGCGGACCGGGGTCTCGACGACCTGGTACAGCGGGCGGCCGCCGAGCCACAGGTCCACGGTGCCCGGCTGCCCCTCGACGTCCTTGAGCTGGTACTCGCCGTGCGGGTCGCTCTGGACCTCGCGGCTCGTGAAGTCGAGCGGGAAGCGGCTGTTGCGGCCGAAGCCGGTGTCGACCAGGTACACCTTGTCGCCGATGGTGACCTTCAGGGCGAGGTGGCCGAGGAACGGGCCGAGGCCCTCCGGGCGGTGCACGCGGCCCGGCAGGATGTCGACCTCGTAGCCCAGGGCCTCCAGCACGAAGCCGAGCGCCGGGTTGACCTCGTAGCAGCCGCCGCCGCGGTTGTCGATCGCCACCTTGTCGACGGATCGCTGATCCATGTGGATCTCGCGGCCTTCGAGGTGGTAGTCGAGGTTCTCGAACGGCACCGACAGCACGGCGCGTTCGGCCAGGTGCCGCAGTCCGGCGAGGTCGGGCTGCGCGGGGCGGCTCGCGCCGATCCGGGTGAGGTAGGCGTCGACCCGGGCGTCGTCGATCGGGGTTGCGTCCAGCATGGAATCTCCTTGAAGGGTGTCGCCCCCCGGGGGAGTGGGGGAGGGCAGGGAGGGAGGGGTCCGCGGGAGGGGCTACCAGCGGACGAGCGACAGACCCAGGGCCATGCCGCCGCCGAAGCCCGCGAGCAGGACCAGGTCGCCGTCGGCCAGCCGGCCGGAGCGGGCCGCGCGGTCGAGGGTGATCGGGACCGAGGCGGCGCCGGTGTTGCCGTACCTCTCGTACGTCGTCCAGGTGCGTTCGGTGCCCACGCCGATTTCCTCGGAAAGGTCTGCCAGCATGTGTCCGTTGGCCTGGTGCGGAACGAAATGCGCGATGTCCGCGGTGGTGAGGTCCCGTTCCGAAAGGAATGCGTGAATGGCGGGCGGGACGTTCGCGGCGACGAAATCGCGGACGCCCCGGCCGTTCATGGTGAAGTACTGAAGCCCCTCGGCGAGGGTTTCGGCGGTGGTCGGAATACGGCTGCCGCCGCCGGGCACCTCGATCAGATGCCGGTCGGCCGCAAAACTGGCCAGCCGGTTCGCGAGGATGCCGCGTCCTTCCCCGGCCGCCGGGCCGAGGACGACGGCGCCGGCGCCGTCACCGAACAGGATCGTGGTGCGCCGGTCCTCGCGGTTGAGGATCCGGGAGTACACGTCGGCGCCGATGACCAAGGCGTAACCCTCGCCGGTGGCGGTGGCGAGCATGCCCTGCGCCGTGGTCAGGGCGAACAGGAAGCCCGTGCAGACGCCGTTGACGTCGAAGGCGGCGGTGCCCTGGTCGGCGCCGAGCTCGGCGGCGACCACGGCCGCCGTCGGCGGCTGGGGCTGGTCCGGGGTGGAGGTCGCCACCACGATGAGCGACAGCTGCCGGGCGCGGATTCCGGCACTCTCCAGTGCCGCCCGCCCCGCGATCACCGCGAGATCGGATGTTGCTTCATCGGGCTTCGCCCAACGCCGTTCGCGTATTCCCGTCTTGCCGAGTATCCATTCGTGATCGACTCCGGCCGGCGCTCCGACTTCTTCGTTGGAAACGACATGAGCCGGTACGTACGACCCCGTACCGAGCACGCCCACCGAAAAAGCATTGCGCGCACCGTGATTTCCCGTCGTGATCATTTCTACGACTCCTCAACACTGCGTGAAACTCATGGTTCCGTCCCGGGGAAATGCCGACAACGGCGTCCGTGGGACCTTGTCAGGTACGGGGTCGCGGGGCGGTCCGGGCGGGCCGGACCGCCCCGCGCCGCGTCAGGCGGCGAGCATCCGCGCCGTCAGCGAGGACAGCAGGTCCCCGGTGATGCGCGGTCCGTTCTGGGTCAGCACCGACTCGGCGTGGAACTGCATCGACGCGAAGTGCGGGCCGCGCAGCGCGTGCACCTCCCCGGTCTCCGGATCGCGGCTGATGTCCACGAGCCCGACACCGGGGACGACGGCCGAGTCGACCAGGGACCGCGCGGCGAAGGTGTTGTAGAACCCGACCCGTTCCGGTCTGCCGAAGAAGTCGATCTCCTTCTGCACGCCCTGGTTGGGCTCGCTGCGGCGGACCAGGTCGAAGCCGAGTGCGGTGGACAGCACCTGGTGGCTGAGGCAGACGGCCAGGAAGGGCCGCCGCTCGTCCAGCAGGTTCCGTATCGCCGTGCGCAGGTGGGCGATCTTGGGGTGGGAGCCGTCCCGGGGGTCGCCCGGGCCGGGGCCCATCACCACCAGGTCGTGCCCGTCGAAGGAGTACGACTCGTCGTAGCGGCGGATCGTCACGTCCAGGCCGAGGGAGTCCAGTTGGCGGGCGATCATCGCCGTGAAGGTGTCCTCGGCGTCCACCACCAGCACCCTCCGGCCTGCCAGCTCGGGATCCACGGCCGCCCGGTCCTGGTCCTCCTTGAGCCAGTAGCCGGCGATCGTGCGGTTGCGGTCCTCCAGTGCCGCGCGGACGGTGGGGTGGGTGGCGAACCGGGTCGGGCCGCCCCCCGATTCGAGGGCCGCGAGCAGCCCGGCGGCCTTGGCGGCGGTCTCGGCCACCTCCGACCACGGGTCGGAGTGGCGCACCAGGGTGGCGCCGACCCCGATGCGGACCTCGCCGCCGGAGCCGATGTCGGCCGTGCGGATCAGGATGGACGAGTCCAGCGCGTCCCCGCCCTGCTCGTCGCGGCCGATCAGCGCCAGCACGCCGCTGTAGTAACCGCGCCCCTGGGGCTCGTACTTGGCGATCACCTGGGCCGCGCTCTCCAGCGGGCTGCCGGTGACGGTCGGGGCGAACAGGGTCTCGCGCAGGATCTCCTCCGGGGGGCGCGTACTGCGGCCCTCGATGAAGTACTCGGTGTGGGCGAGGCGGGCCATCTCCTTGAGGTACGGCCCGTCGACGCGGGCACCGCCCTCGCAGATCCGGGCCATCATCTTCAGTTCCTCGTCCACCACCATGTAGAGCTCGTCGACCTCCTTGGTGTCGGCGAGGAAGTCCATGACCTCCGGCAGCGAGGGCCCGGCCGCCGGATAGCGGTAGGTGCCGCTGATCGGGTTCATGACGGCGGTGCCCTCGCGGAGGCTGACGTGCCGCTCGGGACTGGCGCCGACGAGCGTGCGCTCGCCGGTGTGCACGACGAAGGTCCAGTAGGCGCCGGACTCCTTCTCCAGCAGCCGCCGGAAGAGGGTCAGCGCGTGGCCGGTGGAGTACGCGCGGATGCCGGTGGTCCAGGACCGCTTGAGGACGAAGTTGGCGCCCGCGCCCTCGCCGATCTCGTCCGAGATCACCCGGCGCACGGTGTCCGCGTACTCCTCGTCGGAGACGTCGAACGCGCCTCCTTCGAGTTCGATCGGCAGGTCGGGGATCCGGGAGAGCGCCTCGACCAGCGAGATCCGCTCCTGTCCGGTGACGGTCATCGCGACCAGCGGGGTGTCCTCCTCGGGGGCGGCGAAGCCCCGCTCGGAGATCTGCCGGTACGGGATCAGCGCGAGCACCTCGTGCCGGGAGCCGCCCGCGGCCGGCCCGGCCGGGGCGTCCGCGGCAGCGGGGGCACCCGCTGCGCGCAGCTGCGCCAGCGAGTCCACGGTGGCGCTCTCGCCGACGATGACGTCGAGGATCCCGGGGCCGGTGGCCTCCGGGCGGTAGAGAAGGGCGAAGGGGGGCGGGTTGGGGCCCAGGACGCGGGCCAGCAGCGGCGAGCTCATCCGGCGATCTCCTTGGCGGTGGTGACGACCGCGCACCGCTTGGACGCGTAGTCGATGGCCAGCCGGTGCTCCAGCTCGCTGAAGTCGCCGATCGCGTCCGCGACCAGGAAGGTCTGGATGTCGTGGCTGAAGGACTCGATGGCCGTGGTCAGCACGCCGACGTGCGCGTAGACACCGCAGATGACGAGCTGGTCCCGGCCGGCGGCGCGCATGCGCTCCAGCAGGTCGGTGTTGAAGAAGGCGCTGTAGCGCCACTTGGTGCAGACCCAGTCCTCTGGGGCGGGGGCGAGCGCGGGGACCACCTCGCGGTCCTCGGGAGTCGTACGCATCCCGGGACCCCAGATGTCCGCGAGCAGCCCGCGCTGCTCGGGGGTCATGCCGCCCGGCTGGGCGGTGTAGGCGACGGGCGCGCCGTGGGCCTTGAAGTGCTCACGCAGCAGTACGGCGTTGTCGGTCAGCTCGGCGCGCAGCGCTTGGGGGAAGGGCGCGAGGAAGTAGCGCTGCATGTCGTGGACGAGCAGCACGGCTCGGTCCGGGTCGAACGACCACTGCGGTACGGACGGGGGGATGTCTCCCGCGGTCGGGAGGGGATAGGGCTCGATGGTCGGTATGCCGGCCATGAATGTCCTCTCGGATGTCTGTCCTCAAAGGGGCTGCGCACGGGTGGACGGGTGGGCGGGTGGGTGTGCCGGGTGGGTCGGGCTCACGCGCCGAGCGTGGCTCCGCCGTCCACGGTGAGCACGTGCAGGGTGATGTGTGCCGCGCGGTCGGAGAGCAGGAAGAGCACGGATTCGGCGATGTCGTTGGTCCGGGCGAGCTTGCCCAGCGGGATGCCGACCTTGAAGGAGTCGGGGCTGCCCGCGATGGTCCTCGCGGGGCCCTGCTCGTCCTCCCACATGGAGGCGAGCATCGCCGTGTCGGTGGACCCGGGGGCGACGACGTTGCAGCGGATGTTGTGCTTGGCCACTTCCAGGCCGAGCGTCTTGGTGAGCATGGTCGCGGCGGCCTTGGACGCGCCGTAGGCCCCCATGGCGGTACGCGGGGTGCCGGACGCGTTCGAGGCGACGGTGACGATGGCCCCGCGGTTGCGGGGGATCATCCGGTTGACGGCGGCGCGAGACAGCCGGAAGACGCCGCTGACGTTGACCTCGAAGGTCTGCAGCCAGTCCTCGTCGCTGAAGTCCCGTACCTCGCCGAGGCGCAGGATCCCCGCGGTGTTGACGAGGAAGTCCAGCGGGCCGAGTTCGGACTCGACCGTGTCCACCACGGCCTCGACCTGCTCGGTGACGGTGACGTCGGCCGGGTGGGCGTGGACGTCCAGTCCGTCGGCGGCCAGCTTCTCCACCGACTCCCGCAGCCTCTCGGCGTCCCGGTCCACGGCGGCCACCGTCGCGCCCTCCTCGGCGAGCAGGCGGGCTACGGCAAGACCGATGCCTCCCGCGGCTCCCGTGACGAGGGCGACCTTGTTCTCCATGTCCAATCTCCCTGCTGGTTCAGGCTCGCCATTGCGTCACCACGGCGTAGGCCTGGTTCGGGTTGAGTCGGGGGTCGCACAGGCTCGTGTACTTCTCTCCGACCGTGTCCAGCCGGTCCTCACCGGTCGCGCACTCGGTGACGTCGTCCGGAGTGGTCTCCAGGTGCAGCCCGCCCGCGATCCCGCCGCCCTGGGCCACGGCCTCCTGGAAGCCCTGGATCTCCTTGACGACGGTGGTGACGAGACGGGTCTTGTGACCGCCGGGGGCGGAGAAGGTGTTGCCGTGCATGGGGTCGGTCAGCCAGATGACCGGGTGTCCGGCCTGCCGGACCGCGTCCACGAGCGCCGGCAGGCGCTCGGCGACCAGGTCGGCGCCCATGCGGGCGATCAGGGTGAGGCGGCCGGGCTCGCGCCAGGGGTCGAGGCGCCGGCACAGCTCGATGAGCTCCTCCGGCTCCATGGACGGGCCCACCTTGCACGCGACCGGGTTGACGACCCCGGCCAGCATGTCCACGTGGGGGCCGTCGATCTGGCGGGTGCGCTCGCCGATCCACGGGAAGTGGGTCGAGGTCAGCAGCGGGCTGCCCTCCTCGTCCCAGCGCATCATGGGCAGTTCGTAGTCGAGGAGCAGCGCCTCGTGGCTGGTCCACACCGGCGGGCAGATCCCGGAACGGCGGGCCGGGTCGGTCCAGCCGAGGTGGGCCATGGCCTGCGCGGCGGCCCGGTAGCCGGAGAGCAGGCGGAACGGGTCGGGGAGCCGGTCGGCCAGGCCGGCGTCGGGGCCGTTGACCATGTGTCCGCGGTAGACGGGCAGTTCGACCCCGTCCACGACCTCGGTCGGGCGCGAGCGCGGCTTGGCGAACTGGCCGGCGAGCCGCCCGATCCGGACCACCGGCTTGTGCGTGATCATCTTCAGGGTGCCGGCGAGCATGTCGAGGAGGGCGGACTTGCGCGCGATGTAGCCCGCGTCGCACTCCGCCGGGTCCTCGGCGCAGTCGCCCGCCTGGACGACGAAGGCATCGCCGGCGGCCACCCGTGCGAGGTGGGAGCGCAGGCGGCGTACGTCTCCGGCGTTGACCAAAGCGGGGCGCTGGGAAAGATCGTCCTTTACTTTGGTCAGTTCGGGGAAATCGGCCCAGTCGGGCTGTTGGAGGGCCGACGCTTTTCTGACGGTGAGTGAAGCTGTAACCACAGGAAACTCCCAGGAAATGGGCCCAAGTCTGGCGTATGGGCAGAACTGAGGGGTGGCGGATTATCGATGCTGCTGGGTAATTGGGGTGGCACCCACCGGGCGATGGTCACTCCGTCAGGTGGGGCGGCCGCACCTGACAAAGCCGCCGGTGATCGGTTAAGTCACACCTGACTGAAAATCGGGACGGGGTTTCCTGTGGGGGCCGCTGTGAACAGAATCCGAACCATGCATGCCGCCTATATCGAACAGTTGGGTCCCGCGGAGCTCATCCGCTTCGGTGAGCTGCCCGCTCCGCAGCCGGGGCCGTCCGACGTGCTCGTCGAGGTCGACGTCGTGTCCGTCAACCACGTCGACACCTTCGTCCGCTCGGGTGCCTGGCGCACCCCGCTCGCCTTCCCCTTCGTGATCGGCAGGGACCTGGTCGGTACGGTGCTGGCCGCCGGCCCCGAGGTCGCCCACCGCTTCGCGCCGGGGGACCGGGTCTGGTGCAACAGCCTGGGACACGACGGCCGCCAGGGCGCCGCCGCCGAGCAGGCCGTCGTCCCGGCCGACCGGCTCTACCCGCTGCCCGAGGGGGTGGACCCGGTCGACGCGGTGGCCCTCGCGCACCCCGCCGTCACGGCCTACCTCGCCCTCTTCGACCAGGGCGGGATCACCGCCGGCGACACCGTGCTGGTGGCGGGGGCCGCGGGCAACGTGGGCAGCGCGCTCGTCACGATGGCCGCGCAGGCCGGAGCCCGGGTGATCGCCACCTCCTCGCCGCGCGACTTCGACTACGTACGGGAGCTGGGCGCGGCCGAGGTCATCGACTACAACGACCCCGACGTGCCCGGCCGGATCCGGGAGCTCAGCCCGGACGGGGTGGACATCCACGTCGACACCTCGGGCCGCAACGACCTGGACACCGCGGTGGACCTGCTCGCGAGCCGCGGCCGGATCGTGCTGCTCGCGGGGCTGCGCACCCGTCCCGTACTGCCGGTGGGTCCGCTCTACCTCAAGGACTGCTCGGTCCGGGGCTTCGCCATCTCGCACGCCACCGCGGGCCGGTTGGCCGCCGCCGCGGCCCACGTCAACAAGCTGACGGCGGCCGGGCTGCTGCGGCCGCGCGGCACCGAGGTGCTGCCGCTGTCGGCGGCGGCCGAGGCGCACCGCCTGCTGGACGAGGGCAAGGTGACGGGAAAGCTGGTGCTGCGCGCCCGCTCCTGACGGAAAAAGCTGCGGAAATAAGCTGTAGGCGGCGCCGCGGAATCATTATTGCGGCGCCGCTCCGGCATGTCCTGAATTTCCTTGTGCAATACACGGGTAAAAGACCTGATGGACCCGCGATAAGAGTCTTGAGTGACGAATGGTCGACCAGCAGTATTTCGGCCATGACGAACTCCATCATCGACTCGACCCCGCTTTTCGAGGTCCGCGCGGACATTCCCGTCGCGGCCACCGCGCAGGAGATCTACGACGTCGTCAGCGACCTGACCCGGAGCGCCGAGTGGAGCCCGGAATGCCAGGGCGGCGAGTGGATTTCCGGTGAACCCTCCAGCGTCGGCGCGATTTTCCGCGGCGAGAACCTGCGCGCCGAGGACGTCGTCGGCTGGGCCCCGCTGGTCCGCGGCACCTGGTACACCGAGGCCCGCATCACGGCGGCCGAGCCCGGCCGCACCTTCCGCTGGATGATGCTGACCCACGCCCAGGAGGACCAGGAGTCCATCTGGGGCTTCGACATCGAGCCGGCCCAGCAGGGCTCGGTCCTCGTCCACCACTTCCGCATGGGCAAGGCGACGGCCGGCATCCACAAGATCGTCGCCGACCTCGACGAGGTCCAGCGCAAGCAGTTCATCACCGACTGGACCGAGAAGCTCGAACAGGACCTCGACGCCACCCTCGCCCGCATCCGCGACGTCGTCGAAGGCCGCTGAGCCCGCGTTGTCGCACCCGGACGCCGGCACCGGCCTCCCACCCGGTGCCGGCCCGATCCCCGTACGCCATCGAAGACACTCTTGAGAGAACGAGGCCATGCTTCTCCAGCGCATAGGAAACAAGGGCATCCGGCTGGGTACGCTCTTCGACCGAGCGGCCGCCCGCACCCCCGCGGGCCTCGTGGTCATGGACCACGACCTGGACATCGCCCCGCAGCTCGGGCGCCGCCCCACCTTCACCGAACTCGCGGACCTGATCGACGACTTCGCCTCCCGCCTGTGGTCGGTCGGCGTACGGCCCAACCACCACGTCGTCGTGCACAAGTCCGACGGCTTCGACATCTCCCTGCTGGCCTGCGCGATCGCCCGCATCGGCGCGATCCCGGCCCTGCTGTCCCCGAAGCTGGACGGCGAGACCGTCGCGACGCTGGTCCGCCGCATCGACCAGCCCTTCCTGATCACCGACCAGGAAAAGCTCGACGACAACCTGCCGGCCGAGATCTTCGACATCACGGCCGAGGTGCTGCTGACCAAGGGCTCCTTCGGCAAGGCCGTCGAACTGGCCTCGCTCGCCGGCGCCCCCCGCGTCCCGGCCATCCCGATGCCGCCGGACCACCCCACCCTGATCACGCACACCTCGGGCACCACCGGCACCCCGAAGCTCGCCGTCCACACCGGCCACACGTTCCAGGCCCGCTACCGCCCGCAGGCGACGGTCTTCTCGGCCGTCCCCAAGCGCGAACCGGTCGCGGTCCACGTGTCGTTCGTCCACTCCCGGATGTTCACGGCGATGCCGATCTCGATCCTCCAGGGCCACACCCTGATCGTCCTGAAGGAGGACGACCCGGAGACCGTCGGCGACATCTTCGCCCAGGTCCCGCCCGGGTTCATCGAGGCGCACCCCAACACGTTCCTGCGCTGGGAGGCGCTGGCCGAGGACCCCCGCGGCCCCCTCGCCAACGTCAAGTACTTCAGCTCGACCTTCGACGCGATCCACCCGCGCACGGTCAGCATCCTGCTCAAGGCGAGCAAGCGGAAGAACGCGCTCTTCGCCCAGGCCTACGGCCAGAGCGAGGTCGGCCCCATCGCGGCCCGCACCTACACCCGCAAGGGCGGCGCGGACTTCGACGGCCGTTGCGTCGGATCCCCGTTCCCCGGCATGACCGGCGTCCGCGTCGTCAGCCGTGACGGCAATCCCGTCACCAAGGAGAACCCGGGCTTCATCGAGATCAAGTCCGACGGCCGCATCATCACCTACCTCTCCGAGCACGAGCGCTGGGAGAAGCAGGTCCACGACGGCTGGTGGCGCATGGGCGACCTCGGCTACCGCACCAAGTGGGGCTGCCTGCACCTGCTCGACCGCGAGGTCGACGAGATCCCGGGCATCGGCTCGACCCTGGAGATCGAGGACAAGCTCTTCACCCGTCTGCACGAGCTCATCGAGGTCATCATCATCCCCGGCGCCGACGGCGTCCCGGTCCCCGTGGTCTGCACGCGCGACGACAAGCCGCTCGACCTGATCGCGTGGAAGTCCGCGGTCATCGGCCTGCCGAAGCTCGCCGCCCCGGTGCAGTGGCGCCTCCAAGACGTCCCGCAGACCTCCACCACCAAGATCAAGCGCCTCGAACTCGCGCGACTGGTCGCGGGCGGCGCGGAAGCCGGCAACGAAGCCGAAGCCGCAACCGGAACCGAGGTCAAAGCCGACGCCGCCTGAGCGCCCCGGTGAGGCCCACGGCGCCACCGCGCCCGGCCCACCACCGCACAGGCCCGGCTCCCACTCTGCATCCCCACAGCATCGGAGATTACGCATGAGCAGCTCGTCCGTAGAGATAGCCGTCGTCGGCGCAGGCCCCCGCGGCCTGTCCGTCGTCGAGCGCCTGGTCGCCAACGAGCGGGAGAACCCCGTCCACGACTCGGTGGCCATCCACGTCGTGGACCCGGCCGCGCCCGGCGCCGGCCAGGTCTGGCGCTCCGGCCAGTCCCGCCACCTGCTGATGAACACCGTCGCCTGCCAGATCACCGTCTACACCGACGACAGCTGCAAGATCGACGGCCCGATCGAGCCCGGCCCGACCCTGTTCGAGTGGGCCAAGTCCCTCTCCGTGCTGGGCCAGTTCGGCGACTACGACGAGGGCACCCTCGCCGAGGCCGCGGCCATGGGCCCGGACACCTACCCCACCCGCGCCTTCTACGGGAACTACCTCAGCGAGTGCTTCCAGCGCGTCATCGTCGGCGCCCCCAAGCACGTCACCGTCCACGTCCACCGCTCGCGCGCCGTGGCCATCGCCGACACCCTCGGCATCTCGGGCGGCCCGCAGGGCGTCAGGCTCCAGGACGGCACCCGCCTCAACGACCTCGACGCCATCATCCTGGCCCAGGGCCACGTCCCGGCCCGGCTGACCCCGCGCGAGGCGCGCACCGCATCCCTGGCGCGCATCCACTACCTGACGTACCTGACGCCGGGCAACCCCGCCGACAAGGACCTCGCGGCGATCAAGCCCGGCCAGACGGTGCTCGTCCGCGGCCTGGGGCTGAACTTCTTCGACTACATGGCGCTGTTCAGCCACGGACGCGGCGGCTCCTTCGTCCGCGACGAGGACGGCAAGCTCACCTACCAGCCGTCCGGGCAGGAGCCCCGGCTCTACGCCTTCTCCCGGCGCGGCATCCCGTACCACGCCCGCGGCGACAACGAGAAGGGCGCGTACGGCCGCTACTTCCCCAAGCTGCTGACCCCGGACTACGTGCGGGCCCTGCGCGAGCGGGCCGCCGCCGGCGGCCGGGTCACCTTCAAGGAAGACCTCTGGCCCTTCATCTCCCTGGAGGTCGAGAGCGTCTACTACGGCGCCCTGCTCGCCGCGAACGGCCAGCCGGAGGAGCGCGAGGCGTTCACCGAGCGCTACCTGGAGACCGAGGACGACGAGGCCCGCGGCTGGCTGCTCGCCGAGTACGGCATCCCGGAGGAGCAGCACTGGAGCTGGGAGAAGCTCTCCGTCCCCTACGGCGACAGGCAGTTCGCCGACCGTGACGACTTCCAGAGCTGGCTGGTGGAGTACCTCGCGGCCGACGTGGCGGCCGCCCGCCAGGGCAACCTCAGCGGCCCGGTCAAGGCGGCCCTGGACGTCCTGCGCGACCTGCGCAACGAGGTCCGGCTCGCCGTCGACCACGGCGGTCTCGACGGGGACTCGCACCGCGACGACCTGGAGGGCTGGTACACCCCGCTCAACGGCTTCCTCTCCATCGGCCCGCCGGCCACCCGCATCGAGGAGATGATCGCCCTCATCGAGGCGGGCATCCTGACGGTCACCGGACCCGGCACCCAGGTCCGCATCGACACCGACGCCCAGACGTACGTGGCCGCGTCCACGTCGGTGCCCGGCCCGCAGATCAAGGCGCAGGTGCTCATCGAGTCCCGGCTGCCCGAGCCCGACCTGCGGCGCACCTCCGACCCGCTGCTCCAGCACCTGCTGGACACCGACCAGGCCAAGCCGTACGTCATCTCGGGCGAGCAGGGCGGCTACCAGACCGGCGGCCTCGCGGTCACCGAGCGCCCGTACCGGCTCATCGACGCCCGCGGCACCGCCCACGCGCGCCGCTTCGCCTACGGGGTGCCGACCGAGTCCGTGCACTGGGTCACGGCGGCCGGCATCCGGCCCGGCGTGGACTCGGTGACGCTCGGCGACTCCGACGCCATCGCCCGCGCCGTCCTGGCCCTGCCGCCGCTCGCGAGCCTGCCGGCCGGGATCCGTGCGGTGACCGACCAGTCGGCCGACGACTCCCTGCCCGGCGTGATCGTATGACCGACGAGGGTCTTCTCGTGGACGCCGGCCTGCTCTCTCCGGTGCGGGCCGGCACCGCGGTCGAGGCGGCCGTCGGCGACCGGGCGTGGCTGCAGGCCATGCTCGACGCCGAGGCCGCCCTGGCCCGGGCCCAGGCGAGCCTCGGCACCCTCCCGGGGGAAGCCGCGGCCGTCATCACCGAAGCCGCCCGGGCCGAGCGGTTCGACCTGAGGGCCCTCGCGCTCGCCTCGCGGGAGACCGCGAACCCGGTGGTGGGCCTGGTCCAGGCCCTCACCGGAGTGGTCCGCGGCATCGATCCGAAAGCCGCGGACTTCGTCCACCGGGGCTCCACCAGCCAGGACATCTTCGACACCGGCGCCATGCTGGTGGCGGCCAGGGCCCTGCGCCTGGTCAGGGCGGACCTCGCCCGGACCGCGCAGGCCCTGGCGGGCCTCGCCCGCACCCACCGCGACACCCTGATGCCGGGCCGCACCCTGGCCCTGCACGCCGTCCCCACCACCTTCGGACTCAAGGCCGCGGGCTGGCGGGCCCTCGTCCTCGACGCCGACGCCCGCCTCGCCCGCGTCCTCGACGAGGGCCTGCCGGTCTCGCTCGGCGGGGCCGCCGGCACCCTCGCCGGCTACCTCGAATACGCCGACATCGACCGCCCCGACGTGGCGGCCGACACCGCCCACCCCTACCTCGACCGGCTCGTCGACGCCTTCGCCGCCGAGACCGGACTCGCCCGCCCGCTGCTGCCCTGGCACGCCCTGCGCACCCCGCTCGCCGATCTCGCCGCCGCGCTGGCCTTCACCGCCGGCGCCCTCGGCAAGATCGCGGTCGACGTGCAGGCGCTGACCCGGACCGAGGTGGGCGAGGTCGCCGAACCCACCGCCGCCGGCCGCGGCAGCTCCTCCGCCATGCCGCACAAGCGTAATCCGGTGCTCGCCACGCTGATCCGCGCTGCGGCCCTCCAGGTCCCGGTGATCGCCGCCGGGCTCACCCAGTGCCTGGTCACCGAGGACGAGCGCGCCGCCGGCGTCTGGCACGCCGAGTGGCAACTGCTGCGCGAGTGCCTGCGCCTGACCGGCGGCGCCGCCCACACCGCGGTGGAACTCGCCGAAGGGCTGGAGGTCCGGGCCGACCGGATGCGCGAGAACCTCGACCTCACCGGCGGCCAGGTGGTCTCCGAGCGCATCGCGGCCCGCCTCGCCCCGCGCCTGGGCAAGGCCGCCGCGAAGCAGCTGCTGACCGAGGCCTCGGCCACCGCCGCCGCGAGCGGACAGCCCCTGGGCGACGTGCTCACCGGGATGTCCGAGGCCGGGCACGGACTCGGCGCGCAGTACATCGCGCAGCTGTGCGACCCGGCCGGGTACAGCGGCGCCGCCGGCGCCCTCGTCGACCGCGCACTGGCCGACGTACCCCAGTCCCCACCCCCCGGACCAACCGCCTGACAGACAAGGGAGAAACCAGGTCATGAGTGCCGAGAGAGCAGCCACGCGATCAGCCAAGGGGCGCTGGATCGAGGACTGGGACGCCGAGGACGAGCAGTACTGGGAGCGCGGCGGCAAGCGCATCGCCCTGCGCAACCTCTACCTGTCCGTCGTCTCCGAGCACATCGGCTTCTCCGTCTGGAGCATGTGGTCGGTCCTGGTGCTGTTCATGACGCCCAGGATCGGCCTCGGCTTCGCACCCGACGAGAAGTTCCTCCTCGTCGTCACCCCCACGCTCGTCGGCGCCCTCCTGCGCCCCTCGTACAGCTACGCCGTCACCCGCTTCGGCGGCCGCAACTGGACCGTCTTCGCCTCCGCGATCCTGCTGGTGCCGGCCCTGCTCACCGTGTGGTTCATCCAGCGCCCCGGCACCCCGCTGTGGGTCTTCCTGCTGATCAGCGCCCTCGGCGGGGTCGGCGGCGGCAACTTCGCCTCCTCGATGACCAACATCACCGGCTTCTTCCCGCGCCGCCACCAGGGCTGGGCCCTCGGCCTCAACGCGGGCGGCGGCAACCTCGGCGTGGCCGCCGTCCAGCTGCTGGGCCTGCTCGTCATCTCCACCGCGGGCGACACCCACCCGGCGTACATCGCCGCCTGCTACCTGCCGCTCATCGTGCTCGTCTCCCTCGTCTGCGCGCTGAAGATGGACAACATCGCGACCGTACGGACCGACCCGGGCGCCCAGCGCGAGGCCCTCGCCCAGCGCGACACCTGGCTCATCTCGCTCCTCTACATCGGCACGTTCGGCTCGTTCATCGGCTACGGATTCGCCTTCGGGCTGGTCCTGCAGACCCAGTTCGGCTCCACCCCGCTCCAGGCGGCCTCCTACACCTTCCTCGGCCCGCTGCTCGGCTCCTTCTCCCGCCCCCTCGGCGGCTGGCTCGCCGACCGGTTCGGCGGCGCCCGCATCACCCTCATCACCTTCGCCGGCATGGGAGCCGGCACCGGGGTACTGCTCCTCGCCTCGGCACGCGACTCCCTGCCGATCTTCATCGCCGGATTCACCGCCCTGTTCGTCCTCAGCGGCATCGGCAACGGCTCCACCTACAAGCTGATCCCCGCGGCCTTCACCCGCCAGGCCGAGGCCCGCATCGTGGAAGGCCAGGACGCCACCCGGGCCTTCGCCACCGCCCGCCGCCTGTCGGGCGCCGCCATCGGCATCTCGGGCGCGATCGGCGCGCTCGGCGGAGTCGCCATCAACCTCGCCTTCCGCGGCGCCTACAGCGGCGGCGCGAGCAACGGCACCCCCGCCTTCCTGTCCTTCCTCGGCTACTACGCCCTCTGCGCCGCCGTCGTCTGGACGGTGTACGTACGCCGCGAGCGGGCCGGCGCCCCGGCCCCGCAGCAGCAGACGGCGGCGGCCACCGCCGCCCGCCCGGAGAACGTCCATGTCTGAGCAGACCCCGTCCTCCGGCACCGGGGCCGACGGGACCGGGGCCGACGGGACCGTACGGACCCACTGCCCGTACTGCGCCCTGCAATGCGGCACCCTGCTGAGCCGGGACGAACCGGCGGGCGGAGCCGATGTCCGGCCCGACCCCGAGTTCCCCGTCAACAGCGGCGGCCTGTGCCAGAAGGGCTGGACCGCCCCCGCCCTGCTCACCACCCCCGACCGGCTCCGGACCCCCCTGGTCCGGGACGCCGGCGGGACCCTGCGCCCCACCGACTGGGACACCGCCCTCGACACGGTGGCCGCCGGCCTCGGCCGGATCCGAGCCGAGCACGGCCCCGACGCCGTCGGCGTGTTCGGCGGCGGCGGACTCACCAACGAAAAGGCCTACCTGCTCGGCAAGTTCGCCCGCCTCGCCCTCGGCACCAGCCAGATCGACTACAACGGCCGCTTCTGCATGTCCTCGGCGGCCGCCGCCGGAAACGCCGCCTTCGGCCTGGACCGCGGACTGCCCTTCCCCGTCACCGACCTCGGGGCCGCCGACACGATCCTGCTCGCCGGGGCCAACCCCGCCGAGACGATGCCCCCGCTGATGCGCCACCTCGGCGCCGCCCGGCTGATCGTCATCGACCCCCGCCGCACCCCCACCGCCGCCCGCGCGGCCCTGCACCTCCAGCCGCGCCCCGGCACCGACCTGGCCCTCGCCCTCGGCCTGATGCACATCCTCGTCGTCGACGGCCACGCCGACCGGGCCTACGTCGACCGCCGCACCACCGGCTTCGAGGCCGCGTGGAAGCGCGCCGCCTCGTGGTGGCCCGAGCGCGTGGAGAAGGTCACCGGCGTACCCGTCAGCGACCAGCGCGAGGCCGTGCGGATGCTCGCCGGCGCCGACCGCGCGTACGTCCTCACCGGGCGCGGCGCCGAACAGCACAGCAAGGGCACCGACACCGTCGCCGCCTTCATCAACATCGCGCTCGCCCTGGGCCTGCCCGGCCGCGAGGGCAGCGGATACGGCTGCCTCACCGGCCAGGGCAACGGCCAGGGCGGCCGGGAGCACGGCCAGAAGGCCGACCAGCTGCCCGGCTACCGGATGATCACCGACCCGGCGGCCCGCGCGCACGTGGCGCGGGTCTGGGGCGTCGACCCCGAGGTCATCCCCGGCCCGGGCCGCAGCGCCTACGAACTCCTCAGCGCCCTGGGCACCGACACCGGCCCGCGCGCCCTGCTCGTCTTCGGCGCCAATCCGGTGGTCTCCGCCCCGCGCGCCGACCGCGTCGCCGAACGCATGGCCTCCCTGGACCTGCTCGTCGTCGCCGACTTCGTGCCCTCCGAGACCGCGCGCATGGCCGACGTGGTGCTGCCCGTCACCCAGTGGGCCGAAGAGGAAGGCACCATGACCAACCTCGAAGGCCGCATCCTGCGCCGGCGCCGACTGCTCGACCCGCCGCCCGGGGCCCGCTCCGACCTCGCCGTCCTGCGCGCCCTCGCCACCCGGCTGGGCGACCTCCCCGAGCGCTACCCGGCCGAACCCCGTTCCGTCTTCGAGGAGTTGGGCCGCGCCTCCCGGGGCGGACCCGCCGACTACTCGGGGATCAGCTACGAACGCCTCGACGCGGGCGAGACCCTGCACTGGCCGTGCCCCGGGACCCCCGACGGCGAGCCCGCCCACCCCGGCACCCCCCGGCTCTTCCTCGACCGGTTCGCCCACCCCGACGGCCGGGCCCGCTTCGCCGAGGTCGAGCACCGCCCGCCCGCCGAGGAGGCCCACGCCGAGCACCCCCTGTACGCCACCACCGGCCGGGTCCTGGCCCAGTACCAGTCCGGTGCGCAGACCCGCCGGGTGCCCCAGCTGACCGCCGCCGCCCCCGAGGCGCACGTCGAGGTGCATCCCGACACGGCCGTCCGCGCCGGCCTGACCGAGGGCGGCCACGCCCGGGTCAGCTCCGCGCGCGGCACCACCCTCGCCCGGGTCCGCCTGGACCCGACCCTGCGCGCCGACACCGTCTTCCTGCCGTTCCACTTCCCGGGCGCCGGACGGGCCAACCTGATCACCAACGACGCCCTCGACCCGCGCAGCCGGATGCCCGAGTTCAAGGTGTGCGCGGTCCGCATCGAGCCGGCGGAGCTCGAACTCCCCGAGGCGGAAGCCGGGAGCGACGGCGTCGAGGACGACTTCGAGGACGACGGCGTCGACACCGCCGTCGTGCCCGCCACCGCCCCCGGCCCCGGCTCCGCCCCCGGCTCCGGCCCCGCACTCCTCCAGGACGCCCGCCCATGACCACGCACTGCACCGCGCCGATCCTCGTCATCGGGAACGGCCCCGCCGCCCACCAGATCCTCGACCGGCTGCGGCACTTCGGCTGCGAGGACCCCGTCACCGTCCTCGGCGCCGAGGACACCCCCGCCTACCACCGCGCCCTGCTCACCTCCGCCCTCGACGGCAGCCTGCCGGTCGAAGCGATGGAACTGCCCCCGCCGCCGGGCGACACCACGATCCTGACCGGCGTCTGCGCCGTCCGCATCGACCGCCTCCGCCGCCGCGTGCACACCGCGGACGGGGACGTCTTCCCGTACGCCCGGCTGATCCTGGCCACCGGCGCCACCCCGCGCATTCCCGACCTGCCCGGCCTGCGCACCCCCGACGGGAGCCCGGCCGCCGGGGTCGCCGTCCTGCGCACCCTCGCCGACTGCGCCCGGCTCACCGCCCCGGCCGTGGTGGCCGCCCGGGCCCCGGTGACCATCCTGGGCGCCGGATCCCTGGGCGTCGAAGCGGCGTTCGCGCTGGCCCTCAAGAACCGTCCGGTCACCCTCGTCCACCCCGGCCCCTGGCCGATGGAGCACCTCCTGGACGCTGCCGCGGGCGCCCTCGTACACGACCGGCTCACCGCCGCCGGCGTCGAACTCGTCGCCGGCAGCCCCGCCACCGCCTACACTCCCGCCACCGCCCACGCCCCCGCCGCCCTCACCCTCGCCGACGGCACCGCCCTGCCCGCTAACACCCTGCTGCTGTGCACCGGAGTCCTGCCCGAGACCGGCCTGGCCCGCACCGCCGGACTGGCCGTCCGCACCGGCATCCTCGTCGACGACTGCATGCGCACCGACGACCCGCTGGTCCACGCCATCGGCGACTGCGCCGAACACCGCGGCAACCGCGGCGGATCCCTGGCCTCCGGCTGGGCCCAGGCCGAGGCCCTGGCCCGCCACCTCGCCTCCGGCGCCCGCGGCGTGGCCCCGGCCCGCCGTGTCCTGCGCCCCCGTATCGCAGGCCCCGGACTCGTGGTCCTCGGCATGCCCGGCAGCGCCCCCTCCGACGAGACGATCACCCTCAACGACCCGGCGAACGGCCGCTACGCGCGCCTGGAGCTGACCGGCGAACACATCACCGCCGCGGTCCTCCTCGGTTTCGACCGGGCCATCGCCACCACGACCGAGCTGTACGTCCACGACGCGCCCGTCCCGCGCGACCGGCTCAGCCTGCTCCTGGGCCGAGCTCCCCGCCTGGCCAAGGCCGGCTCCGAAGAGATCACGCCCGAGACCGTCATCTGCCTGTGCAACAACGTCACCCATCAGGACCTCACACGGGCCTGGCACGCCGGGGCCCAGGGCCTCGCCGAGCTCGCGGCCGCCACCCGCGCGACCACCGGCTGCGGCGGCTGCGCCCGCCAGGTGGAGTCCGTGTGCACTTCCCTTGCCTCCACCACGCCTGCCGCGACCGGCAGTTGACCCGGAGCGGAGGCCCTCACCCCGCAAAGGAAACCCGTATGACCACCCGAACCCTCGTCGTCATCGGACACGGAATGACCGGCCACCGGCTCGTCGAGGAGCTCCGCTCCCGCGACCCGGACGGAACCTGGCGGGTGGTGGTCCTCGGAGAGGAGAGACACCCCGCCTACGACCGGGTCAGGCTCTCCTCCGCCCTCGACGACAAGACCCCGGCCGAGCTGAGCCTGGTGAAGCCGGCCCTGTTCCACGACGCCCTGGTGGAGTTCCACACCTCCACCAGGGCCGTCGGCATTGACCGCGAGCTGCGCACCGTCGCCCTGGAGGACGGCGGCCGGGTCCCCTACGACGCCCTCGTCCTGGCCACCGGATCGGTGCCCTTCGTCCCGCCCGTCCCCGGCCGCGAACTGCCCGGCGCCTGCGTCTACCGCACCCTCGCCGACCTCGACGCCATCCGTGAGGCCGCCGCCCGCACCACCACCGGCGTGGTGATCGGCGGCGGTCTCCTCGGCCTGGAGGCCGCCAACGGCCTGCGCCTGCTGGGGCTCGCCCCGCACGTCGTGGAGATGGCCCCGCGGCTGATGCCCGTCCAGGTCGACGAGGGCGGCGGCCGCGTCCTCGACCGGCTCGTCACCCGGCTCGGCGTCACCACCCACCTGGGGGCGGCGACCAGCCGCATCGAGGCGGGCGCCGACGGACGGGTGGCCCGCCTGGTCTTCGCGGACGGTACGGCGATCGAGACCGGCCTCGTCGTCTTCTCCGCCGGGGTACGGCCGCAGGACTTTCTGGCGGTCCCAGCGGACCTGCCGCGCGGTGAGCGGGGCGGCTTCCTCGTGGACGACCACTGCCGCACCCCGGACCCGCACGTGTGGGCCATCGGTGAATGCGCGGCCGTCGAGGGCCGCTGCTACGGCCTGGTGGCCCCGGGCTACCGGATGGCGGAGGCCGTCGCCTCCCAGCTGCTCGGCGAGGGCCCGGCCCGCTTCCCCGGCGCCGACATGTCCACCAAGCTCAAGCTGATGGGCGTGGACGTGGCCTCCTTCGGCGACGCCCACGCGCAGACCCCGGGCGCGCTGGAATTCGTACGGGAATCCGCGGGCGGGGAGGTGTACGCCAAGCTCGTCCTCGACTCGGCGGGGGACAGCCTGCTCGGCGGGATCCTGGCCGGCGACGCGGCGGCCTACCCGCGGCTGCGGTCCCTGCTGGGCCGTGAACTCCCCGACTCGGCGGAGGCCCTGCTGGCCTCCGTCTAGCCCGACCCCGTACCGCTGGGGGGTGTCCCGGATCCGGGACACCCCCCAGCGGCCTTTACGGACCGGGCGGACCGCGGCGTACGACACGGCACCGCGGACGGCGTACGGCGCAACGGCAACGGCGCAACGGCGAAAGCCCCCACCCGGTCGGGTAAGGGCCTTCGCCGTGCGGTGCGTCAGGCTGCCGGATCAGACACCGGCGGTCTGTGACTCGCGCTCGGCGGCCGGCGCGGTCTGCGCCTGCTGCTCGGGCTTCTTCAGGCCCAGGGCGATCAGGCCGGTGATCACGATGCCGGCCGCGGCGATGAAGACCGCCTTCTGGATGCCGTCGGTGGTGGCGGTGCGCAGCGCCTCACCCGTCTGGCCCTCCAGGCCGGAGTTGGCGATGGCGACCAGGACGGCGAGGCCGACGGCGCCACCGATCTGCTGGGTGGTGGAGGCGACACCGGAGGCGATGCCCTGGTCCTCGGGGGCGACGCCGATGGCGGCGGCACCGAACATCAGGGTGTAGCCGGCGCCCTGGCCGAGGCCCATGACGATCAGGCCGGGGACGAGGGCCCAGTACGAGGCGTCGGTGGCCATGGTGACGCCGACGATGGCGGTGCCGATGACACCGATGACCATGGCGCCGACCATGATGGCGCGGATGCCGTACTTGGTGGCGAGGCCGCCGGCCGTCTGGGCGCCGATGGCGATGGCGACCATCGGGACGAGGAAGGCGACGCCGGTCTCCAGCGGGCTGTAGCCGTGGACGCCCTGGAAGTAGACGGTGAGGAAGTACAGCAGGGTGCCGAAGGTGGCCATGTAGAAGAAGGTCACGCCCACGGCGGTGGTGAGGTTGCGGTTCTTGAAGAGCGACAGCGGCAGCAGCGGGTCCGAGGACTTCTTCTCGATGACGAAGAAGGCGATGAGCAGGACCACGCCGACGGCGAGGGCGCCGAGGACCTCGGAGGAGGCCCAGCCGGACTCGGGACCCTGGACCAGGGCGAAGACGATCGCGGTGATGCCGACCGTGGAGGTCAGGGCGCCCAGCAGGTCGAAGCTGCGGGCGGTGTTGCGGGCGGCGTCCGGCTTGATCAGCGGGAAGGCGAGCAGCGCGGCGATGCCGGCCAGCGGCACGTTGACGTAGAAGACGGACTCCCAGCCGAGGGACTGGGTGAGCACGCCGCCGAGCAGCGAGCCGACGATCATGCCACTGCCGCCGGCGGTGCCCCAGACGGCGAAGGCGCGGTTGCGCTCCTTGCCCTCGGCGAAGCTGGTGGAGACCAGGGTCAGGGTCGCCGGGAAGAGGAAGGCGCCGCCGATGCCCTGGATCGCGCGGGCGGCGATCAGCACCTCGGGGCTGCCGGCGAGGCCGCCGAGCAGGGAGGAGCCGGCGTAGAGGGCGAGGCCGAGGACGAACATGCGGCGCGGGCCGAACAGGTCGCAGGCGCGGCCGCCGAGGAGCAGGAACCCGCCGAAGGCGACGGCGTAGGCGCTGACGACCCACTGGAGGGTCTGGGCGGAGAAGCCGAGTCCGCTGCCGATGTCGGGCAGGGCCACGTAGACGATGTTGTAGTCGATGGAGATGATCAGCTGGGCGAAGGCGAGCAGCGCCAGGGTGAGGCCGAGGTGCTTGCGCCGGCCTTCCTGGTTCTGGGTCGTTGACATGGTGTACAGCTCCCGGGGTCGGGTCGGGGGTCGGTGTGGTGCCTGATCTGCGGTGCAGTGCGGTGGAGTCCGGTGCGCGCCGGCTCAGGAGGCCAGGTCGTGGGTCACCTGGTCGGCGAGCCGGCGGGCCAGTTCGAGGCGCTTGATCTTGGCGGTGGCCGTGCGCGGCAGCTCGCCGAGCTTCATCTGGATGGGGTCGGCCATCGTGGACTGGTCGGCTATGGCGCGCTTCCAGCGTCCGAGGTCCAGCGGGGCGTCGTCCTTGGTGCAGACGACCGGCACCGGCTCCTTCTCGGGACCCGGCACGATGATCAGCTCGGTCAGCTCGGGCAGCCGGTGCAGGACCGTGTCCTCGACCTCCAGGGTGGAGTGGATGGTCGGGATCTGGTCGACCTCGCGGTCCAGCAGGTGCAGGCAGCCCCACTTGGTGCGGTAGCCGATGTCACCTCCGCGCCACCACTCGCCGTCGAGCTGCTTCTCGAAGCGCTCGGCCTCGCCGTAGTAGGTCAGGGCGCGGCCCGCGGTCTGCACGTCGATGTAGCCGGGGTTGTCGTGGGAGACGGGCTTGCCGTTGCGGGACACCAGGCGGTACTTGGTGATGCCCGGTGTGGAGTAGCCCTGGCAGCGGCCGTCGGCCTTCATGACGGTCTTGCGGGTGTACGGGCGGCCGACCAGCGGGCCGCACTCGCTCTGGCCGTAGACCTGGAGGAAGACGGGGTTCTTGCGCTCCGAGGCCCGCAGGAACTTGTCCATCGTGCCGGGGTGGATGGCATCGAAGGTGGAGTTGTAGAAGCGGACCGTCTTGAACGGCTTGCGCGGGTCGTCGAGGATCGACTCGCACTCCAGGAAGGAGTTCGGGTGGGTCTCGAAGACGCCCGGACGGTACTTGACCATCGCGTCCGCGACCTTCGCAGGCTCGGCGTCGTCCAGGAAGACCATCGGCTTGTTGTTGAGCATCATGGAGGCGATGCCCGGGTACATCCGCGAGTGGACGTAGGAGACGTGCATCAGGATCGGTTCGCGCTGGCGCAGCAGCCTGACGGGGATGTTCTGCCAGCGGTAGCGGGCACCGATCGAACGGGCCGAGTGCACGACCAGCTTGGGGATGCCGGTGGTGCCCGAGGTGTGGGTCATGATCGCGTGCGAGTCGGGGTGCAGCGTCACCGGCGTGCGCTCGGGGGCGCCGGCCAGGTCGGAGAGCGAGATCGCGCCCTCGACCGGCTCGGTGACCGAGATGACCCGCGCGGTGAGCTCGGCGAGCGGCGAGGCGGCCAGCGAGCCCGTGAGCTTCGCGGCGTCCGTCAGCAGCGTCGGCGAAGGCAGCCGCTGCAGCAGCGCGTTGATGGTCTCTCCGTCGAGGTGCGCGGAGAGCATCACCGGGACGGCGCCGATGCGGGCCGCGGCGCACGCGAAGAGGGTGATGTCGAAGTTGTTGGTCTTGTGGATGACGACGTGTTCGCTGGGCCGGATACCACTGGCCCACAGGCGGTTTGCCATCTCGGCGATCAGGTCGGCGAATTGGGCGACCGTCAGGACCTGGCCGACCTCGGGGAGGGCGTCCATGGTGCGGTCGAGCGTGATGGTGTTGGCGCCGAACTGGGCGGCAGCCTCCTCGGCCACCAGGCCGAGGTAGAGCGGCGTCTTGTTCTTGGGAATCCGGAGCATGTGTTCAAGTTCTCACCAAGAATGCCCGGGCCCAATGGCGGTTGTTTGACTGTGTCAGCTCGGCGGATTCGAGCCATGGATATGGCGGGAATTCACTGTGGTGAGCGCGAGAAAAGGCCCGTAGCGGATGCTCCCGCTACGGGCCTTTCCGGTGCCGGTGCGTTGCTGTTCCTGCTGGTTGCAGAGGTGTGTCAGTTACCCAGCCCCTGCTTGAGCGCCTCGGCGACCCGGAGGGTGCGCACGGTCTGGTAGCCGACCGCCTTGAGGTTGTCCTCGGTCACGTTCTGGGCGAGCAGTCCGGGGACCGCCTGGAGCCCGGAGGTGGCGCTCACGCCGTACGGGTTGCCGTTGCTCGGCGCCACCATGATCGGGTCGGTGACGCCCGGGGGCACGATGATCGCGCCCCAGTGGTAGAAGACGTTCGACAGCGACAGGACGGTCGACTCCTGGCCGCCGTGCTGGGTGCCCGTGGACGTGAACGAGGACATGGCCTTGTTCTTCAGCCCGCCGCGGGCGTGCAGTTCGAAGGTCTGGTCGATGAAGTGCTTGAGCGGGCCGGCCATGGCGCCGTAGCGGCCCGGGGTGCCCCAGATGACCGCGTCGGCCCAGTCGAGGTCGTCCTGCGTGGCGATCTCGACCTCGCGGCTGCTGCCGCCGACGTGCTCCTGGAACGCCTCGGTCCACTCCGTGAAGTTGGGCGCGATGGTGGCTTCCTGGATCTCGGCGACGCGGCGCAGACGGACCTGCGCGCCCGCCTTCTCGGCGGCCTCGGCTGCTGCCACCGCGAGCTTGTGGATGTTTCCGGTGGCCGAGTAGTAGACGATCGCGACGTTGGTCATCGGCTCTTCAATCTCTCTTGTCTTGTGGGATTCAGGGCTTCGCGCTTTCGCGGTCGATTCCCGGCGGGTTGTCAATGGCATAGCGCCAGGAACCGTCCGCGCCGCGGCGCACCACATCCGTGGCCGTGCCTTCGTGGAGAACGGAAGTTCCGTCCGGCTTGACGCCCTTGATCAGATAGTCACACAGCAGGAGCGCCAAGTCGTCGTATTCATAGCAGTGGCGCACCGTCAATTTCATCGGGATGCCGAGCGCCATGAAGCTGCGGGTCGCCTCGCGCCGGCCCTCGCCCGTGACGACCTCGCCGGGGGTCAGCACGCGGACCGCCCCGGGTTCGAAGAGGCGGTCGATCGCCTCCATGTCGCGGGCGTTGAAGGCGCGCAGGAACGCATTCGGCAGTTCGGCCGGTGCCGTGACGAGTGTGGTCATGGTGACTCCTGGGAGGGGGGAAAGGAGGTACCTGGCGGAGGCGGGGGAGGTGGGGTGCGCACCGTGGGGGGAGTGGGGGGATCCGGCGGCACGCGTGGGGGAGGGGAGGTGGGGATGCGGGGTGGGGACCCGCGGCTACTCGACGGCGATGCCGGGCGTGCCCTCGGGGCGTACCGGCTCGTCGGGCAGCCGGTCCAGCGTCATTCCGAAGTGCTTGTGGTAGGCCTCGAACACCTCGGTGTCGTCGGCCAGGTGCTCCACGGTGAACTCGCCGTGGACGCGCTTGGTCAGCGTGTGGCCCTTCAGCGTGATCCGGCCCTCGACCGTCGGGAGCGAGCAGAACACGTCCTGCATGAACGGCGAGTCCGGACAGGTGCGGAACCACCACAGCGAAGGCCGGAACTCGCCCAGCTCACGCGCCCGGCCGTCCACCCGGTACATCGGATCGCCGTCCAGGAACAGGTCGAACTCCCCCTGCTGCTCAGGTCCGAAGGCGAAAGCGCCCTGCGCGTCGTACTGCACGGCCCCGGTGCCCAGGAGCAGCGGCCGGCGCGCGTTGCGCCGGAAGCCCACGTCCACCAGGTACGCCGATCCGTCGACGGTCACGCGCAGCATCAGGTGGCCCAGCGGAGCTCCGAGCCCGCCCGGGCGGTGGACCCGCGCCGAGAGGATCTCCACCTGGAAGCCGAGCGCCTCCAGCAGCATCCCGAAGGCCGGGTTCACCTCGTAGCAGGCACCGCCGCGGCCCTGGTGCACGATCTTGTCGACGACCCGCTCGTCCAGGTGGATCTCCCGGCCGAGGTGGTAGTCGAGGTTCTCGAACGGCACGGTCAGCACGTGCCGTTCCGTCAGCTCGGCCAGCGCCGCCAGGTCGGCCTTCGCGGGGCGGGAGGCGCCGATCCGGGCCAGGTAGGCCGTGGCGAGCCCGTTGTCGATCACCGGGCGTCCAGGGTCTTGATCACGGAGGCGACCTCCAGCGTACGGCGCGCCTGGAAGGCCGCGGCCTCCAGGTTCTCCTCCGGGACCTGGCCCGGGTTGCCGCCGACCACGGCGGAGGCGCCGTACGGGTTGCCGTTCTTCGGCTTGTACAGCACCGGGTCCGTGGAACCGGTGGAGACGATGAGCGAACCCCAGTGGGTGATCGCGTTGTGCAGGGCGAGGATCGCGGAGACCTGGCCGCCGTGGGCCGCCGAGCCGGACGCGAAGGCGGAGACCGCCTTGTTCAGCAGCTTCCCCTCGATCGACAGCTTCGACGTGGAGTTGATGAAGTGCATCAGCTGCGGGGCGGCGAGACCGAAGTGCACCGGGGTGCCGATGAGGATGCCGTCCGCCCACTCCAGGTCCGCGAGGGTCACCACGGGGACGTCCTTCGTGGCGTTCTGGAAGTCCGAGGCGCCGTCGCGGCGCGCGGCCTCGCCGTTCGGGTCGATCTCGGCGACGCGCAGCAGGCGGACCTCCGCGCCCTCCTTCTCGGCCGCGGAGGCGGCGGCCTCGGCGAGCTTGTAGGTGGAGCCGGTGGACGAGTAGTAGATGACAGCGATGTTCGTCATGACGAGATGCACTCCCTTTCGACCGCCCCCGCTCGTTTCCGGTTTTCGACTGCCGGGGCCTTTGAGCTGATCCTGTTCCGTGCCCGGCGCCCCATCGAGGGCGCCGGCTCTAGTCCGTCACGTACGCGGCACGCCGCCGTCGGCGGCCGGTCGCCACCAGCAGCACCACGCAGCCGCCCAGCAGCGCGGACATGAACAGTCCGACGCCCCTGACCTCGCCGAACGCGAGCGGGATCTGTGCCCCGACCCCGCCGCCGATGTTCAGCGTGAACCCGTACAGGGCCGTCGCCATGACCCCGTGGGCCGCGCCCGAGATCGCGCCGATCTCCTGCACCACGGCAGGGCCGATCGCCGCCAGGCCCAGCATGAAGACGAACAGCGCCCCGGCCAGCCCGGCGGCCGTACCGCCGAACAGCCCGGCGCCGCAGATCCCCGCCGCCGCCACGGCGAACGCACCGGCCCCGCGCGGCCGCGCCGGGATCCGGCCCAGCAGCGGCGACAGCAGGACGCCCAGCACCAGCGCGGGAATCGCCGTGGCCCGCAGCGTCAGCATCGCCTGGCCGTCACCGACCAGCGAGGCCGGACCGTAGAGCTGCACGCTCGTGTAGACGGCCGTCATGGTGCTGGAGCAGGTGATCCCGACGACGTACAGGGGCAGCAGCCTCAGCCACATCCGCCGGACGGCGCCGCGCGCCGCCCGCGAGGCGGCGCCCCCGGCGGCCCCGGTGTCCGCGCCGCCCTCGGCCCGCGCCGGATCCACCGGCGCCAGCACCCGGCGCAGGAGCTGCGCACCCGCCAGCAGCAGCGGCGCGGTCACCCAGAACGTGCCCCGCCAGCCGACGGCGGCGGCCAGCAGCTGCGATTCCACCTGACCGGCGACGATCGTCCCCGCCATGCAGGCGGAGACGATCGTCAGCGCCGTCGGCAGCTTCGAAGCCGGTATGTGCGTGTTCAGGTAGGCGTACACCAGCGGTACGTACACGCCGGCGAACAGACCCTGTCCGGCCCGCAGCGCCAGCCCCACTCCGAAGGAGTCCGCCAGCGGCACGCAGGCGGTCACCACGGCTAGCGCGCTCACCCCGGCGACCAGCACCGCCCGGGTGCCGAACCGCCGGGCCAGCGCCCCGCTGAACAGCGAGATGATCGCGTACGTCACCGCGTACGCGGACGTGGCCCAGGTGGCCGACGCCTGGTCCACCCCCCAGGCCCGCCCGATGTCGGGCAGCAGCGGGATCGCCACGTACAGCTGGCCCACCACCAGCATCCCGAGCAGGGAGATGGCCGCCACCACGCGCGCAACGGACCGCCCCGCCTCCGGAGAGGCGGGGCCGGTCACCCCGCCCCGTAAGACGGCCCCGTGCGGGACGGTGGGCTGGGGAGAGGTCGTGCGCAGGCTCATCGTTCCTCCTGGGGCTGCGGTGCACCCCGGGAGGGTGGGCCGGTCCGGGCTGGTCTACGGGTGGGCGCGGCGCGTCGATCAGCCGCCGTACGGCTGCTGGGCCTTCTTGTCCTTCAGCGCGGTGCCCCACCACTCCAGCGCGTCCAGGAGGGTCTTGGCCGCGGCCTCTGCCTCGGTCGGGTCGATGAGGTTGCCCTGCTCGTCGAACTGGCCCCAGGGACCGTGGAATCCGACGGTGTCGCGGACCGTCACCGAGTGGGTCTCGGCGAAGATCTGGCGCAGGTGCTCGACGGCCCGCATACCGCCGGCGAGGCCGCCGTAGCCGACGAAGCCGACGGGCTTGGCGTGCCACTCGGTGGTGTGCCAGTCGATCAGCGACTTGAGCGAGGCGGGGTACGAGTGGTTGTACTCGGGGGTGACGACGACGAACGCGTCGGCGGCGGCCAGGCGGGGCGAAACGCCCGAGAGCACGGCCTGGACCTCCAGGTCCGGCGACTGCGACAGCCGGTTCGGCAGGTCGTGCTCGATCAGGTCGATCACGTCGATCTCAAGGTTCTGCCGCTCACGGGCGACACCGGTGAACCAGTTCGCGATGACCGGGCCGAACCGGCCGTCACGGACACTTGCGACGATGACTGCGACGCGGAGCGGCTCAGACATTGAAAAATACCTCCGGATGAGTGCGAGCTAGCCGTGCCCACTTTTTGCGCCGCGAGCCGCGCCGACAACGCCGCAGGCGCGAGTACGTCAACTTCCCGGTCCCGCCCACAGGTGCGCGTTGACCTGCCGGGCCTCCCCGGCCAGCCGTGACAGCTCCACGACCTCGATCCCGGCCGCGCGCAGCTCGGCCACGCCCGTGCACTCCGCCACGAACAGCGCCGGCTCCCGCCAGGCGATGACCACCCGGCGCACCCCCGCCGCGATCGCCAGCCGGGCACACGGATCCGGCCGGGAGCGCCGCTCCGAGCACGGCTCCAGCGTCGAGTAGAGCGTCGCCGCGGGCAGCCGGGCATCGTCCGGCGCGAGCTTGGCCAGCGCCGCCTCCTCCGCGTGCACGGTCGGGTCGCCCTCGCGGCTGTACCCGTACGACAGCTCCATCCCGCCGCCGTCCACGAGCACCGCGCCCACCGAGTACGCGCCCGGGCTGGGCGGGCACAGCCGCGACAGGGCGACCGCCCGGCGCATCCACTCCTCGTCCGACAAGTACAGCGGCGTCACAGGGCACGCTCCTTCGGCGCGTAGCGCAGCACGACGGCATCGCCCGCCACCCGCGCGTCCAGCAGTCTCATCCGGGCAGCGGGCCCGCCCGGGAACTCGGCCCCGCCCACCAGCCGCGGCGCGCCCTCCTGCCCCACCAGCAGCGGAGCCACGGCCACCTGGAGCTCGTCGGCCAGGTCCAGGGCGAGCAGCTGCGTGTGCACGGACGTGCCGCCCTCCACCATCAGCCGCCCGACACCGCGCCGCCCGAGCACGTCGAGCACCCGCGCCCAGTCCAGCTCCGGCCCGGTGCTCACCACCTCGGCGAGACCGCCCAGCACCGCGCGCAGCGGGCCCGCGCTCGCGTCGACGGTGAACACCACCTTCTCGCCGCCGCAGTGCCAGAACCGCAGCCCGGGATCGAGCCAGGGCGAAGCGGTGACGGTGACCTTGAGCGGATCCGCGGGCTCGCCGCGGTCCACCCGGGCCGCCCGCCGCCGCGGATCGCCCACCAACAGCCGCGGATCGTCCTTCCGTACGGTGCTCGCGCCCACCAGCAGCGCGTCGCAGGACGCCCGTACGGCGTCCACCCGGTCGAAGTCCTCCGGCGAGGACAGCAACAGCCGGTCGGGGGTCGCGTCGTCGAGCCGCCCGTCCACGCTCATCGCGGCGGACAGCAGGACGTACGGCCTGCGCGCACTGCCCATGCGGACGTCACCCCTCCCTGTACCCCTGTCGGTCGGGGCGTCACCGTAGGCGCCACCCACCGGCCGACTTGCGGGCCGCGAACCGAGTCCGTCAGCTCAGCGCCGGCCCGTCGCCGGGTAGTGACGGATTCCGGATAGGAGTGGCGGGAACCCTGCGTTCCTGACCGAGGCTGCACGCACTCGACCGAAAGCTTTGTCCTGCACGCCAGGACGGAACGGAGTGTGGTTCACGTGCTCACCAGACGCTCGCTCATACGCGCCGGCGCCAGCGTCGGGGCCGCCGCCGCACTGACAGCCGGTACCGGGGGCCTGATGCTGGCGCAGGCCGCCGGCGCCACCCCGTGGAAGACCCTGCAGAGCCGGCTGACCGGCCGGCTCGTCCTGCCCGCCGACGCGACGTACGAGACGGCCAAGCAGCTGCAGCTGGCCCAGTTCGACGTGATCCACCCGCAGGCCATCGCCTACTGCACCAGCGAGGCCGACGTGGCCGCGTGCATCCGCTTCGCCCAGGACTACGGCCTCGCCCCCGCGGTGCGCAGCGGCGGCCACAGCCAGGCCGGCTACTCGACCACCCCGGGCCTGGTCATCGACGTCTCGAAGCTCAACCAGGTCCGCCCCGGAGACACCGTCCACCTCGGACCGGGCAGCCAGGGCGTCGACGTCCTCAACTCCCTCGCTCCTTACAACATCCAGGTGGCGGCCGGTACGTGTCCCACCGTCGCGGTCGGCGGCTGGCTCCAGGGCGGCGGCCTCGGCTACGCCACCCGCAAGTTCGGCATGGGCGCCGACCGGCTGGTCTCGGCCCGCGTCGTCCTGGCCAACGGGCGGACCGTCCGGGCCTCGGAGACCGAGAACCCAGACCTGTACTGGGCCCTGCGCGGCGGTGGCGGCGGCAACTTCGGGGTCGTCACCGACTTCGAGGTGCAGCCGGTCCAGATCCCCTCGCTCACCACGTACAACCTGAACTTCGCCTGGTCGGACGCCGTCCAGGTGATCCTTGCCTGGCAGGACTGGATCGCGACCGCGCCCCGGGAGCTCTCCTCGGAGCTCTTGTTCCTGCTCTCCACCGACGCCCCGGCGGGCACCGAGCCGTACGTCGTCCTCACCGGCGGCTACGCCGGCCCGCAGGCCGACTGCGACCGGGCCCTCGACCGGCTCGTCACCGCCGTCGGCCGGCCCACCACCTCGCGCACGGTCAGCGAACTGCCGTACCGGGACGCGATGATGAACGTCTTCGGCTGCGGCACCAAGACCGTCAACGAGTGCCACCGGATCGGCTACTCGCCCGAGGCCCAGCTGTCGCGCGACAACTACTCCCTGGGCCGGAACAACTTCTTCGCCCGCGCCTGGAGCCGCACCGACGCCGAGGCGGCCGTGGCGGCCTTCACGGCCGACTTCCGCCCGGGCCAGTTCCGCTTCCTGGGCCTCTTCGCCTACGCGGGCAAGGTCAACGACGTCGCCCCGACGGCCACGGCCTTCGTGCACCGCGACTCGCTCTTCAACGCCGGGTACTCGGTGGGCCTGACCAACCCGAACCTCACGCAGGAGGACAAGGACCGCGGCCAGGCGTGGGTGGACAACGGCTTCAACACCGTGGAGCCCTTCTCGGCCTCGCTGCACCAGTCGTACCAGAACTACATGGACCCGGCGCTGACGAACTGGCGAGAGGCCTACTACGGCCGGAACTACACCCGCCTCCGCTCGGTCAAGCGCACCTACGACCCGAACCGCTTCTTCCGCTTCGCGCAGGGCATCGACTGACGCGGCGCCGGGACCGGCCCCCCACCGGGGACCGGTCCCGGCCCCGACCGGGTCAGCGCAGCGGCCAGACATGCGCGGACCCGGCGGGGGGACCGGCGGGGGGTTGGGCGGGGGGTTCGGCCCGCCAGACCCTCCACCAGACCTGCCACCACCTCGGCACCCTGTTCCTGTCCATGCCGGGCAGCGTAGGCAGGGGCCGGGCGGGGGTTCACGGAGCGGGAGAGGAATCTGTCACTCCGCGCTGTCACTCCGCGCTGTCACTCCGCGCTGTCACTCCGCGCTGTCGGTCCGCCGCTGCCGGTACCGGTGGAGCGGGTACCGGCGAAGGGGGTACCGGGGGAGCGGGTACCGGGGGAGCCGGCGGGCGGCGTACGCGACGAACGGCACCGTGACGCCGGGCCCGACCCACCGGTGCGGGCCGATCTTGACGACCGTGCGGGCGAGGGGGAGGGGGCGGAGAGGGGGGAAGGGGCGGAGGCAGTCGTCGGCGCTGCCGCGGTCGCGTGCGGGCGGCCGGGCGGGTGGGCGGGTGGGCGGGCGGGCGATGGGGCCGATCGGCCCGATCGGCCCGATCGGCCCGATCGGCCCCATCGGCGCACCTCAGGGCCAGTCGACGATGGCGGCGAACACGACGTAGTCGAGGACGACGACGGCAGGAGCGAGCAAGGAGAACCCGATCCGCCGGGCGGCGTTCCGCCGCTGCCAGGGCAGCGCCCAGCAGACCACCAGCACGGCGAGGACGAGCAGCAGGCCGGTGTTGAAGACGGGGAACGCGAGGTCGTACGAGGCATCGAAGCGGTCGCTGGCGGCGTCCCCACAGGAATCGCAGGCCATGGGAGACAGCCCGGCGGAGAAGAACGCGAGGATCCCCATCGGCAGCGTCAACAGGGTGGAGATCAGCGGCGCGATGAATGCGCAGTGGTCGCGCGAGGTGTCTTGATCCATGCCGCAAGTCAACTGCGCCGCCGAGAGCAGCACATGAGCGCGGCTACTCAGGCCACTAGGTATCCGGGGGGCGGGGTGGGGTGGGGAGGGGCGGGGGTGGGGCTTCGGGGGGCGGGGTCCCGGTGACCGGTGTCAGAGGGAGTCCGGGGGTTTCCCGGCAGTCCACTGTCCTTCCGTGTCGGTCCGGGCCGTCAAGGGCGCTCCCTGCGGTCGCGTCGCTTCGCGA
>NZ_JBITFF010000028.1:0-66394 GCF_044455885.1 Streptomyces sp. NPDC051109
CCCGCGGAGCGGGTACCTGAGCGCTGCGCGCTCAGGAGAGAACGGCCTCGCTTCGCTCGGCCAGGCGCCTTCGGCGCCTGGCCCTCCGCTTCGCTCCGGGCAGTGGCCGGCCCTTCGGGCCGGTGTCCTGCGCTTCGCTCCGGACTGGTTCGGGGTTCCGCTGCGCTTCACCCCGAACGGCCTGCTCCGCAGGCCTGGGTGACCCCGTTTCACGGGGTCCGGGCCTGCGGCCCGTTGGGCGGGTCCGCTTCGCTCCCCCGCCCAGGTCCTTCCGGCTTCGCCGCCAGGACCAGCCCGCTCCGCGGGCGCTTGCAGTCAAGTCCACAGTATCGCGACCTGGCTCCTGGCTTGTGGGGTCCGGACCTATTACAGGTCCACTCTCACCCAGCCCTGATTGAGGGATCCATTCGTCGGCCAAATGATCATCTGAGTGCCTGACTGGCCGGACATACCAGGGGGCTCAACGGAATTACTGCCACTCTGCAGATTACTGTAAGATCCCATGGCCACATCTTGACTACGCCCATAATTGCAGGACCATACGATTACAGTCCCTGGATTATATCCATTCCAAGTGTCGAGACAGTTTCCATAAGAGTTGTACAGCCTGGAATACACCGTATCACCGGCATGAAGCGGCCCGAAATACCACCACTGCCCACGCTCTTCACGATTGCAGTTCTCCTGCGTTACCCACGCACCAGGCCCGCCCCCCGAACTCGCGTGCAGACACAGACCGCTGTTCATGTTTTTCAGCAACACCCACCCGCCGCTCGCAGAAGCGGGAGCCGCTGCAGCCAATGTCGTCCCCGCAAGCCCAACAAGCAAACAACCAGCAGCCGCAAACCGGCCAACGGTTAGCGAGAAATTCTTCAACATCATAAATCCTTCCAAGGGAGGCAGTCCCACCTGCCGAATGATCACTCCCACTATATGTGATCATGGACATGGCCAACCCTCCCTGTAGCAGCCACCAGCAGCCGAGCCTCCCCTTCGCTGATTCATTCTGTCTCTTAGCTAAAACCTGGAGGGAGTCCCTGGCCGCCCTAGGGGCCAACCGCACGTGGTTGTTGTCGCGGATCAGTTGCGACACCGCGTCTCCCTGTCCAGCTCAACTCATCCCGGTGACACCACTCGCACCGCATCGCACTGTCCCCAAGAGCCGCCCCTCGCCGGCCTGACCAGCCCAAACCGAACACTGCCCGGAAGGACACCAGCTGCGGCCCGCTGGACAACCACCCGCGGTGTCGCAGTGATGGAGCCGCTGTTGGCCGAGGGGTGCCAGGGCGCGTTCACCAGTCCTGGCCGGCGATCGGCTCCGCAACCCTCGTCCATGCACCGCTGGCAGGATTCCGGCCGAGTGCGTACAGGCAGGCATACCGGCCCTGGAACTGAGCTTCGGTGGTCGCTTGCGGGTGCGGCGTCGTCGGCCGCCGGGAGGCGCCCCCGGCCCGTGAAACGGACGACCTCGCCCCATGGCACGCGCGGGGGTCCGTCCACCATCGGGTTGCGATCACATCCGCTGCGTCGGTCATACGCCCGTCTGACCAGCCCAGACGGGCAGACGGGCAGGGATTGGCCGAGAACGTCCGGTTGCGGCCCATGATCACTGGAATATCACGCCGACACCGGCATAGGTTCGCGGTCCCAACCCAACGGCGGGCTGCCCCGCCCCGTTCGAAGGACTCCACTTGCGTCAGCGCATGAGGCTTTCTCTGCTCACCGCCGCCGTGCTGGCAGCGGCTCTGCTCCCGGTCGGCTCAGCAACGGCCGCTCTGGCCGCATCCACCACCCCGCAGGCACCGAACGCGGCGACGGCCACCTGCCAGGAAACCCTCGATGGCGTGTACTGCGGCTACGACCGCAGCAACGCCTACACCGACCGCGGCGACTCGGGCGCCAGGGTGAAGGAAGTCCAGGCACTGCTGATCTACCACGGCTACTCGGTCGGTTCCACCGGCGTAGACGGCCAGTTCGGAGCAGGCACAGAGTCCGCCGTGAAGCGCTTCCAGACTGCGAAACACCTCACCGTTGACGGCAAGGTCGGCGCGAACACCTGGTCCTGGCTCCGAACCGAGCGCTACCCCTAAACGCTGGACGCCAACCAACCCTTGCCGTCATACCGCTGTGACGGCATGACGGCATCGGTGGACCTACCTGCGACTTCCATGGTTCTGCAACCCAACGTCACACAAGCCTGCCTGAGCGCGTATCAGGCCCGGCGCCCGCGCAGGAACACCCACTGCAGCCTGACAGGCGCCCAGTGGGGCGTGTGGGGCCTAGAACGGAGCGCCTGCGGCCTGAGTCTCCGCCGCGGCTACCGCTACAGCTACGGACGGACGGAGGTGGCTGAGCGGGAGGACTTACTGATCGATTCAGAATGAGGTTCGTAGGCGGCGGAGACAGCTGAGGCTGCCAGCTGTTTCGAGCGGGACCGTGGACGCCTGGGGTCTAACGCAGCGCGGCGGCGACCAGCCCTTCGAGGGCCTCGCGCGGTACTTCGCCGCCGTTCACCAGTCGATCGAAGACCAGTCCGTCGATGCAGGTCAGCAGAGTGTGAGTGCGGTTCTCGACGTCGCTTACGCCATGCTCGGCGAGGAACAGCCGGACGGCCTTGCGGCCGGCGTTCTCGCGGGGCACGAGGATCTCGCGCAGTTCTTTGTCGCGCACGCTCTCCACGGCGCAAGCGTGGCGGGCGAGCGAGCGCCGGCGGCCCTCGCCGGTGAGCCGCTGTCGGGTGAGCGTCACCATGCCGTCCACCAGTTCCTCGACGGTACGCAGGGGTAGAAGCTCGTCGGCCGTCGTCTGCAGTTCCGCCTGGTCGAGTTGGACCAGGCGGACGACGAGTCCGGTCAGCAGGGCAGCGCGGGTGCGGAAGTACGCCGAGGTGGTACCGGGCGGCATGGCTGCTCTGCGGTCGACCGCACGGTGGGTCAGGCCGCGCATCCCTTCTTCGGCGAGGACGTCGAGAGCTGCGTCTGCGAGGAGGGTGCGCCGGTCGGAAGCCATGACCCCTTTCTACACCCGTAGAGACGCACGATAGAGTCCGCTTCTACGGATGTAGAAGAAGGGGGGGTTCGTCATGGGCAACACGGCAGTGGTGGTCGGAGGGGGAATAGGCGGGCTGGCCGCCGCAATCGGCCTGCACCGCATTGGCTGGGACGTGACGGTCCTTGAGCGGTCGTCACTGGTTGAGGAGACGGGGGCAGGCATTTCATTGGCTGCCAACGGCCTGCGGGCACTGGACGAGCTCGGGGTCGGCGGGGCGGTTCGGGACGCGTCGCGAGGACAGTACAGCGGCGGCACCCGGACACCCCGGGGCGGCTGGCTGGCCCGGATGGACGGTTCAGCACTGGAGAAGGCGGTGGGCACACCGATCATGGGCATCCCCCGCTCCACCTTGCACCGACTGCTACGCGAAGCCTTGCCCGCCGGGTCACTGGCGATCGGCTCCGAGGCGGCAACGGTCGAGCAGGCCGGTCCGGGGCCGGTTCGCGTCGGCTGCAGCACCACGACCCTGCAGGCCGACCTGGTGGTGGCGGCCGACGGTATCGGCAGCACAGTCCGCAACCAACTCTTCCCAGACCACCCCGGCCCGGTCCACAGCGGCTCGACGGTGCTGCGGGCGATCACCGAGCACGCCGTCGATCTGCGTACCGACTTCGAGCTGACCTGGGGCCGAGGCGCGGAGTTCGGACACATCGCATTCCTGGACGGGAGGGCCGAGTGGCACGCCGTCCTCAGCCTCCCCGCCGGAACGCGGTTCGCCGACCCCCTGACCGAACTGCGCCGACGATTCCACACCTGGCACGCCCCAATCCCCGCTCTACTCCACGCGACCCGACCCGAGGCCGTGCTGCATCACGACGTGAACGAACTCCGCATGCCTCTCCCCTCATACGCGGTCGGGCGGATCGCGCTGCTCGGCGACGCGGCCCATGCGATGACCCCCAACCTGGGACAGGGCGCCTGCCAGGCATTGGAGGACGCGGTCACTCTGGCTGCCGCCCTGGATGCCGAGTCCACCGTCGAGGCCGCGCTCGCCCGCTACGACGCCGAGCGCCGGCCGCGGAGCCAGGCCGTCGCGGTGGCCGCCCGGCAGGCCGGGAAAATGGGCCAGCAACTGTCCCACCCGCTGGCCGTCACCCTGCGGAACACGGCGATGCGACTGACACCGTCCCGGGTCGCCATACATATGATCCTGCGTCACCACGCCTGGGTCCCGCCCTCGCTGAACTGACCTGGCTCCCGTCCGCCACCCCACAGGCGCCTTCTGAGCCAAGTCAAGCTGCGGGTTGTCCCCTGCGCCACGGCTACCAGCCCAAACAACACAACTGATCCACCGGACAACCCATGCGGCCCAACGGACAAGCACACGCGGCGTCGCAGGCAGCCATCCCTTCTTCCGCCTGTCGATGGTCCTCCGCGTGTGCGGAGGCGGGTACGGGCAGCCCCGCATCAGATCGGGTTCAGCCGTGGCCCACGCAAGGCCGTAATGGTCGGTACACCCCCACCCGCCGAGCCGTCCGCGGCGGTGCCCCGCAGGTCGGCGGGCCAGGCCAGCGTCACCCGCAGGCCACCCGACCCCGACCGGAACCGCTCGATCAGCCGCACCTGGCCCAGCACCGTCAACGGCGCCGTCCCCGGCGCAGTCAGCCGGCCCAACGAGGCTCCGAACTCCCCCGCCGCCAAGGCGGTCAGCTCGTCGGCGTCCGCATCCGTAGACCAGCCGGACAGCTCGTCTTCCCCCTCTGCTTCGTCGGCAAGGACCAGGTGCGGGCCATCCAGCCGGAACCGGACCGTACGGCGGCCGGCGCCGACCACGACCAGCGAGGCCGCCGGCATGGCCACAGGCACACCGGTCTTGTCGTGGGCGAGCAGCCACGCCACGATCGCCGGCCGGTCGAACTGCGGGTGCACGTCCGTGCCGCCGGACGGGGCGGGGAAGTCGCCGTGCCGGCGGCGCCAGCACGCCACCGCTGGCCCGGCCCACCCGAGCCATCCGCGCCACCTCGGCCAGCAGCACCCGGTCCCGGCCCGGGACAACCGGGTCCAGGGCGGCGAGCAGGGAGCGGCGGCCCGCGCGGGTGGCGCGCACCGCCCGCCAGTCGACCGAGGGCCGGGTGATGGGGAGCGGGGCGACATCCTCGGCTGAGTAGAGCGGGACCGTGGTGACGCCGCCGTGGGGCTTGTAGCCGATCTCCACCGAGCCGACCGGGGCGACCCAACCGAGCCTGACCACCTGGTCCCAATCCGTCCTGCGCACGCCCAGGCGCACCGCGGCCTGGTCCGGGCCGAGGGGAACGTGCCGGTCGAGCAGGACCGGCAGGTCCCGGCGGCGGCCGAGGGCGGCCACCTGGTCCGGGTGGACGTCGGAGCACTCGGCGTCCCCGCCGAGGCGGACCAGCAGACCCGCGCGGACGAGGTGACCAACCGCCGCCGCGGTCACCCGCGGCCGGCACCGCAACGGCTCCCCCAGAGCCTGCGTCAGCCGGTCCGCCGCCACCCCGGCACCGATCGGACCCCGCAGCGCCGCGCGCACCTGCTCCGGGTCGGCGGCCTCCACCACCGCCCGCGACCACAACCCGCGGCCGGCGTCGGCCAGCGGGACCAGGCCCGTACCGGCCGCCCACCGCCAGGCCGCCAACCTCTAGATCGCATCTCCTACGAATGAAGCGCTTGGTGGACGGACACGCTGCTCAAGCATGACCTCGCGTTCCGCAGTACAGGTACTGACCAAGGAGTCCTCATTGAACAATGAGATGTGGAGCTACGTTCCGACCGCCGGTCATGGCCCGGACAGTGACCTCACGGGGTACAAGGTCGAAGCCACCGACGGGCACATCGGCAAGGTCGACAAGCATTCCAACGAAGTCGCCAACCAGTACATCGTCGTCGACACCGGCGTATGGATCTTCGGCAAGCACGTCCTGCTGCCCGCCAGCACCGTAACCGCCATCGACAACGAGGCGCGGCGGATCCTGGTCTCGCGCACCAAGGCACAGATCAAGGACGCGCCGGAGTTCGACAAGGAGAAGCACCTGGGAGACCCCGCCTATCGCGACCAGCTCGGCGGGTACTACGGCGGTTCCGGCCACTGAACTCGCTCAGAGCCGCTCCGACTCGGCGCCGGGACCCCTCCTCGTACTCGCGGTACTAGGCGTCCCGGATCTCCGATGCGCGCTCGTACGCCGTCGACTTGCGGGCACACCGCGTAAGCCGCGTACGCGTACGCGAGGGGCGGATTCACCTCCTGCGGGGGACACTAAGCGGGAGTGGCCGCCCCATCGGCGGCCACCCCCGAGGGAGTGCGCGCCAGGCCGTGACGGGCCGGTCAGCCGGCGGCTGCAGCAGGCCCCTGCCCGAAGGGCGGAACGTCCTGCACGCCCATGTCGACGCGCAGCCGCCGGAATCGGAGCGGGTGGCGCCAGACCCCGCCCCGGTCGGCGCTGATCTCGGCCACCAGGTCGGGGCGGACCAGGCGTACGTCCAGGACGTCACGGCTCCCCCAGGTCGCGGCGAACGTGACGCCCTCCCAGGGGTGTCCGGGGTCGGCGGCCGTCAGGTGCTCGGCGACCAGGCGGGCCGCCTCCGTACGCAGCGGTACGGTGCGGCCGACCGCGCGGAGCCTGCCGTCTGGGTCGTGGCGGCCCAGGATCAGGAGCTGGGGGCGGGTGAGGGTGCCGGTGACCGCGCCGATGATCGCCTCGGTGGTGTCCCGGTGTCTGACCTTGGTCCACGCCCCCCTGTAGCCCGTCACGTAGCGGCTGGTCTGGGGCTTGACCACGATGCCCTCCACCCCGGACACATCCGTCCACGTCTCAAGCCATTCCCGGGCCTCGGCCAGGTCGGTGGTCATCGGGCAGAGCGTCCAGGGGGCCGTCAGGGCGTGGTCGGTGAACAGCTGCTCCAGTAGAGCGCGCCGCTCCTTGTCGAAGGCGGAAGCGCGCAGGTTCGCGGATTCTGGGATGGGCGAACACGGAAACCCACCCCCCCATGTGGAGGCTGAGATGCCTCTGCGGGCGGGTTCGCTGATGCCGAGGCGGGGAGATGATGGGGATCTCTGAGAGCGCGCTAAGTGGTCGAGCTTGGAAGTCCTTCGGGGGTTGATCAAGCTGCCAGGGCGACGGAGGATTCTTCTGGGTGATCGGCGGTGTGTCGGTCGAGTCTGGCCAGCAGATCGTCCAGGTCGGAGGTGGTGAACTTCCACTGGAACGGCTGTGCCGTGGCGTTGTAGCGGTCTTCGAAGACTCGGAGCCGATCCCCGACCTGGGCAAGGTCGGTGAAGTCGTTGGGCGAGACGACCTTGCGCTGCACGACGGAGAAGAAGATCTCCACTTGGTTCAACCAGGAGGCGTGCACTGGGGTGTGGACCAGTACCGCGTTGGGAAAGGCGGCGGTCAGGCGGTCGGCGGCGGCCTTGCCACGGTGGGAGGAGCCGTTGTCGACGACCCAGAACACCCGCTTCGCGCTGGCGTAGGGTTCCTGGCTCATGACCTGGGTGACCAGGGCCATGAACGGGTCGATGCCGGTACGTGCCTCGGTGCGGCCGAACACCTTCGCGCGGTGAACGTCGTAGGCGGCCAGGTAGGCCAGGGCGCCGCCGCGGCCGTAGGTGTGGTTCACCCGCATGGCCCTCGCCTGCCCCGGTGCGAGGGTGGGATGGCAGCGGCAGCGGGCCTGTATGGAGGTCTTCTCGTCCGCACTGATGACGTATTCGTCCGCACCGAGGGGCGTGCCGTTGAAAGTGCGGACGTACAAGTCCGGCACGCGCTCGGCCTTGCGACGGAAGTCTGGGGCGGTGATGAAGATCCAGGAGCGGTGCTGCCAAGGCTTGATCGCGTCCCTGGTGAGCCAGCGACGCACGGTGGACGCCGACAGGGTCGGGACGATGCGGCGGGCGACGGCCTCGCGCGCCAGTTCCGGGCACGACCACCGCGACAGCGGCGTGCCGGTCTCGGCGGGCAGTTGGCAGGCCAGGGCTTTGACCTGAGCGGTCTGCAGAGTGGTGAAGGATGCGGGTCGGCCCGGGCGCTTACGGTCGGTGAGCCCGGGCAGTCCCTGCTCGGCGAACCGTCTCCGCCAGGCCCGGACGGTGTCCAAGTGAACCCCGGTCTCGCGGGCGATGCGTGCGTTGGCCTGTCCCTGCGCCGCCAACAGCACGATGCGTGCTCGTATCCGAGACTGATGGGGTGTCTTGTGACCCCAGGCTGCCTTTTTCAGCCGATGCCGCTGGGAGGCGGTCAGGGATATCGGGCAGGCGGCGGCAACGGGCATGCAGGCGGGCCGATCGGGGAGAAGTGGATCACGGTCGCCCCCTGTCGGCCCTGCCTGACCGCCTTGACTGTCGGTCCGGAAGCCTTGTTCAGAACCGCTGCGGTGTCAGCCCGCTTCAGCCGCAGTGCCCGAGACCTGCGCTACGGCGGAGACCGACGAGGGGACTTCGGTACAGGATCACGCCGGTGCGTTGCGCTGTGGCGTCACAGAGGGTCTCCCAGCGGCCCATGGTCCTCCTCCAAGGAGTTGGCCCAGTGGGCGGCGAAGTCCGGTTGTGTGCCGTCTGTGTCGGTGAACCCGTACTCCTTGTAAAGGTCCCAGGTGGCCAGGGCTCGCCCGCTCTTGGCCATGATGTCGGGGTCGGCGGCCAGTGCGGCAACCGCACGCCCCAGGTAGGCGGGGGTTTCGGAGTGGGCGAAGTTCGGGTCCTTGGCCACACCGTCCCGCCAGTTGGCCTCGGTCACTCCGAAGTGCTCCAGCATGGCCTCCGAGCGCAGGAAGCCCGGTGTGATCGCAACGGCCGCGATGTCGTGCGCCTTCAGCTCGGCGGCCTGTGCGACGGCGAGGCGGATCACCGCGGACTTCGCGAGGTCGTAGAAGAACGAGCCGCGGTAGCGGGCGGTGTTTCCATCGGTGACCTCCACGACCAGACCGCTCTTGCGGGCGACCATCAACGGAAGTACGCACCGGCTGGTGATCACGTGGGTCTCCACCGCCCGCCGCAGCAGCCGAAGTCCGGTATCGAGGTCCTGCTCCCACAACGGATGCGCCCAGTCCGTCAGCTGGTCCCCACCCCATACGGAGTTGACCAGGACGTCGAGCCGCCCGTCCTGTTCGGCCGCGATCCGGTCAACCAGGGCACGGACTTCCTCCGGGCGGCTGTGGTCGGTGCGGACAGGGATGCCGAGGCCGCCGGCGGCGGTGATCTTCTCGGCGGTCTCCTCGATGGTTTCCGGGCGGTCCAGGTCGGAGCGTGCGGCCATGGTGCTGCGACCGGTGACGTACACCGTCGCGCCGGCTGCCCCGAGCTCGCCGGCGATACCCCGCCCGCCGCCTCGGGTACCGCCGGCGACCAGGGCCACCTTCCCCGCTAACGGCCGTGTGGCGTTCATCATGATTCCTCCAGGTCGTGGCTGCGGCGGGGCGGGATGTGCGGGGCCAGTACGTTGTCGAGCTCTTGCCGGAGCCGCCGCGCGAGGGTGTCTTGGCGGTCGAGCGCCCATGTGAGGCCCGCACCGGCGGTGATCGCCTGGACGGACCCCGCCAACGCTGCGACGTCCGTCCCGTCCTGGAGTTCGCCCGCGGAGACAGCCTCCGCCAGCAGTGACCGGATCACTCGACCCTGGGCCTGGTGAACGGCCAAGGCATGCTCGTAAAGCTGCGGATCCGCGAGGTCCGTACACAGGAACGCCAGATGGTTCGCGAAGCTCTCAGGCGTGGCCATCGGAGCCATGGACTCCACCACCAGCGCCGCCGTCGCCCCGAGCACCGATTCGTGCTCCTCCCGCACCCGCCCGTGCAGCACGTCCGCGTCCTTCGCGGACTGCTCGGCGAGTGCCACAAGCAGGCCGTGCTTGGATCCGAACCGCTGCACGAGGGTGCCGGGCACCAGCCCGACCTCGCGAGCCACGGCAGCCAGAGTCAGCCCTGCAGGACCCACCCGGCCGATCACCTCGGCCGCCGCACGCAAGATCACTACATCCTCGACCCCTCGGGGGCGTCCGGCCACCGCCACTCCCTCATTAATAAATGCCTGTTCATTTATTAAACCCCGCGATCGTCCGCCTGGCAAACCGGCATCAGTCGCGACCGTGCTCGCAATGCTGTCCGTTTTGCCTGCCGCGCTCCAGCGTGAGCCGATCGCGCTCGCCGCGAGCGGCGGACGCGCCACTGCCCGTGCCCGGGGCCGCCTCGGAGGGCGCCGGCCCAGCTCGCACCAGACCAGGCGGCGTTTCGCAGCAGCTCTACCGCGACCGGAAGAAGATCACCGACCTGTTCGGTGTACCTCGCTCACGGCGTACGGGCACTTCGATCGGGAGAAGACCGGGCCGCGCCGACCGAAGAAGGCCATTGCCGCGAAGGGCGACTGGCGACACGGCTTCGCGCCCCACATACCCGTCGCCCTCGGTATCTGATCGGAAGGCACACCTGGCATCGGCTCCAGTCAACCCCCGAAGGACTTCCAAGCTCGACCACTAAGGGCTGTCCCGCAAAGCCTCAGGTGCCCCAGCTGACGCCTGCAAGGTAGCTCGGGACATGATGGCTCTCGTGACGAACAGCCCCCAGACGCCTCCAGCCCTGATCCCGGGCTATGACGGCGGTCCCTTCCACCACCAGCCCGGCCTTCTGGACGAGCGCCTGTTCTGGATGGGCCACCTGCACAACTACTACTCCGAAAGCGAGGAGGCCGAGGACCTGGTACGTGACACGGACGAGCAGGCAGCCGGAAAGCTCCAGTCCCAACTGTTGGCAGGCGACACCTGGCCCGTCTTCACCGGAATGAGTACCCGCCATCGTTGATCGGATAGCCGCCATCGGCCGTTGTCCAGGACGCGGGGCCGCACGGCCCCTGATCCTCCAAGCAGCGCCGCGGCAAGCCGCTCGGGTGCCTCGACGCGAGTGCGGGCGCACAGCGCCGCGGCCAGACGATCGACAGCGCCTTCCGGCAAGTTGTCGTCGCCGAAAGCGGGTAGCAGAAGGAGCAGCCGGGCGTGAGGATCGACGGTGCTGCCGCCCGGCAGGTGGTTGTCCGCAGCTGCGGTCAGCTCGGCCCAGGACAGGCCAGGGCCCATGAAGTGCCCGTCGTCCTGGGCCAGACGCTCGGCCGCATCCCAGTCCGGGTGGTACAGGAGGTAGTCAATGCCTTCGTCCCCCTCCAAGGCGCGGTACACCACGTACAGGGAGTGGTCGCCATGGAGCGGCACCGTGAAGACGGGCCAGGGGTCGCCTGCCAACAGTTGGGACTGGAGCTTTCCGGCTGCCTGCTCGTCCGTGTCACGTACCAGGTCCTCGGCCTCCTCGCTTTCGGAGTAGTAGTTGTGCAGGTGGCCCATCCAGAACAGGCGCTCGTCCAGAAGGCCGGGCTGGTGGTGGAAGGGACCGCCGTCATAGCCCGGGATCAGGGCTGGAGGCGTCTGGGGGCTGTTCGTCACGAGAGCCATCATGTCCCGAGCTACCTTGCAGGCGTCAGCTGGGGCACCTGAGGCTTTGCGGGACAGCCCTTCGTCTTCAGCACGCCGGCAGGAGGGCCGATCGATCCCGCGAACCTCAATCGCAGCTTCCGCGCCCTCCTCGACCGGGCAGGGCTCCGCCGGATTCCCTTCCACGACCTACGGCACTCCACCGCCACGCTCCTCCTGGAGCAGGGTGTCGAGCTCATCGTGATCAAGGAACTCCTCGGCCGCGCACACATCGGCGTCACCGCCACGGTCTACGCCCACGTCAGACTCCGCGTCCAACGTGACGCCATCGACCTCCTCGGCCGCGCACTCCACAACCCCGCCGCGACCGCCAACCAGCCCGACACCAGCGACAACCCGCCGCATCGCGCACCCCGCGTCCACTGACGTTGCCGTCAACTACTGCCGTCAAACAGCCCAACAGCCCCCCGCCGTGAATTCGGCGGGGGGCTGTTGGTGGCCCTGCTGAACGCGTTGAGGCGCCGGTGAACTATCTCCCTACACGAAGTCCCTCACGCGCCAGAAATTCAAGCCGATGGCCGCAAATTGCACTTGACCATCCTCATGGTCCCAGAAATCAACCTGGTTTGCGCAGCAGCCTTCGGCGACCGAGAATCCCCGCCGGTCAATGATAAAGACCCTCTCCGTAACAGAATTGCAGAGAGGGTCTTTAATTACACATTTGAAATAATCGACCCGCTGCTTGCTTACAGCTAGATCGCGCCGAGTAATCTAAATAGAGCTGAGGGTGAAATCAGCCTGACATCACACTGAGTCTCTGACCTCGACTTCGCGCAACCCGAATCCTTCTAGAATTGGAACGAGGTTATTCAGATACCACCCCACATCGCAAAACCTAGAAGAATCTGACAAGGGCTTCCTGTTGATGGTGGCCATGAATGAGACGGCTGACCTACCTGGATGGAATAGCAAGTCACCACCTCGCTGAGAGTCGCGAAGGAGGAGAGAGATGCCTACGGTCGCATTAGCCCATCGCACGTCGCCCATCTCCGCAATGATTGCGGGGAGGCTCGACGCCGAGACGTCCTTCCAGTCAAACATCCCATTCTCATCGAATAGACTTGAAGCCCCCCCTTCCCTGATAAACGAGATGCCATCGTCCTGCATCTTCCGCAACGCCGCCGACGTGTCGATCGGTGTGTCAAACGTGAAATCGATGCCAGTCAATGCGCCCACTTGGACTTACCTCCTCCTCATCCCGCCGTCCTCGGACGTACCTCCCATGGGATGCCCTTCCTGTCGAACCAATCCGTAAATACACTCGGAATTGGATTTTCTGAAATTACCCGATATGGGATTCCTCGATTTTTGGCGATGCCGAATTTCTGGCCCTCCGTCGAGAAGAAGCCGCTCTGGCGATTATTCTTTAGGGTATTCTCCCAGAAATTCCCGGACTTGGCTTCGTACCATGTTCCGCGCCCAGTGGCGGAATCAATGAATGCACCGTCGAACTGGCGTCCCATTTCACTGAAGCCGCCGCCGCCGCCAAGAGTTTCTACGAGGTGATCCTCATAAGATTGGCCTGATTCTTGAGCGAGTCTGGCACCGCTCTTCCCGCCCGCGGCGCAGTTGTGAACCAGGACCGGAGTGGCCCCCGCCAGCACATAGTACGTGTGGACGTCGGCGATGGTCAGGTCGTGCGTGCGCTGGCGCTTGGTGTAGCGCTTGACCGCGGTGATCTGTACGTGGCTGCCTGCGCTGGTGCGGAGCCAGTTGCCCGTCTTGAGGTCGCCGGCCTTGACCCATTCTCTGAGTTCGGGGACCCAGAAGGGGTGAGTGTCCGTGGCGACGATGCTGGCCGGGCCGTCCTCCGTGGCCACGGTGAGGTCGGTGAAGTCCTTGTCGTCTTCGGTCCGAATGGTGTCGAGGACCGTCTTCTTGTAGCTCTCGCCCGTCTCCGGATCCGTGGCGAAGACTTCATCCCCGACTGCGACGTCCTCGATCTCCTTGCGAGACCCGTCCGCCATGAGGGTTTCCGTGCCCGGGAGGAAGGAGTGGCACATTCCGCTCACACCCTTGGCTTCGCCGGTGATACCGCCGAATACGAGCCCTGTCGCCCACGGGATGTCTTGGCCGTCCTCGTACCCCGGATCCGAAGTGTCGAACCCGATGTCCTCCATCAGGGAGTCATACGAGTTTTCCGGATGGAATCCGATAACGGAGAGCGGATTGGTGAGAATGTTGTTGCCGTAGGTGGAGACGAAATATCTCCCTATACCGGGAATGGTGTTCCGGTTGATCCTCAGCTTGCGTGGCGTGACGTTGTACCAGTCGCCGTAGCCGACGCCGCCGTATCGGTAGTCCCGCTTGCCCTTCTTCGTCTGGGTTGTCCATGACGACCACTTCCAGCCGCCGTTGCCCTTGTACTCCCAGGATTCGTGGTGGTCGGTTTCGACGCCGCTGCGGTCCGAGTCCGATACGCAGCGGCTGCTGTTGCCGCCGCAGACTCCGTCGGGCCGGAGGCCGGACGGGTCGGACAGGTTGAGCGGGTCGTTGTTGCTGTAGGCGTAGCCGTTCCACTGCTGCGGATCGGTCGGTACCAGGAGCGGGTCGGCGCTGATGAATCGGCCGGTCGAGGGCTGGTACTGGCGGGCTCCCAGGTTGGTGAGGCCGGTTGCGGGGTCCAGGGTGCCGCCCACGAAGCCCTTGTCGCCGTCCCACGTACCGGCCGTCGGCTGCGCCCCGCGGGGGTTGCCGAACGGGTCCATGGCGCGTCGGGCGACGGCCAGGGTCGCGGAGTCGACGGTGAGCTGGCCGCTGCCGTGGTGATCGGCGAGCTGGATGGACATGGCGTCCGTGCCCACTCGGACCATCGTCAGGCCGCCGGGGATCGGGTAGTACCGCGTTCCCGTCAGGGCCTTCGTCGCCGTGTCGTACGTCAGCTCGTCCGTGCCGAGGGTGATCGTGTTCTTGCCGGGGTTGCGACGGATCAGCTGGTTGCCGTCGGCGTCGTAGAGGTAGGACGTGGTCTGGTCGGTTGCCGTCCACTTCTGGCCGGCGGGCACCGTGGTGCCGCAGTCGCCGAGGACCAGGTCGGTGCCGTTCGTGCTGACATCACCGGGTACGGCGAGGCAGCGGATGGCCGCCGCGTTGTACAGGGTGCCGTCGGCGCGCTTGGTCCAGGTCTGGGCCGGGGTTCCGTCGCAGGGCTGGAGCAGGACGGTCGAGCCGGCCGTGGTGCCCGAGGCGGTGAGGCACTTGTTGAGTACCTTCAGCAGCGAGCCAGTCAGGGTGAACTTCTGCCCGCCGTTCGTGTTGCAGGTGTTGATCTGGGCGGGGGTGCCGTTGGCGGAGCTTCCGCCCTGGGTTTCCAGGCACTTGCCGCCGATGCCGGTGATCGGGATGGGCGGGGTGTAGCTGGCCAGCTTGCCCTCGGAGTTCCAGACCAGGCCCGCGGTGCCGGTCTTCGAGGTGTACATGCTGGTTGTGTTGCCGACGGCGTCGTAGCGGTTGCTGCCCGAGACCGTGGTAGTGGTTCCGACCTTGCTGCTGGTGCCGGTCAGCGCGTGAGGGCCTCCGCTGCCGCCTCCGTTGTTGGTCGTGCCGGCGGCCGGGAAGGTCTGGCTGGTGACCGTGTCCTTCGTGGTGTCGCCGGTCAGGTCGTGGGCGGTGAACGTCTTGCGGTTGCCCGTCACGTCGTACGTGTAGTCGTGCCAGTACGGGTTCCCGCCGCCGACCGTGGCCGCGGAGGGTGCCGTGCTGGTGCACCGGCCCTGGTCCTGAGTCTGCTTCTCGCTGGCAGCCGGGACGGTGACACCCGCGGTGTCGGTCCAGGCCGTCGTCAGCCGCCCGAGGCTGTCATAGGCGAAGCACTGCCGGTCGGTGGCCGACGGCGTATTGTCCGGGACCGTCGTGACGGAGGTGATCCGGCCCACGTCGTTGTACGTGTACCCGGTCTGCTGGACGGCGCCGGTCAGCGAGGTCTGCTTGTCCAGGTACTGATTACGCAGCCGCCCTGTCGCCTGGTCGTAATCAGCGGTGACCACGACCTGCGTCGTGTACGGATTGACCGTGGAACGGACGACGTTGCCATAGGCGTCGTAGTTGGTCTGGACGTCATATGTCGTCGCGCCCCCATACGCGAACAACTGGCCGTAGTCGTTGCGCGAGTAGTTCATCTTGTCGAGCGGCAGGCCGCCCAGTGCGGGGAACAGCGAGGACTTGAGTTGGCCTGTGAGCGGGTCGTATCCCGCGGTGGTCGTGTAACTGAACGTGGTGCCGGTGGCCTGGCCGACCTCGGTACCCGGGATGGTGATGGTGGAACCGGTGGCGCGGTAGGCGTCGTCGTACCCCTTCACCGTCGTGGTGTACGCCTGGCCGGCGCTACCCCCGACGTACCTGGTCGATGATGTCGGCTGGCCCTTGGCCACGGTGTCGAAGGTCCATCCGACCAGTTGGTTGGCCGGAGTGATGGAGCCCTCGTACGTGCCGGTCTTACGTCCGGACAGGTCGTACGTGTAGAGGAGCTTCTTGTTGCGGGCGTCCGTCGTGCCGGCGATGCGCGAGGCCGCGTCGTACTGGGTGACGGAGGTGCCGGCGTCGGGGTCGACCCGCTGGGTCTCCCGTCCTTGCAGGTCGTAGGTGTACTTCCAGGTGTTGCCGGCCGCGTCCTTGCGGGTATCGGCAGCACCCGCTGGGGTGTAGGTGTAGGACGTCACCGTGGCGTCGGCGCGGTTGCCGGTGGCCGTCGGGGTGCTGTACTGCCAGACCTCGCTGGTCCTTCCCCGGAGATCGGCGAACGTGCTGCTGGGGTAGCCGCCCTGTGGCGGGATCACATCGGTGCGGCCCGCGTCTGGATAGCTGGTCGTCGTACGGGACTGCTCGACGCCCAGTGCCCAGGCGGCCGTCACGGTCGGTCGGCCCCGACCGTCGTACGAGGTCCGGGCCTGTTGCAGGGCGGTGGAGTCCGCCGCCGCTACCAGAGTGCCGCCGGGCGCGGTCGAACTGTCGTACCAGGCGGAGGTGACCAGTGCCGTGCGGCCCTGGGAGTCCACCTTGTTGTCGCTGATGAGGCGGCCCGTGTAGGCCGGGTTCGGCGAGGTGGACTGGGTCTGCCGGCTGCGGCCGAACCCGTCGATCAGGTTGACGACGCTCGTCCGGACCGGGGTGTCGCCGTCCCGGGTCAGCACCCTCGTCGTCGTGTAGGAGGGCACACCCGGCGTGTCGGACAGTGAGTAGGCGAAGGTCGTGTTTGCCTCGGGGTTGAGCTGCGGGGTCCGGCCCGGCAGCCAGACAGCCGTCAGGCGGCCGATGGCGTCGTACGTCTGGGTGGTCACCTTGCCGTTGGGATCCGTGCTGCTCAGAGCGGCGGTACGGCGGGTACCCATGGTCTGGACCGTGTCCCAGGTGGCACCGGAGGCTCCCGGAGCCGGAGCGGAGATAGTTACGGTCTGCGGAAGTTCACCGGCTGCGGCCGGGGTGTACGTGGTGGTCGTGGTGGCGCCGTCGGGGTGCTGGGCGTCGGTGGTGCGGGGGTCGGTCACGGTCGATGTCCGCCCGTAGGCGTCGGACGTGAGGGTGGAGGTGGTGATGTACGAGGCGGTGCCGTCGGTGTTGTAGTGGTCCAGGACCTGGGTACTCGACGGTTCACCGAGCGCACCCGCCTGGCCGTGGGGCTTGCCGTCGTACAGGGTTCGCGCACCGGAGACGGTGTTCGTGGCGTCCGGCGCGGCCGTGCACGCGTTGGCACCCGAGACGATGAGCGTTTCGGAGACGAGGTCGGTCCGCTGTGCGTCCGGTCCCACCGCGTACTTGGGACGGGTGCACAGGTCGGGCAGACCGTCTGCCTGGTCGAGGCTGGTATCCGCACGGTTGTTCTGGGCGGGGTCCGTCTTCGCCGTCGTGGTGCGGGTGCGCCAGGTGCCGTCGGCCTTGCGCTCCTGGGCGGTGACCGTCGTCGTGGTGGAGCCGTAGCGCGCCACGAGGTCGGGCAGACCGTTTCCGACCACGTGCGTGGCGGTGGCGACCTCACCCGAAGGAGCATTCACCGTCCGGGCGGTGACGGTGCCGTCGGCCTGGTCGAAGGTCTCGGTCTGGAGGACCGCACCGCTCAGCCAGTCCACGTCGGTGACCTCCCGGCCGAGCACGTCGGTCAGGTGGACGCTGCGGCTGGTGCCGTCCTTGCGCTTGTCACCGTCCATGCCGGGCCGGTACGTGGTGCGGGACTGTGACCGCGGGCCGTCCGTTCCGCTGCCAATGGTCGTGGTGACGGTGGTGAAGCCGCGGAAGTCGCCCCAGGTGCGGGCCTTGGCCTCCGTGAACTCGTTGTCGTCGCGGTGCCAGGCGGCGGGACCGTAGCTGTAGTTGGTGATCTTCGCCGGCGCGTCCGTCGTGGTGTCGTTCTCGGTGATCGACTTGACGGTGTAGTGGTTGAACCAGTCCAGGACCGGATCTGCGTCCACGACCGAACCGGGCGGTGACCACCGGACCGGGTAGCAGGCCATGGTGTTGTCGTCTTCGGCGGTCGGCATCACGTTGGTGCGGCGCGAGCAGCCGGGCAGGTTGTAATCCACATTGAGGACGCCGCCGGTCTCGGTCTTGATCTGCTGGATGCGTCCGCGGTTCATGATCGGCGGGGCCGGCACCAGGTCTGTGCCATCGACCCGGTTGGGCAGCATGACGGGGGTGAAGGTGACTGGCTTCAGGGGCACTGCCGGAGACTCGGCCTTGCCGGTCCGCAGCACGGAGTCGAGCCAGAGGACCTTCTCGCTGGTGGCGTCCTTCGGGTCCGGGAAGGAGTGCTTGAGCTCGTAGTAGTCGATGTCCTTCCAGGCATTGTTGATGCGGACCTGGGTGGTCACGTCGGCCAGGCGGCGGGTCGTGAAGTAGGTCGGGCTGTAGGTGGTGCAGGTCCCGGTCTGCTTGCACTCCTGGTCGACGGGTACGTCCGGCCAGTTGGTCTTGTTGGCGCTGGTGCGGTGGGCCTCGTCGCAGTTGGTCTGGGAGAGGCAGCGCTCTGCCGTGTTGAAGTTGACGCGGGCGGCCGGCTCCAGTGTGCCCTTCGCGGCGATCTGATCACTGATGCGCTGCCCGTAGGCGATCTTCTTGACGGTGGTCGCGCGGGTGTACTGCGTACGGGTTCCGGTGCCGGCGTTCTGGGCTCCGCCACGCTCGTACCAGTTGGTCTCGGGAGACCAGGTGTACGAGGTCAGGTTGCCGTTCGGGTCGACGACGTAGTCGAGGGAGAGCCGCTGCCACATTGTGCAGAACGAGGCCGCGCCCTTGGCACTGTCGTAGCAGGGGTCACCGCTCTTCGGCGAGTAGACCGGAACGCTGGAGACGGAATTGCTCGCAGGGTCGGAGTTGTCGCCCCCGGGCAGATGGTTGACGCCGAAGTAGAAGACGGTTCCGGAGCTGTCGGTCACCTTCGCGTAGGTGCCGTCCTTGACACCGTTGGCGGCGCCGGAGAGAAATTCGACCTTGCTGCCGTCATCTCCCTTGAGGCGCCAGGTGCCCGTGGCCGCGTCAGTGGTGGCGTTGGCCGATCCCTGAGCCTTGTCTCGGACGAGCTGCCCGCTGTGGGATCCCGCCGAGATGGTGGCGTTGAAACCGCCCCAGCACAGGTCACCGGAGTTCTTGATGCCGTTCTTGTCGCACGGCTTGAACGAACGCTCGATGTAGCCGGGGTTGAAGTCCCAGCCGTCACCGATCCACGATGCCTGCGAGTTTGTCGCCGACGTACGGCCGTCCACCGAAGAGGAGTTGTAGCCAAGAGAGACAGCCGGAGCCGGGCCGCCGAGGGTCGGCGGCATCTCGAAGGGATAGCTGTACGTCATCGAACCGGCGGATGAGCCGGCGACCCAGCCCGAGGAGGAAGCCAGCGGGGTCGCGGCGTACGAGCCGCCGCCACCCGAAGGGCCGGTCTCCGCGGCGAGCACCATGGCCTGGGGCGGTGCGGCCGGTGGAACGGTCGAAGCCGACGATGCCGCCTGCCCGGACTGCTTGGCCTGCGGTGTGAGTACGGAGCCGCTGGGGGACGGGAGATCCACATCGGCGCTCACCCGGCCGGTGGCCTTGTCGAAGGCCGTTGTCACGGGCGTGCGCTTGCGGCATTCGGGGAGGTTCGGAGTGACGGACGCGCACGAAGGCAGCGCCACCAAGCGGCCGCGGGAGGCGAACTGCCCGTCCGTGGCCTCCTGAAGTGCGCCCATGTCGAGAGCCACACGGGTGGGCACCCCACCGGCTGTCGGGCTGCCGCCCTGCTGAGACACGGTGAGTGTCAGCAGGGTGCCGTTGACACCGGCTGCTTCCGCGGCTCGTGTGCCGCTGCGGACAACCGTGACCGTTGTGCCGGCGGGCCCCTTCTTGGCGGTGGGCGCAATCCATACCGGTAGATCCCCGGCCTTGGCAGGAGCGCCCTCCTGAGCCGCGCTCAGATTCACCGCTCCGGTCTGGGCCGGGCGGGCAGCAGCTGCCCGTTGCGGCTTCACCCGGCTGGGAACCTCGTAGCGCGGTTCGATCTTGCCCGCGGAGCGGCTCGCAGACACGGCCACCGAAGCGGTGTGCGGCAGCGGCGTGTGCGGAGGCTTCCACACCTTGCTGAAGTCGGGCCCGCCCGCCACTGCCTGCCCGACGGGCACGGACAGCAGGGACGTCGTAAGGGCGAGAACAACGGGACCAGTGACCCGTATCCGACTTCTTCGACTATTTCTACGTATGCCAAATGATGGCATCGCGACTCCCCCCGGAGTGAGCTGAGATGGCCGGGATCTCTGCTGATCAACGGCCCAATCGCACGGAATTTACCTCCCAGAACGGTAGCGAGCCGACTGCCCCTGGAGTTGGTCGCGTGCTTCAGGTCACTTTCGGACGGATTGACCGCGATCTTCGCCTGCCGTGGCAGGGAAGCCTGGCGGTTGCTGCGGTCCCCGGCCCACACCTGGAGCGGCAGCTCGTCTTTTCCGTAAGGGAGTTCAGGATTGATCCCGTCCAGGTCGGCGCGACGGTTCAGATCACGGGTGACACGCATCTTGCGCGGGTGTTCAAGATCACCTCACATTTTCGACCACCACATCCGGCATAACGGGAATAAGCCGCAGCTCGCACGTTGCCGGAAAGTCGCGTTCCTGTCAGAGTGCCCCGGATCTCTGTGCGTAATTGTCCAGAGGCGCAGATGTAATGGGGGGAAGTGCGCAAGCATGTCCAATATGCCAAGACCCGGCCCGGGATCGCTGCTGAAGAAGCAGATAACGGAGCGGGGGCCGAACAAGTCAATCCGGGCGATATCAGCCACGACGGCTTTTACGCTTTCCGCGGCGCTACTGCTGGCCGCACCGTACGCCGCACAGGCGGCCACCCCACAGCCTTCCGCCAGCGCCAGCCCCCCCACACCCCAGACCGTGAGCAGCCCGCCCACCGCGCCCACACCTTCCAGCCCTGCAGAGAAGGCGCGGGCGGAGGCGGTGAAGACCGGCAAGGACGTGCCGGTGCCCGAGCTCACCACCGAGTTCAACACGACGGTGGTGACTCCACAGGGGAAGCTGCGCACCGAGCGGAGCCTGCTGCCTGAACGCACGAAGAACCAGCAGGGGCAGTGGCTCGCCCTGGACGACACGTTGACCGCGGGGGCGGACGGCACGGTCGTACCCAAGGCCTCGAGTTCCGCGCTGGTCATCTCCGGGGGCGGTACGGGGCCGCTGGCCACCATGACCACCCAGGACGGCAAGCAGCTGTCGGTGTCGTCGCCCTTCCCGGGCGCCCTGCCCAAGCCCGTACTCCAGGGCAACGGCGCGCTCTTTCAGAACGTGGCCCCTGACACCGACCTTCAGGTGAACGCCACCAAGTGGGGCGGCTACACCACCGTCGTGATCCTGCGCAGCCCCGCAGCGGCCGCCAACCCGGCCGCGCGCGACCTCGTCTTCCCGACCACCGCCAAGGGGCTCACCCTTGCACGGGAAGAGGACGGCAGCCTCACGGCTGCCAGCGGTCAGGAGGCCGCTTTCCGGGCTCCCGAGCCGCTGATGTGGTCCGCCAAGGAGCCCCGCCAGCCGGCGGCTCGCGGTGCCGCGTTCGCCAACCTGGACGCCGCAGTCGAGACGACGGGCTCCGGCCCCGGCGCTGCCTTGAGCAGCGCCCAGGGGCCCGGTGCCAATGCCACCGTGGCGAAGATCCCGGTCACGCGCGCCGAGGTCACCGGCCCGCCCGCCGGTGCCAGCGGCGCCATCGCACTCGCCCCGAGTCCGGAGCTGCTCGACGGCGAGAACACCAGCTATCCGATCTACGTGGACCCCTCGTGGTCACCCGACGCCCGTGGCAAGCAGCACCACGCCTGGGTCGGCTCCGCATGGCCCGGCACGAGCAACTTCGACCGCACGGGCTCCGCCGACCGAGACCACCCGGGCGTGGGCTACCAAGGCTGGGAAACCCAGACCGGTATCGAGCGCGCGTTGTACGAGTTCGACATCAACGGGTACTCCGGCGCGACCATCAACTACGCCAACCTGCGTGTGAGTCAGTACATCTCCGCGGACTGGTCGTGCACGAACAAGTACTCCGTGAACGTTTACCGGGCACGGGAGTTCGACGGCTCGGTGTCCTGGAGCAACCACGAGATCCGCGACTGGATCGCTACCCAGGATGTGCCCGGCAACGGAAGCTCCGACTGCTACGCCGACGTCCCCGTGGACTTCAACGTCACCGGCGCGATGCGTGACGCGATTCGCGACACCGGCAAGCCGCTCGCTTTTGCCCTGCGTGGACCGGAGGGCTCCGGCAACAAGATTGCTTTCAAGCGGTTCTCGTACAACGCGACCCTGAGCACCGAGTACGACTTCCCGCCCAGGATCCCGGACAACCCGCACACCGTCCCGGCCCCGCGCCGCGTGGTAGCCGGCGATACGCAGTCCTGCGGCAGCGTGGCCGCGGCGCAGTACGGGTGGATCACCACGAGCAACGTCACCCTCGCTTCCACCGTCAGCAGCCCCAACCAGGGCCAGCTCACCGAGTGGGTGGACGTCTGGGACGAGACCGCCTCCGCCACAGCGCACCAGAACTGGTCCGGCTTCGTCGGAAGCGGCACCGAGGCGCGCTACACGACGCCGCCCGGCACGCTCCAGGACGGCCACAACTACGCCTGGGCCACCCACGGGGACGACGGGCTTCTGCGAGGTCCCTCCAGCACCACCTGCCACTTCGCGGTGGACCTCACCCCGCCGGTCATGCAGTTCGGCCAGTTCACCGACCAGGCCACCCAGTTCCCCCCTGCGGGCAACGGCCAGATCACCAAGCTGGGCCTCGGCGACACCGGCACCATCCCAGTCACAGCCTCCGACGCGAGCCCCGGTACAGGTCTGCGCAGCTCCGGCTTGGCCTGCATCCAGTTCGGCTTCGACCCGCAGCTCGTCGGCGCCACCCAGCAGTGCAACAGCCCGCTCAACCTCACCGGCATCAGCGTCAAGCCGACCCACTGGGGCACCAACACCGTTTATGCCCGGGTCCTCGACGAGGCCGGCAACTCCTCGCAGACCCTCGCCTACTCCTTCTACGTACCGTGGAAGGCCGGCCCGGTCGCCTTCGGTGACACCAGCGGAGACGCCCGCCCCGACATCCTGCTCCCGGACAGTGTCGGAAACCTGATCGCGCACGGCCGCGCCAGCGACGGCACCGCCGCCAGCATGATCCCCAGCGGGACCACCGCCAGCGCCCTGCAAGGGCCGGAGACGGCGGCCGGCCGGACGTGGAAGGACTACCGGGTTTCCCACCGCGGCTCCCGCGACCCCGGCCGCAACGTGGACGACCTCTTCGTCCACCGCGAGCCGACCTCCATCGGCGGTCTCGGCGGCTCGGACCTCTTCGTCTACGACAACAACCTGCTCAATCCGGGCACGTACGACCTGGGCGCCAAGGAGAAGCTCGACAAGCCCGGGTGCGACACCGCGTACAGCCCGTCCTGTACGGGTTACCACAACGTCACCACCTGGCAGTACTCCAGCCAGATCACCATGACCGGCCCGGCCAAGACCACCCGCACCCCCGGCCGCACCGTCACCGATGCCACCGGAATGCTCGCGGTGGAATCCGGCAACCTGTGGTTCTACCCCGTACAGAGCAACAGGCTGCTCGCCGAGCCGACCCTGGTCGACGGCAGCGGCACCTGGGACGACAAGGACCTGATGGTCCCGGGCAACGCTCTGCGCATCGGCGGCACCACCGACAGCGCCCCAGCCCTCTGGGCGCGCAACCGGACCACGGGTGACGTCTTCCAGTACGACATGAAGACCGCCGCCCGCGCCGACACGCTCGTCGTGGTGACCGGCCTGGCCCAGCAGCCGACCGCGAGGATCGGCTACGGCATCAAGGGCGCCGACTACCCGCGGGTGGGCTCGGACGGAGACCTGACCGGCGACGGAATCCCAGACTTCTGGGCGCAGGACACGGCCGGCACCCTGCACGCATGGGCCGGCTTGACGGGTGCTCCCGTCGGGGGGATCAGCACGGTGACCGGCTTCACCGGTTACCACCAGCGCGCCAGCGGGCTCGCCCCGACCCTCGAATGGAGGCTCGACGGCAACACCAAAGCGATCCCAGAGAAGAACGCCGCAGGGGATCCGAACAGCACCACCGAATCGGGTGTCACCTACCCGACGCAGCAGATAGATGGCAAGACCCGCCAGGTCGCCGCCTTCGACGACGCGGTCCACTCGCAGGTCAATGGCCCGGCCAAGGTCGTCGACACCCGACAGTCCTTCACCATCAGCACCTGGGCGAAGCTCGACAAGCCCGATAGCGTCATCGTCAGCCAGGACGGGGCGCACGCGAGCAACTTCATGCTGTGGGCCGACCCCCAGCACTGGCGCTTCGCCCTGGCGCGAGGCGACGACGACAGCTGGATGTACGACCACAACGTCGCCGTTACCCCGGCCAACGTATTCAAGCCGGGCGTCTGGACGCAGCTCACCGCCACGTACAACGCCACGACAGGAGCGATGAGCCTCTACGTCAACGGCACGCTGGCCTCCAGCGGCTACCACGCCGCGAGCACCAGCCCGGCACCCAGCGGCCAGCTGGTCCTCGGCCGGTACAAGTACCAGAGCAAGCCGGCCTCCTGGCTGAAGGGCAGCATCGCGAACCTGTCTGTCTACCAGAACTACGTCCCGGCAATGACGGCGTCCAAGGTTCCGGTCCGCTACGCCGCGTCGCCGGACATCTGCATGGACGCACCGAACGGAAACTCCGGTAACGGCCAGCGCCCCGAACTCTGGGGCTGCAACGGCTTGGACGCTCAGCAGTTCGACGTCAATGCCAACGGCACCCTGACGCTGAAGGGCCAGTGCACGGCGGCCATCGGAAACCAGACGGCCCCCGGCACGGCCGTGATCTTCTGGCAGTGCCTGGGGGAGGGCGGCCAGCAGTGGCTCCCGCGCGCCGACGGCAGCATCTACAACCCGCAGTCGGACACCTGCGTCGACGTCCCCTGGGCCAACCGCGAGTGGGGCACCCTCTTCCAGCTATACGGATGCAACGGCACACCGGCTCAGCGCTGGAGCATCCCCACGGTGACCACGGCCAACCTGCCGTTCTCCCCGTAACCCCGCAACACGAACGAACTCAGAGCGCTCGGCCGGGCAACCCCGGCCGAGCGCTCTGAGCTTTGCCACAAACGACAACCGGGGTCCAGGACATCTCCCAGCGTCCTGAGCCTGGGGCTCCTGGTTGGTCGTAGGGAGGGCTCAGCGTCAGTTGGCTGCGTGGGTGAATACGGGCTCTGGTCCACTTCTTGTGGTCGCGTACGCAGCGTGACGGTTGCTCGTCGTTGGATAGCTGACGAAGTCGCCCGAAAACCGTCCTGCCTGGGTGGAATGGGGTCGACAGTTCGGGCCCATGAAGCAAGTACGGCCGCAGCTGGATGAGCTGCTGTTCGGGTCGCTGGAGAACGTGTCGGTGGAGTTGGTCGAGGTAGCCGACACCGTCGTGCGCGTGGAGGCCCAGACCACGGCCAGTGGGGCGGCCTGTCCGGGCTGCGGGTACTGGTCAGGGCGAATACACGGCTCCTACCTGCGGTTTCCCCGTGACCTGCCAACCGCAGGCAAGCTGGTCGTGGTGGCGCTGCGAGTGCGCCGGTTCCTCTGCGTCGAGGCGCCCTGCCCACGTAAGACGTTCGTCGAACAGGTGCCAGGGCTCACCCGTCGGTTCGGCCGCCGGACAGAGCGGCTACGTTCGACGCTGGTCTCGGTCGGGCTCGCACTCGCGGGGCGGGCCGGCGCCCGGATGTCGGACGCCTTCGGGGTGCGAGTCAGCCGGAACACGCTGCTGAGGCTGATCACCTCGCTGCCGGATCCGCCCGCCTCCACGCCCCGCGTCGTCGGAGTCGACGAATACGCCCAGCGCAAGGGCCGGATCTACGGAACCGTGCTCGTCGATGTCGAGACCCGCCGCCCCGTGGACCTCTTGCCGAACCGGGAGGCGGACACCCTCGCGGCCTGGCTGGCCGAGAGGCCCGGGATCGAGATCATCTGCCGGGACCGCGCCCGCTTCTACGCCGAAGGAGCCACCCGAGGCGCCCCACAGGCTCTCCAGGTCGCTGTAGGTGGCACCTCTGGCACAACCTCGGCGAAGCCGCAGAGAAGTGCGTCTTCCGGGCACCGCGCCTGCCTGCGACCGCCACCGGCACCGCTCGAAGAGCTTCAGCAGATATCGGAACCGCCCGAGTCGTCGCCGTGGCCGACTGGGCACCGGTTCGCTGAGAGGACCCGCGCCAAGCACGCCACCGTCCACGCGCTCCTGGCCGCCGGCCAATGCCGGTTTCGAACTCCTCCGCAAGCGGGTCTTGCTCTACTCCTGAAAAGGCTGCTCAGGACACATCGTCGATCAGCCCGAAGCCCTCCGGAAACGCTTCCAGGAAACCGCGGCGAGCCGGGTTGTCCTCGGCGGCCGCCATCTCCCCGACCAGCTCGATCAGCTCCTGCCGCTGATCACTCGGCAGCGTGCTGACCACGTGGGCAAAACCCTCCATGACCTTGACCGCGTCGTCCTGATCCATCTGCTCGTCCTCGCTTCCGTCGATGAACCACAAGACATCGACCAAAGCCTCGGCCAAGGCACGAGTCAGGGATGGATACGAGGACGTCACGAGGGCCTCCCAGCGGATCAACGGCAGAGTCAGGCCATCCCACCACACACCACTGACATCACTGTCCGTGAGCCTTCACAAGAAGGGCCAGAGCCGCTACTGACGTATAAAGCCATCGTCATCGACGCCGACACCCGGCCGGTTGTCGCCGTCGGGCACGCCCTACCCGGCAACCGCAACGACTGCAAGGCCTGGGTCGGGTCCGGGGGCAGCGGCCATCGTCGGCCGGACCACCACGATCGCCGACGGCGGCTATCCCGGCACCGGTCTCGTCATCCCGCACCGCCGGCCGAACGGCAGCGAGCTCTGCCAGTGGAAGCAGGAGCACAACCGTTCCCACCAACAGGTCCGCGCCCGAGTCGAGCACGTCTTCGCCCGGATGAAGACCTTGAAGATCCTGCGCGACTGCCGCCTCAAGGGCGACGGCGTCCACCACGCCATGCTCGGCATCGCCCGCCTGCACTACCTGAGCCAGGCCGCGTAGCCGAGCGGTCGCCCCAACCCGCAGCTCGCTCCAGCGCGTCAGTGATCAATTACGGGACAGCCCTTAGACCTGGGGCGCCTACCTCTCGGCCAGGGTCCGCACCGGTGTGTTCTCGGTCAGACCGACCCGGAAAGCGGCCAGCCGGCCGGCCGCGGTGTCCTCGTTGATCTCACGGTTCCGTGCCACGGCACCCTTCCCCACCGAACTGTCCATCCCTGACCACGCGATGACCACCCTCGTATGCCCCGCGACCAGCCGCAACACCCAGTCCCGGTCCATGGACAGCCCACCCGGGGCGAGGCTCTCCCCACGCCATCCGGGACTGCCCACAGGGAGAGCGCCCATGAGCCTGTGCACGCTGTACGCCTTCCTCGCCCACGACGTCCTCGGCAACGTCCTGGCCGCACTCATCGCCGCGGGAACGGGATACACAGCCAAGAAGATCCGCACCGGCATCCACAAGCGGAACAGCGAAACCCACAACACCGGCCAGTAATCGGATCGTGCGGCCCGCGTCCACCGGGGCGGCCCGCACGCGGACCACCAGCCTGCTCAGGAGCGCTTAACACCCGCGCTCTGCCGACCACCTCGATCACCCCGGCCCCCACACGAAGAGGCCCCACCCCCGAAGAGGTGGGACCCCTATGCGCCGTACCGAGGACTACGGCGCCGGGGTGAACTCCGCCTTCGTGCCGCCGCACCACGGCCGTGATGTCCAGCAGCTGCTCCATCCACGGCAAGGCCCCAGTGGAGCTTGGTCGCGATCTGCTCCGCGGCGTACCGGCCCAGCGCGTCCGGCGCCGGCAGCAGCATCCTGGTCCGCCTTCGATCGGTTCGAGCAGGCGGTCACCGCGACCAGCGGCGCCGCCCCGCCGCCTCGGCGATCTCCCGGCGCCGTCGCGACACGTCACTCTCCCGAGGAAGAGGGCTCCCTCCGCGCTGAGCTGGAGACGCTCTCGTCACTCACCAACATGGCCACCCCTGAGGGGTGCTTCGACGCGGTGGCCGTGCGGCGGCCGGCCGGGAAGAGCGCCGGAACCGTGAGCAGGCAAGCAGCGGATACCCATGCCGATTCCACGCCGTACCCCATGAGAACGCCTCCGAGCGCCGGTCCCGCGATGAGGCCGGTCTTGCTGGCGAAGACGTGGAGCGCGAGGATCCGGGGTCGATTGGTCTCGGACACGGCTTCGGGCAGCTGCGGCACGAGGCAGGCCGTGTGGAGGCACTCGGTGAGGGAGAAGAGGAACACGGCACCCCAGGCGATGATCAGAGCGGCCGTACGGCTGCCCAGCTGGAGGCCCACTACCAAGAGGAGCCAGGCCGCCGAAGCCCCGAGGAAGAAGATCCGCACGGCCGTCGGGCGGTTCAACCTCCCGGCGACCCGGGAGATGGGCAACTGCAGACAAATGATGATCACCGTATTGGCCGCAAGGAGTACCGCGACCTGCCGCAGGGACAGCAGCTTCGCCTGGCTGGCGAGGAGCGGCAGCAGGAGAAGGAACCCGATGCCGAACGTGAAGTAGATGCCGTCGGCGATGAGGAGCCGGCGGGCGTGGGGCTGGCGCAGCACTTCCCGGTAGGAGCCCGTGGCATCCTCGCGCGTGCCGAGGGCGGCAGGGCCGTGGCGCGGCAGCACCACGTACACGACCGCGGCGAAGAGGGCGAACGTAGCGGCGTTGACGAGGAAGACGGGGCGCATGGTGTCGGCGAGGTTGCCGGTGACCATGTAGCCCCCGGCGAGGAAGCCGAGTCCCTGGCCCAGGTTGAGGACGACTTGCAGATGGGACCAGACCCGGTCCTCTCGCCCGCCGGCGAGGGTGAGGGAACCCAGGACCGCGGCTTGCGCGGCCGAGGCGATTCCCTGGGCCGACCCCAGTGAGAAGAGCAGGACGGCGGCGGCGGGAAGGCTGCCCGCGACCGTGAGGAGAAGGGCCGCCAAGGCCGACAGGGAGAGCGCGCCGGCCAGCACCTTACGAGGAGGGACCAGCGTGAGCAGGCGACCGGCGTACAAGGTCGCGATGAGTTGCCCGGCCCCCGTCGCGCCGAAGAGGATGCCGGCCACCCGCGTGGAGCCGTGCGGAAGCACCGCCAGCCAGCTGATGACGTAGGGCGTCATCAGCCCGTTGCCGAAGGCGTTGACCGCTACGCCTGTGAGTGTCGCGCGGTACGTACGCGGGGGAACTGGTGTGGGCACCGGCGCTCCTGGGCATTCGGCGGATCAGCGGGCTCGACCCGTCAGGGCGTGCGGGTGGCGGTGAGTCCGACCAGGGCGAAGGGCCGCGTGATGTGGTTTTGACACTCGGTCAGAACGTAGTCGCGCACGGCCTCCCTCAGTGCGCTGCGCGCACGGTCGTCCATGCGCCGGAAGGCCCCATAGGACTCCAGCGCCGCAACGAAGCCGTCCGCGTCGTACTGGCGGCTCTGGACCTCCCCCGCCACGGTCACCGGCCCGAACATGTCCTCGACCGGGACGGAGTCGGCTTCCAGGGGCTTGCCGAACTCCACGTATTCGAGGGCACGGCCGATCGAGTCCGGGTGGGCTTCCAGACCCTCGAAGAGCTCGTCGGCCGTCCGGGTGCCGAAGCGCGGACCCTTGTGGTGGGGGGCGTGCCGGGCGAACAGGGTTCGGATGTCGGCGCAGCGCCGTTCCCACTCGTCGTCGCCGATGAGTTCGGAGTAGGTGACGAAGACCAGCTTCCCATCGGGCTTGAGCAGCTTCCGGGCCAAGGCATAGGACCGGGTGGGATCGGTCCAGTGGAATGCGGACGCCGAGAAGACGCAGTCGTAGGTACCGGTGTGCCAATCCTCGAAGTACGACTCGTGGACGTCGACGTTCGGGTGGCCGGCCATCCTCTCCTGGGCCTGGCGACACAGGTTGCTGCCGGGCTCGATCGCGGTCACGCGGCTGAACAGGTCCAGCAGAAGGCCGGTGGCCTGGCCCGTTCCGGCTCCTACCTCAAGCACGTGCGCGTCCGGCGCCACCGGGGTGATGAGCGAGTGCAGGAACTCCGTCGGGTAGGAGGGGCGTCCGACGGAATAGACGTGGGAAAGCGTCTCGAACTGGTCTCCGCGTTCGCGTCGATCGAGGCCCAGTTCGATGGGTGGCGCGGGAGGGAATTGCATGTCGGCCATGCTCGACTCCTGGGATGGTCAGATCGTGGGTGCGGAAGCCTAGCGGTCCGGATATCAGGTGAACGGATCCGGAGGTACGGCTCGACCCTGTCTCCGGCGGGCCTTGAGGGTGTTGGCGCCTTCGGGGGCGACGGCCCTGACGAGGGATACGCCTTCCCATTCGACGAGCTGATAGAGCGTGATCTCGTCGCCGAGCGGCTCGCTACCGGCGCTGGGCCGACCGCCACCCACCAGGCGGGTGGCCAGGTGGCGCGCACGGGTCGTGTGCAGGTCGCCGCGCAGGGACTCGTACCGGCCCCGCGAGAGCGAGGTGTGGTAGCGAGGGGTTCTGCCTTCCCACACGCCGTCGTACACCATGACCGCCTCACTCAGTGCGTGCTCGACGGCCTGTTCCCGACTTTCCCGCACCGCGGAGCCGATGACGAAGATCTCGCTGTCCGGGTCGTGCCAGGCCGCGAGCGAGAAGAACCCGAGCCGGCAACCGAACGTGTACGTCCGCATACGGCCCCTGGTCACACAGGAGTGGTCGGTGATCTCGCTGGGGAGCGGTTCGGTGCCGTACCAGACGGTCGCGAGCAGGGCCCGCTCCAGGAGCTCTCGTTCAGCGGAGAGCCGTGCGGCCGGGGTGGTGGCGTGCACCGCAAGACCGGTGGCGTCCAGGCCCGGACGATAGGTGCTGTGCCAGGGGCGCGGCACGATGTCCTCGAACGGTCGGCTGCTGGTGGTGGCGCCGCTCCGGGTCGTGCCGCGGACTCGTCGTCCAAGGCTGCCCGAGATCTCTGCGACCATCAGCAGACGCTCGTACGTTTCCCACAGCGCGGAGTCACGGCTGCGTTCGGGGCTGCGCGAGCACCCGAACCCGAGCGCGGCGTGCCGCTGCCCGCCGATGGAGAATCCCAGTCCGCTGGAGACGCTGAGGAACTCCGGGGCACAGGCCGGGGCGTGTTCGTGCCGCCTGACCGGTAGCCTGCGGAGGTCCTCAGCGCTACGCAGCAACGATCTCCTTGCAGGAGGCGGCCACGCTGTGGCCGGCGGGGGTGAGGTCGGCGTGCTCCATGACGGTGCTGTAGCCCATGCCGAACCTTTTCAGGGCCACGTCGCGGGCCGCCCGCGCGCCCGGCGCCCCCGTGGCGTCCGCGTACCGGGCCAGGACGCGGTGGATCCGGCTCAGGACGAACATGGCGTGGAAGATCCCGTACAGGGGGCGGGGGTCATTGCGGATCGGAGCCTGGTAGCGGGCGGTGAAACCGTTCGTCAGCAAGGGGTCGATCCCCATGATGGCGTGCAGCAGGATGTGTGAGGACTCGTGGACCAGGTGCTCCAGGAAGAAGAGCGTCGGGTCCGCCGCCTCCTCGGCGTCGGGGTGGCGCAGGTACATCTGCCCCCAGTAGCGGAGGCTGGAGATGCCGGTCGTGGTGGAACCGGTGAGCGTGGACCGGTCGAACAGGCGTACGGCGGCGACCAGGTCGGCGAACTCCGCGTGCATGGCCGGATCGAGCTCGTGCAGGATCTGGAGGCTCTCCCCGATCCGCCGGCGCCCCTCGATCAGCCGGGCGTCGGAGACCGCGGTGATCTCGACCACCTCCCCGCTTCGGGACCGGGGGCCGTCCTTGCCCAGCAGGAAACTCGACACCTCGGCGTCAGCCAGGTCCCAGGAGACGGTGTCGACGGTCAAGTCGGGTCGGTGGAAACCTCCCGCGTCCCCCATCTGGGAGATCCGGCCCAGGGCCGTGAGGACGCCGCCCGGGTCCTGCGCGCGAAGAGCCCGTCCCAACATCCAGTGCAGCGTGAACAGCTGCGGGTTGAGTCTGCTCTCGATGCTGATGTGGCGCAGGGTACGGGCGGCCGCCTCGGATGTCCGCGGCAGCAACGTCGATGCCACGGTGGTGTACTGCCGGAGGTCACGGACCAGCGTCGCGTTGATGCGCGACCGCAGCGCCGGCGTTCGATTCGCCTGGGGTCGCGCGTGGAAGGACAGGTCCGCGGTGGGTTCGACGATGGTCACGTGAGAACTCCGGTAGTGGGTTTCGTCGCGCTGGAGCGAGGTCGTCTCAGAGCTCGGCTTCGACCAGTTCGTGGCACGAGGCGAGGACCATGCGGCCGGCGTCGGTCAGGTCGGCGTGCTCGATGATCGTCTCGTAGCCCTTGCGGAAGCGCTGCACCGACTCGTCCCGCAGGGCCCGGGTGACGGGGCGCGGGTCGGCGGCGGTGTGGCGGGCGAGGACGCGCGAGATGCGGCTCAGTACGAACGTCGCGTGGAAGACGCCGTAGAGGGGGCGGGCGTCCCTGCGGATCGGGGCCGAGTGGCGGGCTTCGAAGGGGTTCTTCAAGAGCGGGTCCGCGCTCATGAGGGCGTGCAGCATCAGGTGGCCCGACTCGTGGACCAAGTGGTCCAGGAAGTAGTTCACCGGCTCTGCCGACTCCGCCCCCGGGTCGGGGACCCGCAGGTAGTTCAGGCCCCAGCAACGCGAGCTGGTGGCTCCTCGGATCACGCTGCCGTGGACGAGGCGCAGCCGGGAGACGAGTTCGTCGAACTCCTCGTGGAGCTCCGAGTCCAGCTCCCGCAGGGCGTCCAACGCCTGAGAGACCCACACCTTGCCGGTGCGAAGCTCCGCCGGAGTGACCGGAGCGATCTCGACGAGCCCTCCGCGTTCCGAGCGGGGGCCGTCCGCGCCGGTGAAGAAGCTCGCGGCCTCCGCATCGATGACGTCCCAGTCCATCGTCTCGACCCGGAACCCGTCGCCGTACAGCTCGCCGTCGGTCGCTACACGTGCCAGGCGGCCGAGGGCGGCGGACACGGCGCCGGGCTGCTGCGTACGGAGTCCCTCGTTGAGCTGCCAGTGGAGCGTGAACAGCAGGGGGTTGAGCTTGCGGGTGACGTCGAGGCCATCGAGGGCGGCCGCAGCGGCCGCGGCGCTGTTGGGCAGCCGCCTCGCAGCCGAGTCCACGTAGACGCGGAGGTCGTTCGCGAGAACACCGTTGATGCTGCGCCGGAGGCGAGCGGCCCGTGCGCGGTCGGGGTGGGCCCCGAAGAGGATCTCGGTGTCAGCAAGGGGGGCTGTGGCGGTCATGCTTCTCCTGGCGTGATGGCGGCCGGCGGACCGGGTGGCGCGACGGGAATCGCGCCACCCGGTGGTGCCGCGGTGGGGTTGTCAGTCACCCTGCATGAGCTGCGAGGACTCGGACAGGTAGCTCTCCGGGATCTCGTCGAACGCGATCTCCGCCTGCTCGGCGGTCTCGGTCTGAAGCTCCTTGTTCTCCATGTGGCATTCACCTCCTCGTGGGTCAGGAGACCCTCAAGGAAGGAACTCCTGAAATGTGCTCGTCGCGGACTCGACGTCCGCTCGGCTCGTATGCGTGCCAGACTCCCCCGGACGGCTCGGGTGGCGACGGAGCCCTGCTCGCGACGAACTCAAGTGCACTCCGGGGCTCGGGTTCGTGCGGGGGAGGCGGGGCGGGAGTGCGTCAAAGCGTCGGCCCCGGCGCCCCCGCACGGGGCGTCGCCCCGCCACGCGAAACGGGCGACGACGGCTTCGGCGCCGCACGGCGGTTCAGCCGGCTGGTACGCGGGCGGTTCAGCCGGCTGGTACGCGCTGGACCCGGTCGGCAGTGGCACCGCGGTGAGCGCCCACGACTGGAGCGAGCGATACGCCTACGACGCCGCAGGCAACCAGACGGAGGCCGTCTGGCCAGCCGCTCACCCGGGCGGCCCCGACGCCACCGGGCCGGGCACGTACGAGGGCACCCGGCTCACCGGCGCGGGCCGCGTCCGGTACGAGTACGACGCCATGGGCAGGATCGCGCTCCGCCAGCGCACCCGGCTCTCGCGCAAGCCCGACACCTGGCGCTACGAGTGGGACGCAGAAGACCGGCTCAAGGCGGTCACCGCCCCCGACGGCACGCTGTGGCGCGACGCCTACGACGCCCTCGGCTGGCGCAGTGCCAAGCGCCACATGGCCGCGGACGGTGTCACCGTGGCCGAGGAGGTCACCTTCGTCTGGGACGGGATGACGCTGTGCGAGCAGACGACGACCTCGGCGGACCTGCCGCACACGGTCACCTTGACCTGGGAGCACGACGGCCTCCAGCCGCTCGCCCAGACCGAGAGACTGGCCGATGCGGACGGACGGGAGATCGACAGCCGCTTCTTCGGGATCGTCACCGACCGGGTTGGCACGCCGACGGAACTCGTCGACGAAGCGGGTGGGATCGCGTGGCGCACGCGTAGCGCCCTGTGGGGAACAACGACCTGGAACGTGGATGCGAACGCCTACACGCCGCTCCGCTTCCCCGGGCAGTACTTCGACCCTGAATCGGGTCTGCATGACAACTGCTTGCGGTACTACGACCCCGAGACCGCCCGCTACCTGTCGGTCGACCCCCTCGGCCTCGGCCCCGCGCCCGATCCGGTCGCCTACGTCTCCACCCGCACACCTGGTCCGATCCGCTGGGCCTCAGCCCGTGCCCGCCCAAGGGCGAGAAGAGCAACCCGTTCAAGCTGCGGTCCGACGCCGAGCGTGCGGCGTTCGACGCCGCGGGAGTCCCTTTCGGGACCACTCCTGATGCCGAATGGATCGTCATGGGTGACAAGACTCTGAAGAACATGCCCGGACACGTCTACTCGAGCGATCCCACTCACTGGGGCAACTTCCGCCAGTTCGAAACGCCAAACGGCTCCCGTGTGGTCGTCGAGCACACCGATGATCCCGCCGGACCGCACTTCCACGCGGGCGGGCCGAAGGGCAGCACGATCGAGGACCAGTCGCGCTCCGGAGTGAATTTGGCTGGGACAACACGGTCGACGGCTACCGGAACAATGGAGCGCTACCGAGCCATCGACAAGCCCGGTGGAGAGCACTACTTCTTTTACGAGGAGAAATGAGTGCCCACAAGCGAGCAGAACCTCATCGAGCTCATTCGGAGCAGTGGCCTCGAGGTGGACGCCGTCGAGAGCAATGACCTCGGTCCGTCGGTCGACGCAGCCTGGCGCGCGATGGCGGGCTTCGGCGTGGAGCCCAGTGCAACCCTTCCCCTGAAGGGCGAGCTCGGAGGGGTCCACCGGCTGTGGCTCGACCACGCCCGTCGGGCTGGTGTCATCGGCGAAGACGGGACGTTCCTCCTCACGGCGGTAGTGACCGGCAGTGCTGCGGTCGGCTGGGTCCGCGTGCGCCTGACGGAAACAGCCGATGTATCCCGCCTCCTCGACGACCAGGGCCGAATCGAATTCATCGCCCGCTCCTCATCCGGCGGCCACATCTGCGGGGTCACCGCGGAGGAATACGACTACTGGGTGGTCACCCTGGCCCTCTGACAGCGACAGCCCTGGGCCTACCTTCCGCATGACTTCCCGCCGCACCCGAGCGTCTACGGCTACTTCGCCAGATGGGCGGACGAAGCATATTTGCCCATCTCAACGGACTCCTCCGCCAACTCCTACGGGAGAAGGAGGGACGGGACGCGGAGCCCTCCGCGTGCTGCACGGCCTGGTCGCTGGACGGCCCGCGGCGCCCCGCCATCCGCACGCGCACCACGCCCTCAGCGCCTCTGATCCTCAAGGAGCGCCCGCGGCAAGCCGCTCGGGCCTTGTGGTGCGGGTGCGGGCGCGCAGCGCCGCGGTCAGACGCTCGACGGCGTCATCCGGAACGGCGTCGTCGACGAACGCAGGTGGCAGGAGGAGCAGTCGGGCATGGGGATCAGTGGTGCTGCCACCAGCCGGGCGGTGACCGTCGTCCTCGAACCTGCCGCCTGGCCCAACGGCCGAGCCCGCCTGAGGCCTGAGGCCTGACTCGGTTCCGGTCATCGCCTGCTGTCAGATCCGGCCACAAGATCAAGTTACGCTGTTCTCCGGTATTTACGGGGGATTACGTGGACATAGACATCAAGACGTACTACGTGCGGCAGAGCGCGGGAGGTGCCGACGCTGCCGCCGAGAAGGCGCTGGAGAACCTCCGCAAGTCCCTCGATTCGAGCGACACCGCAGCCGACGGGCACCACGGCTGGGCCTCCGCGGCGGCGCTGAAGCGGTGTGCGACCGCGTGGGAGGACCACATGGTCGACCTGGGCAAGCAGATGAACACCATGGCCGACAACCTCCACACCACGGCCCACGCCTATGACACCACCGACGCCCAGGCGGAGGACGCCTTCAGCAGGCTCCGGCACGGCCTCGCCGACTTCGGGAGGAACTGACCCGTGGTCGCCTATCACGACCTGTACGACTGCCGCGTGGACCAGTGGCAGAAGGCCGCGGACGACTGGGTCGACCTGGCACGGCGCTCCTCTTCCGCCTGCGAGGACATCCGCGCTCAGGGCAAGAAGCCGCTCGACGACCACTGGGCGGACGCCACCGGGAAGCAGGCCGGCAAGCGCCTGGAGGACCTCGCCGACCGCCTGGAGTCCGGCGGCGACATCATGAAGGGCGTGGCCATGGTCCTCGACGCCCTGGCCCATTCCATGGGCTTCGCCCAGCGCACTCTCTTCCATGCGGCCGAGTTGGCGAGGGAGCACGGGCTGGGCATCCAGGACGGCCGCGCCGTGGGCGCGTACACGGGTGCCGCACCCGTCGGCCCGAACGTCCCGCAGAACGTGCGCGACGCCTACACCAAGGAACTGGGGCACATCTCGGAGGTCAACGCGCTGATAGAGGAAGCCCTGCGCGAGGCCTCCCAGGCGGACGGGAAGGCCTCCGCCGAGCTGGACAAGCTGGCGACGACCATCAATGTCGCCGACACCTCGCAGGCGCACAACGAGATCCTGGTCGAGGCGTCCCACGTCGAATTCGACATGCTCAGGGCGGACATCCCGGTCGGGAAGGACCCGCACCTCCAGCGCGCCTGGTGGGACGGCCTGACCCCGCAACAGCAGAAGGACCTCATGCGGGCCGATCCCGTGACCCTCGCCGACCTCAAGGGCCTGCCGCCCGAGGTCGGGCGCGAACTCCGCGGACCCGACGGCAAGATCGACCGGGTCGAGATGGTGCGGTACGCACTCGACCACTGGGACAAGAAGGACGACCTGGACTACGGGGCCTCCGGCAACTGCACCAACTTCGTGTCGTCCAGTCTGGAAGCGGGCGGCATGAAGAAGAAGATCTCGCCCTGGACGGGGCTGATGGGCGACGACACCTGGGGCCGCCAGAGCGGGACCGGGTGGGACTGGCTCGACCAGAACGCGTACCACTCCGAGTCCTGGGCGCGGGCCGAGGGGTTGCAGAACTTCCTGCTGCGCCACGGCAGCAAGGAGGTCCCGAGGGCGGACGCGCGCCCCGGTGACATCATCTTCTACGAGCAGGTGGCGCCCGGCACGGAAACAGCCCCGGGCGAGACCCACCATGCCGCCGTCGTCACCTCGGTCACCCCTGACGGGGACATCAAGCTGACCCAGCACACCAGCTCGTTCCAGAACGTGAGTCTGGACAGCCGGGAACACATCGCGAACAGGAACGGGGGCGAGCAGCGCATCCGCATCGTCCGCCCGGAACCGGATTGGTACTGATGGCCGCCACCTCACCCTCCCCCGCTACGAGCGGCGGCACCGCGCGCCCGCGTGCCGTCACGTTCGGCACCGTGACGGCGGCACTGATGGTGCCGCTCATGATCGTGGCGGGTGTGGCGGCCTCCCTGCACACGCAGGAGATCCAGCACGAGTGGGCCGACCGTCAGCGGGAAGCCTGTCGGCACTTGCCCTTCCCGATGGCGGAGTACGCCGCCGGGTGGGCTGGTGCGATCCTCGGCGTAGCGGCGGTGGCGGTGTGCGTGCTGCTCGCGCGGTGGCTGCGCGGCCGCTATGGCCTCCGGCTCGGGGAGACCTGGCCAGGTCTGCTCGCCGGCACCACCGTGTGGCTCAGCGTCCTGGCGATTCCGATGGAGCTGATCCAGCTGTATGTCGTGTACTCGGCCGCCGCGTCGGGGATCAAACTCGGCGACGGGTGTTTCTGAGCTTGTAAGCGGGGTGTCGTCGGTGTGGTACCGGTTGCGGTGAGGCATCTGTCGATGGCGTCGCTGCGGTGTTGGATCTGGCGGAGGCCGTGTCGTAGCCGGCGGATGAGGCGGCCGGGGTCGGTGAAAGCATGTTGGCCTGGCTGGTCCCAGCCTCAGCTGCGCGACCCCTTGGAGCCATGCCTGCTCGCACTTCTTGATCGAACGTTGTGACACGTACGCAGTGGTCCTGCCGATCGGGTGGTGCCGGCTGGTCGCGGCTGTCGGAGCCGGCCCGGGGGCACTCCCTCCGCCAGACCTCGCGCCTTGGCGGCGGCGCTTTGTCAAGCGCGCTTGCGTTTGCGGTTCGGGTGAGGAAGGCTCGGTCCCATGACGACCCCCATGGGCGCGACACGCGTCGCGCTCGCGCCCGGCGAAACGGACGAGCTGGACCACCTCTTCCGTACGGTGGAGGAGCTCACGGCTGCCCTTGAACAGGCCCGCGCTGCACTCAGTGAGGCCGCGGGACGGATCGCAGCCGGGCACGGGCGGGGCGGGCCGGCCGCCGTCGCAGCCCAGGTCGGCTGGTCGCGCCAGCACGTCTCGACCCTCGCCGCCGCCCACCGCCGACAGGAAAACGGCAGCCGAAAGGACGCGGCGTGAGCACCGCCGCCGAGCACCCCCACGACGGCGGCCTCCCGCAGCCCGCCGCCACCGTCGAGGATCTGCGCGCAGCCCTGGTACGGATCGCGCCGGATGCGGTCGCCACCTTCGACGCCGAACGCGCCGCGGCCGTCGCCCAGGCCCGCCGCGAGGTCAGCTCGGCCCCGGTACGCCGGTTCCTGCGGCAGTGGGCGCTGCATGTGGCGATCGAGCGGCACCCCGACCTCGCCGCCCGGCTGCGGCACCTCGAAGCGAGGGCCGCGCACGTCACTGACCCCGAAGAGGGCCGGATGATCACCGCTGAGATCGGGCGAATCCTCGACAAAGCCGCAGCCGAAGCCGGACTGCACCATGGCGGGGAGTCTTGAGCGGCTGGCGGTGGGAGTACGACCCCGATGCCGAGCACGTCGTCAAAGGCCTGCCCGGCCATGTGGTCGCCGAGGTCGAGCGCCTCGCGGACGAGCTCGTCGCGCTCGCCGACGTCGGAATCGATGTCACCGACATCGGCGAAGGAGCCCGCCGCGGCGTCGGCGGCGGGCTACGCCGTATCCCCCTCCTCGCCGACGGCTGGTTCTACGCCCTGCCCCTGCCCCGTCTCCAGCTCATCGCGGTGGTTCGCGTCATCCCCCCGTACGCCGATCTGTAAGACCTCCGTGGCACGCCGCCGTGGAGGACCGGGATCCGGCCGCCCTTGCCCGGCTGCTGGCCGCTGACCAGGCCCCGCGCGATCAGAGTGAGGACCGGCGCCGCGCCGGCGTCCTGGCCGCGCTGATCGCGAATCTGGTGGACACCTATGGGACTGATGGCGATCGGCCTGTGTGAACGGCTGCGCTGGTGGTACTGACGGGCATCGGTCGGTCCTGACGTCCGAGGACCTCGAGCGGTCTCACGACGCCGTGTAGGGCGTGTCCCTCACATCTGACGGTGAGTTCGCCATTCGAGCCAGTTGGGTTGCGTGACCGCTACGGGCGCGCTGCACGGCGACGTCTGTGGACCACGCGCTTCGCCGGGTGTGGAGCCTGCAAGTCCGATTCACGGAATCCGGTGATCGAGTCCCAGCCCTGACCCAGCGGACGCTGCCCAGGGTGCGGTCGGCTTCGGAGCCGCTCAACCTCGGGGTGGTTTCCTCGATGCGGTGGAAGCGGCCGTCGGGGGCCAGGTCGGCGAAGGCGTAGACCGCCATGGTGACGGTGGTCCCGTCGTTCTTGGTGATGTGGCAGGTGTGCCGGTCGGCGTACTTGCCGCCGTCGTACAGCTCTTTGTGGACCTCTACCGTGCCGCCGGAGACTATGCCTCGCAGGTGGCTGAGGTGGTCGAGGAACTCGGCGCGGTCGGCCCACTTGGCGTCCGTGCGCTGGCGGTACCCGGGCGTGAAGGGCGCTCGGCGGCCTCCTCCAGGGTGATGTCGTGGTTGAAGAGCAGGTCGTTGAGGGCGGCTTCGATTCCGGTGCGGGTCATGGTGACGGCTGACGGCTCCCTTGGGTGTGCGTGGGTGGGTGCGTGGGTGGGTGCGCGGGTGGGTGCGCGGGTGGGTTGCTCGGTGTCAGGCGGTGGGGGCGAGGGTGGTGTCGAGCCAGTCGTAGATGCGGGTCCAGAGCCAGGCGCGTGGCTCCGGGGTGGCAGGGGGCGCCTGCTCCTTCCTCGGGTCAAGGACACCCCGGACAGCAGATTCACCGAGCCGCGGGAGACACCCTCCGCCCGACTTCGACAACATCATGCGCCACCGGTCGATCCGCGCGCTGGCGGTATCGATTGCCTCGCTCGCGGGGACCTCGTTTCCCGAACGCCGGGCTGACCGCTGCCTCGGAGAGCTGTTCACCTCCGGACAGAAGGAGTTCAGGGCGCGATCACCTTGCATTCTTGTGTGATGTGAAATATCACATCACACAAGGCGCGTTGATGACCCGTCACGCACCGACGAAGACACAAGGAGAGCACGTCCCATGAACCGCTTAGCCCTTCTCGCGGTCGGCGTTGCCGGCCTGACCGTTCTGGCCGCAGGCCCTGCCTCCGCCGCGACCCCTGAGGCCGCCGCCGACCAGACCGTGACCACCTGCGGGAACTCGGGGCTCCAGGCAGGCCTGCTCACCCGGCTGTGCGCGGAGGTCACCGGTAACACGGTGCAGTTCTACGGCAAGGTCAGCCTCGCCGGGCCGCCCTCTCCCGGCAGCCCGGCGCCGGCTCCGAAGGAGCTGTCCACCACGCTGTCCACCGAGGTCGTGGGCGCCGGCGCCCCGCCCCTCACGCAGGACAAGCCGGTCGTCTTCACCTCCACGACGCTCGACGTGCGCGGCCCGGCGAGCACCGTCCCCTGTGGCGCGACGGTTCGCGGCACGTTCGGCGTGGCCTCCTTCCCCTGGTCGCCCCGGCCGGTCGTGCACGAGGTCACCCTCACCTGCTGACGCCCCGTCGCCCGGCGACCCCGTCACGTCCGGCCCGGCGACTCGCCCGAGCGGGTCGCCGGGCCGGTCACGCCGCCCGTAGACCGTTTGGCCTGGTGGTGCGGTGCGCGGGCACCGCAGGCTCCGCGGGCGCGGCCCGCCGGGGGCTGCGCCGGTGGGGTGGTGGAGGAGCGGGCGGCCGAGGCGGAAACGCGGGCCGTCGGGAACCGGGGCGCCGGGCGGGCTGGTCAGGGCACGCAGGACCTGGCCGACCATACGGCCCGCCAGTGAGCGGACAGCGTGGGCTCCTCCAGGCCGTGCGCTACGACGGCGGCGACGGCTTCCCGGACCTGGAGATGAACGACAAGGTCAACAACGGCACCGCCCCCCTCTTCGGCCGCATCAGCCTGCTGAAGCAGTGGAACCAGACGGACCTGCGCTGCTCGAAGGCGCCCGGAACCGTAACCCGTTCATCGACCACCCGGAGTGGGTCGACTCCATCTGGTGGCAGCCCGGGGGCGCTCGGCGTGCTACTTGACGTAGATCTCGTCGAGGGTGTCGATGACCCCCGCCGCGTTCAGGTGGTAGTGGAAGGGGAGCCCCTTGTCCGGGTGGGTGTCCAGCCACCCGGTCAGCTCGCTGGTGGAGATGGGCTTGCCCATCACCGTGGAGGGCCCGAGGATCGGCGCCGTCGCGGTGATCTTGGCCGTCTCCGCGATCGGGATGTACGTCCACGGGCCCGACGGTTCGAAGCGCCCGGGGCAGCCGTACGTGCCGTGCTGGACGATGAGACTGGTCATACCGCCCTCGGGCGTGTAGCGGTGCACGGCGATCGTGTCGGGCGAGACCGGCATCCTGCCGTCGGCGCCGCAGGTCGGCGCGGGGGGCGGGGCCGGGGCGGGTGGAGTCTTCCCCGCCGGGGTGGCGGTCGCCGAGGGCTTGGGCGCCGCGCCGGTCTTCGAGGGGGCCGGCACGGCAACCGTGGCGCTGGCGGTGGGCGGGGCCGGGGCGGTGGGCGGGGCCGGTGCGGCCGCGGTGGGCTTCGCGTCCGGCGCGGCCGGGTCGTCGCCGTTCTGACAGGCGGTGAGCGCCAGCACGCCGCACACCGCCAGGGCGGCCATGGCCGCCTGCCTCCGAACCGCTCTCATGGTCTTCTCCCTCTCCCGGATTCCGGCGTCGCCGCACCGTAACCCCCGGGATCCGGCCGGGGCGACGGCCGGACGCGGTTCGTCACCGGGCCGGGATCCCGTTGTTGCGGAGTGCGGACCTCCGCCCCCGCCCCGCGGACGCCCGTGACCGCTCACCGGTCGGGGTCAGGGGGCCGGGCGGCCGGCGAGGGCCTGGAACTGCGGCCAGGCGGCCTGCGGCGGGCAGGGGTCCCAGAGCGTCAGCACCTACGACCAGGCGAGTTCAACCTGAGTAGTCTCGGGGCATGCGGATCTCCGTTTCCTCGGACATGGACGAACCCGTGGCTCGTGCGCTCCTGGGGCAACTGCGCGACCGCGGACACGACGTGGTGGTGTACGGGGCGCTGAGCCCCGGCGACGACACGCAGTGGGCGGCCTGCTCGGAGGCGGCGGCCCGCGAGGTCGCCGCCGGGCATGCCGACCAGGCCGTCGTGTGCTGCTGGACCGGTACGGGCGCCTCGATCGCCGCGAACAAAGTGCCGGGTGTACGCGCGGCCCTGTGCACGGACGCCTACACGGCGGACGGTGCGCGCCGCTGGAACGACGCCAACGTGCTCGCGCTCAGCCTGCGCCTGACCTCGGAACCACTGCTCAAGGAGATCCTCGACGCCTGGTTCGCCGCCGAGGCGAGCACGGACGCCGAGGACCGGGAGAACGTGGCGCGCATCGAACGGCTCGACGGCACCGGGACCACACCCTGAATGAGGGCAGTGACGGCGGCGGGTGGGACGGTGGCCGGGAGGTCGCCCCGCTGAGGTGGGGGATCACGCTGGTCCGCCGCCCAGATCCAGGCCGAGGCGGTCGCGGGCCTGCTGTGCGACGCCCATACCGGTTCGCCGACCTGAGGAAGCGGGTCGAGTCCGCGCCGAGGCGGACGCGGTCAAGGCGGGCATGGCCGTCTCGGAGCAGATGACGGTCGCGTTCGCCCGTCTGCCGCCGTGTTGTGGGGCTGCGTCGCGTAGCCGGCGACGTCTTGCAGTACCGCCTGCCGTTCCTGCCGGGGAGGGGGCCCAGAACCGCGTCGTCCCGTCGTCCGGCGTGCGGAGCCTTTGGGCGGGCTAGCCGAGCCAGACGATGCCCAGGACGGACAGCCGCCGGGTGGGGCGGTTGGCCACGTAGACGACGGACAGCTGCCCGACGGACGCGGCGCGGACGTCTTCGCCCTCCGGGTCGCCTGCGTTCCACTGGGGCCAGCCCCACGGGGAGCGCACCGCGATGTCCAGGACGTCGCGGGCCATCTCCCTGGCCGGGTCGGGGAGTTCGGCGAGCGTCTTCGCGGCTTGCGGGGACAGGCGTACCGCCCACGGCTGATCACTCACCCGCGGCCTCCGGGGCCTCGTCCAGCTCCACGTGGGTGGGCTCGTCTCGGCCCGAGTCCGTGAAGGGCGTCGACGGCCGGGGCCGCGGCGACGGGCAGCTGCCGGATTCGCACCACCTCATGCAGGGGGGTGAGGCCGTAGGCGTGTCGGGCGTCCTGCAGAGCCTTGGCCCGGTCCCGTTCGAACGCCGGCACCCATGTGTGCGCACGGCGGTCGGCGGGTGGGACGTTCACGGGCTCCTCCAGACGGGTGGCACCCGCCACGGTAGCCGCCGCGGCCGTGGAGGGAGGAGAGGTTTCGTCCTTCCGACGGGTGGAGATGGCTCCCGACGCAGCGGCGGGTTCCGGACGACGCGCGCAAAACGCAGGAGCGCCCGGGCCAGGGCCCGGGGCGTCACGGCGCCGCACCGCACGCGATGCCGGAGGAGGCCGGGGGCGGCGCAGTGGCCGGCGCCGGGTACGGCCGTGGTCTCCGTACGTGCCAGGAGAGTTGTCGGCCGCGGTGTCCCGTCCCGGGTCCGTCTGCGGCGTGATCGGCGCCGAAGCCCCGTCCGGACCCGACCCATGCGCGTCGAGTCCACGAACCGGCGCTTCATCGGCCGAAGCCGCCCGGGCGGCTTCGGCCCCGTCGGGGCGGGGTCAGCGGTTCGGACGCCGTGCGGCGGCCGGCTGGGGGCCGTGCGGCGGCCGGCTACGCGTCCGTGGGGGTCGGGGCGAGGGAGTCGATGTCGTCAAAGAAGCTCAGCATCCGGGCGTTGACCAGGTCGGGGTGGTCGATCTGCGGACCGTGGCCGGTCGCGGCGACGATCTCGGCCCGGGCGCCGGGGATCGTGCGCGGAACGCGTTCCAGCTGGCGCTTCGGGTGCACCAGCAGGCTCCGCTTGCCCATGATCAGGTAGAACGGCCTCCGGATGGAGCCCAGCTCGGCGTCGGACAGCGGCAGCGGAGCGGGGCGGCGTATCCGGAAGGCCTTCACGCCGGCGTGGATCCAGGCGCGCAGGTCCCGGTCGATGATGACCGGTTGCTCCAGCCACTTCGCCAGGGCCGGGCGCAGCGCCTTGGGGGCGAACGTCGCGAAGAGGCTGGCGAAGATCCAGACGAAGAAGCGCAGCCCCACCTTCTCCAGCCCGCCCGGGTCGAGGGCGGTGACGGAGGCGAGGCGCTCGGGCCGGCGGTGGACCTGGTTGATGACGAGCCACCCGCCGTAGGAGGAGCCGACGAGGTGCACCTTGTCGAGGCCGAGGGCTTCGAGGGCCTCGTCCATCCACTGGGCGGCCCGCTCGGGCTGCCACATGGCCTCGCGCTGGATGCTGCGGCCGGGGTCGCCGGGCGTGTCGAGGGCATAGACGGGGCGTTCGGCGCTGAGGGCGCGGGTGTTGGGGTACCACTGCGCGGAGCATCCGCCGGATCCGTGGATCAGGACGACGGGGGTGCGTGACTCGGCGGCCGGGTCGGTGGGGCCGTACCGGTACACGTGGGTGGTGCCGAAGGTCGTCTCCACGTCGGTCTCGGAGCGGAGGGGCGCGCCCTTCGCGTAGAGGACGTCGCAGGCGGCGAAGTAGCGGTCGCGCAGTTCGTCGCTGACGTAGTGGCCTATGTCGCGTCGCACTCGGGTGGTGTTCTCGGGCACGGGGCACCTCCGGGAAGATCTGTTCTTCGTGGTACGACCGTACCATGTTCATGGTACGGCGGTATCACGAAGAGGCCGGGGCTGACAGGCGCGAACGCGCCGCGCCGGGGTCCGTCGTGCGGAGACCTTGCTCCGGCCTCGGCCCTGGACGGCCGCAAGCGGGCCGCAGGTGTCGTACTTCTCGGCGATGACCGGGAGTCGTCCGAAGGGGGCGGCCTGAACATCGAGTTCCTCGGCGAGTTCACGGCGAGGGCGGCGACATGCGCCACGAGTGGACCCGGCCATTGCTCACCAACGGCCCCCGACGGCGGGCTCGTCGTGCAGGCTGTCGGTGTGGACCGCCGCGTAGACACACAGACGTCCCCGTCCTTGCGCTCCGGCGAAACCGGGCCCGCGGGCCCGGCCGGTGCAGCACCGCTGCGGACAGGAGAGCAGGGGCCGGGTCGCGCTGCCGGGGAAGCCCTGGCCAACCTGAAGCGCCTTCTGCGGCGCCTACGGGTGGAACAGGGCCTCAACGTAGGAGGGCTGGCCCGGCGCGCCCGGCTCGGGCGCACCACGACGAGCCAGGCACTCAACGGCGAGACCGTACCGAGTGAAGCCACGCTCGTCTCCCTGGCACAAGCCCTCAGGACACCGCCGGACCCGCTCCTCCAGCTCCGGGACCTCGCACGCACAGGTGGCGATGGACCAGCACCGCTCACGGCTCGCTCAGAGGGCGGGCTGGCGGCCGCCCCTGCCCGGCAGCGGGAACAGGGCACGAGGAAGACGACCGGGCTTCCGGGGGATCGGGAGGCCCGCTTCACCTACGAGTACCTGGACCTGCGGCCCACCAGCCTGCTTCGCGTGCTCCACGGCAAGTTGCGGGATTCTCCGCTGATCGGACTGAGGATCCGCACCGTGGAGGTGTATCGGGCCGCGCGGCTCGGCGAACCCGGACTCTCCGCCCGGCTCGTGCAGTACGCGGACGAGTGCCTCGCGTTCAAGGACCGGATCAAGGACCACGACGACGGAGTGGAAGCGGCGCTTCTCCTCGTCTACCTCACCATCGTGAGCGAGGCCCGATACGAGGCCGACGCAGCGCAATGGGAAGTGTACGACCACGTCCACAGCAGTGCGATGGTGTTCCTGGCGGACTTCGACATCGACTCATTGCACTTCCTCGAACTACAGGGGCTCGTCGCACGAAGGACCTCTGACGGCACCCCGCCCTGGTCGTTGCTCGACGAGTTCTCGGGCGAGGTGCCCGACTGCTTCCCGCCCTACGACTGACTTCGCGCTCCGGGCTACGGCGATGTGTTCGCCCGTGTTCGCCGGTGATCGTCTTCGGTTCGTCCGAACCCCGTCGAACACCGTGTGCGGGACCTTCGACTCCGTCAGCTCGAAGCCCCACGCCTCAGGGAGTCGTCGTGTCCGGTCTCGCCACCGTCCTGCTCTCCACCGTCATGGCCCTCGTCGTGGCCGTCTTGGTCGCCGCCGGGGCGGGGAAGCTCGCCCGACTGGACGGGGCCACGTACCCGGCCGCGATCCTGCGGGCGGCGACCGCGTTCGCCTCGGTCCTGACACTCACCGCCGCCGCGACCGCTGCCCTCGCCTCACTGCGCTGACGGCCGGGGGCCCCGCAGCAGGGAAGCGATCGCCCGGGCCACCCGGGTACGCGTGCGGAGGTGTTCCGTGGATTCCTCCCCTGCCGGACGCAGTACCCGGCGCACGGCTCCGCGCAGCCACTGGTGGCCCCCGGCCGGACGCGTCCATGCGTTCACGACCCACGTCGCCCCGTGGGTCGAGGCGCGCACCCGCGGCGTCCGCTCCCGCTTCTGCGACACGGAGTTCTACTCGGCGCGCTTCACCGACATCTGGGGTCCCCGTGACTCCGGGTCCCCGGGACGGCGGCATCCTGTTACGTGGTTCAGTTGCTGGTCACGACGGGAGCCGGACCGTCCTTCCGGGACGGGTTCGAGCAGTCGAAGAGCACCTGCCCGCTCCGCTTGTCGTAGGAGAAGGACCCGAAGTAGAGATCCTCGGTGATGTCCTTGTTGACCCGGTCGCTCATCATCCACTCGGCTCCCTCCGGCAGGAGCTTCACGATCTCCGGCGGCACGTTCTGGGGCACGACGGGTTTGAACTGCAGAGCGGGGTCCTCCAGGTCCTTCAGCACGGCCTGGTCGTCCACGGCGTTGAGCACGCCCACGAGGCGGATGTTGTTCTGCGAGGGCAACCGGGACGGCTTGTCCGGATCGATCCCGCACCACGACGCGGATTCGAGCTGCTTGAACGACGGGAACCGCGAGGTGATCTGGTCGAGCTCGTGCCGTACCTTGCACGTGCCGGCCTCATCACTCCCGCCCGCCCCGCAGGACGACACCGATACCACGGTCAGCAGCGCCGCCGCGGCGGCGCCCCGGAACGACATCCGTGCCGTCATCGCCCGCCCCCTCCCCCGCCGGAAATGTTCGCGCCGAGGATGTTACCCCTGGTCCAGGCGACGTCCCGGGTGGCGGTCCCCGAGGTCAGGAAGGGCTTGGCCCGCCCGAGTCCGCCATCCTGACAATCGGAATGACAGCCTCCGCAAGGGTTGCCCTGCCGACGTCCGCCGTCGTTGCGGCATCGGCGGATCCGGTCGCAGACGGTCATTGAGCGAAGAGGACTTCGCTTTGCAGAAGGCGAACGAGACCGGGCAGCCGTGCGAGCTGGTTTCGGCCAGGACGGAATCCTCGGACACCTGGGCGACGCCGCCCGGCAAGTGGTCGGTGAAGCGCTGTGGGGTGTCTTGTCGATCAGGCCGGATCAGGGAGCGGCGGCGGGCGCCGTGGATCGCACGGCGGACGAGGGAGGCGACGCGGTGGGGCGCCTCCCAGCGGTAGGGACGTCGTCGACCGCCTCCGTGGAGCCCGACTTCCTGCGCTCGTCGGAGTCCTACACGGACGAGCCTGCACTGCACCCGGTGCACTTCGACGGCTCCGCGAGCGACACCGCCACGCTCTTCCAGTGCCGCGCCGCTGCAGCCGCTGCCGGAGACAGGGGGGCAACGTGCACCGGTACTGCGCCCCCGGCGGAGCGCTCCGGGCGTCCTTCGACGCGGTCGCCGTCCGCGTGGTGCGTCAGTGAGTCCGGGCGGCGGGTCCTGCCGTCGTGATCGCCGCGGCCAGTTCCGGGGCGTGGGTGGCGAAGGGGCCCAGGTCCGTGGCGCGGAGGTAGGCCGGGTGGTTGTGGTGGGACGCCAGGCGGGCCAGGGCGCGGGTTCCGTAGTACGCCTGCGGGCCCGCCGGAGCGGGTGGGGATGGGAGGGGCGTGCCCGCGGCGATCGCCGGCAGGGTTTCCTCGAACAGGGTCTGGCAGGCGCGCACGCCGCGGAGCATGACCTGGAAGTGGCGGGCGTCGGGGGCGATCGGGAAGCGGTGCTCGGCCAGGACGCGGCCGGTGTCGATGCCCGCGTCGACCTCGTGGAGGGTGGCGCCGTACTCGTGCTCCCCGTTCAGCAGGGCGAAGAGGACGGCGACGGAGGGCAGTCCGCGGTGGCGGGGCAGCAGGCCGTTGTGGACGTTGAGGATGCGCAGGCCCCGGGCGAGGAGCGGTGCGCGGAAGATCCGGCGGTTGTTGAGGGACCAGACGATGCCGTCGCTGCTGGCGTGCGCGAGGGCGTCTGCGTGGGCGTTGACGTCGACGGGGGTGGGGAGGTGGAGGTGCGGGGCTTCGCCGACCGTCGCGTCCTGCGGGTTCTCCGAGCAGACGAGGTCCACGGGGTGGCCCTGCTCGGCGGCGTGTAGGACGGCTCGGCGCAGCAGTGCGCCGTCTCCGACGAAGATCATGCGGGGAGCTCCTCTCGGGCGGCGGCGAGGTGGGAGCAGACCTGTGCGAGCGTCAGGTTCCGTACCAGGCAGTCGAGGCCGGCCATGAAGCGGCGGGCTTGGGCGGGTTCGAGCAGGTCTTCGGAGACGGCTGTGAGCATTTCCACCAGGGCGAGGGAGTCTCCGCCCAGGGCCTGGAAGTCGGATTCCGCGGAAATTCGTGCGGGATCGACGGCGAGGATCGCGGACCAGTGGGCGGCCACCCGTGCCTGGAGGGTGGTGGGCGGCTCCGCCGTGTCGTGGGCGGGGGCTGGAGGGCCGTCCGGGGCGGCGAAGGGGTCGGGCAGGGCGTCCAGGTCGGTCTTGCCGGCGACCGTGCTGGGGACGGCGTCCACCGTGATGATGCGGGACGGGACCATGGCGGCGGGCAGCAGGGCGGTGAGCGCGGAGCGCAGGGTGGCGGAGAGGTCGTCGGGACGGCTCGGATCGTTCCGGTCCTCCGGGCCCTCGCCCGGACCGTGCGAACCGCCGGCGCGCGGGACCACGTACGCGCACAGCACCGGCGTCGTGGTGTGCGGGCGGCGGCGGGCGGTCACGACGGCGCGGCTCACTTCGGGCCGGGCTTCGAGCGCGGCGACGATCTCCGCGGGCTCGATGCGGTGCCCGGCGATCTTGAGCTGGCCGTCGATGCGCCCGGCGAACTCGACCTCCCCGCCGGGCAGTCGCCGGCCGAGGTCGCCCGTGCGGTAGCTGCGGGTGCCGTCCGCGTGCTCGGTGAACGGGGAGGGGCGGCCGTCGGGCGGGCCGAGGTAGCCGCGGGCCACCTGGGGGCCGCTGACGACGATCTCCCCCGTGCGGCCGGTGTCCTGGGGGCCGGTGCCGATGCGGTCGCCGTCCTCCGCCACGAGGTGGACGCGGGCGTAGGGGCCGGGCGTGCCGATCGGGAGGGTGGCGGCGCTCGTGGGCCGCGCGTCGTCCACGACGTGGGCGAGGCAGGCGACGGTCGCCTCGGTGGGGCCGTAGCCGTTGATGATGCGGCAGTCGGGGCCGAAGGCGGTACGGGCGGTGCGTACGGCGGCCTCGGTCAGCGGTTCGCCGCCGAGCAGCAGGGTGCGTACGTCGCCGTGGTCGGGCAGCAGGGCCAGGTGGGAGGGGGTGAGGGCGAGGGTGTCGGCCCGGTGGTCGGTGACGAGCCGGCGCAGGGTGGCGCGCGAGGGCGCGTCGGGCGCGAGGACGACCGTGCCGCCGGCCAGGAGGGGCAGGAAGAGGGGGAAGCAGGAGATGTCGAAGCCGTAGGAGGACGCGAAGCCGAAGCGGGTCCGGGCGTCCACGCGGCAGACCTGCGTCATCCAGCGGACGAAGCCCGCGAGGCCGCGGTGTTCGATCTGCACGCCCTTGGGGCGGCCGGTGGAGCCGGAGGTGTGGATGACGTACGCGAGGTCCCCGGGCGCGGGCGCCGGGGGTACCGGCCGGGGCGGCGGGCCGGTGACGAGGCCCTCGGCCGCGAGCAGGGGGCAGGGCGCGAGCGCGCCGAGGGAGTCGGCGAGGTGGCGCCGGGTCAGGCAGAGCCGGGCGCCGCAGGCGCGGAGGATCTCCGCGGTCCGCGCGGCGGGGTGGGAGGGGTCCAGCGGTACGTAGGCGGCGCCCGCCTTGAGGATCCCCCACAGGGCGCAGACCCCGGCCGGAGTGCGGTCGACGACCAGGCCGACGAGGTCTTCGCGGCCGATCCCGCGGCGGAGCAGCCCGGCGGCCACGGCGTCGGAGCGGCGGTCGAGTTCGGCGTACGTGACCACGCCGTCGGGGCCGTCGAGCGCGGGCGCCGCGGGCGTGCGGGCGGCCTGTGCGCGGAAGAGTTCCACGACCGTGGCGGGGGGCGGTACGGGCGCGGGTCCGGGTGCGGGCACGGGGGCGGGTACGGGCGCGGGCCCGGGTGCGGGTGCGGGTGCGGGAACAGGTGCGGGTGCGGGCGCGGGCCCGGGAACAGGTGCGGGCACGGGCGTGGGCGCGGGCCCAGGAACAGGTGCGGGCACCGGTGCGGGAACAGGTGCGGGCCCGGGTGCGGGAACAGGTGCGGGCGCGGATGCGGGCCCGGGTGCGGGAACGGGCGCGGGTGCGGGCGCGGGCCCGGGAACAGGTGCGGGCCCGGGAACGGGTGCGAGCGCGGGAACGGGTGCGGGAACGGGCACGGGTGCGGGCACGGGCCCGGGAACGGGTGCGGGCGCGGGAACAGGGGCGGGCGCGGGCCCGGGTGCCGGTGCGGGTGCCGATGTGGATTCGGGGGCGGGCGTTGGCGGCGGTGCCGCGGGGGCCGGCAGGTGGGTCAGGACTTCGTCCAGGAGGCGGGTGGCGCGTTCGGCCAGACCGGGGCCGCCGCGGACGCCCATCGTGAGCTCCGTGGCGGTGTCCGTCTCGGAGGCGGCCACCGAGACGGGGACCAGGGGGGCGTGGACGGGCAGCGCGTACAGGGTCCTCGCGGTGAAGCCGCCGCCGGAGAAGTCGGCCGGGTCCAGGCGCCCCAGGTGGGAGACGACGGCCGAGGCGAGGTGGCGGTCGGTCCGTACGGCGCCCGCCTGCGCGGCCCGCAGCAAGAGGCGGGCGGCCGCCGGGGGCAGGGGCAGGAGGGCCGACTCGAAGCCCTCGGCGAGCTCCCGGTTCTCGGCGAGGGCCCGGAGCAGGGTGACCTGTGCCCTCGGCCACTCCTGGCCGGGGCTCAGGTCCAGGAACAGCGGCAGGGTGAGGTTGCCGGTCGAGGCGATGCCGGGGCGGTGGCGCCGCAGGTCGACCGGGATCATGACCCGGGTGGCGCCCGGCACCGCGCTGCCCGGGCGGCCGCCGCCCGGCGCCGCACTGTTCGTCAGGGCCTGGGCCAGCCTGGGCGTGAGGGCCGGGTGGTGGCCGGGGAGGGTGCGGCGCAGCCACAGGGTCTGCTCGGGGCCCGCCCCCGGGCGGCCCAGGGGGGACGGGTGGGCTGGGGCGAGGCCGGTGCGGCGGCCGGTGGCGCCGAGGCGGCGCAGCAGACCCCGGTCGGTGTCCGGGGCGAGGGCCGGGCGGCCCGGCTCCCCGCGCAGGGCGCGGAAGACCTCGCGTACCCAGATCAGCGCGCCGTGACCGTCCATCAGGGCGTGCGAGGCGCTGAACACGAGCGTGGCGGTGCCCGAGGGGGTGCCGCCGGGGATCACCAGGACCTCGCACCCCGGCGGGTCGTTCCGGCGCGCGCGGCCGGTGAGGAGCTCCGCCGTGGCCGGGTCCGACACGTCGATGCCGCCGGCGGCGGGTGCGGCGTACCGGATGGCGGGCAGCGGCCCCTCGGCCGACCAGACGGCCCCGCGCCGTACCAGGCGGGAGCCGGGGCAGGTCTCGGCGGCCCGGGCGAGCGCCGCCCGCAGGGCCGCCGGTTCGGGGGCGGTGTGCCCTTCGACGACGATGCGCAGGGCCATGGCGCCGCGTGCGTGCCCGGCGGCCAGGTAGAGGTGCTCGGTGGGCGATACCGCCCGCCGGTAGGTGGTGCGAGGGGGTGTCATCGTGGGGTGGTTCCTTCGTCGGTGCGCGGGGACGCGGGCGGGTGGTCCGGGCGGACCCAGGCGTCGACGCCGCCGATGCCGTGGATCCAGCGGAGCAGTTCGCTCACGCCGTCCTCCTGCGCGCGCGGCGGGTCGTAGCCGAGGTCGCGGCGGGCGGCGGCCGTGTCGTACGTGGTGGAGCGGGTGAGGAGGGCCGCCGTGTAGCGGCTCAGCGGCGGGGCCGTAGCGGCCGACGGGCGCAGCCGCCACGCCGCCTCGACGGCTTCGGCGAGGATGCGGGTGGCCGCGACGGGGACCCGGGGGTGCGGCGGCGGGCAGCCGAGGAGGGCGCCGACGCGGGCGAGGAAGGCCCACAGGTCGGTCTCCTCGCGGTCGGCCACGAAGTACGCCTTTCCGGCGATGCGTTCGGCGGGGACGGCGGTCGCGCGCAGGCAGGCGTCGACGGCGTTGTCGACGTGGCACAGCGAGACCCGTACCCGTTTGCCGCCGGACAGGTCGGGCAGCCGGCCCGCGCGCATCGAGGCGATCATGCGGGGCAGGAAGCCCGCGTGGTCGCGCGGGCCCCAGATGGCGCGCGGGCGCAACGCGCAGCTGGTGAAGTCCGCTGTGTTCGCGGACAGTACGTACTGTTCGGCGGCGGCCTTCGTCGCGCAGTAGTGGTTGAAGAACCGGGTGGGGTACGGGGTGCTCTCGTCGATCCGGAGCCGGTCGCCCTCGCGCAGGTGCATCAGCGCGCTGGGGCTGCTGACGAAGACGAAGCGGGTGGCGCCCGCCGCGCGGGCCGCCGCCAGCAGCCGCTGCGTTCCGGTGACGTTGGCCTCCTCGAACTGGGCGCGGCTGCCGTGGTCGACGACGCGGGCGGCGCTGTGCAGCACGGTGTCGCAGCCCACGGCCGCGCGGGCCAGCGAGGCGGGGTCGGCGAGGTCGCCGGGCACGAGGTCGAGTCCCGGACCGAGGGCGCCCAGGCGGGCGGTGTCGCTTCCCGGCCGGACCAGGGCGCGGACCCGGTGGCCGTCGCGCAGGCAGGCGTCGGCGAGGTGGCCGCCGAGGAAGCCGGTGGCCCCGGTGATCAGGATGTTCACAGTTCCCGCCACCAGGTCGCGCCGTAGAGCATGGTCAGTGCGGCGGTGGCCGCGCCGCCGTGGCCCGCGGCCCTGCCCCGGGGCAGGGCGAGGGGGATCTGCGCGGCGTGCACCGGGATGGAGAGGAAGGCGTCGGCCCACCAGAGCCAGCGCAGCAGGGGTACGTCGGGCACGTCGGCGACGGCGGCCCAGATCGCGCCGCCGAGGAGGTACGCCCACCCGGCGAGCGGTACGAGGCGGGCCGCCCGGGCCCGCGAGAACGGGGGCGGGGACGGGGCGAGGCGCCGCTGCGCCCATCGGGCCAGCTGCTCGCGGCCGATCTTCGCGTTGTGGCGGACGTCGACCGGGAAGGCGGGATGGTGCAGGAACTCCTCCAGTCCCCGGGTGGGGGCGTGTTCGGCGGCGAGGGCGCGCAGTTCGGCGACCAAGTCCTGCCAGGCGGGGCCGCCGGCCGGGACGCCGCTCTCCACGCAGACGACGGGTCGCTGGGCGCCGGCCGGGCCGATGCCGACCAGGGCGCTGCGGCGCACCAGGGGGTGGGCGTTGAAGACGCCCTCGCAGCGCACGGTGTGCAGGTCCCGGTCGGCGGTCCGCACCCGTTGGGAGGTGCGGCCGCAGAACCAGAGTCGGCCACGGTCGTCGAGGTAGCCGAGGTCGCCGGTGCGGTGCCAGGTGAGCGCGGCGCCGTCGGGCCGGATCTCGTGCACCTTGTGCAGGGCGTCGGAGCGGGGCGCGTGGTGGTAGCGGGGGCTGACGGACTCGCCCTCGACGAGTATCTCGCCGACGCTTCCGGCGGGCAGCGCGGTCTCCGGGTACAGGCGGGGGCGCGGGCCGTCGGTGACGGGGATGATGCGGACGCGGGTGCCGGGGACGGGGCGGCCGATGCAGGTACCGGCTCCGCGGGCGCTGCCGGCGGAGGTCTCGCCGAGGATCTCCTCGGATTCGATCGAGGTGATCGGCAGGACCTCGGTGGCCCCGTAGGTGACGTGGACGGACGCCTTCTCGTCGAGGACGGTGCGCAGGGCGGCGACGACGGAGTCGGGTACGGGCGCGCCGCCGGAGACGATGCAGCGCAGGTCACGCGGGGGGCGGCCCAGGGCGGTGAGGTGGTCGGCGAGGTTCCGCAGGAGGGCGGGCGACGCGAACATGGTGGTCGCGCCGAATCGTTCCAGCGCGTCGACGAGCAGGGCGGGGTCGGCCTGGGCGACCTTGGCCGGTGCGAGGGGTGCGAGGACGGTGGTGGAGCCGTAGACGAGGTCGAGGATGCCGTAGAAGGGCAGGGTCACCAGTGAGGTGTCGTCGCGGGTACGCCCGTGGGCGGCCTCGATCTGGCGGGCGATGGAGAGCGCCATGCGGTGGGTGTACTCGACTCCCTTGGCGGGGCCGGTGCTTCCGGTGGTGAACCCGATCATCAGGAGGTCGTCGCCGCCGACGTCGGCGGCGGGGGTCCGCGGGCCTGCGGCCGTGCGCAGCGCGGCGAGCGTGTGGCCGCCCCACAGCCGGCGGCGGCCCAGCGTGACCGGGATGCGTACGCGGCCGAAGGTGCGCCGGCCGAGGACCCGTACGAGGTGGGCGAGGGGTGGCCCGATGAACGCCTCGGCGCCGACGGCGCGGTAGCAGTGGAGCATCCGGCGCACGCCCATGCCCGGGTCGACGACGACGGGGACGGCGCCGAGCCGGAACAGGGCGAAGGCGAGGGCGAAGAGCTCGGGGCCGGGCGGTGCCATCAGTACGGTCTTGGTCCCGCGGGTGATCCCGGCGCGGGCGAGTCCGTGGGCGATCTCCTCGACCGAGTCCTGTAACTCCCCGTAGGTGACTTCCCGGTAGTGCGGGCCGCCGCCGGGCTCGCGGCCGTCGGGGTGGATGACGGCCGGCTTGTGCGGGAAGGCGGCGGCGTTGCGCTCCAGGCAGTCGGCCAGGCCCGCGGCGGTATCGGAATGGGGAACGGTGCTCATGGCGTACCGTCACCAGCCTTCGGGCCGGTAGGCGACGCAGGCGGCGCTGGGGCCGGCGCCGGCGGCGACCAGGAGGAGCCGGTCGCAGTCCTTGGGGCGCGGGGCGGCCAGGGCCTGGAGGTAGCCGAGGATCGGGGCCGCGGTGTGCGGCTCGCCGGCGCCGTGGGCGGCCGGCTCCTCCCCGGCGCGCGGGCCGACCACGAGGGTGCGGTCCAGGTCGATGCCGTGCTGGCGGGCGTACCCGCTGCTGCAGGCGGCGGCGAGTGCGCTGCGCCGCGCCCGGTGTCCCTCCGTACGGCGCACCGTGATCCGGGAGCGGCCGTCGCTGCCCATGGCCGCGGTGTCGAGGTACCCCTCGGTGTCGGTGGGCCCCTCGCCCGAGTACACGGACACGGGGCCGAAGCCGGCGCCGGGGTCGGCGCTGCGCTGGAGGAGGAAGGCGCCGGCCAGGTCGGCGTACGGGTAGTGGGGGTCGCGGCGGGCGTCACCGCCGGGGTGCACGTCGGCGGCGGTGATCAGGACGCGTTCGGCGCTTCCGGTGTCGAGGAGGCTCTGGGCGAGCTGTACGGCGTTGAGGACACCGCAGGCGCCGTTCATGAGGTCGAAGGAGAAGCCGGCGGCGGGGGTCGGGTCGGCGATGTAGTCCAGGTTGATGCCGACCTCCTTCTGGACGAGGGCCGCGAGGGCGGGTTCGAAGGTGTTGGACTCCCGGTAGACGCCGACGTTGATGAGGACGCCGACGGACGACGGGGAGACCTGCGCCTGGGACAGGCAGGCGCGGGCGGCGCGGCTCGCGAGTTCGACGGCGGAGGCGGCTTCGGTGCCCGCTCGGGTGCCGGTGCCGGTGCCGGTGCCGGTGCCGGTGCCGGTGCCGGTGCCGGTGCCGGTGCCGGTGCCGGTGCCGGTGCCGGTGCCGGTGCCGGTGTTGTGGGGCGTGGCGGTGTGGGCTGCGGCGATGACCGTTCCCATGGCTCAGACCCCCATGTTCGTGATCGTGGCCGACAGGGCGCCGGTCACCACGCCGGAGGCGGCGGGGACCATGAGGAACCGCGATCCGGGGCGGGCGGTGCCGGCCCGCATGTGCTCGCGGAGCGTCAGGAAGTGCGAGGTGGTGGCGGTGTTGCCGTACTTCTCGACGACCGCGAGGGAGGGGGGCATGGGCGCCTCGAACTCGGCTTCGGCGGTCTGGTTCACGTAGTCGATGAAACGGGTGCCGACCTGGTGCTGGATGACGTAGTCGAAGTCCTCGTCGGCGAACTCCCGTCCCTGCTTGGCCAGGAGGTCCCGGTGGAACCGCGGCCACAGTTTGAGGCGGTCGCGGTTGTGCATCTTCTTGTTGTCCGTGTAGAGGGCGATTCCCTCACTGCGGTCGCTCGGCATGCCCATGCACAGGTGCGAGTACTCCGAGCAGGTCATCAGTTCCACGTAGTGGATCCGGTCGGCCTCGTCGGTGGAGGCGTCCAGGACGACGGCGGCCGCCGAGTCGCCGACGGAGAGCGAGGCGAACTGCGGGTCGTAGGAGTCGGTGACCTCGCGGGCCGCGGTCTCGGCGACCGCGGTGGCCTGCTCCCCGCTGACGACCAGGCCGTTGCGTACTGCGCCGGAGCGGATCATGCGGTCGAGCAGGTAGACGCCGGTCATCATGCCGGCGCAGGCGTTGGACACGTCGAAGTGGATGGCGCGTGGCGCGCCCAGCTCGCGGGTGAGCAGCGAGGCGAAGGACGGTTCGAAGGTGAAGCGGCCGCCGGCCGTGAAGCGGGTGATCGAGGCCGATATGACGACGTCGAGGTCGGCGGCGGCGTAACGGGAGGCGTCGAGGCAGTCCCGCGCGGCGGACAGGGCCATCGAGAAGGAGTTCTCGGCGGCCGCCGGGTCCGGGTCGTACACCCGGCGCTCGGCGACTCCGGTGATCCGCTGGAGGTCCGCGTCACGGACGGCGGGTATCCCCTCCGTCAGCTCCCGGGTGGTCATCACGGTCTCGGGGACGTGGGCCCCCAGGGCCTCTAACCGGCTGTGGCGATTCAGTGTGCTGGTGTTCATGCTCCGCGTTCTCCAAGGACATCCCCGTAACAGAAAGCGAAGTTACCGTAGCGTAGGGATCAGCCCGCAGGTCGCGCAAAAGCAGGTGAACGGCGCAGATGGGGTGATTACCAGCCAGGCATCCCTTGGGCCGCATTTCGCCAACACCCGGCCGTGGCCCCTCCCGGCACTCGGATCGTCGGCCTGAACATCACACGCGGTGCCCAAAACCTGTCCGGAACCGCTCGGTCCGCCTTCGGTGGCAGGTCAGGAGTTCGCGGCCGCCCGGTCGGACTCGCTGCGCAGGACGCAGAACTCGTTGCCTTCGGGGTCTGCGAGCACCGCCCAGCCGGAACCGTCGGGGTTGCGGTGGTCGGCGACGAGGGCGGCGCCGAGGCCCAGTAGCCGGTCCACCTCCCGGTCGCGCGAGGTCTCGGGGCGCAGGCACAGATGCATCCGGTTCTTGACCGTCTTGGGCTCGGGCACCTGGTTGAAGTACAGCACCGGGCCCTGGGCCGACAGCACCTGCGTCTCCCGGTCACCCGGTGCGGCCGCCGGGTCCAGCGGGCAACCCGTCACACCGCTCCAGAAGCGGGCCAGCCCGTAGGCATCCGCACAGTCGATCGCCACGTTCTGCACTACCGAGACCATGCGCCCGAGCCTTCCCGATGACAGCGGCGCGGAGGCGCCCATTTGAAACCCAAACGACATTTATTGCATATTTCTGCAACCTCGGGGGTCGAGAAATGCATCAACCCAAGGAGGACCCCACCGTTCTGCCCTGAGGGCAGCCACAACTGTTCGGAGCGAAGTTCGTGCACGAGTACCCGCAGCCGCAGCAGCCCAGGCGATCCCGCAAGAAGGTGTGGATCGGCTCCGCAGTGGCCGTGGCCCTGCTCGCCGGGGCGGGCGCCGGGTCGGTCTACTGGAAGACCGACTGGTTCGACGGGAACGGCGAGTCCGTCAGCTACGCGAAGCCCCCCGCCGGGGCCGACAAGGACAAGGACAAGGGGAAGCAGACCGGCGACGGGAAGCCGGCTTCCGCGCCGAGCGCGGACCCGGACGTGTCCCTGCCCGCCGGTCCGTTCACCGACTTCAAGCAGACGGTCAAGCTGGAGGACGGCACCCGCATATCCAAGGCCCGGGTGAAGGGCCCCAAGTCCGGCTTCGAGGGCAGCGTCTGGGTGTGGACGCCCAAGGAGTACGACCGCCCGGAGTACGCGAAGAGCGCCTTCCCGGTCATGATCGCGCTCCCCGGAGGCAACGGGAACGCCGACAACTACTGGGCGACCATGCCTCAGTTGGGACTCCAGAAGGCCGTCGCCGAGGGCGCCGCGGCCGGCAAGAGCCTCCCGTTCATCCTGGTCATGCCGATCCTCAATCCGGACGCCAAGTACTACTACGACGGCTCCGACATACCCGGCCAGGCCAAGATGGGCACCTGGATCGGCGAGGACGTACCCGATCTCGCGAAGGCCAACTTCCGTACCTACAAGTCCCGCGACGGCTGGGCCTTCATGGGCAACTCCTCCGGCGCCTTCGTCGGCCTCAAGCAGCTCCTGCAGAAGCCGGACCGCTTCCGGGCCGTCATCGCCAACGGCGGCGAGATCGTCCCGGACTCCCCGCTCTGGAAGGGCCACCAGGCGGAGATGGACGCGAACAACCCCGAGAAGCTCGCCCCGAAGCTGATCAACACCAAGGGCCCCGAGGTGAACGTCCTCTTCCAGTACGGCACCAAGGAGGGCGGCCGCGACCGGATGGAGAAGTTCCAGCAGCAGTTCGGCAAGGGCCCGATCAAGGTCTCGATCCACGAGATCCAGGGCGGCGACCACAACGGCTGGGACTACGTCCGGGGCATGAAGGAAGGCCAGCTGGAAGAGCTCAGCAAGCTGCTGAAGGGCCCGAAGCCGCAGTAAGACCGCCTCTCCAGGGGGAGGACGGCGGCGGCAATTGACGTGAGGCGCGCGGGACGCACCAGGCGCCCGCTTCCACCAGGTTGACCACGCCGGTCGGCTTGGCGGCGGGCCCGGTCCGTACAGGCTTCGGCTTCCTACGCGAGGGGCGTACTCGCCGCGGGCCAGTGCCGGCGTTCGGGAATGAGCCTGCGCAGGATCCACAAGCCGGCGCGCAGCTTCCAGTCTCCGGGGGAGCGGATTTCGGAGATGAGCGCGCCGGTGCTCCTGCCGATCGACCGCGACGCTTCCCCGGTCGCATACGGGTCCAAGAGCCTGTCGCAGTTGAACCAGGCCAAACCCCGTGCGACCCGGATCCCGTAGTTGGTCAACAGTTCGTCACTGCGGGTGAACAGCCTGTCCAAAGAGCTGAGCCCATGAATGTACCGGGACGAAAGGTCGTCCTGGACCCTGTCGATACAGGCGCCCAGCACGTCGTTCATGCGGTGGAAGTCCGCGATGTGGCTGCGGTCGCCCGTGGACGCCGCCATGAGCCGCAATGCCCCCGGCAAGTCGTACGAAATGTGCGCCATCATGGAAAAGAGCACTTCTTCCAGCGTGTACGAGCGCCGGACACTCGAAGCGGCGAAGACGTCTCGCCATGGTTGGGGGATGGAGTCCGGCAGATCACTGGGCCGGACTTCGTCCGCGGAGCCACCGGGTCGTCCTGCCAGCCATGCGTCGATGCCGTCCATCGCGGCGAAGTAGGCCGACGCGAGCGTCTCACACAGCTCGGCGACCCACGGCGGGTCGTTGAACGCGGGGGTGCCCGTATCCAGGGCTGTGGCGAGCGTCGTCGTGAGGCGGTAGTAGGTGTAGGCGAACGCGGCCCGGCGGTCGTGTGCGGTGTCGTACTGCCTGACCCGGTCGGCGAGCAATCCGGCGACCAGGGTGATTTTTTCGGCGGGGAGCATGGACTCGGCGGTCATCGGGAGTGTGTTCCTGCCGCCCGCTAAGCCGGCGCGCTGACTCGGCGGGTTTCCTCGGTCGCCCTGCCCCAGTCGCACAGCAATTCCGCGAAGAGGCTCTGGCGGTCGGGTGCGACCTGGTAGTCCGCTGTCCAAGGGGTTTCGAGCAACGGCATGTGGTAGGTCGCGGCCATGCCTTCGTCGCGGATTTCCGCAGAGTAGGTGAAGGTCCGCGTGAGCAGGCCCGGCACAGGGCCCAGCCTCTCTTTCGCGCGAACAGTGACTCCGGTCCCGTTGCTGTCCAGTACGTACTGCTCTTCCAAGAGGTACAGGGTCACGCCGAACTTGGACATCCTGACCACGTTGTCGGCCTGGCCGAACTCGCCCTCGTCCGGCTTCGCCACGATCGTCGAACTCTGCCGCGGCGCCCCGATGAGCAGATCGATGGTGTGCATGACGGTCGCGAGCAGCTTGTTCGTCACTCCGATGCGGCTGCGCATGAGACGACGCCAGGAGGTGACCCGGAAGGTGGCTTTCCCATGCCAGGTGCCGGTCCCGATGTCGAAGTAATAGACGCGGTTGGGCGCGGTCGTGCGGTCGCGAGCGATGCCCTCGGGCTCCATTGTCACGGTGCGTAGCATATCATCACGCGCTGTAAATGACGGTCCTGGACGGCCCAGCCGCCAGCCGGCCGCGGCGGCGAGGCCGCACCCACTCCTCGGCCGTGGTGTCGGTTGCGGGCACCACGTTGCGGGGTGTCTTGCACGAATGCAGAAGAGAAGGGACAAAACCGTGTAAGAAGACCGGGCGGCGGTATGCGCTCCCGTCCGCTCGGATCGGCGGAAGGGAATCCGTGACGCGGCGACGGCGGTTCGGGGGCGAGCGACACCGCTGGTGGGTGCTGTCCGTGATGACCTGCGCCTCGTCGATGATCGCCATCGACGCCCTGGTGGTGCTGGTCGCCCTTCCCACCATCCAGCGGAGCCTGGACGTTTCGACCGTCGGTGTGCAGTGGATCATCAATGCGTACCTGCTCAGCTTCGCCTGCATGAGCCCGCTCGGCGGGCGCATCGGTGACGTCTTCGGGTACGAGCGCGCCTTCCGCTTCGGGACCCTCGTGTTCGTCGTGGCCTCGACCGCGGCGGGGCTGGCCCAGTCCGAGGCCTGGCTCATCGCGGCGCGCGCGGCCCAGGGAGCCGGTGCGGCGATCCTCCGGCCCGCGAGCCAGGTGCTCATCATCGAGGAATTCGGGCGCCGGGAACGGGGCCGGGCGATGGGCATCTCGTCCAGCATCTCCACCGTGCTGTACGGCACGGCTCCGCTGATCGGAGGCCTGTTGACGACGGCGTTCTCCTGGCGCGCGATCTTCTTCGTCAACCCGCCCCTGGGCATCGGCGCAGTGGTCCTCGCCCATCTTCTGCTCACGAGCAAGCCGCCTCGGCGCGAACACGTCGACTGGTCGAACGCACCCCTGCTGATGGGCTCCCTGGTGTGCGTGGTCCTCCCGCTCATGCAGGCGCGCCACTGGGGGTGGTCCTCAGCCGCCGTCATCTCCCTGTTCGCCACGGGAGCCGTGCTGATGACGCTCCTGGTGGTGCGTGAGCGGCGGCATTCGGATCCGCTCGTGCCCTTCGGGTTGTTCGCGAGCAGGGAGTTCTCGGTGGGGACGGCGGTCGTGTCGACGGTGCGTTTCGCGTTCGTGGGATTCGCGGTGTTCGGGGTCATCTGGCTTCAGGACGTCGTGGGAATGTCGCCCTTCGAAGCCGGTCTCGCCGTACTGCCGCTCACCCTCCCCACAGTGGTGTTCGCGCCGCTGGGCGGAAGGCTCTACGACCACCTGGGGCCGCGCGTTCCCCTGGGCATCGGCATGGTCCTGTGCGTGGGGGCCCTGCTCGGCTCGGCGGTGGAGCTGCATCGGCAGGACTACGGCTGGCTGGTGCCCTTCTACTGCGTGATGGGCATCGGCATGGGGCTCTGCGTCACCCCGGCCTGGGTCACCGCGCTCAACGGCACCTCCCAGGGGATGCGCGGTAGCGCGGCGGGGCTGTTGCAGACCGCCCGGGAGATCAGCGCGGCGCTGGGTCTGGCGGTCATGGGCGCGATCGTGGTGCATCGCGAGGGCGCGCACCTGGGCCGGATCCTCGGACGGGACGGCCGGATCCCGCCCGAGCGCTACGACCAGGTCGAGCGGTCCATCGGGAAGGCGGTGGCGGCCACCCAGCAGGGTTCGCCCTTGCCCGCCGGGATCCCCGCCGATCTCGTCCCGGCTCTCAAGGCCTCGGTCACCACCGCCGTCGCGGCCGCGTTCTACGTGGGCGCGGCCGTGATGCTCGCGGCGGCCGTGGCGGCCGCGTTCCTCCCCGGGAAGGGGGAGCTCTCCGGGTCGGACCGCGGCCGGGACCGTCCCGCGTAGCCGGCGGGGTGTCAGCTCGGTCTGGCGGCGGGGTCCGGGACGGCCGCCCTGCGGGCGTGCAGTACGTGCGCGTCCAGGGGCAGGGGGCTGTGGCCGACGAGCTGGAGGCCGGCGTCGGCGAGAAGGCGTGCGTAGTGGTCGCTGCGGCGTTCACGGCCTCCGACGTTGCACAGCATGTGCAGGTCCCAGGCGGTGGCCAGCGAGGGGGAACCGTCGGCGGGCAGGAGCCGCTCCACGACGAGCAGGTCCGCGTGGGCGGGCATGGCGCGGGCGCAGTGGCGCAGGATGTCCCGGCAGCGGTCGTCGTCCCAGTCGTGCAGGACGCGGGAGAGGACGTAGACGTCGCCGCCGGGCGGGACGTCGGCGAAGTCGCCGGGGCGGTAGTCGCAGCGCGCGCCGCAGCCCGCGGCGTCGAGCAGGCGGCGGGCGGCCTCGACGGCGTGCGGGCGTTCGAGGAGGACGCCGCGCAGGCCCGGGTGCGCGGTGAGGATGCGGCCGAGGAGCTCCCCGTTCCCGCCGGCGACGTCGACGACGGTCGCGGGCTCGGTTGCGGGCTTGCGGGCGGCGGCCGTGATGACCGGGTGGTCGGGGAGCGGCTCGAACATCCGCGAGCTCGCGGCCATGGACCGGTCGAAGAGCGCGGCGAGTTCGGGGTCGCGGGCGAAGCAGTCGAAGTGGTTCTCGCCGAAGACGCGGTCGAAAGCCGGCTGTCCGGTCCGCACGGCGTGGTCGAGCTCGCCGAAGGAGTCGTAGAACGGGCCGCCGTACATCAGGGCCAGCGGTCGCATCGACCCGGGCGTGTCCGAGTGCAGCAGGGCGCCGAGTTCGGTCAGGCGGAACCCGCCCACCTCGTGGTCCTCGGAGACCGCGCCGAGCATGGCCAGGTACCGCAGGAGCGTGGCGAGGCCGCGGGGGTGGGTGCCGGTCAGCCGGGCGAGGTCCTCGGGGCGGTGCGCGGTGCGGGTGTCCACGGCGTCCATGGCATCGGGCAGCCGCAGCCGGGCGAAGGCGGCGAGTGCCTGTGTGGTCCAGGCGCCGGTGAGGAGGCGAAGGAGCGTTTCGGCGGGCTGTCCCGCGGTGCGGTGGGGGCGGTGGGGGTCGGGGTGGTCGTCGGGGTGGTCCAGGTGGGCGGCGAGGGCGGCGCGGTGGTCGCCGCGTACGTAGAGTTCCAGCCGCCGGTAGCCGCAGGCCGGATCGGCGGGGGTGGTGAAGTACAGGACCGTGCCGTCCTCGTGCGGGTTGTAGCCGCCTCCGTCGGGGCGAGCGCCGTGGCGGACGAGGATCGCGCACAGGCCGCGCAGCGCCAGCGGGTCCGAGTGCTCGATCTCGAAGGCCAGGTGCGCCTCGTGCCGGCGGGTGCGTTCGTACGCGGCGATCCGCTCCAGGCCGGAGTGCGGGGGCACGGTCAGGGCGAACACCTCGACCGCGCGGCGCTCTCCGGCACAGCCGGGCACGAGCGGGCGCAGGATGCGGACGTCGAGCTCGGCCGGATCGCGCCGGTGGCGCCGGGCGAGGCGTTCGCGTACCACCACGCTGGGATGGGAGGGGGTGTCCACGGCCAGCCCGCACTCGGCGAGTTGGGCCCGCAGGCCGTCCGCGTCCGACGGGAAGAGCAGCAGCCCCGCGTGGGCGAACCGGCAGTGGCCGGCCAGCGCCGGCAGGTCCGGTCCGTCGAGGCCGGGCAGGAGGAGGGGCAACAGGGCGGCGCTGTCGTGCTCGCGGACGAACTCGGCGGCCGCGCGCAGGCGGGCCGTGTCGTCCAGGAGCATCGTTTCGTCGGGGAGCGTCGTCGTCATCGTGGGGGGTCCTCGGGCCGGTACGGGCTGGGCAGGGCGGGGCACGGCAGGGCGAAGCAGGGTGGAGCAGGGTGGAGCGAGGGGGGGCGCGTTCGGCCCGGTGGGACGTGCGGGGTGAGGCTTGCGGGGTGGGGCTTGCGGGGTGGGGCTTGCGGGGTGGGGCGGCGGTCAGACGGCGACGTAGTTCTCGGCGAACCAGTCCTGGTGGATGCGCGAGGTGCGCAGTGAGGCGAGCCGGGAGCGCCGCAGGCCGGCGTGGAAGGACGATCCGGCGCTCGGGTGGCCCCCTTCGGGAGCCGCGTGCAGCAGCCGGGTCATCCACCCGGTGAACTCCTGCGCCCGCCAGATGTGTTCCAGGCACCGGTCCGAGTAGCCGTCGAGTCCCGCCGTCTCGCCCCGGGTCAGGGCGTCGGTCAGGGCTGCGGCCAGGATCTCGGCCTCCAGGACCGCGAGGTTCGCGCCCTTCGCGGCGGCCGGGGCGAGCAGGCTCGCCGCGTCGCCCGCCAGGAACAGCGAGCCGTGGCGCAGCGGTTCGATCACGTCGCAGGTGAGGTCGAAGATCCCGCGTTCCAGGAGCGCGCCCCGGTGGAGCGGTCCGTGGTCCGAGGCACGCATCCGGACGTCCAGCTCGTCCCAGATCCGCTGCTCGGGCCAGGCGTCGGCGGGGGTGCCGCGCTGCCACTGGAGGTAGTAGCGGGTGACGTGCGGGGTGCGGGCCATGTGTCCGGCGAAGCCACGGTCGTGGACGGCGTAACCGACGGCGTCAAGGCTCGGCGGGGCCTCGGCGAGCAGGCCGAGCCAGGTCACGCCGTGGTCGTAGTGGTGGCGGACGGCGCCCGGCGGCAGGGAGCGGCGGGCCGCCCCGTGGCGCCCGTCGCAGCCGGCGACGTAGCGGGCGTTCCATCGCGTGGGACGGCCGTCGGGCTCGCGCGTCATGACGTGCGGCCGGGTGCCGTCGGTGCCGTCGGCATCGCGTACGGCGAGCGCCTCGGTGTGGAAGCGGATGCGTCCGCCGCGGTCGAGGTAGTGCGTCAGGAGGTCCGTGACCAGGTTCTGCTGGGGGTAGACGTGGTGCTGCCCGCCCTGGCCGAGGGCGCCGTAGTCGAGCCCGAACCGGCCGTCCTCAGTACGGAACTCGCAGGTGCCGTGGCGGCGGCCGGCACGGTGCAGGCCGTCGGAGAGGCCGTGGCGGTCCAGGATCCGTACGGTGTTCGGGGCGAGGAACCCGGCGCGGGCCCGGGTCTGGACATGGGTGCGGGAGGCCCGTTCGAGGAGGACGCAGTCGATCCCCGCCGCGTGCAGCAGGGTTGCGAGGACGAGCCCGGCCGGACCGGCACCGAGGACGACCACGTCGGCTGATTCCCGTAAGGCCCGGGAGTTCTGACTTTCCGTCATAGCGCGTGAAGCATAAGCACGCGAAGATCGGTGAACCTACGCAAGCCATCCATAGGCGGGAATAGAGTGACAATCACCCTTGACGTTTCCGGCCCGTGGCGGCGGGGTCGGGAGGGGTGTCCGCGGCGGTGCGGTGGTGTGCGCCCGGGCGTGCGGGTACGAACACACGCCCGGGCGCACACGCCCCGGTGGGCACCTGGGATCGGACCGGCCCGCTGACGCGAAAGCGCCCGGCCGGGAGGTTCCGGTCGGGCGCTTTCGTGCGTGTGCTGTCCGCTGGCGGCTTAGTACCAGTGGTGGGTCTGCCAGAAGT
>NZ_JBITFF010000029.1:0-62317 GCF_044455885.1 Streptomyces sp. NPDC051109
GTCGCAATCCACACCAGGCCAGAAGGCCCTCACCCATTTCAAGATCCCTCAGCGGAGACCTACATCACCCGTCCACAACCTCCCTGGACAGAACATCTAGGCCTCGCCCGGAGCGCGCAGCTCTCCTGTCCGGGCCACGCGGGAGTACCAGTGCGCACTCGATTTGGGTGTGCGCTCCAGGGTGTCGTAGTCGACGTGGATGGCGCCGAACCGCTTGGCGTAGCCGTAGGACCACTCGAAGTTGTCGAGCAGCGACCAGAGGAAGTAGCCGCGCACGTCCGCCCCGTCCGTGATCGCCCGGTGCACCGCGTCGAGGTGGGCGTGGACGTAGGCGGCGCGCTGCGGGTCGTGGACCGTGCCGTCGGGGCCGACCTCGTCCTCGTACGCCGCCCCGTTCTCGCTGACCAGGAGCGGCAGCCCGGGGTACCGGGCGGCGGTGCGGGTCAGCAGGTCGTACAGGGCGCTCGCGTCGACCGGCCAGCCCATCGCCGTACGTTCACCCGGCGCCCGGTGGAACGCCACGCCCTCCGCTCCGGGCCACGGCGAGTGCTCGCTGTTGCCGTGCCCGTCGTCCTGCGGCACGGCTTCGCCCTCCGCCGCCTGCGAGACGACCGTCGGGGTGTAGTAGTTCACGGCGAGCAGGTCCAGGGGCTGGTGCACCGTCGCGGTGTCGCCGTCCCGGACGAAGGGCCAGTCGGTCAGGTGTGCGGTGTCCGCGAGGAGGTCCTCGGGGTATTCGCCCTCCAGCATCGGTCCGAGCCAGATCCGGTTGCCGACGGCATCGACGCGCCGGGCCGCCTCCCGGTCGTCGGCTGTCGAGGTCAGCGGCCGCACCTCGTGGAGGTTGAGGGAGACCGCGACCCGACCGTCCCCGGGCAGCGCCGCCCGCAGGGCCTGGACGGCGAGGCCGTGACCGAGGTTGAGGTGATGGGCGGCGCGCAGGGCGGCGACCGGGTTCGTACGGCCGGGGGCGTGGACGCCGGAGGCGTAGCCGAGGAACGCGCTGCACCAGGGCTCGTTGAGGGTGATCCAATGCTTCACCCGGTCTCCGAGGGCGTCGGCCACCAGGCCCGTGTACTCGGCGAACCGCTCCGCGGTCGCGCGCTCGGGCCAGCCGCCCGCGTCCTCCAGATCCTGGGGGAGGTCCCAGTGGTAGAGGGTGAGGGCGGGTGTGACGCCGGTGGCGAGCAGTTCGTCGACGAGCCGGCGGTAGAAGTCCAGGCCCTTCTGGACGGCGGGGCCCCGGCCGGTCGGCTGAACGCGCGACCAGGAGACGGAGAACCGGTAGGCGCCCAGGCCGAGTTCCGACATGAGGCGGACGTCCTCGGGGAACCGGTGGTAGTGGTCCACGGCCACGTCACCGGTGTGGCCTTCGAAGACCTTGCCGGGGGTGTGGGAGAACGTGTCCCAGATGGACGGGGTCCGGCCGTCCTCTCGGGCGGCGCCCTCGATCTGGTACGCGGCGGTGGCCGTGCCCCACAGGAAGCCGGGAGGGAAGGTGCGGGTGGCCGTGAGTGGCCGGGTCTCGGACGCGGTCATGAGAGAGCGCTCCCAACGCGGGTTCGGATGAAGTGGTGCCGGAGAAATCGGGCCGGGCGAAGCGGTGGCGGAAGGCGGGGTGTGCGAACAGACCGGGGGGTCGGCCGTGCCCGACGGACGCCGTCAGTTCTTGACGGCGCCGGCGGTGATGCCGCCCACGATGTGCTTGCCGAGGACGGCGAAGACCAGCAGCAGCGGCAGCGTGGATATGAGCGCGCCGGTCAGAACGACGGCCTGGTCGACGGTGTGGTTTCCCGCGCCGAGGCCGGCCAGGGCGACCTGGAGGGTGGGGTTCCCGTCGGGGGTCAGTGCGATGAACGGCCAGAAGAAGTCGTTCCACGCCTGCACGAAGACGAGCATTCCCAGGACCGCCATCGCGGGCCGGGCGACCGGGAACACCACGTGCCAGATGATGCGCAGGCTGTGCGCGCCGTCCATCCGCGCCGCCTCCACCAGCTCCACGGGCAAGGCCTCGATGAGGTACTGGCGCATGAAGAACACGCCGAAGGCGGCGACCAGCGAGGGCAGGACGACCGACTGGAGCTGGTCGACCCAGCCGAGGTCGGTGATGATCTGGTAGAGCGGGATCACACTGAGCTGCGGCGGGATCGTCATGGTGGCCACCACGAGCGCCAGCAGCGCGCCCTTGCCCCTGAAGGCCAGTTTGGCGAAGGCGAAGCCGGCCAGGGTGGAGAACAGGACGGTGGACAGGGCCACGAGCCCGGCCACGATCGTCGTGTTGACCAGCGCCTCGCCCATGTCGACCTGGTTCCAGGCGAAGGAGAGGTTGTCGAACAGCCGGGGGCCGGGCAGGAGCGGGGCCGGAGCCTTGACCACGCGCTCGCCCGCATGGGAGGCGGCGACCAGGTTCCAGTACAGGGGGAAGAGGGAGACCAGGGCGGCGAGGCCGAGCAGGACGTAGGTCAGCGGTCCGGCGTGGTGCTGGCGGCCGGCCGACGGGCGAAGGCGCCTGGCACGCGGCGCCCCGGCGGCGGTCGTGTCGAGTGTGCGGCTCATGGGTTCAGCTCCCCGCCTTCGTGCGAATGCGCCCGGCGCGGTTGCGGTTGCGGTCGCCGTTGCGGCGGCTGCGGTTCGAGCGGGAGACCAGAGCTTGGAGGCCGCCGATGAGCAGGAGGAGCAGGAGCATGACCCAGGCGATGGCGGAGGCCTGGCCCAGCGCGCCGGTCACCCAGCCCTTCTCGTACATGAGCAGGCTCAGCGTCTGGAACTGGTTTCCGCTGCCGCCGCTGACGCCGACACTGCCGCCGAAGAGCATCGGCTCGCCGAAGAGCTGGGTGGCCCCGATGGTCGAGACGACGACCGTGAACAGGATCGTCGGCCGGATCGAGGGGATGGTCACGCTGAGGAACTGGCGCCAGCGCGAAGCCCCGTCCAACGCGGCCGCCTCGTAGAGGTCCTGGGGTACGGCCTGCATCGCGGCCAGGTAGATGAGGGCGTTGTAGCCGGTCCAGCGCCACGTCACGATCACCGAAATGGCGATCTGAGCAGGCCACTTGGAGGACTCCCAGGCGACCGGCTCGAAGCCGGCCCAGCCCAGCGCCGTGTTGATCAACCCGTAGTCGGTGTTGAACAGCTGCGCGAAGACGAGCGTCGCCGCCGCGATCGAGGTGGCGTACGGGGCGAGCACCGCCACGCGGAAGAAACCGCGGCCGTGGAGTTTGTAGTTGAGCAGGTGGGCCAGGCCGAGGGCCATCAGCAGCTGGGGAACGGTGGAGATCACGCCGATGGTGAAGGTGTTGGCGAGGGCGTTCCAGAAGAACTCGCTGCTCGCCAGGGAGGTGTAGTTCTCCAGACCCTTCCACTGCGCGCTGCCGCCGAGTTCCACCCGGTGGAGCGAGAGCCAGCCCGTGTAGATCAGGGGGAAGAGTCCGAAGGCCGCGAAGGTGAGGAAGAAGGGGGCGAGGAAGACGTAGGGGACCGCCTTCAGGTCCAGGCGGTAGAGCGTGCTGCGCAGTCCGCCCCGGCCGGAGGGCCGCTGCTCGCGGGAGCCGGGGCTGGGGGCCGGGGGCTGTGCGGCGGGCGGCGGGGAGCCGCCACTGGTCGCCCGTACGGAGGTGGCCACGGGGGCGTCCTTCCAGGTCGATGCGTGCGGTGGTGCGGTGGAGCGGTCGGCGACGGCCCGCCGCCACCCGCGGGGAGGCGGGTGGGAGGCGGGTGGGGGCGGGCCGCCGCGTGCCCCGCTACTTGTCGATCTTGTCGGCGACCAGCTTCCTGACGTTCTCCCAGGCCTTCGCCGGGTCGGTGCCGCGCTGCTCGATGTCGAGGATGCCGTTGTCGGTGAGGAAGGTCTTCACCTGGCCGTCCCAGCGGCTGATCGGGGCGGGCGTGATGCCGGCCGCGGCTTCCGAGTAGATCTTGCCGACCGGGGTGTCTCCGAAGTACGGCAGCTTCGCGTCCTGCACCGCCGGAGAGCTGAGGGTGTCCTTGGAGGAGGGGATGTTGCCGTTCACGGCGAAGACCTTGGCGTGCTGGGCCGGAGCGGTGAGCCAGGCGGCGAGTTCGGCCGCCTCCTTGGTGTGCTTCCCCGACTTCGGGACGGTGAGGAAGGAGCCGCCCCAGTTCCCGGCCACGGGCGGTGCGGCGATGTCCCACCTGCCCTGGTTCTCCGGGCCCGCCTGCTCCTTGATGATGCCCGTCATCCAGCTCGGGCAGGCCACGGTGGCGAACTTCGAGTTCTTGAAGGCCGCGTTCCAAGTGCCCTTCTCGTCGAACTGGCGCAGCTTCGCGGTCAGTTCGCCCTTCGCCGCCGCCACGGCGGTGTCCCAGGCCTTCTTCACGCCAGGACTGTTCTCGTAATCCAGCTCGCCCTTGGCGTTGGCGTACTGCACCGGCTCGCTGGAGATCACGGCGTTGAACAGGCCGCTCGCGGAGTCGTGGAAGGAGGTCCCCTCGGGAGCGCTCTTCTTGTACGCCTCGCCGGCCTGGATGAACTTCGCCCAGTCGCCCGCCCAGAGCTTGGCGACCTCCGTGCGATCGGTCGGCAGTCCGGCCTTGGCGAAGAGGTCCTTGTTGTAGCAGATGGCCATCGGGCCGATGTCCGTGCCGAGGCCGATGACCTTGCCGTCGCCCGTCGTGGCCTGCTTGACCTTCCAGTCCAGGAACGCGCCGAGGTCCGCGCCGCCCGTCTTGCCGAGGTCGGCCCACTTGCCGGCCATGGCGGGCCCGGTCGCCTCCGCGATGTAGCCGACCTCCAGGGCCTGGATGTCCGCGAGACCGCTGTCGCGGGAGAGTCGCAGCTTGAGGGTGTCCCAGTACTTCTGCCCGTCCGCGACGTTCGATTCTTCGATCTTGATGTTCGGGTGGGCCTTCTCGTACTCGGCGTAGAGCTTGGCCCCGGTCGCGTCGTCGTAGCCGAAGGAACCGAAGGTACCGATCCGCAGCGTGATCTGCTCGCCGCCGGCCGCGCCGTCGCCCTTGCTCTTGTTGCTGTCGCCGTCACCGCCGCAGCCGGTGAGCAGGGCCGTACCGGTCGCCAAGACGGCGACCGCGGCGACCGCGTTGATCACGGTGCGGCGTCCGCGTCCGCGTCTGCTGCTGGAAGTGCGCATTCCACTCTCCTCGTCCAAGGTGGTGCTCGTTGTGCGCCATGGGGTCCGGCGGGCTGTTCGCGGCTCGGCCAGGGCCCGCCCGGACCCTGATGTGAGGGCCGTTGTCGCACCCCTTGATGGGAGCGCTCCCACGTCGATGCCGGAAGGTTGCTGCCTGGCGGGTGCGGGTGTCAAGAGATGAACGCGAATTCATTACACGGGGCCTCGGACCCGGACTGCTTCCTTCTCCGGCGCGCTGCCCGCGTCAGGTGGTGAACGCGACGGTGGTGGCAGGAGGGGATGGGGAGTACTGTGGGAGCGCTCCCACCCCGAGTCGGCGTAACGTGTCCCACGGCTGCGGGGCGGGTGCACCGTCCTGCTTGCCTGATCAGCAAGCCGGGCCCGCGCCCGGTGCGGAGTGCGATGGCACACGAGGGGAGTTCAAGAGCGTGAGCGGACGGCAGAGCGGCAGCAGGCCCACTCTGGAAGAGGTCGCGGCCCTGGCCGGTGTCGGCCGGGGCACGGTCTCCCGGGTCATCAACGGTTCGCCGCGGGTGAGCGAGCGGGCCAAGGACGCCGTGGCCCGGGCCGTCGCAGAGCTGGGGTACGTGCCCAATCAGGCGGCCAGGGCGCTCGCCGGCAGTCGTACCGACGCGGTGGCCCTGGTCATTCCGGAGGCCGAGGCCCGGCTGTTCTCGGAGCCGTACTTCCTCGACCTGATCCGCGGGGTCAGCGCCGAGCTGGCCGAGGCGGACAAGCAGCTGCTGCTCACCCTCGTCCGGACCGAGGCCGAGCGGCAGCGGTTCGAGCACTACCTGGCGGCCCAGCGGGTCGACGGCGTGCTCCTGGCATCGGTCCACGGGAACGACCCGCTGCCCGACCGGATCGCGCGGCTGGGCCTGCCGGTCGTCATGAACGGGCGGCGTTCGGAGGCCGAGCCGGTGGCCTATGTGGACTCCGACAACATCGGTGCGGGACGGGCTGCCGTCGCCCACCTCGCGGGACGCGGCCGATCCAGGATCGCGACCATCAGCGGGCCGCTGGACATGTACGTGGCCCGCGCCCGTCTGGGCGGCTACCGCGCGGGTCTCGCCGAGGCCGGAATCAAGCCCGACGAGTCGCTCGTGGCGGCCGCGGACTTCACCGAGGAGGGCGGCCGGCTCGCGATGCGCGAGCTCCTGGAACGCGCCCCGGGCCTGGACGCCGTCTTCGCTGCCTCTGACGTGATGGCGGCCGGCGCGCGCGGCGTGCTGCGCGAGGCCGGCCGGCGGGTCCCCGAGGACGTCGCCCTCGTAGGGGTCGACGACTCCCCGGTGGCCCGTCTGATGGACCCGCCCCTGACCAGCGTGCGCCAGCCCATCGAGGAGATGGGCCGCACGATGACCCGGCTCCTGCTCCGGAAGATCGCGGAGGGGTCCCGAGCCGGTGCCGCCCCGAAGCAGGGCAACGGCGAGGAGCCGCGCCGTGTGCTCCCGACGGCACTGGTCGTGCGGGATTCCTCCTGAACCGCTTCGGGGGGCCGGCCGGGCAGCAGCCCCGCAGCACCTCGGTAGCAAGCGTCCTGCCCGAGCGGCGTCGTGGTGATCGACAAGGCGGTGTCCTCCGCGGCCGCGGTGACCTGGGCGGCCGGCCGGTCGTCCTGACGGCAGTTGGGCGTCAGAGGCGGACGAGGCCTCTCGGAGCCGGTTCCTTCCGAGGATGCCGAGGCCCGGAGCCCTGCGGAAGGGAACGCTTCCGCAGGGCTCCGGGCTCGTCAGCCGCCCTGCGTCACAGCGCCGGGTAGGCGTTCTTCATGAGCTCCTGGAACTGGGCGGAGAACCACTGGCCGGCGAGCGGTGCGTTCGGGAGGGCTCCCGACATGCTGTTGCCGTTGCGTACGTTGCCCGTGTAGGTGGGGTCGCACATCCGGTCGAAGCCCTTGCCCTCGTTGTTGGGGATCTCCTTGCTCGCCCCGTCGGACTCGCCCGGCGGCTTGATCCACACGTAGGCGTCGATGCCGGGGGCCGGGGCCGCCTGCGGTCGTTCGCCGAGTCCGGCGCCGGACTGGTTGCACCAGTTGCCGAGGTGGATGCGCCGGTCGTAGCGGCCGCCGTTGACGTAGGTGTCCACGCTCGTCAGCGCGCCGGGCCCGGTCGGCCGGGCCGTGCCGCCCCAGCCGTTGCGGGAGGTGTCGATGAGCATGCCGATGTTGGCGTCGAAGCCCAGGGAGACCAGCTTGGTCCGCATGCCCTGGGCATAGGACAGTTCGTCGGTGTAGCGGTTCCAGTCGACCCACTTCGACTGGCGCACGGAGGTGCCGTTGACGGAGTCGTCGATCTTGAAGTTGTCCTCCTTCAGGGCGCTGTAGTTGGCGGTGTTGACGACGAAGCCGTGCACGTTGGAGAGCGTGGAGCCCTCGGCGGTCGCGGCCTGCTTGAACATCTCGGCGGAGGCGCCGAGGTTGTCGTCCCAGCCGAGCCAGCCGTGATGGCCGGCGTCGACGTAGTTGTAGACGTTGGCGATCGACCCGAGCTTGTTCAGGGCGTAGCCGACGCCCTTGATGTAGTTGCCGTTGGTCTTCATGACGTCGCAGTTGGCGGTCGCGGTGGGGCGGCCGGAGACGTTGGTGACCAGGTTCGGCAGTGAGTCGATCTCGACGGTGGTGACGATGCGCAGCCCCGCATATTTGGGTTCGGCGAGGATCGCGGCGATCGGATCGATGTACTGGGTCTTGTACTTGTCGATCTCGGTGGGGCCCAGTTCGCCGTTGGAGGCGAGCGCGGAGCAGTCCCGTCCGGGCAGGTTGTAGATCACGAGCTGGACCACGAGTTCGCCGCTGCCCTTCTGTGTCAGGGCCGCGTTGAGGTGGTCGCGCAGGCCCATCGTGCCGCTCGTGCCCGTGACGAGGGCGATGCGGTCCAGCCATACGGCGGTGGGCTGGTTGGACACCCTGCTGCCGCCCGGCTCGGCGGCGGCATGGGCGGACCACTCGGGGTTCACGTACATCTTGGCGCCGGCGTAGGGGTTGTCGACCTTGCCGCCGGTGGGCGGAGGCGTGGTCGGCGGCGTCGTGGGCGGGGTCGTCGGGGGTGTGGTGGGGGGCTGGGTCGGGTCGGGGGCGCCGTTGCAGGTGACGCCGTTGAGCTTGAAGGTCGCTGGGACGGCGTTCGTGCCGGTGTGCGAACCGTTGAACCCGAAGGAGGTCGAACCGCCCGTGGCCAGCGACCCGTTGTAGGACATGCTCTTCGCGGTCACCGCGGCACCGGACTGGGTGATGGTGGCGTTCCAGCCCTGGGTGACCTGCTGGCCGTTCGCGTAGGACCACTCCAGGGTCCAGGAGGCGACCGGGTCGCCGGTGTTGGTGACGATCACGTTGGCACCGAAGCCGGTGTTCCACTGGTTCGAGATCTGGTACTCGACCTTGCAGCCGGCGGTGGCGGCGCCGGCGCCGGCGCCGGTACCGAACGCCGTGGCGGTGGCGCCGGCGGCCGTGACGAGACTGAGGGCCGCCAGTAAGGCGGTGCGGGGGATGGTGCGGCTCATTTCGTGGGTGCCTTTCAGTTCAGGGTGCGCAGGCGGTCGCGCACCCGGTGCCGAATGGGGGAGTGCCGTGGTGCGGAGGGTGTCGCCGTACGGAGCGGGTGCGGTCGTCGGAACCGGGCCGTGGCGCGGTCGATGGTCGCGTGTCCGCAGGTGTGCTCGCCGCTCTCGCCCGCGACCGGGGCCCGGTCCGCGGCCGAGGCGAGGGTGGGGAACGGGTCAGCCCCTGGCTCGGGTCGTTGCAGGCGATCCCGGGGACCGGCTCGGGTCGTTGTGGCGATCCCGGGGACCGGCAGGAGACTGCGGGCCCCGGTCGCATGCACGGCCCCCACCAGGTCCTGCGTGCCGGTGACCCCGTGGCCGATGCCGGCAGGTACCGCCGTCGCGCGAGGTCAGCGCCGCTCCGCCGAGCAGTGCTGACAGGCGCGGGGGTGTCGAGGAGCGAGTCCTGCAGCGAGGTGCGCCCTGACGGCGCGCCGACAGATGGAACCGCTCCCACTGGTTGGGGCCAGACCGTAGCTCCAAGTGCCGCCAAGGAAAAGAGGAGTTGAGTAAATTCCTCGCAGATTGCTTTCGACTCTTCACGCGTCTTGACGTCGTCGCGACCCGTCTGCACAGTGGGAGCGCTCCCACTGGTTCAGTGCTTGTGCCCTGCCGCTCCTCCCATCCCGTCTCCCCCGAGCCGCGAGGAGAACCCTCCGCATGTCGTCGCATCCCCCACCCGGATTCCACTTACGACGCAAACTGCTGACCGCGTCCGCCGCGGCCGTGGCCCTCTCCCTCCCCCTGGGCCTCTCGGCCGTCGGCGCCACCACCGCCGCGGCCGCAGCGGTGCAGTGCAGCGTCGACTACAAGACCAACGACTGGGGTTCGGGCTTCACCGCCGAACTCACCCTCACCAACCGGTCCGCGACCGCTCTCGACGGCTGGAACATCACCTACGACTACTCCGGCAACCAGCAGCTGACCAACGGCTGGAACGGCGTTTGGACCCAGTCCGGCAAGAGCGTCCGCGTCGCGGCCCCGGACTGGAGCAAGACCGTCGCCGCCGGTGCGGCCGTCACGGCCGGCGCCCAGTTCAGCTACAGCGGGACCAACGCCGCCCCGACTTCCTTCGCCGTCAACGGCACCCCGTGCACCGGCGCCCACCAGCCCCCGGTCGCCGTTCTGACCAGCCCCACCGCGGGCGCCGTCTACACGGCGGGTACTCCCGTCCCGCTAGCCGCCACCGCCGCCGCGGCCGACGGCGCCACCGTGGGCAAGGTCGAGTTCTACAGCGACACGATGCTCCTGGGCACGGACACCACGGCGCCCTTCACCCTGGATGCCACCGGCCTCGCGGCCGGTTCCCACTCCCTCTACGCGAAGGCCTACGACAGCCTCGGGGCCTCCGCCGAGTCGGCGCCCGTCGGCATCACCGTCGCCGCCGGCCCCGCGCTCGTCGCCACCCCCGCGCAGCTCTCCGTGCGCCGCGGTCAGACGGGCACCTTCGACCTGAAGCTCTCCCAGCAGCCGACCGCGAACGTCACGGTGGGCGTGGCCCGTACCTCGGGCAACACCGACCTCACCGCAACACCCGCCGCCCTCACCTTCACCCCGGCCAACTGGAGCACCGCCCAGAGGGTGACGGTCACCGCCGGGACCACCGGCAGCGGTTCCGCCGTCTTCACCATGACCGCCCCCGGCCACACGAAGGCCGAGGTGACGGTCGCCGAGCTGGCCGCCGACTCCACGTACGACGCCCGTTTCCTCGACCTCCACGGGAAGATCACCAACCCGGCCAACGGCTACTTCTCGCCCGAGGGCATCCCGTACCACTCGGTCGAGACGCTCATCGTGGAGGCCCCGGACCAGGGGCACGAGACGACCTCGGAGGCCTACAGCTACCTGATCTGGCTGCAGGCGATGTACGGGAAGATCACCGGGGACTGGACCAAGTTCAACGGTGCGTGGGAGACCATGGAGAAGTTCATGATCCCCACCCATGCCGACCAGCCGACGACCGGCTCCTACAACGCCTCCAAGCCCGCCACCTACGCACCCGAGCACGACCTCCCCTCGCAGTACCCGGCCAAGCTCGACGGAGGAGTCGCCCCCGGCGCGGACCCGATCGCCGGCGAGCTGAAGAGCGCGTACGGCACGGACGACATCTACGGCATGCACTGGCTCCAGGACGTCGACAACGTCTACGGCTACGGCAACGAGCCCGGAAAGTGCTCCGCGGGCCCGACCGCGACCGGGCCCTCGTACATCAACACCTTCCAGCGCGGACCCGAGGAATCGGTCTGGGAGACGGTGCCGCACCCCACCTGCGACAGGTTCGCCTACGGCGGCAAGAACGGCTACCTCGACCTCTTCACCGGGGACGCCTCCTACGCCAAGCAGTGGAAGTTCACCGATGCCCCGGACGCCGACGCGCGGGCGATCCAGGCCGCCTACTGGGCCGACGTCTGGGCCAAGGAACAGGGCAAGGGAACGCAGGTCACCGCGACCGTCTCCAAGGCGGCGAAGATGGGCGACTACCTGCGGTACTCCATGTTCGACAAGTACTTCAAGAAGGCCGGGAACTGCGTCGGCCCGACCGCCTGCCCCGCCGGCACCGGCAAGGACAGCGCGCACTACCTGATGTCCTGGTACTACGCCTGGGGCGGCGCCACCGACACCTCGGCCGGCTGGTCCTGGCGGATCGGCTCCAGCCACGCGCACAGCGGCTACCAGAACCCCCTCGCCGCCTACGCGCTCAGCGAGTACGCCCCGCTGAAGCCCAAGTCGCCGACCGGCGCCACCGACTGGGCGACCAGCCTCGACCGGCAGCTGGAGTTCTACCGCTGGCTCCAGTCCGACGAGGGCGCCATCGCGGGCGGCGCCACCAACAGCTGGCAGGGGCGCTACGCACAGCCCCCGGCCGGGACCCCCACTTTCCACGGCCTCTTCTACGACGAGAAGCCGGTCTACCAGGACCCGCCGTCCAACCAGTGGTTCGGCTTCCAGGCCTGGTCCATGGAGCGGGTCGCCGAGCTCTACGAGCAGACGGGCGACGCGGGCGCGAAGGCCCTGCTCGACAAGTGGGTCGGCTGGGCCCTGTCGAAGACCACGATCAACCCCGACGGCACCTACCGGATCCCCTCCACCCTCAAGTGGTCCGGTGCCCCCGACACCTGGAACGCCTCGGCGCCCGGCGCCAACGCGGGCCTGCACGTCACCGTAGCCGACTACACCGACGACGTGGGCGTGGCCGCCGCATACGCCAAAACCCTGACCTACTACGCCGCGAAATCCGGGAACGCCGAGGCCAAGCGGGTCGCCAAGGCACTGCTCGACGGCATGTGGGCCCACCACCAGGACCCGCTGGGCCTCTCCGTCCAGGAGACCCGGACCGACTACAAGCGCTTCAACGACCCGGTATACGTCCCCGGTACGTGGACCGGGGTGATGCCGAACGGCGACAAGGTCAACTCCTCGTCCACCTTCGCCTCGCTCCGCTCCTTCTACAAGGACGACCCGGCCTGGCCGAAGGTCGAGGCCTACCTCGCCGGCGGCGCCGCGCCCGTCTTCACCTACCACCGGTTCTGGGCCCAGGCGGACATCGCCCTGGCCATGGGCTCGTACGCGGAGCTGCTCGAATAACAGAGCGCCCCGCCCGGAGACGGCTCCGCGTACGACGAGGCCGGGCAGGCCCTCAGGGCCCGCCCGGCCTCCACGCGTCGCCGTGACGACAGCGCCGGTGGTTGACGGGGCCGGGCGTGCCGGTACACGGCCAAGGCGCCGGCGGACGTCAGGGAGAGGCTGCCGGTGCGTGGGCGGGCGGGGATGCCGCGGCCGAAGAAGGAGCGTGAGGCGCGGCCTACGTCGAACTACACGCGGCGCGGTTTCCGTATCAAGGACGGCCGTCTCCATCTGGCCGGCGGGAACGTGTTGAGCGTGGTGTGGTCGAGGGACCTGCCCGCGCTCCCGTCCGGCGTCCGCGTGTACCGGGATGCCGTCGGCCACTGGTACGCCACCTTTGTGATGCCGGCCGGGACGGAGCCGCTGCCCGCCACCGGACGTGTGATCGGCGTCGACTGGGGTGGGCGGGAGACCGCGACCACGACATCCGATGGACTGCGCGCAGTGCGGAGCGGGAGCCAAGCACGCACTCTCCCTCTCGACGAGAACGTATACGTGCACCGCGTGCGGAGCGGTGTCCTCCAGAGACAGGCGCTCCGCCCGCGTGTTGCTCGTCCGGGCCGGTCTCAACCCGCCTAGCGCTGACCTTGTAAGCCACCTGCAAGGTGCCAGGCGAAGTGAGCTGGGAATCCCCCGCCTTCAGGCGGGGGAGGTTTCAAAGTCCCAGTGCGAGCCGGTGGTATGCCTGGTTCCAGCGGAGATCGCGCCGGAACGTCTTCGGGGTGGTGGTCTCGTCGATGAGTGCGAGTTCCGTGCGGAGCATCTCGGCCAGGTCGTCGAGGTGGTCGGAGGTGAGGGCGGTGCTGAGGACGGTGTGGTGCGGGCCTCCGGCCGTCAGCCAGGATTCGGTGGAGGTCCGCAGGTCGGGGCGGGGCCGCCAGACCGCGCGGGCGACGGGCAGGGCGGGCAGCGGGTGAGGGGGTGCCACCACGTCGATGTCATTGGCGATCAGGCGGAAGCGGTCGCCGAGGTCGGCGAGCCCGACCACCACGGCCGGCCCGGGGGCCGCGTCGAACACCAGGCGCACCGGGTCCTCCCGCCCGCCGATGCCGAGGGGGTGGATCTGACAGCTGGGCCTGGCGGTCGCGATGGTGGGGCAGACTTCCAGCATGTGCGCACCGAGGATGAGCTCGTTGCCGGGCGTCATGTCGTAGGTGTAGTCCTCCATGAAGGACGTGCCGCCCGGGAGACCGGTGGCGGCCACCTTGAGGGCGCGCAGCAGGGTGGCGGTCTTCCAGTCGCCCTCTCCTCCGAAGCCGTAGCCCTGGGCCATGAGCCGCTGGACCGCGAGCCCGGGCAGCTGGCGCAGTCCGCCCAAGTCCTCGAAGTTGGTGGTGAAGGCCCCGAAGCCGCCCGTTTCGAGGAAGGTGCGCAGGCCGGCTTCGATGCGGGCCCCGTAACGCAGCGAGTCGTGCCGTTCGCCGCCCGGTCGCAGTTCCGGCGCCAGGTGGTACAGGTCCGCGTACTCCTCGACGAGGGAAGCCACCTCGCTCTCGTCCGCGCTGTCGACGACCTCCACCAGGTCGTTGACGCCGTACGTGTTGACGGAGACGCCGAAGCGCAACTGGGCCTCGACCTTGTCGCCCTCGGTGACGGCCACGTCGCGCATGTTGTCGCCGAAGCGGGCGACCTTGAGGGTGGCCAGTTCGGATCGCGCGGCGGCCGCCCGCGCCCAGATCGCGACGCGTGCGGTCGTGACCGGATCGCTGACGTGGCCGGCCACGGTCTTGCGGGGGACGCCGAGACGGGCTTGGACGTGCCCGAACTCGCGGTCCCCGTGGGCGGCTTGGTTGAGGTTCATGAAGTCCATGTCGATGGTTTCCCAGGGCAGGGCCACGTTCGACTGGGTGTGGAGGTGCAGCAACGGCTTGCGCAGCGCGTCCAGTCCGGCGATCCACATCTTGGCCGGCGAGAAGGTGTGCATCCAGGCGATGAGGCCGATGCACCGCTCGTCGGCGTTGGCGTCGAGGCATATCCGGCGGATGGCGTCGGCGTCGGTCAGGACCGGCTTCCATACGACACGTGCGGGAATGCCGGAGACGTCGGCGAGGGTGGTGGCGATCTGCAGGGACTGTTCGGCGACCTGCTTCAGGGTCTCCTCCCCGTACAGTCCTTGGCTGCCCGTGAGGAACCAGATTTCCTGGGCGGGAGATGTTCGGCTGGGCACATGGACTCCTGAAGGTGACGTCCCGCGACGGGGGTGAAGGCGGCGGGCGGGTGGGGAAGTGGTTGCGAACAGCGGGGCGGGGTCAGCCCCCGGTGTGGGCCGTGTGGCGGATGCTCCTCAGCCGGTGCAGCAGGCCGCCGACGGCGAAGTGGTCGTGCAGGAGCCGGTATTCGGAGAAGAGGGCGTCGTAGGCGTCGGCCCGGGAGGCGTCGGGCGTGTAGACGGCGGGCAGGCGGCGGCCCATGGCGGCGGTGGCCGTGCGCACGTCCGCGTGCGCGCCGGCGGCTACGGCGGCGTGGATGGCCGACCCGAGGGCGGGGCCCTGGTCGGACGCGGCCAGGGAGACGGGGCGGCGCAGCACGTCGGAGTAGATCTGCATCAGCAGTTCGTTCTTGGCCAGTCCGCCGGCGACGATGAACTCGTGCACCGGCACGCCGCCGGTCTCCAGGGCCTCCACGATGACGCGGGTGCCGAAAGCGGTGGCTTCGAGCAGCGCGCGGTAGACGTCCTCGGGGCGGGTCGCGAGGGTGAGGCCCACGATGACGCCGGAGAGGTGGTGGTCGACGAGGACCGAACGGTTGCCGTTCAACCAGTCGAGGGCGACCAGTCCGTGTCCGCCGACCGGCTGGCCGGCGGCTTTGCGGGTCAGCAGGGTGTGCAGGTCCTCGCCGCGGTCGGAGGCCTCGGTGAGGTAGTCCGACGGGACGCCTTGGTCCAGTACCCAGGCGAAGATGTCGCCGACCGCGCTCTGGCCGGCCTCGTAGCCGTAGGTCCCCTCGACGATCCCACCGGCCACCACACCGCAGATGCCGGGTACATCGGCGAGGACGGGGGCGTTCACGACGTGGCAGGTGGAGGTCCCCATGATGGCGAGCAGCTGCCCGTCCTCGACGGCCTGGGCCGCCGCCGCGGTGACATGGGCGTCGACGTTGCCCGCGGCCACGGCGATGCCGGGGCGCAGCCCCGTCCACGCTGCCGCCTCCGTACTGAGCGAGCCCACTCGTGAGCCCAGCGCGGAGAGGGGGAATTCGAGGCGGGTGCGCGCGAAGTCGGCGAACCGGGGGTTCAGCGCGGCCAGGTACTCCTCGCTCGGGTAGGCGCCGTCCTGGTGGATGCCCTTGTAGCCGGCCGTGCAGGCGTTGCGGGACTCGGATCCGGTGAGCTGCCACACGATCCAGTCGGCGGCCTCGATCCACCGTGCGCAGGCTTCGTAGACGAGCGGATCCTCCTCCAGGACCTGCAGGGCCTTCGCGAACTGCCACTCGGCGGAGATCCGGCCGCCGTAGCGGGCGATCCATTTCTCCCCGCGGGCGTGGGCGAGTTCGTTGATGCGGTCGGCATGCGGCTGGGCCGAGTGGTGCTTCCACAGCTTGGGCCACGCGTGCGGCCGCCCGGCGAGCTCGGTCTCGGCGAGGGGGGTCCCGTCAGCCAGCGTGGGCAGGACGGTGCAGGCGGTGAAGTCGGTGGCGATGCCGATCACCGCGGCGGGGTCGATCCCGGCCGCCGCCACGGCTTGCGGGACGGCGTGTCGCAGTACGTCCCGCCAGTCCTGCGGGTGTTGCAGGGCCCAGTCCGGAGGCAGGAGCGCACCACCGTGCGGCAGGTGGCGGTCGATGACGCCGTGCCGGTAGACGTGGACCGCCGCGGCCAGCTCCTGACCGTCGCGAACCCGCACCACCACGGCGCGGCCCGACAGCGTGCCGAAGTCGACGCCGACCGTGTACTGCTCCGATTCCTCGGAATACGGGGTGGGCGCGAGGGGACGGGGTGAGGTCAACGGAGTGCCTTTCGAAGGAGCCGCGGGGCGGCAGGCGGCGGCCCGGCAGGCGGCGTTGCCGCCCGCGATCGCGGCGGTCGGCCGGGTGGCGGGTGGTCCAATGCAATACATTGTGAGCGCTAACAATGTCGATAGGCAAGGGGCCTGCGCGGATCACGTTGAGCTCCATCGGCGCACTGGCCTCCGTATACGGCGGCCCGGATCGATCTGCCGTCGATGTGGCGCGGGTTGCGCCTCCCATCCGGGTGGTGAGGCCGGTGGCATCGCGAACGGATTGAAGCCCGCCTCGCTGCCGCACCCGGGGGTAACGGGGAGGTAACGTGCGCAAGGGGGTTGAGAACCTGGCTTGTTAGCGCTCACAATGCCACGGTGCCCCCTCAAGGGGGTCCCTCTCCTGCCGACCCGGACGCCGGCCCCCCGGCAGCCGTGCACCGCGGCACTCCTGGGACTCCTGGTCGGCAAAAGCCCGGCCCCGGCCGTGCGGCGCCTCTTCCTGTACACCCTGAAAGGACACCCGACATGGCTCGCAGAGCAGTTCTCGTCCTCACCGCAGCCCTTCTCACCTCCTCGTTGACCGCCTGCTCGACCAGCAGCCCCGCCTCCAGCTCCCCCTCGGAGGCCAAGGCGGGAGCCGGCAAGACGATCACGCTCGGCTTCGCCCAGGTCGGCGCCGAGAGCGGTTGGCGCACCGCCAACACCAAGTCCGTCCAGGAGGCGGCGAAGAAGGCCGGGATCACCCTCAAGTTCTCCGACGCGCAGCAGAAGCAGGAGAACCAGATCAAGGCGATCCGCAACTTCATCCAGCAGAAGGTCGACGTCATCGCCTTCTCGCCGGTCGTGGAGTCCGGCTGGGACACGGTGCTGAAGGAGGCCAAGGACGCGGGCATCCCGGTCATCCTCACCGACCGCGCCGTGGACACCAAGGACACCTCCCTCTACAAGACCTTCCTGGGCTCGGACTTCGTCAAGGAGGGCAAGTCCGCGGGCGAGTGGCTGACCGCCGCTTACGCGAACCAGCAGGGCCCGGTCAACATCGTCGAGCTCCAGGGCACCACGGGCTCCGCACCCGCCAACGACCGCAAGGCCGGCTTCGCCGACGCCATCCGCGCCGACGGCAAGTTCAAGATCGTCGCCTCGCAGACGGGCGACTTCACCCGCGCCAAGGGCAAGGAGGTCATGCAGGCGTTCCTGAAGTCCCAGAAGGACATCGACGTCCTCTACGCCCACAACGACGACATGGCCCTCGGCGCCATCCAGGCCATCGAGGAGTCCGGCAAGAAGCCCGGTACGGACATCAAGGTGATCTCGGTGGACGGGATCAAGGACGCCTTCGTCGCGATGACCGAGGGCAAGATCAACGTCGTGGTGGAGTGCAACCCGATGCTCGGTGACCAGCTGATGGAGCTGACCAAGAAGGTCGCGGCAGGGGAGAGCGTGCCGCCTCGCATCGAGACCCAGGAGGGTGTCTTCCCGCAGGACAAGGCCGCGGCCGCGCTGCCGTCCCGGAGCTACTGACGCAGCGGGTTCCGGTGCGGGAGGAAGCCCGGCCCCGGCCGTCTCTGCCGGCTCGGCAGACAAGATCGGAAAGTGACGACCCAGGTGCCTCCACCGTCGGCAGCCCGCTCCACCACCCCACCCATGAGAGGAGGGCGGATGGCATCCCCGTCCACCACCCCGCGGCCCACGGACGCGGGCGGACCGCGACCCGTCCTGGAAGCCCAGGGCATCCGCAAGCAGTTCCCGGGCGTGCTCGCCCTCGACGGAGTCGCCCTGCGGCTCTTCCCCGGTGAGGTCCACGGCCTGATGGGCGAGAACGGCGCCGGGAAGTCCACCTTGATCAAGGTGCTCACCGGTGTCCACCCCGCCGACGGCGGCACCCTCGTGGTCGACGGCCGGCCCCACGCGTTCGCGGACCCCCTCCAGGCGCAGCAGGCCGGAATCAGCACCGTCTACCAGGAGGTGAACCTCTGCCCGAACATCTCGGTCGCCGAGAACATCCTCATCGGGCGCGAACCGCGCCGGTTCGGCCTCATCCACTGGTCCGCGATGCGGCAGCGGGCGGCCGAGCTGCTGACGGAACTGGACCTCGACCTGGACGTCACCAGTCTGCTCGATTCGCATTCGCTGGCGGTACAGCAACTGGTCGCCATCGTCCGGGCGGTGGACGTCTCGGCGAAGGTGCTCGTGCTGGACGAACCCACCTCCAGCCTGGACCGCGAGGAGGTCGCCCAGCTCTTCACACTGGTGCGGCGCCTGCGGGACCGCGGTGTGGCCATCCTGTTCGTCACACACTTCCTCGACCAGGTATTCGACCTCTGCGACCGCGTCACCATCCTGCGCAACGGCCGACTGGAAGGCGAGTACCCCATCGGGGAACTGACGCCGGTGACGCTGGTACAGCGCATGATCGGCGGAGAACTGGCCACCCTCGACCAGCTGTCCGGCCGTGCCCACGCGGAAGCGGCCGTACGGGCGGCCGGCGTGCCGTTCCTCCGGGCGCGACAACTGACCCGCACGGGCTCGATCGAACCGTACGACCTCGACATCCACGCCGGCGAGGTCATCGGGCTGGCGGGGCTCCTGGGTTCGGGCCGCACCGAGGTGGCGCGCCTCCTGTTCGGCGCGGACGGCGCGGACGCCGGAGAGGTGAGCATCGAGGGCGAGAAGGTGGTCCTGCGCACCCCCCGCCACGCCATCGCCCGGGGCATCGCGTTCTGCTCCGAGAACCGCAAGTCCGAGGGGCTGGTGGGCGAGCTCACGGTTCGCGAGAACATCATCCTCGCCCTGCAGGCCGCCCGCGGCTGGACCAGGCCGCTGGCCCGGGCGAAGCAGGACGAACTGGCGCGACACTGGATCGAAGCCCTGGACATCCGGCCCGCCGACCCCGAAGCGCAGGTGCGCCACCTCAGCGGAGGCAACCAGCAGAAGGTGCTGCTCGCGCGTTGGCTGCTGACCGCCCCCCGGCTCCTGATCCTCGACGAACCCACCCGGGGCATCGACATCGGGGCCAAGGCGGAGATCCAGAAACTCGTGGCCCGCCTGGCGGGCGACGGCACCTCCGTGCTGTTCATCTCGGCGGAACTCGAAGAGGTCCTGCGCCTGAGCCACCGCATCGCCGTGCTCCGCGACCACCGCATGGTGGCCACCCTCGCGAACGACGACACCGTCACGCCCGAACGCCTCCTCACGACCATCGCCACCGGAACGGACTCATGACCACCCAGCCCGCCAAGTCCGAGGCGGCCGGAGGAATCGGGAGACGCCTGGCCGGCCACCGCCTGCTGTGGCCCGTGCTCGTCCTGCTCGCCCTGCTCCTCGGCAACCTCGCGTTCCACCACGACTTCTTCTCCGTCCGCATACGCGACGGCCACCTCTACGGCAGCCTCATCGACATCCTGCAGTTCGGCGCGCCCCTCATCCTGGTGGCGCTCGGCATGACCCTGGTCATCGCCACCCGCGGGATCGACCTCTCGGTGGGTTCCACCGTCGCCATCGCCGGCGCCCTCGCCTGCGGGCACATCTCCACTGCCGCGGATCCCGGCAGTGTCACCACCATGCTCACGGCCGTCGCCCTCGCGCTCGGCGTCGCCCTCGTGCTGGGCCTGGCCAACGGGTTCCTGGTGTCCGGGCTGGGAGTGCAGCCCATCGTGGCCACCTTGATCCTGATGGTCGCGGGCCGCGGTGTCGCCCAGCTGATCACCGACGGCCAGATCATCACGGTGACCAGCGCCCCGTACAAGATGATCGGAGGCGGCTACTGGCTGACGTTCCCGTTCGCCGTCCTCCTGGCAGCCGTCCTCGTCGCGCTCACCGCCTTCGTCACCCGCCGCAGCGCACTCGGCATGCTGATCGAGTCCGTCGGCGGCAATCCCGCCGCCAGCCGCCTGGTCGGCATCCGGGCCGGCGGTCTGCTCGCCCTGGTCTACGTCTTCAGCGCGCTGTGCGCCGCCGTCGCCGGGCTGATGATCAGCTCCAACGTCTCCAGCGCCGACGGCAACAACGCCGGCCTGTGGATCGAACTCGACGCGATCCTCGCCGTCGTCGTCGGAGGCACGGCCCTCACCGGAGGACGCTTCTCCGTCGGCGGCACCGTCCTGGGCGCCCTGATCATCCAGACCCTGTCCACCACCGTCTACACCCTCGGTGTCCCACCCGAGACCACCCTCGTCTTCAAGGCCTTCGTCGTCATCGCCGTCTGCCTCGTGCAGTCCCCGGTCTTCCGGGCCAAGGTCCTGCGCCGCAGCAGGACGACCACTCCCCGACCCCACACCGCAGCGGGCGCCGCCCCGCAGCAGCAGCAGGAGGCAGGCGCATGAGTACCGGCATCGCGAGCGCCGCCGCTGGGCTCACCCGCCCCTTCGCGACCGTGTCGCCGCGCACCCGCACCCGTATCCCACTGATCGTCACGGCCGTCCTGCTGGTCGTCATGTTCAGCGTCGGATCGGTGCGCTACGAGGGCTTCCTCTCCGCCCAGGTCGTGCTGAACCTGCTGATCGACAACGGATTCCTCCTGGTCGTCGCGGTCGGGGCGACCTTCGTCATCCTCACCGGCGGCATCGACCTGTCCGTCGGCTCCATGGTGGCCCTGTCGACCATGCTCACCGCCTGGCTGGTCGAGTCGCACGGCTGGCCGCTGGCCGGCGTCATCCCCCTCGTCCTGCTGGTCGGCGCCGCGAGCGGGACGCTCATGGGCTGGATCATCCACACCTTCGAGATCCAGCCGTTCATCGTGACCCTGGCGGGCATGTTCCTCGCCCGCGGGCTCTGCTACACGATCAGCACCGAATCCATCACGATCAGCGACCCCACCACGACCGGAATCGCGCAGACCCGGCTGTACGGCCCGGGGGGCCTGTTCGTCTCGATCCCGGTGGTCGTCGCCCTGGCCGTGCTGGTGATCGCCTTCGTCGTACTGCACCACACGCGCTTCGGTCGAAACGTGTACGCGCTGGGCGGCAACGAGTCCTCCGCACGCCTGATGGGTCTTCCGACCGGCTCCACCAAGATCGCCGTATACGCCGTCAGCGGCCTGTGCTCCGCACTCGGCGGCCTGCTGCTGACCTTCTACATGCTCTCCGGCTACGCCCTCCACGCCATGGGCATGGAACTCGACGCGATCGCCGCCACCGTGATCGGCGGCACGCTGCTGACCGGCGGTTCCGGCTTCGTCCTGGGCACCGCCCTCGGCGTGCTCGTCCTCGGCATGATCCAGACGGTCGTCAACTTCCAGGGCACGCTCAGCTCCTGGTGGACCCGGATCGTCATCGGCGCCCTGCTGCTCGTGTTCATCGTGCTGCAACGTCTGATGAGCGGCCACCGCACCACCACCGACTGACTCCGGCCAGGCCATCAGCCCGTGCCACCGCGGTCGCGCGCCGCGATCACAGCTCGCTTCCCGGCGCGCCCCCCGGTGGACCGATTTCCAGGGACAACCGTCATGGAACACGCATACGAATCCGTCTCCCAGGCCACCGAGCCCAGGCCGACTGCCGCCTGTCCGCGGACGGTCCGCCCCCTGCGCCTGGACGATGAAGGACCGGGGGAGAGGTGGCGGTTCGGCTTCCCCGGACGGGCCTGCGCGGAGGTCCACACGCGCGGCGCCCGCCTCCATTCCCTGATCCTGCCGGACCGCTGGGGCCACACCGCCGACGTGGTGCTCGCCGCCGCCCGCGACCCCGGCGCCTGCGAGGGCTCCGCACGCTACTTCGGCGCGACGGTGGGCCGTTACGCCAACCGGATCGCGCGCGGCCGACTCGTCGTCGACGGCGTCACCCACCGGCTCGCCACGCAGGAGACCGGGCACACGCTGCACGGCGGTCCCGACGGGTTCGACCAGCGCGTGTGGCGGTGCGAACCCTTCCACTCCGTGCACCGTACGGGTGTCCGTCTGTTCTTGCACAGCCCCGACGGGGACCAGGGATTCCCCGGCGCCCTCAACGTCCGCGTCACCTACACGCTGGACCGGGACGACAACCTGACCCTGTCGTACCAGGCGGTCGCCGACGCGCCGACGACCGTCAACCTCACCAACCACGCCTACTGGAACCTCGAAGGGGAGGGGCGCGGCAACGTCCTGGCCCACCATCTCCAGGTCGAGGCCTCCCGCTACACCCCCGTCGACAGCGAGCTGATCCCCGACGGCCCCCACCGCTCGGTCGGCGGCACCCCGTTCGACCTTCGCAGGCCCCGGCGGCTCTCCGACGTACTGACCCGTGCGGATGCGCAACTGGCCCTCGCCGGTGGCGGCTTCGACCACAACTGGGTCCTCGACGGCGCCCGGCGAGCCCGTCCCCGCAAGGCCGCCGTGTTGTACGCCCCCGCATCCGGCCGCCGGATGGAGGTGCTCACCACGGAACCGGGCGTCCAGGTCTACACCGCCCAAGGCCTGACCGGTGACATCACGGGCAAGGCAGGCAAGCCCTACCAGGCCTACGCGGGGGTCGCGCTGGAAACCCAGCACTTCCCCGACTCGCCCAACCGCCCCGACTACCCGACGGTCCTGCTGCGCCCGGGCGAGCTGTACCGGTCCACCACGATCCACAGTTTCACCACGGTCCCCGCCTGAGAGGGGCGGCGCCGGCCGTCGCCGCCGTCCGGTGCCGCAGGAGCACCGGGCGGCGGTCTTCGTGCCCGCGGCGCCCTCCCCCGTACGAGGAGCCCCCGGGGCCCGGCTTCCCGTGAGAGGGGCCGACGGCCGGGCGGGCGGGGGTCATGTGGCGGTCATTTGCCGGAGGGAGTGATCCTGCGGGCGGTGCTGGCGCGCACGATGAGCTCGGGCGCCACCACCAGGTGCGTCGACTCGTCGGTCCGGCCTTCGATGTGGTCCAGGAGCAGCCCGATGCTGTCGCGGCCGATCGAGGCGAAGTCCTGACGGATCGTCGTGAGCGGGGGAGGGAAGAACTCGGCCTCGGGGATGTCGTCGAAGCCGGCGACCGCCACGTCCTCCGGCGTGCGCAGGCCCGCCTCCCGCAAGGCCCGTAGGACACCGAGGGCCATCTGGTCGTTGGCGACGAACACGGCGGTGAGGCCCGCGCCCCGCCCGCGTGACGCCCGGAACCGCCCCGCGAGCTGCTGGCCGGCCTGGTATCCCGACAGCGGGCTCCAGTCGCCGCGCAGCAAGGGCGGCACCTCGGCGCCGGCATCTCGGAGCGCGTCCTCCCATCCCTGAGTGCGGGCCTCGCTCTCAAGCCAGTCGGGAGGGCCCGCGACATGCCACACGGTGGCGTGGCCCGACGCGAGAAGATGTTCCGTGATCATGCGAGCGCCGAGGGTCTGGTCCAGCGACACCCCCGGCAGGTCGAGGGTGTGGCCGCCTTCCACGGTGACCACCGGGCACGGTGCTTCCAATGCCGCCAGGGCCCTCACCGCGGCGCGTTGGGGAGTGACGGCGACGATCCCCTCCACGCCCCACCCGGCGAGGTGCTGCATGGCTTCGGCGAGGGCTGTCTGCGTGGCGGTCCGAAGCGTGACGGCGGACGTCAGATAGCCGCGGTCCCGAGCCGCCTCTTGAACTCCCGCCACGGTGCTGGCGGGCCCGTGCAGAGTGGTGTTCACCGCGATGACGCCCAGCGTGTGGGTCCGGCGAGTGGCCAGGGCCCGGGCTGCCGAGTTGCGGCGGTACCCCAGCTGCTCGATGACCTGCGTCACGGCGGCCCGGGTCTTGGCGCTGACGTTCGGGTGGTCGCTGAGCACCCGCGAAACGGTCTGATGGGACACGCCGGCGACACGTGCGACGTCCGTCATGGTGGGCGCTCGCGAGACGTCTGGGAGCTGGGTCAACTCTCTTCCTTTCCTCATCGAGCGGCCTTCCCTCAAGGTACCGAACCAGCCGCGGCCCGCGCATATCTCGGACCGGCCGGGAGTTCGTCGATCAGGATCGATGTGGGCGTTCATATTATGCAGCGTTGGACGCATGGTGGGGGCATGAATCTTCTCGCACCTCTTGAGATTACCGCTTGTTAGCGTTAACAATTCGAGCGGGGTAGCTGGGTGGGTGGGATAGCTGCGACAGCGCAGCCGCGATGCCTGGTGCGGCCCCCGATCAGTCCAGCCCGCTCATGCGCGACCGCGGGGCCGGCGGGACGCCGGTCCGGAGAAACCGCCGCGCATGCCAGACAGACGGTGAGAGCGTAGTGAGCGAGACCATTCTCAAGGACCTCCGTCGCGAGGTCCTCGCGGCCAACCTGCGCATCCCGGAGGCCGGTCTGGCCACACTCACCTGGGGAAACGTCAGTGGCGTGGATCGAGACGCCGGTGTCTTCGTCATCAAGCCGTCCGGGGTCTCCTACGCCGACCTCACCGAGGATGACCTGGTGGTGGTGGCGCTGGAGGACGGGCGGGTCGTCGACGGACACCTCAGGCCGTCCACCGACACCGAAACCCACCGGTGCCTCTACCGGGCCTTCCCCTCCATCGGCGGCGTCACCCACACGCACTCGGCGCACGCCGTCGCCTTCGCCCAGGCGCGCCGCCCGATCCCCGTGCTCGGCACGACACACGCCGACACCTTCAACGGCCCCGTCCCCGTGACGGCGGACCTCACCGCCGAGCAGTGCGCGCAGGACTACGAGTACAACACCGGACAGGTGATCGTTGCCCGGCTCGACGGCGACCCCCGTCGGGCCGAGGAGGTCCCCGGAGCACTCGTCTCACGACACGGCCCCTTCACCTGGGGCGCCACCGCGAAGGCTGCGCTGGAGAACGCCATCGTCTGCGAGGCCGTGGCGGAGATGGCGCTGCACACGCTGGCGCTGGGCTCCCGCCTCGGAGACACCTGCGAACCGCCGAGGCATCTGCTGGAGCGGCACTTCACCCGCAAGCACGGACCGGATGCCTATTACGGCAACGCACCTCACGCCCCTCAAGCCCCTGGCGTCTGAGGCCGCGCACCGCCTCGCGACGCGGCGACCGCGGCAGGCGGGCGCCGATCCGCGGTGTCGGCGGGGGAGGGGGCGTCGGGCGGTCGGGAGGTGCGTCGCCCGCACCGCGTGACCTCGCGCCGGTGGGCGGATGCTTCGCGGTCGCCGAGGCCGTGGTGCCGGTCGAGTGCGGCCACCTTTGCATCGGTCGCCGACCCGTCCTCGTCACCTGCCGCGACGGCGCGGGCCGGATCACCCGGGTCGGCCCCGTGCCGGGGCGCGACCTTGCCCCGTCGCTGCCCGACTGGCGCCGACGCCCCGCAGGCCGGCACCGACGCCACGCAGCGGCAGGCGCGACCGGCCCGTGTCCGACACCGCCGCGAACCGGTACCGTCCGGGACGGACGTCGCCTCCACCCGGTGCACGACTGGCCGGCCCTCCGTGGATGCCCACGCATCCGCGTGGCCGACCGATGCGCTGGACGTACGGCCCCTAGGCAGTCTGACGCGCCCCGGTCCACTCCTGGAGCTCGACCAGGTTGCCCTCGGGGTCGGCGAGGTGGGCCACTCGGATCCGATCACCGAGCGGGGCCGGAGCGCCCAGGAACGTACCGCCCCGTGCGCTGATGTCGGCGTGCGCGGAGTCGAGGTCGTCCACCCGTAGCGCGATCAGTGCCCGGTGCCCGGTGGGCGCCCCGGCGAGGGCCGCCACCACGTCGGCCATCTCCCCACGGTCGTGCAGGGCTATCGCCGCGCCGCCGCCCGAGGGCGAGAGCTTCGCGTACGGCCCCCGCTCGTCGTCGACCTGCGGGGTGAGGCCGAGGACGTCCCGGTAGAAGCGGTAGCAGGCGGTGAAGTCCGTGACCAGCAACCGGATTTGAGTGAGTTCCATGGCTGTGCATCGTAGGCCGTCGCCCAGTGGCGGGGCGCGTCGGGCCGCGCCGTCCCGGGGGATCTTGACAGGACGCGGCATCCGGGCAGGAAACGAAACCGCCCAGTGCTGTGACCGGAGAGGTTCACCGGGTCGCGACGCCCCGGCACGGCACGGCACCTCGCCGCGTTGTCGGACCACGCACGTACGTCCAGTACGAGAGGTGGTCCTCCGCCTTGCGATGCACCGCACGAGACACCCCCGAGATCCCGGCCGGCGGCCGGTGTGGCTCGAGGGCGTACCGCGTCTCCTCCGCGGGGCCGACGCCGCCTCTGACCGTCGGCTTCGGGCCACCGGTTCACGTCCGCCGAAGCTGTGGTGGCAGTCGGCCGCTTCTCGGATCCGGTTCACTCAACTACCGGTTCGTACCCGTGACTTGACGGGTCCGTCAGGTCCCTGGCTTGATTGGGAGCGCTCCCACTACGCCCCTCATCCACCGAGGAAGGCTTCACCGTGCCTCCTGTCACCTCCGCCCGCGGCGTGCCACGTCGCGCGGTCGCCGTACTCGCCGGCTTCGCACTGGCCGTCGGCAGCCTGTCCGCGACCGCCCTGACCGTTCCGGTCGCGGCCGCCGCCACTGCGGCCACCGCGGTCGCCGCTGCCGACGCGTCCGTCCGGGTCAACCAGCTCGGCTACCTGCCCGACGGCCCCAAGCGGGCCACCGTGGCCAGCCCCGCGACAGCCCCGCTCGCCTGGCAACTGCGGGACGCCTCCGGTGCGGTGGCCGCCTCGGGCGCCACCACGGTGCGCGGCGCCGACCAGGCGTCCGGCCAGTCCACGCACCTGGTGGACTTCGGCGCGTACACCGGCACCGGCACTGGCTTCACCCTGGTCGTCGACGGCCGGGCCAGCCACCCCTTCGACATCTCCGCCTCGCTGTACGACGGACTGCGCGCCGACAGCATGTCGTTCTTCTACCAGCAGCGCAGCGGCATCGCGCTCGACGCCGCCCTGGTGGGCGGCAGCGCGTACGCCCGCCCCGCCGGGCACCTGGGCGTCGCCCCCAACAGGGGCGACACCGGCGTCCCCTGTCAGTCCGGGGTGTGCGACTACCAACTGGACGTGCGCGGCGGCTGGTACGACGCGGGCGACCAGGGCAAGTACGTGGTCAACGGCGGCATCTCGGTCTGGGAGTTGGTCAACTCCTTCGAGCGGGCACGCCGTTCGGGCGGCGATGCGGCGCTCGGCGACGCGACGTTGAGGGTGCCGGAGCGTGGGAACGGGACGCCGGACGTGCTGGACGAGGCCCGTTGGGAATTGGAGTTCCTGCTGCGGATGCAGGTCCCGGCCGGGAAGCCGATGGCCGGGATGGCCTTCCACAAGATGCACGACGCCAAGTGGACCGCCCTGCCGACCCGGCCCGAACTCGATTCCGAGCAGCGTGAGTTGCACAGGCCGTCGACCGCCGCGACGCTGAACCTGGCGGCCTCGGCCGCGCAGTGTGCCCGGGTCTACGCGCCGTACGATTCCGCGTTCTCCGCGCGCTGCCTGGATGCGGCCCGCCGGGCCTGGACGGCGGCCAAGGCCAACCCGAACGTGCTCGCCCCGGCGAGCGACAGCACCGGCGGCGGTGCGTACGAGGACGCCGACGTCTCCGACGAGTTCTACTGGGCGGCGGCGGAACTCCTGGCCACCACCGGCGAGGCCCAGTACCGGGACGCCGTCACCTCCTCCCCGCACCACACCGAGCCCGTCGACGCGTTCTGGTGGGGCGGCACCGCGACGCTCGGCCGCATCACCCTCGCCACCGTCCCCGGCGTGACCCTGCCCGCCGACGGCGTGACCCGACTGCGCGGCCTGCTGACCACGGCCGCCGATGGCCACCTGTCCACCATGGCCGGACAGGGCTACGCGGTGCCGCTCCCCGCCACCGGGTACGTGTGGGGCTCCAACAGTTCCGTCACCAACAACGCGATGGTGCTGGCCGTCGCGTACGAGATCACCGGACAACAGCGCTACCGGGCCGGAGCGTTGGAGTCCCTGGACTACCTGCTCGGCCGCAATGCGCTCGACCTCTCCTACGTCACCGGCTACGGCGACCGCTACTCCGAGAACCAGCACCACCGGTTCTGGGCCCATCAGAACGACGCCTCGCTGCCGCACCCGCCGGCCGGCTCCTTCGCGGGAGGGCCGAACGCCGGGCTGGAGGACCCGGTGGCCAAGGAGAAGCTGGCGGGCTGCGCACCGGCGGCGTGCTACGTGGACGACATCGGCTCGTACTCCACCAACGAGGTGGCCATCAACTGGAACGCCTCGCTGGCCTGGCTGGCGGCCTTCGCGGCTGAGCGGCGCGGCGCCCCGGCGGCGCCCGTGGTCCAGGTGGCCCCGGTAGCCGTGACGGTCCCGGAGGGCGGCTCGGCGCCGGTGGGCGTGCGGCTCTCGGCCGCGCCCGCGCAGAACGTGACGGTGACGGTGGCCCGGAATTCCGGCGACGAGGACCTCTCGGCAGCCGCGACCCTGGTGTTCACCCCGGCCAACTGGACGACGGTGCAACAGGTTTCGGTCCTCGCCGCGCAGGACGGCGACGCGTCGTCGGGCAGCGCGACCTTCACGGTCGGTGGTCCTGGCGTTCAGTCGGCGACGTTCACGGCGACGGAGGCGGACGACGACGCGTCGGCGGCCTCCTGCACGGTGTCGTACCGGGTCGACAATGCCTGGGGCAACGGATTCACCGCGACGGTGACCCTGAGGAACACCGGAACTTCGACGATCTCCGGCTGGACCCTCGGCTGGAGCTTCGCGGGTGATCAGCGGATCAGCAACGGCTGGAACGCCACGGTGACCCAGTCGGGCAGCACGGTCACGGCCCGGGACGCCGGGTGGAACGGCACGCTGGAGCCCGGCGGCAGCGTGGCCTTCGGCTTCCAGGCGACGTATTCGGGCACCAACGCGATCCCGGCGCGCTACACATTGGGCGGTGCGCTCTGCTCCTGAACGACCACCAGGCCCTGCCCGCCCGCCGCCCCGGAATCTCCGGTGCGGCGGGCCGCTCTCGGTGGGCTCAGCTCTGCCGGATGGGCGTCAGGGTGAACGCGAAGTCCGGCGGGCCGAGTTCGAGCCGGTGCTGAGGCAGGACACCGGGTTCCACGGCGGCGGTGCCGAGGCCCTGGACGGCGTGGTCGGTGGGGAGGTGATCAGCGGGCCCGGGACGAGATCGCCGTGGTGCCGTGCGGCGTCGAGCTGTTGGTCGGTCCAGCGGCGCGTGGCGAAATGGAACGGATCTTCGCCCGCGACGCGCAGTCCGTTGCCGGCTCCGTCGGTGAAGGTGGCCCAGCGGGTGTCCGCGCGGTTGCCGTTCTCCTGGGGGTGCACGTAGGGCGTCTGCAGCTATTCCACGGTCGCGCGGAACCGTCCGACGCGTACTGCCTGACGCGAGTCGGGGTAGGCCTCGCCCGGGCCGGTGCCGAACCACTCCACCTGGGACCGGTCGGCGGGAAGCTCGCAGTCGAGTCCGATGCGGGCCAGTGAGCGGGAGCTGTCCCTGCGGACCAGCTCCTGGTACTCCTCCGGCGGGAGTGCCGGGTCCACCATGATGTCGGGGAAGTCGTCGCCCCGCTCCGGCCAGTGGCCGACGGGTTCGGCGTGCACCCGCAGGCGCAGGCACAGGTCCTCACCGTCGCTGTCCCAGCGGTAGGTGGTGAGGTAGCCGGAGTTGCCCGCGGCGGCGGCGCTGCGGACGACGACGGTCAGGCCGTGTGCGTCCGGAGTGACGGAGACGGTGCGCTGCCGCAGCCGGTCAACACCGCGGCCCTTCCAGTAGGCGGCGTCGCGCTGGTGCCAGCCGCGGTCGTTGTCGGTGGGGCGCGCCATGTGTTCAGCCGTGGCCCGCGGAGCGGAAGTTCGCCGATGGCCAGCAGAGCTCCGGTGTTCCTGTCGAAGCGGCCGCGGCCGAGCAGAATGTGCCCCCGCTGCGGGCCGGGCCGGGCGGTCCGATCGGCCCGCGGCGGCCCGCGGCGGAGAGCCGGAGCTGTCCCCAGGCGACCACGTGACCTTCGGGGGGCCCAGCGGGCGGACTCGGCCAGCTCCGCCCGGACGGTGAGCCGGCGCTCGCCCCCGCCGTCCTCCCCGTCCGGAGGATCCAGCCGAGGCAGCGGCAGCCGGCCGTGCTCCCCGGCCGCGAGCTGCGGGGTGGGCAGCACGCCCCGGGCCAGCTCGACCCCGTCGCGGGCCTGAAACCAGGTGCACCGCAGATGGGACAGGTCCAGCACCGTAGCCACCCCGGACCCGCGGGTACTCGTCGCACAGCTCCAGGTGTTCGGCGAGCCCGCCGGGCCCGTTCCCCATGGCGTGGGCGAACTCGGTGAGCAGGAAGGGCTTGCCGTTGCGCGGGTCGTCCGCCGGGACGCCCGAGCCTGCGCGGGCCGGGTAGGACACCTCGTCGGGCAGCAGCTCCCCCCGTCCGATCCGGGCGACGGCGGCGGGCGGGCGGCACATCTCGCCGTGGAACGTGGTGTACTCGCCGAGCCGGTCGCCCTCGTAGTGGATCGGGCGGGAGGGGTCGCGCCGGCGAACCCCCTCGGACATGGCCCGAGGGTTGCGGCCGTCCCCGGCCTCGTTGCCGAGCGACCACAAGATGACGCTCGGGTGGTTCTCGTCCCTTTCCACGGTCCGCTCGATGTGGTCCAGGTAGGCGTGGTGCCAGCGAGGGTCGTCGGAGGGGTTGCGCTGCCAGCGCTCGGGGTCGAACTCGTGCCGGTTCACGCCGCGCAGCACCACCCGGCGGCCGCTGACCCGGAGCACCCCGGCCCCGTCGACGGCCACGCTGCGGAACCCGAACCGGATCCGGACCCGCTCGCTTCCGGTGGCCAGGTACGCCTCGTAGAGCTGCGGATCCTCCGCACTCCAGGGCCGTACCGGCGCGAAGGCGAACTCGGCCCCGGCCGACTGGTCTTGGATCCCGAGGGCGGGGATGTCGATCCGCACCGGCGCGTCCGCGTCGGCCTCCACCCGGAGACGGCCCGCGGCGGTGTCCGCGTCGTAGTCGGCGTGCACGAAGACGTCCCGGATGCCGCCCACGGGGCGGGCCACCAGGGACACGTCGCGGAAGATGCCCGACAGGCGCCAGCTGTCCTGGTCCTCCAGGTAGGTGCCCGCGGAGAACTGGCGAACCCGCACCGCCAGCACGTTGCGCCCGGCCCGCAACTGCTGGGTCACCTCGAACTCGGTCGCCAGGCGGCTGCCGTAGGTGACGCCCAGCTCGTGGCCGTTGAGCCAGACCCCGGCGTTACGGTCGCGCGCACCCCCTACGACCGCCGGCCGCGGCAGGGCGGCCCGCGGAGGACGACGACGGAGTGGAGCCAGGATGATCCTGACTCCACTCCATGGTGCGGGCGTGTCACCGGAACTGTGTCATTTGGAACGGTGTCACTGGAACTGTGCGAAGAACCTCCAGATCTCTCCCTTGGTCCAGGTGGTGACACCGCTCTCGTTGGGGGAGCCGTCGACCGGACCGGGCAGGTGGCCTCCGTCGAACGCGGCCCATTGGACCGGGTACCCGGCACGGCAGCCCGAGTAGGTGGTGGTGAAGTGCGTACGGCTGCCCGGCGCGGGTTCGCGCGGGCTCTGTGAAGTGCAGCCGTTGGTGCTGACGAACTTGTCGCGCAGGGCCCGTCCTTGTGCGATGTTGAGGACGGAGTCGCTGACGCCGTGGATTCCGAAGTAGGCGATGGGCTGGGTGCCGCCGCTGCACCCGCTGATCTCGCCGCCGGACATGACCGCGACGGCCCTGAAGACGTTCGCCCGGGTGCAGGCGAGTGCGTAGCTCATTCCGCCGCCCCAGCTGAAACCGGTGGCGAAACGCTGCGCCGGGTTGACGCAGAGGCCGCCCTCGATCCGCCGGATCATGTCGTCGACGAAGGTGACGTCCTCACCGCCCGGATTGGCCCAGCCGTTGTCGAGGCCCTGGGGGGCGACGAGGATCGCGCTGTTCTTGGACTGCTCCTGTTGGCCGTAGTAGGACCAGGCGCTCCCGCTCGTTCCGCCCGAGGCGACGTCGCCGGCGGTCCCGCCCCGCCAGTGGAAAGCGAAGATCAGGCGGTAGGGCTGGCTGTTGGAGTAGTGGTCGGGAACCCTGAGGATGAAGCTGCGGCTCTTGCCGCCGCTCTGGATCGTGTGCGTACCGCTCGTCAGCGTCGGGGCGCTGCCGCATCCGCCGCCGGTCGACAGCTTGAGCAGCTGCCATTGCTGGTTGGCGCCGCCCCAGTCGCCGTACTGGACGACGTTGCCGCCGTCGGCGGTGGAAGCGCCCTGCACCTCTAAGGCCTTGCTGCTGTTGCGGTTGATCAGCCGGACGTGGCCCGCGTCCGAGTCGGCCAGTCGGAACTGCTGGTTGGCCGCGTTGGCGTCGGTCCGCTGCGCGATCGCGGCGCCGTCGGCGGTCGAGGCGCCGGCCACGTCGAGGACCTTGCCCGAATGCCGGGCCTTGAGCCGGTAGAAGCCGCCGCCGGAGTCCACGAACTGCCACTGCTGGTTGGCCCCGTCGTTGCGCGTCCACTGACTGACCCGCGCGCCGTCGGCGGTGGACGCGCCGTAGACGTCCAAAGCCTTGCCGCTGTTGCGATTGACCAGGACGTACCAGGCGTTGCCGTCCACCGTCGCCGCCTCGGCGGGCGCCGGCTTCACCGCGAAGAGCATGCCGATCGCGAGCGTCGCCGCCACCACGGCGGCCAACCGGGAGCACCAGCGATGCCTTCGTGGAGGGGCGGGGGAGGCCGCACCGTAGGTCTTCATCGGTTCACCCTTTCGCCGTGGCAGGTCGTCAGGTGCGGGTCCAGCGCTGGTTGCTGCCGCCCGAGCAGGAGTAGAGCTGGATCAGGGTGCCGTTGGCGGTGCCGGTGCCGACGGCGTCCAGGCAGAGGCCCGACTGGACTCCGACGATCGATCCGTCGGAGTTGAGGCGCCACTTCTGGTTGTCGCCGCCCCAGCAGCTGTAGATCTGGACCTTGGTGCCGTTACCGGTGCCGGCGGCGTCCAGGCACTTGTCGCCGTAGACCCTGAGCTCGCCCCCGGCGGTGTACGACCACTGCTGGTTGGTGCGGTTGTTGCAGTCCCACAGGTTGAGCTGGGTGCCGTCGGTGGTGCTGGCGCCGGGTACGTCCAGGCAGCGGCCCGAACCGACGCCCTTGACCTGTCCGGAACCGGGCGTGGGGGTCGGAGTGGGGGTGGAGGAGCCGGCGTTGAGCGCGTTGAGCACGGAGGTGTAGGCGGGCTTCTTGTTGCCGTTGCCGTCGAACAGCAGCGGAGATTGCTCCGACCGCCAGGAGTCGGTGTCGCGCACGCCCCAGACGGTGATGCCGAGGCAGCGCGGGACGGCCAGGCAGTCGTTGGCCACGTTGGCGTAGGTCGTGGCCGACGCGCCCTGGATGTCGAGTTCGGTGACGGCCACGTCGACGCCGAGGGCTGCGAAGCTCTGCAGGGTGGTGCGGAAGTTGCTGTTGTACGGGCTGTCGTTGTTGAAGTGGGACTGGAAGCCGACGCAGTCGATCGGCACGCCGCGCTGCTTGAAGTCACGGACCATGGCGTACATGGCCTGGGTCTTGGCCCAACTCCAGTTCTCGACGTTGTAGTCGTTGTAGCAGAGCTTGGCGGCCGGGTCGGCGGCGCGCGCGGTGCGGAAGGCGACCTCGATCCAGTCGTTGCCGGTGCGCTGCAGGTTGGAGTCGCGCCGGGCCCCGGAACTGCCGTCGGCGAACGCCTCGTTCACGACGTCCCACTGGACGAGCTTGCCCTTGTAGTGGGCCATCACGCCGTTGATGTGGTTGGTCATCGCCTGGCGCAGCGTGCTGCCGCTGAGGTTCTGCATCCAGCCGGGCTGCTGCGAGTGCCAGGCCAGGGTGTGGCCGCGTACCTGCTTGCCGTTCTGCACCGCCCAGTTGTAGACGCGGTCACCTGCGGCGAAGTTGAACTGGCCCTGCTGGGGCTCGGTGGCGTCGATCTTCATCTCGTTCTCGGGCGTCACCATGTTGAACTCGCGGCCGGCGATCGTCGTGTACGCCGAGTCGCCCAGCCTGCCCGAGGCGACGGCGGTACCGAAGTATCGGCTGCTCTGCGCCGCCGCGCCACCGAGCGTGCTCTCGGCGGCGTGTGAGGCCGGCGGAGCCACCAGCATGGCGGCCGAAGCGAGGACGCCGGCGACCAGCGCCGTACGAAGAACGCCGATCTTCCGGCGGACGGTGGATGGGGGAATGGCATTTGAGCCCATGAAAGAGCCTCCAGGACAGAAAACACGGAAGGATTGGAGCGCGGCAGAGTGAATCCGCTTGAACGACGCCCGCGTCCATCGACAAAGGTCGCGCACCATCAGGGCGTAAAGCTCCAAGGCCGGCACCCGGCACCCGGACACGGGCGGGGGGTGCCGCCTCGGGCTTCAGTCTGGAAACACGACAGAAACATGTCAAGAGTTTCGAAAGGCTTTCGAGAATTCGGCCCTTCGAATACCCAAATCGCCGCTTTCCATAGAGCGATCCTCATCGAAAATATTTCGATGAGGATCGCTCGACTGGGCATCTGCTGAAGCTCAGGCGAAATGAGAACAGCGGCCGCCTGGGACGAGATCCCGCCATGCGAGATTCCGCCATGAACGGGTATTTCCTTCAGTCCGCGTCTCCGGTCAGCGCAGGCCCGTGTTGAACTCCAGTGCGGGGGCGGCGTTCCGAACGAGGGACTTGGCCTGCTCCGGCCACCACACGCCGGCCGCGGGATCGACGACGCCGTACTCCGGGTCGATGGTGCCGCCCGGGATGCTGCGGTTGCACTCGCCGTCGGACTGGCCGACGGTCTTGATCCACAGGTAGGCGTCCACGAGCGGGACGCGGGTGTTCGCGGTCGGCCGGGCCCCGATACCGCGACCGGGAGCGTTGCACCAGGTCTGCGGGTCGCCGCTGTACTTGCCCGCGGGCGGGGTCCAGGCGCCCCGGCCGTCACGGCCGGTGTCCACGACGAGGTGGGTGAGCACCTGCGCGGGCGGAGTGCCGACGTTCTGCCGGAACCACAGGTCGGTCCAGTGCCAGGTGGCCGGGTCGTCCACGTTCACGGCGTTCCCCGGCTGCCCGTCGTTCGGAGCCGCGGGGGAGTAGTACTGGCTCGCGCACCAATCGGGGTGCCCCTTGGCCCAGTCCGGACCCTTGGTGGCGAACCACAGGCACTGTGAGACCCAGGTGCCGTAGTGGGTGGACAGATCGGTGGCCAGATAGTTGGAGACGTTCAGGGAGAAGCCCTGGGTGCGGGTGACACCTGCCTGGAGGAGGCGTTGCGCGGCGTCGCCGACGCTGCGCCAGTGGCTGTTCCCGGCGTCCAGGTAGACCACGCTGTTCGGCTGCCGCTCCAGGGCGTCGATCGCGTGGTTGAGATCGGCGTAGCGTCTGGTGGTGATCGCGCCGGTGGGGTCGCTGCCGGGCCCGCAGTCGGAGGGGAGGTTGGCCAACCCGTCCGGTTCGAGGATGACGACGGCCTTGCTGCGGCCGATCCCCCGGGCGAAGGCGCTGATCCAGGCCTGGTACTCGGCGTCCGACCGCGCGCCGCCGGAGGAGTACTGGGAGCAGTCGCGCAGCGGGATGTCGTAGGCCACCAGGACGGGAACAGTCCGGGTCCGCTCCGCCCGGCGCACCAGGTCGCGTACGCGGGATTCGACCTGCTCCGGGGTGCCGTTGGTGAACCAGGCGGCCTCCGGCCAACTGGCCAGCTTCGCCATGGACTCGGCCCCCTCGAAGTCCCGGTGGAGGAGGTCGGTGACGGCTTGGCGGGCCGCGTCGCCGTAGGGGTCGACATAGAAGCGGGTGCTGGCGGGAAGCGTGTGGGAGGCCGGCGCGGGGCTCGCCTCGGCGGAGGCGGAGGCGGAGGCCGGTGCGACGGCGCCGAGGAGCAGCGTGAGCGCGCTCGCTGCCAGGACTAATCGGTGCAGGGGGATGCGCACGGGGTTCCTTCGGTAGGGGTGCTCGGGTGCCGGGCCCTGGCCTGGGACCGCGGGGCTCGCCCCGGTGCCGGGGCCCGGCCTTCGGGGAGGGGAGGGGAGGGGAGGGAGGCGGGGCGGGTCAGTAGCCGTAGATCATCTTGTATGCGAGTGCGACCTCCGGCAGGAACTGTCCGGCCGAAGAACCGGCCCCGACGCCGCAGTTGCCGTCGGACTCGCCGGGGACCTTGATCCACAGCAGCATCTCGGCACCGCCGCCGCGCTGGGTGGGAGTACCGATCCGGCGGCCGGCGGGGTTGCACCACTGGCCGTTGGAGCCGTTGCCGTTGCGGCTGGTGTCGATGACGAACGGCTTGGTGTAGCCGTACGGGGCCAGGGCGGAGTTGACCGCGTTGCCGTAGGAGGTGTTCTGGTCGGTGGTGAAGTAGTTGGAGACGTTCAGCACGAAGCCGTGCGCCCCGCCGACCCCGGCGGCGGCGAGCTGCTGCGCCATGGTCGAGGCGCCGATCCAGCCGGAGTTCCCGGCGTCGAGGTAGACCCAGGTGTTGGGCGCCTTGGCATTGAACTGGGCGATCGCGTTCCTCAACATGGCGTTGCGCTCGGCGATCTGAGTTACCGTCATGCAGCTTTCGTGGCCGAGCGCGTCGGGTTCGAGGACGACGACGGCCGGGCGGCTGCCGATGCCACTGGCGAAGGCGGCAATCCAGGCGTCGTACGCGGCGCGGCTCCCGGCGCCCCCGCCGGACTGACCGGCGCAGATGTCCCGGTTGGGGATGTTGTACGCGACCAGGACCGGCAACTTGTCGTAGGAGTCCGCGCGGCCGGCGTAGGCCCCGGTGGCGGCGCCGATGTCGCCGCTCCAGTTGCCGAACCAGCGGGCCGCCGGGGTGTTGGCTATGGACGTCCGGATCGCCGCCGCCCGCCCGTCGCCGGGATTCGCGTTGGTCCACCGCAGGGCGGAGTTGTCGGGGTCGGTGTAGAAGCCGCTGGTCATGGTGGTCGGGTCGGCGGCGTACGCCGGGCCGGCGTTGATCAGGGCGAGACCGGCGGTGAGGGCGCCGGCCAGTAGGGCGGATGCGGCTCGGACGGACTTGCGCATGGTTCTTCCTCCGGTGGGGGTGGGGAAGTGGAAGCGCTTCCAGTTTTGGGGTGGGGGCGGATCGCGCTGATGGGATGATTGGGCCGTCGCCGGGGTGTGTCAAGTGGTTGAACACGGAAGTAGCGTCGATGGCTGGTATGGCGTCATTCGTTGGAAGCGCTACCAGATCGAGACCACGGACGACATCCGAGTACCGGTCCGAAGCCGGGCGGAGCATGGAATCATGGCCGCTGTTCGACCTCCGCCCGTTCGTTGTTCGTCGTCCGCTGTTCGCCGTCCGCGTGAGCCCGAGGAGCAGTTCTGCCATGGAGCCGTCACCCAAGCGCATGCCGACCCTCGACGAGGTGGCCGCTCGCGCCGGTGTGTCGCGCACGGCGGCCTCCCGGGTGATCAACAACGCCCCGCACGTCAGCCGTGCCAAGCGAGAGGCTGTCCAACGGGCGGTGCGCGAGCTGGACTTCGTGCCCAATCCGTCCGCGCAGGCCCTCGCGACCCGCAGGGTCGGAGCGGTGGTGCTGGCGCTCTCCAGCGACGAACCGGGGCTGTTCGCGGACCCGTTCTTCGCGGAGGTCATCGTCGGGGTGAGCGCGGCGCTGGAGCAGACCGAACTGGAACTGATCCTGCTGCTGGCCAACACCCCGCGCGGCCGGGAGAGGTTCGAGCGGCTGTTGCGCTCCCGCCGTGCCGACGGCGTCATGCTGATGGCGCTGCGGGGCAACGATCCGCTGGGCCGCCTGGGCGAGGAGGTCGATCTGCCCGTCGTCTTCGGCGGGCTCCCGCTCATCGGGGAGCCCACGTGGTACGTGGACGCCGACAACCGGGGCGGTGCCCGCCTGGCCGCCGAGCACTTCGCACGCACGGGCCGCCGACGGCCCGTCATGATCACCGGCCAGGTGGACGCCAGGGCCGCGGTCGCGCGTGAGCAGGGGTTCACCGACGGTCTGACCCTGTCCGGCCTGCCCCTGCTCGGGGTCGAGCCCGGGCAGTTCACCGAGGAGGGCGGCGCCGAGGCGATGGAGCGGCTGCTCCGGGCGCACCCCTATCCCGACGCGGTGTTCGCGGCTTCCGACGCGATGGCCATCGGCGCGCTGCGCACCTTGCGGGAACGGGGGCTCCGGGTGCCCGAGGACGTCGCGGTGATCGGCTTCAACGACCTGGCGAGCGCCCGGCACACCAGCCCGCCGCTGACCACGGTCCATCAGCCGGTACGGGCGCTGGGGCAGGAGATGGCCAGGATGCTGCTCAGTGCCATCGAGGGACACCGCCCCAGCCCGTTGATCCTCCCGACCCGCCTGACCGTGCGCGAGTCCGCCCCCGACCTGCCCGCGTCCGCCTGACCGGTGGGCACCTCCGGCAGGGGCGGCCCGATCGGACACCCCCGGCGCGGGGTCAGATGAATCGCCACAGGTGGTCGTTGGTGCCGTTGTCGTCCCAGAGGACGGCCTGTGCTCCCTGGGCGTTGGAGGCGCCGGAGAGGCCGAGGACGCGGCCGCTGTTGGCGCACTGGATCTTGAAGGTGTCGCCGCCGCCGTGGCGCAGGCGCCACCGGTGGTCGGCGGTGCCGTTGTCCGCCCACTGGACGATCCGGGCGCCGTTGGCGGTGCCGCCGTTCTCCACGGCGAGGACCTTGCCGCTGTGGGAGTTGCGCAGGCGCAGGTGGCCGCCGGTGTCGACGACGGCCGTCCAGAGGTGGTCGGCGGTGCCGTTGTCGTCCCACTGGACCGCAAGGCCGCCATCGGCGGTGGACATGTCCCGCACACCGAGTACCCGCCCGCTGGCGACGTTCTGGATGCGCCTGGCGCCGTCGGGGACGAACTGCCACTGGCTGGCGGCGGCTCCGGTGTCGGGCACCTGTACGGCTGCGGCGCCGTTGGCGGTGGCGCCGCCTTCGATGCCGAGCAGCTTGCCGGTGTGCACGTTTCGAAGCTTGTGGTAGCCGTTGCCGGCGTCGACGACGGTCCACCGGTGGTCGGCGGTGCCGGTGTCGGACCACTGGAGGATCGGGGCGTTGTCGGCGGTGGACATGTCCTTCACGCCGAGGACCTTGCCGCTGTTGAGGTTGCGCAGCCGCAGTGCGGTGCCGTCGACGAGGAGGAGCCAGTCGTGGTCGGCGGTGCCGGAGTCGGCCCACTGCAGAGCCAGGCCCCCGTCGGCGGTGGACATGTCACGGATGCCGAGGACGAGTCCGCTGGCCGCGTTGACGAGACGGAAGCCGGGGGTGTCGGTCCGCCAGTAGACGGTGTAGTTGAAGCCCTGGGCGTCGTGGAAGGGGCCGAGGTCGACCTTCGTCCCGTCGGCGGTGGCCGTGAAGGCGAGGGCGGTGCTGCTGGTCCGGGTGATCGACGAGGGGTCCAGGGCCGGGAGGGAGGACGGTTTGGCGCTGCCGTAGTTGCCGGCGAGGACGGCGGGGCCGTAGGTGACCGCCGCGACACCGGGGCTGTCGTTGGCGGCCTGGAGGGCCACGCGCATGGGGAGCTTCACGGTGACGGTATCGCCGGAGGCCCAGGACCGGGTGAGCGTGGCGTAGGTGCCCGGACTGGCTGTGACGCTCTGGGCGACGCCGTTGACGCTGAGGGTGGCGCCCGAAGTCCATCCGGGGATGCGGACGCGCATCGACCAGGTCCCGCCGACGCCGCCGGTGACCTTCAGCGTCGTGGTGTCGTCGGCCGGGTAGGCGGTGGTCTGGGTGACGGTGATGCCTCGCCGGGTCCAGTCCAGGACGGAGGGCAGGAACAGGTTCACGGTGAGGGTGGTGCCGCCGTCGTGGAAGTAGACGGAGTCCATCAGCTTCGTGTGGGACTCGATGCCCGTTCCCTGGCAGCACCAGAACGTGTCGTAGTCGGTGCTCCAGGTGCCGCCGCCCCACGCGGGGCCCTTGCCTCGGCGGCCGCCCGGGTTGAGGGGGGTGAAGTAGGTGACGTGCCCGTGCGGGTCGGCCGGGTTCTGGGCGCCGATGACGTGGTTGAGCAGGGCCTTCTCGTAGAAGTCGAAGTACGACGCCCGGCTGGGGTCCAGCTGCCACAGTTCTCGGGTCAGCTTGAGCATGTTGTACGAGTTGCAGAGCTCGCAGGTGTCGGCGACGAGGAAGCCTGAGATGGCGTTGGGGGCCCTGAAGTGTTCCGCCTGGCTGTTGCCGCCGATGGCGTAGGTGTGCGAGGTGGTGCAGATCGTCCACGCGTTGGCGGCGATGTCGCGGTAGCGGGTCGTCCCGGTGGCCTTGTACTCGCGGACGGCTCCGACCCACTTGGGCACCTGCGTATTGGCGTGCAGACCGTTCAGTTGGTCCAGGTTCGCGGCGAGGGGGTCGAAGACCGCCGCATGGTCGAACCGCTGGGCGGCGGTCAACCAGCGTGGATCGCCGGTCTGTTGGTGGAGGTCGGCCAAAACCTCGTTCATGCCGCCGAACTCGACGCCCATCAACGACTGCATCGTGCTCCGGCTGAGCGCGGCGGTGCGCCGGTCGACCCAGTCGGCGAGTGCGAGGAGCACGTCGCGGGCCTGGGTGTTGCCGATGAGGCGCCACACGTCGAGCAGACCGGCCATGGTCTTGTGGACGCAGTAGTACGGGACGTTCCCGTTCTTCAGCGTGCCTGCTTCGAGATGGGTGAAATCGGCCTCGGGAAAGCCCGACAGGTAGCCGGCGGAGAAGCCCGCGGTGGCGTTGTTGGCTTGGCACTTGGCGAGTTCGGCCACCATGCGGTCGGCCTTGTCGCGGCAGGTGGTGTCCCCGACCGCGGCGTAGGCCTGGGCCCATGCCGTGAGGAAGTGGCCCTGCACATGGGTGCGGAAGGGGAACGCCGGGTCGTCCCATCCTCCGGTCGGGGCCGCGGCGTTGGTGGAGAGCCGGTGGTTGGAGCGGAAGTTGTACAGCAGGCGGTCGACGTCGATGAAGCGGAGATAGGCCAGGGTGCGGTTCTGATTGTCGAGCCAGCGGCTGCTGGTGAGCCGGACCTGGCCCAGGTCGAACGGGAACGCCGACACTCCGATGTCGGATCTGACCGGAGGCGTCTGCGCCGCCGCGGAGACGGTGTTCAGTACGGGGCCGACAGCTGCGGCTACGGCCGCGACACCGGTCGCCTTGATCACGGAGCGGCGACTGAAGGGCGGAACCGGCATGGCGAACTCCATGGTCCGTGGGGGGATGCGGGTGCCGCGCACAAGGGCTCGGGCTTCGGCAGGCAGCAGCGAGGTCGGTGCGGCGGCCGCCCGCTGCGCACGAGTGTTAACGCTAACAATTGACGTGTCAATACTTTCGACGGGCGGCGGCGACAAGGCCGTCCCGCACACGGCGCGCAGCTGGTCCAGCCAGCCGATCCGCTCCGGCGAGGTGCATCGCGACCACGAAAACCGAGGTCAACGGGGTCGGCCGGGCGGGAGGCGGAGTGCGAACTGGCAGGCGGCGGAAGCTGACTGCCACCTGCCCGCGAGCATCGGCGGTGTCAGCGCCCGCCCGGCGTTTCCTGTGGGCTCGGGTACGTGATCTCGAACCGCGTGAAGTGGGCCTGGTTGCTGGAGGGGTGGCCGTTGGAGGTGGCGTAGAGGCCGAGCTGGACGCTGGTGAACAGCGGGGTGAGGAAGGTGGCTTCGACGGTGGTCAGGTCCTGCCACGCTCCGTCGGGTGCCGCGTGGGCGAAGGTGTGGCTGAATCCGCGGACGCGGACCCCGAGGCGAATGGGGCCCGGGGGGACGGGAACGCCGGCCAGGACCTCGGGCCCGCGGCGGAGGCTGAGTCCGTCCGCGGTGCGGAGGAAGAGGAGATGGGTGTCGTCGTCGAGGACCACGGCGAGGCCCGCCTGTTCCTCCGGTGCGGCGGGGGTGAAGTGCAGCTCGGTGGAGACGTCGCAGTCGGGTTGTTCCTGGGGGCGGGCCAGGAGGGACGGGGTGGTGCGCTCGCTGAGGCGTTCAGGGCGGAGCTGGAGGCGGAGCCCGTCGCCGGCGGTCCAGAACCGCCCGGGTGGGGTGCGCAGGCTGCTCCAATCCGCGGAGAGCGTGGCGAAGTCGTCGTGGACGGGGCGGCGGAGGTCGGTGTGGTCGACGGGGGAGAAGACCGGCCAGCCGTCGCCCCAGGTGATCCGGCTGAGGAAGGTCTCGCGGCCGAGGGCGGAGCCGGGGCGGACGCCCAGGAGGACGGCCCGCCAGTCGCCGTTCGGGGTTTGGACGAGGTCGGCGTGCCCGGTGCAGGTGACCGGGCCCTTGGCGGGCGGTAGCACCGGGTTGCCGGGGGCGCCCTCGTAGGGGCCGGTCACGCGGTCGGCGCGGGCGGCCACCACGCTGTGGTCCACATCGGTTCCGCCCTCGGCGGTGAGCAGCAGATAGGTGCCGCCGGTCTTGTAGAGGTGCGGGGCCTCCGACCACCGGGCACCGGGGTGGCTTCCCGACCACAGGACGTACTCCGGTCCCGTGAGACGTCGTTCGCGGGGAAGGTATTCGCGCATCCAGATCTCGGTGCGGCCCGCGGCTTCGTCCACGACTCGTGCGGCGGTGAACCAGGCCCGGCCGTCGCCGTCCTCGGCCCGGTAACCCTCGCCCTCGCCGTCGCCGTCGCCGTCGCCATGGCCGTCCTCCAGCCCGTCGTCGAAGAACAGGGACGGATCGAAGCCCTCACCGTCCAACCAGTGGGGCTCCGACCACGGCCCCGCCGGGTCGGTCGCCGTGACGACGAAATGGCCGGGGCCGTCCATCAGCGTGCAGACGAGATGGAAGACCCCGTCATGGTGCCGGATCGTCGGTGCGAACAGACCCCGAGAGGGCTCGCACCCGCCGAGGTCGAGCTGGGACGGCCGGTCGAGCGCGGAGCCGATGCGCCGCCAGGTCACGAGATCGTGGCTGTGGAACACGGGAAGGCCGGGGAACCATTCGAAGCTGGACGTCACCAGGTAGTAGTCCGCCCCCACTCGGCAGACGGACGGGTCGGGCCGGAACCCGGGCAGCACGGGATCGCCGAAGAACCTGCTCATGGAACCGGGACGATCTCGACCGGCACGGACAGCACCCGGTCGGCCGCAGGGTGGCGTACGGGGCCCTCCAGAGTGAAGGAGCCCTGGAGCGGAAGATCGCCGCTGGACCGGCCGACGGCCACGCCGATCTCCCCGGGCTCCACTCTTCTGCGCAGGTCGAGCCCGGTGAAGGAGGTCCGGTCGGCATGGACGGAGAAGGTGATCCGGGCGGCCGCGCCCGGCCGCAGTTCGACCCTGGCGAATCCGGCGAGCCACCGCTGCGGCCGGACGACGGACGCCACGGGGTCGGAGAGGTACAGCTGGACCACCTCGGTCCCGGTCACCTCGCCGACGTTGCGTGCGGTGACCGAAACGGCGACGGCCCCGTCCGTCGCGGCGACGGGATCCACCGACAGCTCCGAGCAGGTGAAGCTGGTCCAGCTCAGGCCGTGACCGAAGGGGAACAGCGGGGTCGGGTCCACCGAGCTCCAGTCGGTGTGCCCGCCGAGCCTGGCGTGCAGGTAGGTGCCGGGCTGGCCGCCGACCCGGCGTGGGATGGAGACGGGCAGTCGCCCGGACGGTTCCGCGGCACCGCTGATGATCCGGGCCAGCGCCGTCCCGCCCTCCTCGCCGGGGAAGAAGGACTGCACCACGGCGGATGCGCGCTCGGCCAGCGTGCCGAGCGCGTAGGGCCGTCCGGAGACGAGGACCAGGACGGTCGGCACCTCGGAGTCCAGGACGGCGGAGGCGAGTGCGGCCTGGCCGCCGGGCAGGTCGAGGGTCTCGGCGTCGCAGCCCTCTCCGGAGGTGCCCCGGCCGAACATGCCGGCCCGGTCCCCGAGCAGGAGCAGGTTCACGTCCGGATCGTCCGCGGTGACCGTGAACCCGGCAGCGGTGAGCGCCTCGCCGAGCGTCGGGATCTCCAGCCCGAGGTCGCCGGGCAGCGCGACGTGGTTGGGGAAGGAGTAGCAGCCGAGGAAGAACTGGGGGTCGTCGGCGTAAGGCCCACTGATCGCGACCCGGCACGGCCGCAGCGGCAGGATGCCGTCGTTGGCGAGCAGCACGGTGGACCGTTCGGCCAGGAGCCTGGCCAGTGCCCGGTTCTCCGGCGGGTCGAGGTCGACGTGCTCGGGTTTGACGGGTTCCCAATCGGGATCGAGCAGGCCGAGCTCGGCCTTCTGGAGCAGGACCCGTTCCGCGGCCCGGTCGACGAGCTCCTCGGGTACGCTTCCCGCCCGCACGAGTTCGGTCAGCGGCTCGCCGTAGCAGCGGGCCGTGGGCAGCTCGACGTCGATTCCGGCGGTCAGCGCCAGCGCTCCGGCCGCGCCCCGCGATCCGGTGACGCCGTGCCGGGTCTCCAGGAAGGAGACGGCGTAGTAATCGGCGACGACCACACCGCCGAACCCCAGCTCACCCCGGAGCAGCTCGGTCAGAAGCCGTTCGTCGGCGGCCACGGGGACGCCGTCCACGTCGGTGTAACTGTTCATCACCGACCGGGCGCCTCCCTCGCGCAGTGCCCGTACGAAAGGCTCGATCAGTACGTCCGCGAACTCGCGCGGTCCCGCGGCGACGGGGGCCATGTTCCGGCCGCCGCGCGAGGCCGAGTACCCGGCGAAGTGCTTGAGCGTCGCCACGATCCCGGCGCCCTCCAAGCCCTGCACATAGGCGGTGCCGATCGCTCCGACGAGATAGGGATCCTCGCCGATGCACTCCTCGGTCCTGCCCCACCGGTAGTCGCGGACCACGTCGAGCACCGGAGCCAGCCCCTGGTGTACGCCGACCCGTCGCATACCCGCGCCGATGGCGGCGGCCATCTGGCGCACGAGTCCGGGATCGAAGGAGGCGCCCCAGGCCAGCGGCCCGGGGAAGACCGTCGCCCCGAACGTCATGAACCCGGTCAGGCACTCCTCGTGAGCGACCGCCGGTATCCCGAACCGGCCGGATCCGGTCACCTTCCGCTGGAGCGAGGCGAGCCGCTCCATCCCGGCTTCCGCGGTGGTCGGCGCGGTGCCGTACACCCGGGTGAGCTGGCCGAGGCCGTGGGCGGCGATGTCGTCGAGGCCGGGCGCGGACTCGCCGGAATCGTCCTCCATCGGCGCGACCGGGGCGCCCGGCTCCGAGGGCAGCGCCCAGAAGCCGGCGAGCTGACCCGCCTTCTCCTCCAGCGTCATCCGTTTCAGCAGATCGGCGACCCGTATGGACACGGGCATGAGGGGGTCACGCCAGGGCTCGGTCAAGGAGTTCTCCTAGGAACGGGGCGGGGCGGTGGAGAGGCGGACCTTGAGCTCGGTCGAGAGCTCCATACGGGGGCTGACCAGGGGCTGGCCGTCCAGGAGCTGGAAGAGCGTTCGGGCGGCGAGCCGGCCCATCTCCTCCAGCGGCTGGCGCACCGTCGTCAGTGGCGGGGACAGCCACTCGCACATCGGCAGGTCGTCGAAGCCGACCACGCTGAGGTCCTGCGGGATGCTCAGTCCGCCCTGCCGGGCGGCTTCGTAGACGCCCATCGCCTGCTGGTCGCTGCCGGCGAAGACGGCGGTCGGCGGCTCGGGGAGGGAGAGCAGTTCCCGGGCGCGCTGGAACCCGCCCTCGTGCTGGAAGTCGCCGAACCGGATCAGGTCGCGGTCGACCTCGATCCCGGCCCGCTCCAGCGCGGCGCGGTACCCGTCGATGCGGGCCTGGCTGCAGAGCATCTCCTTGCGCCCGCCGATCGCGGCGATCCGGCGGTGCCCCAGCTCCAGCAGGTGCTCCGTGGCGGCGAGGCCCCCCGCCCAGTTGGTCGCGCCGATGCTCGGCACACCGTTGCCCGGCAGGTCGATCGGGTCGATGACGACGAGTGCCACCCCGGCCTGTTCGACCTGGGCGCGCTGGGCCTGGGTGACCGAGGCGGTGACGAGGATGACGCCGTCGCTGTGGTGCAGGACCGGCAGGGCGGCCCAGCTCGAAGGCGTGGCCTCGCCCGGCGGGACGAGCGACACGACGGTGCCGACGCTCCGCTGGGCGCACTCGGCCTCGACGCCCCGCAGTATCTCCACCGCCCACGCGCTGTCCAGGCCGCCGATGATCAGGTCTACCAGGCCGGACCTGCGGGCCCTGGCCTGCGCGCCGGGGTGGAGGTAGTTGTGGGAGCGCAGCAGGCCCTCGATCCGTTCGCGTGTCGCGGGTGCGACGTCGGAGCGGCCGTTGACCACCTTGGACACGGTGGCCTGGGAGACCCCTGCCTCAGCGGCGATGACGGCCAGGGTCGGGCGCTGCTCGCTCAACTTCTCTCCTCCGCGCGGATGCCTTGGGTTGGCGATGGATATCGCAAACTTTCGAAGAGTTTCCGGTCGTCGCGACCTGGTTGTCAAGCTCCAAGAGGACTGCTGTCAAAGGGAATTCGGTGAGAAGGGTTGACCGGGGGGCTTCACGTTCCTAGTTTGTGGCAGCACGAATTCGAGAAAGTTACGAAAGATTTTCGAACCGAACCGCACCGAACCGAGCCGGCATTCACCACCCCGGAGGTCCCATGGCCAGCACACCCCCGAGTCGACGAAGCTTCCTCGCGCTCTCGGGCCTGACCGTTCTGTCCGTCTCTCTGACCGCCGCCTGCGGCGGCGGGGACTCCGGCTCGGGGCCGGCGGCCGACGGCAAGGTGACCTTCGCGTGGTGGAACATCGCCACGACGGAACCGGGCAAGTCCCTGTTCCCGCAGATCTCCTCGGCGTTCACGGCCGCCCACCCGAACATCGCGATCAAGACGACCTCGTTGGAGAACGAGGCGTTCAAGTCCAAGCTGACGGCCAACACTTCGTCGGGCAAGCTCCCGGACGTGTTCCAGACCTGGGGCGGCGGCGTCCTGCGGCAGCAGGTCGACGCGGGGCTGGTCGAGGACCTCACCGAGGCGTTCGGCTGGTCGTCCGACCTGACCCCGGTCTCGCTGCAGGCCTATCAGTTCGACGGCCGGACCTACGGGGTGCCCTACGACGTCGGCATGGTCGGCTTCTGGTACAACAAGAAGCTCTTCGCCGAGGCCGGGATCACCGCCCCGCCGGCCACCTGGGCCGAGCTTCTCGAAGACGTCAAGAAGCTCAAGGCCGCGGGCATCACCCCGATCGCCCTCGCGGGCAAGGAGAAATGGCCGGGCCACTACTACTGGGCCTACCTCGCGATGCGCGTCGCAGGCCTCCCCGCGCTGCAGCAGGCCGCGACGACCAAGGACTTCACCGGCGCCGGCTTCGTCCGGGCGGGCACCCACCTCAAGGAGCTGGTCGACCTCCAGCCCTTCCAGACGGGCTTCCTCGGCGCCGGCTACTCCACCCCCGGAGGTCAGGCCGCGACCATGGGCAGCGGCAAGGCCGCCATGGAGCTGATGGGGCAGTGGGCACCGTCGGTACAGAAGGACGCGGGCGCTGACCTCGGAGCGGACCTGGGCTTCTTCCCCTTCCCGACGGTCGACGGCGGCGTCGGCCAGGCCACCGAGGTGTTCGGCGGTGGCGGCGGCTTCGCGCTGCGCAAGGGCGCCCCGAAAGAGGCGCTGGACTTCCTGAAGTTCTTCGTACTGGAGAACGAGTCCGAGCTGCTGGCCTCCAACGGCTACCTGCCGGTGGTCAAGGGCGCCGAGAGCCAGCTCACCGACGCCAACCGGAAGGTGGTGGCCGACAGCCTGGTCAAGGCGACGGGCTTCCAGCTCTTCCTCGACCAGGCCTACCCGCCTGCGGTCGGCCAGGAGGTCAACGACAGCGTCGCCGACCTCATAGCGGGCAAGAAGACGCCCGAGCAGGTCACCAAGTCGATCACCGAGGCTGCGAAGGGTGCCTAGCTCTGTGCCCACCCTGACCAAGGAGCGGACGCGGGACGCCCTGCCGGTGGGCCCGCCCGCCCCGGCGCGGACGCTCCTGCGCGGGTTGGGAGGCTGGGCGTCGCTCGCCTGGTTCCTCCTCCCGGCTCTGGTCCTCTTCCTCGTCTTCGTCCTCGCCCCGATCGCCGTCGCCGTCTACACGGGCTTCTTCAAGTGGGGCGGGACCGGCCCCATGGACGACTTCGTCGGCTTCGAGAACTACGCCAAGCTGTTCGACGACCAGGTCTTCCTCGGCGATCTGGAGCGCGGGCTGTACCTGATCGCCCTGTCGATCACGGTGCAGTTGCCGTTCGCGCTGTTCACCGCGGTCCTGCTCAACCAGCGGCTGCGCGGCCGGGCCGTCTACCGGATGCTGTTCTTCGCGCCGTACGTCCTGTCCGAGGTGGTCACGGCGGTCCTCTTCACGATGATCTTCCTTCCCGGTGCCGGCATGGCCGACCACCTCGCCGGCGCCCTCGGCCTGGAGGGGCTGCGGGGCAAGTGGCTGGCCGATCCCTCGACCGTCATGCCGACCCTGTTCGTGGTCATGACCTGGAAGTACTTCGGCTTCCACATGATGCTCTTCCTCGCCGGACTGCAGAGCATCCCGGGCGAGATCCTCGAAGCCGCCTCCATCGACGGCGCCGGCGTATGGCAGCGCTTCCGGCACGTGACGCTTCCGCTGCTCGGCCCGACGATCCGGATCAGCGCCTTCCTTTCGATCATCGGGGCCATCCAGCTCTTCGACCTGGTGTGGGTCATGACGGCGGGCGGGCCCAACCACTCCTCCGAGACGATGGCGATCTCGATGTTCCAGTTCGGGTTCAAGCGCTACCAGGTCGGCTATGCCAGTGCGATCAGCGTGGTGCTGTTCATGATCAGCCTGGTCTTCTCCCTCTTCTACCAGCGTTACGTGCTCCGCCGTGACCTGAGCGGGGCCGTCACCTCCGGAGGTGGCCGATGAACGCCCGCAGGACGGCACGCGGCCTGTCGCTGCACGCCGTGGTCTGGCTGATCGGCGCGTTCGTCGTCGTGCCGCTGGTCTACGCGGTGATCTCCGGGTTCAAGAACACCGGCGAGCTGACGACCAACCCGTTCGGGCTGCCGGAGCACTGGAAGACCGGCAACTACACCGGCATTCTCGGCGACGGCATGTTCTGGCGGCAGATCGCCAACAGCGCGGGCATCGCGATCGGCACGACGTGCTGCACCGTGGCGGCGTCCGCGATGGCGGCGTTCGTGCTGGCCCGCTACGCCTTCCGGGGCAGGGAGCTGTTCTACACGCTGTTCACGATCGGGCTGATGTTCCCGTTCGCCGTGGCCGTCCTGCCGTTGTTCCTGCTGCTGCGCAACTTCGACCTGCTCGACAACCCGCTCGGTGTGATCCTCCCGCAGGCGGCCTTCGGGCTCCCCATGACGATCATCATCCTGCGCGGCTTCTTCCGGACCATCCCGGCGGAGGTCGAGGAGGCGGCCATCATGGACGGCTGCGGCAAGTTCCGCTTCTTCTGGAAGATCCTCCTGCCGATGGCGCGTCCGGCGCTCGGCACGGTGTCGGTGCTGGCGATCGTGGCGAGCTGGAACAACTTCTTCCTGCCGCTGCTGGTGTTCAACGACCCGAAATGGCAGACCATCCCGGTCGGAGTCCAGCAGTTCCAGGGCCAGTACTCGACCGACTACGCGCTCGTCCTCGCCTACATCGTGCTCGCCATGGTCCCCGCCCTCGCGTTCTACGCCGTCGCCGAGCGGCAGCTGATCGGCGGCCTCACCGCGGGCGCCACCAAGGGCTGACCCGTCCCGCGCGACCTCCACCCCCGAGGAGTGAATGTGAAACGCCTGATCGCACTGGCAGTCCCCATTTTGTTAGCGCTAACATCGCAGGCTGTGGCCGCCCCCGCGCGAAACGGCGTCGACTTCCGCACAGCGCTCCAGCCCATCGACGGGTTCGGCTTCTCGATGGCCTTCCAGCGGGCCGACCTGCTGCACGGCGCGCGCGGCCTCAGCCCGGCCAAGCAGCGCGAAGTGCTCGACCTGCTGCTCAGCAGGGACAAGGGCGCGGGCCTTTCGATCCTGCGCCTGGGCATCGGGTCGTCGACCGACAGGGTCTACGACCACATGCCGACGATCCTGCCGGCCGATCCCGGCGGGCCGGACGCCACGCCGAAGTACGTCTGGGATGGATGGGACGGCGGCCAGGTGTGGCTCGCCAAGGAGGCCAAGGCCTACGGCGTCAAACGGTTCTACGCCGACGCCTGGAGCGCCCCGGCCTTCATGAAGACCAACGGAAGCGAGAACGGCGGCGGCGAGCTACTGCCCGAATGGCGTCAGGCCTACGCCAACTACCTCGTCCAGTATGCGAAGTTCTACCGGCAGGAAGGCATCGGGATCACCGACCTGGGATTCACCAACGAACCCGACTGGACGGCGACCTACGCCTCGATGCGGTTCACCCCGCAGCAGGCCGTCGACTTCCTCAAAGTGCTCGGGCCGACCGTTCGCGCAACCGGATTGAAGACCGAGCTGGCCTGCTGCGACGCCGCGGGCTGGGACCGGCAGGTGGCCTACACCGAGGCCGTCGAGGCCGACCCCGCCGCCGGCAAGTCCGTGCGGACCATCACCGGCCACCGCTACAGCGGTCCGACCGCGGTCCCGCAGCCGACCGACAAGCGCGTGTGGATGTCGGAATGGTCGCCGGACGGCGCCACCTGGAACGAGAACTGGGACGACGGCAGCGGCTACGACGGTCTCGCCGTCGCGGCCGACATCCAGAACACCCTGACCGTCGGCAACGCCAGTGCCTACGTCTACTGGACCGGAGCGTCCCTCGGCGCGACCCGGGGGCTCATCCAGCTCGCCAATCCCGGTGACGACTACCGGGTGTCCAAGCGGTACTGGGCCCTGGCCGCCTTCAGCCGCTTCATCCGCCCCGGTGCCGTCCGCGTGCCGGTCACGAACGCGGAACCGGCACTGCAGATCACGGCCTTCCGCAACACCGACGGCAGCCGCGTGATCGAAATCCTCAACACCGCGACCACCGCAAGCTCCGCCCAATTCTCCCTTCACGGCGGGCATGACCGGAACCCCGACGGCTACGTCACCGACGGGACCCGCTCGATCACCCCGGCCGACATCGTCTCCACACATGGCACGACCCTCACGGCGACGCTCGCCCCGCGCGCGCTGACCACGATCGTCCTCGACTGAACCGCCCGCACCCCGAGGAGCAGCCCGCCATGTCCCTTCCCATGTCCGTTCGCATACCCCGGATCCTCACCACTCTGGCCGCAGCCCTCTGCCTCTCGGCCGGTCTCGCCGCAGCGCCCGCAGCGGCCGAGCCCCGTCCCAGGACGCTCGGCGAACTGGCCGCGAAGCACCACAAGTACTTCGGCTCCGCCACCGACAACCCCGAGTTCACCGACGCCGCCTACCTGAAGCTCCTCGGCAGCGAATTCGGCCAGACCACCCCCGGCAACGCCATGAAGTGGTACGCCACCGAGCCCGAGCGCGGCGTCTTCGACTTCACCGACGCCGACAAGGTCGTCGCGTTCGCCAAGGCCCACCACCAGAAGGTCCGCGGCCACACCCTCATCTGGCACAACCAGCTCCCCGCATGGCTCACCGAGGGCACCTGGAGCGCCGACGAGCTGCGCGCCATCCTCAAGAACCACATCCAGACGGAGGTCCGGCACTTCAAGGGCCAGGTGATCCACTGGGACGTCGTCAACGAGGCCTTCAACGAGGACGGCACCTACCGCGAATCGCTCTTCTACAAGACGCTCGGCCCCGGCTACATCGCCGACGCCCTGCGCTGGGCCCACGAGGCCGACCGGCACGCCAAGCTGTACCTCAATGACTACAACGTCGACGGCACAGGCCCCAAGAGCGACGCCTACTACACCCTGATCAAGCAGTTGAAGGCCGACGGGGTCCCGGTGGAGGGCTTCGGCATCCAGGGCCACCTGGCGCTCCAGTACGGCTTCCCCCGCGACGTCCAGCAGAACATGCAGCGCTTCGCCGACCTCGGGGTCGACGTCGCGGTCACCGAGCTCGACATCCGGATGACCCTCCCCGCGACCCCGGGAAAGCTCGCCACCCAGGCCGCCTGGTACGCCGACTACGTCAAGGCCTGCCTGGCGGTCAAGAAGTGCGTCGGCGTCACCATCTGGGACTACACGGACAAGTACTCGTGGATCCCCTCCGTCTTCCCCGGCGAGGGCGCAGCGCTGCCCTACGACGAGAACCTGCTGCCCAAGCCCGCCTACCACTCGATCAAGGAGGTGCTGGGCGGATGATCAGGACGGCGATCGTCGGAACGGGCGGGATCGCGGGCATCTGCCACGTTCCGGCCCTCCGCGCGCAGGCGCACCGGGTCCGGATCGTGGCAGCCGTCGACGTGGACGCCGTGCGCGCCGAGGCGTTCGCGGCCGAACACGGCATCCCCGCGGTCTACACCGACCTGCACACGATGCTCAAGGAGCAGAGTCCGGACCTCGTGCACCTGTGCACGCCTCCGTTCCTGCACGCCGAACAGGCCGTGGCCTGCCTGGAGTCGCAGGCGTGGGTATGGTGCGAGAAGCCGGTGGCCCGGTCGCTGGCCGAGCTCGACCGGATCCGCCGCGCCGAGGGGCCCGCCCTCGCGGGCGCGGTGTTCCAGCACAGGTACGGCTCGGGGGCCCGGTACCTGCGCGACCGGATCACGGCCGGGACCCTGGGCCGTCCGCTCGTCGCGCAGTGCGTCACGGCGTGGTACCGCGACGACGCCTACTACGAGGTGCCCTGGCGCGGCACCTGGGAGAGCGAGGGCGGCGGCCCGACCCTGGGCCACGGCATCCACCAGATGGACCTGATGCTCGCGGTGCTCGGCGAATGGACCGAGGTACGCGCGATGGCCGGCCGCCTCGCGCGCGAAGTCCAGACCGAGGACGTGTCCGCGGCCCTGGTCCGGTTCGACAACGGAGCCATTGCGACGGTCGTCAACAGCGTCCTCTCCCCCCGCGAGGAGAGCTACCTGCGCTTCGATCTCACCGACGCCACGGTCGAGCTGCGACACCTGTACGGCTACTCCAACGCGGACTGGACCTTCACCGCGAGGTCGCCGGGCGCGGAGTGGGAGCCGCCGGACGACGTGCCCAGCTCGCACACCGCGCAGCTCGCGGCCTTCCTGGACGACTACGAGGCGGGGATCCGGCCCGGTCTCGGCAGGCCCACGATGGAACTGGTCACCGCCTTGTACAAGGCCGCGATCACCGGCCTGCCGGTCCGGCGTGGAGAGATCGACGCGGCCGACCCGTTCTACGGTTCGCTCAACGGAGGGCGCCCGGGGGTGTTCCGGTGACGTTCGAACTCCGCGAGAAGGAGGACTCGCTGACCGTCCGGGCTCGCGGCGTCGACCTCTTCCGGTACGTGCACCGGCCGGTCATGGACCCCTTCGAGGCGCCGAAGCCCTACCTGCATCCGGTACGCACGCTGGCCGGCGACGTGGTCACCGGGTACCGGCCGCACGACCATCGCTGGCACAAGGGCATCCAGCTCACGGCGTCGTGGGTGTCGGGGCAGAACTTCTGGGGCGGCGGCACGTACCTGCGGGGCCAGGGCTACGTGGACCTGCCGAACCTCGGCACGATGCGCAGCCTCACCGTGTCCGCCGAAACGGGCCCCGGCCGCGCCGTGGTCACCGAAGCGCTGGCCTGGATCACGATGGCGGGGGAGCACTGGATCAACGAGCGCCGCACGCTGACCGCACACGGCGTCGGGGCCGACTCCTGGACCCTGGACGTCACCACCTCGCTGACCAACGTCCGCGACACCGACCTGATGTTCGGCAGCCCCGGCACGCAGGGCAGAAAGCTCGCCGGATACTCCGGCCTGTTCTGGCGGGGCCCGCGCGACTTCACCGGCGGCGAAGTGATCGGCCCCGCGATGGGCGAACAGGGCGACTGGCTGGCCTTCACCGGCACGCACGACGAGGTCGACCGCTCCTCCACTCTCCTGTTCCTGGACGATCCCGACGCCCCCTGCCACTGGTTCGTCCGCAGTGAGCCCATTCCCGCCGTGAACCCGTCTCTGGCATTCGACGAGGAACTGCCGCTGGCCCCGGGCGACACCCTGTCGCGCCGCTACCGGATCGTCGTCGCCGACGGCGCATGGCCCCCCGGGCGCCTGTCCCGCCATATCGCGGAACACCCGTGGTGACCCCGCTCCCCGGCGGCGTGGGGATCTCCGGGTTGACGGTGTACGACTGGGAGGCCGCCGACGGGCTGTGCGGCGGCACGCCCCACATGCACCTCGTCTGCTCCGAGGCCTACGTCGTCATCGGCGGCGCGGGCAGCGTCCAGACCCTGACCACCTCCGCCTTCACCGACACTCCGCTGCTCCCCGGCGACGTCGTCTGGTTCACCCCCGGCACGATCCACCGCCTCGTCAACGACGGCGGCCTGCGCCTCGTGGTGCTCATGCAGAACAGCGGACTCCCCGAGGCGGGAGACGCCGTCTTCACCTTCCCTGCTCCTGTGCTGGCCGACCCCCACGCCTACCGGAAGGCGGCCGCGCTGTCCGGCGACCATTCCACGGCAGCGCGCCGCCGCCGCGACCTGGCAATCGAGGGTTTCCTGGCCTTGCGCGAAGGCGGGCTCAAGGAGTTCCACATCGCGGCCCACCGCCTGAAAAGTGAACTCCTGGACGCCTGGCGGCTCCGCTGGCGTGACGGCCCCCTGGCCGCGGCCGTCACGACCGGCCGTCAGCTGGAGCGGCTGAAGGCCGGAGACCTCTCTCACCTGGCCCACGGCGAAGTGGCACGACTGGAGTGCCCGCAGCACCAACGCTTCGGCATGTGCGGCCGCCTTCACACCTATCCCGTCCCCGACCCCCTGGCGCGGCCGCTCGGCGGTTCGTCGGGGTCACCTCACCCCCGTCCCCCAAAGGAGCTCTTCTGATGTGGTTTCGCCATCCGCCACGGGTCCTGAGACTCGTCCTCGCGGTCCTTTCGTCCTTGCTGCTCGGGGCTGCTCTCCTCGGTACCCAGCCCGCCGTCGCCGCCGCCGCGGCCACCGTCGACCCCAACGCGTCGTACGTGCTGGTCAACCGCAACAGCGGTAAGGCCCTGGACGTCTACAACCTGGCGACCAACGACGGCGCGCGCATCACCCAGTGGACCAGGAACGACCAGAACCAGCAGCTGTGGCAGTTCGTCGACTCCGGAGACGGTTACTACCGCATCAAGTCCCGCCACTCCGGCAAGGTGCTGGACGTCTCCGGCCGGTCCACCGCCAACGGTGCCTCGATCGTCCAGTGGTCCGATGCGAACGGCACCAACCAGCAGTGGCGGCTGGCCGACAGCTCGGACGGCTACGTGAGGTTCATCGCGCGCCACAGCAACAAGGCCCTCGAAGTCCAAGGCGCCTCCACCGCCGACAACGCGAACATCGTCCAGTACGACGACTGGGGCGGCACCAACCAGCAGTGGCAGCTCGTGCCGGTCGGCGCCGGCAACCCCGGCACGTGCGATCTTCCGTCGACGTACCGCTGGACCTCCACGGGCCCGCTGGCGCAGCCCAAGGCCGGGTGGGCCTCGCTCAAGGACTTCACCGTCGCCCCCTACAACGGCAAGAACCTCGTCTATGCGACGACGCACGGCTCGGGACCGGACTCGGGCTGGGGCTCGATGAACTTCGGCCCGTTCACCAACTGGTCCGATATGGCCTCGGCCAGCCAGAACACGATGTCGAACTCCGCCGTCGCTCCCACGCTCTTCTACTTCGCGCCGAAGAACATCTGGGTGCTCGCCTACCAGTGGGGGGGTGGGGGCGCCTTCTCCTACCGGACGTCGAGCGACCCCTCCAACCCCAATGGCTGGTCCTCGCAGCAGGTGCTCTTCTCCGGAGCCATCACCGGCTCCGGAACAGGTCCCATCGATCAGACGCTCATCGCTGACGGCACGAACATGTACCTGTTCTTCGCCGGTGACAACGGCAAGATCTACCGGGCCAGCATGCCGATCGGGAACTTCCCGAGCAGTTTCGGCTCGACCTACACAACGATCATGAGCGATACGACGAACAACCTGTTCGAAGCGCCTCAGGTCTACAAGCTCCAGGGCCAGGACCGCTACCTCATGATCGTCGAGGCGATCGGCGCGCAGGGCCGCTACTTCCGCTCGTTCACGGCCACCGCTCTGAACGGCTCATGGACACCCCAGGCCGCGACCGAGAGCAACCCCTTCGCCGGCAAGGCCAACAGTGGCGCCACCTGGACCAACGACATCAGCCATGGCGAACTGATCCGCACCAGCGCCGATCAGACCTTCACCGTCGATCCCTGCAACCTGCAATTCCTCTACCAGGGACGCAACCCCAACATCGGCGGCGACTACGGCCAATGGCCGTACCGGCCGGCGCTACTGACACGGCAGCGCTGACCACGTGACACCGCTCCGGCTCCGATGAGGAGCCGGCCCTGAGCACCGGGTTCACGGGGTGGCCGGCGGTGGCCGGCCCACCCCGTGAACGATCCGGGGCGTGGGGCCGGCCTGAGCGGCGAGGGTGGCCCGGAGGTTGCCCGGATAGCAGCGCTCCTTGCCCCGGCACCCGCAGAGTCCAGCGGAGCACAGCCGCAAGCCGACCCGTTGGATGGGAGTCCGACTGAGCGAGTCACTCCATTGCTGTTCAGCACGCATGGTGGTGAGGCGTCCCGGATGCCGTACGGGTTGGCCCGCCGCACCCTGGACGTATGGCGGATCAGACGGAGATAGTGGTCCACCCGGTGTCGCCGCAGGGCGGGCGCAAGGTCACGGTGCATGCGCTCGGTGTGGACGCGGACCTCGGCCGGGCGTTTACGCCCGGGGATGTGTCGGAGTTCCTGCGCCGGGCCGGTCTGGAGGATGTGGATCTGTCCGAGGACGGGCCGATCCGGTGGGAGGGGGGCGGCCCCGAGGCGTGGACCGGCGGCATCTGACCGCGCCGGGCACCTGCCCCCTGCACACCCTGGAACCTGCCGGCGGCCGCCGCGGATGCACGGACGGCGTCCGCCGAAAATAGTAGCCATAGACATAGTAGCTATGTACTCTATTCGCATGAGCGAGATGTCCCCGGGCCCAACGCCCGGCTCCCTGGTGTGGCGGCTGGCCAACAAGTGGCGCGTCGCAGTCGATCGTGCGGTGGCTCCGCTGGGTCTCACCCACGCGCAGTACGTACTGGTCGCGTCGCTGCACGGCATGCAGCACACCGGTGAGAGGCCCAGCCAGCGCCGACTCGCCGACCACACCGGCCTGGAGGCGCTGTACGTCTCGAAACTGGCGCGCGCCCTGGAGTCGGCCGGCCTGATCGAGCGCACGCGCGACCCCCGCGACCCGCGCGCCGTGCAGCTCACCCTCACCGAGCAGGGCCAAGCCGTCACACGGCAGGCCATCGTGGTGGTCCAGGAACTGCTTCAGCAGTTGCTGGAGCCGCTCGGCGGCCTCGACGCGCCGCGTACGCGCGCGTTCACCGACGACCTGACGACCCTGCTCGACGTACCTCTCACTCCAGCCGTACCGGACGACAAGAGCACTCAGGGGGCAACACCATGACCACCACCGCATCCTTCGCCGACGCCCGCGCCCTCGGCCTGGCCCACTACGCCGCCCGCGGCGTGCTGGAGCACGTCCTGGCCCGGCACGGCATCACGTTCCAGCAGCAGATCGCCCTGCGCGCCGCCATCACCGCCGACACCCCGAAGGCCGCGGAGGACCTCGTCGTCGAGGTCCAGGGCTCCCTCAAGGCCGACCCGGCCGACATCCGCGCCACTCTCGACGAGCTGCTGGCCAAGCAGCTGCTCGTCGTGGACGGTGCGCACCTTCGCCCCACGGATGCGGGGCGCGAGCTGATCGCGGTCGTCGGCGCGGAGACCGCCCCCATCAGCGCTCGCATCTGGGGAGGGATACCGGCCGCGGACCTGGCTGCCGCCGGCCGCGTCCTCTCCCTGGTAACCGAGCGCGCCAACGCGGAGCTTGCGGCGCAGACCGCCTGACCGCTGACCACCCGACCGTGCCGATGGGCAAATGCAAGGCGACCCGCACGGAGCTGGCCCCATTCCGGAACCGCCGCGGCTCTCCGGCAGGCCTGACCCTCCGGGCGCGTCGACTGTTCGCTCCGAAAGCGAGCGCATCTTGCGGCGGGCCGCCCGGTGAAGGTGTGGCGTCCCCTCCCTGAGGGCCGGGCTCCGGTCCTCAGGTCGACACCGCTCGACCGGGGCGAGATCATGAGAAGGAATTGACGCTCAGCCCTCACCTCGCCGACGCGGTCGCCCGCAGCCCCTTTGGGCCGCCGCCGCGGGAGGGCCCCGGTCCCCACGTGCACCGTGGTGCAGGACGCCACAGCGGCCGACGAGGTGAGGTGGTCGGTATCGGCTTCGCCGGCCACAAGAAGGTGTTGCTCAAATAGATGTACGAGCCGACCCCCGGGGGACTGCCGGGTCGCGGTGGGAGGGGAACATCGCGGCGCTGCCCCCAGGAGTGATGCGCGGCCACCCGGCAGGACCGGCTGGCGATCGGGCCCTCCGCGCGAAGGCGAGCAGGGCTCAGGCCGCCAGCAGATCAGGGTCAACTGCCAGGCCACCCAGCCCAGTCCCCCGGAATCGCTCGACTCCGACCGGCAGAAGGGCTACGCCGCCGCCGGGGCGCCGCGTTCGCGGCTACGACCTTCTGCACGTGACCACCGATGGAGGCAAGCCATGAACCGGCGCATCCGTCTCGTCGCCCTCAGCCCTCTGATCGCCTGCTCGGTCGCCCTATGTCCCTACTCCATTGCCGCTGCCACCGCCGCTCCATCGGACGGCCCCACCTGCACCGTGGAACCGTTCCCCGGCGCCGCCGACCACGTCAACGTAAAGGGGAAGGGATTCGGCGGAAAGGTCGTCGTCAAGGAGACGAGCGGCAAGAAGGAGGTCACGGTCGACGCGACGGCGGAGGGAACGTTCGAGGCAGCGGCCCTTCCGGCAGGCTCGTACGCCGCCGTACCGTACGGGTCGCAGTCCCAGAGTTATCCCTGTACCCAGACGGGGGGCAAGGATCAGACCGACGGGGACAACGCCAAGGCCGAGTACGACAAGGGCTTCCAGTTCGGCTTCCAACAGATCAGGGCCAACTGCCAGGCCACCCAGCCCAAGACCGCCGAACAGCCCGACCCGAACTGGCAGAACGGCTACGACAAGGGCGCCGAACTGGCGGCCAAGACCTTCTGCAAGGGCTAGGTGTATTGATCACGGGCGTCAACGGCGCCGGGTCGTGCTCATGGCGAAGACCTCCGGTGTGGTGTGGTGGAGGTGTCCAAGCGGCACCGCACACGGAGGTCTTCGAACGCGTCCTCGCCGGACGTCCGGTCGCGGACGTGACGGCCCGAGATGGGCATACCGAGGCCTGACGCTCGTAGTCCTCCGGCACCGTGGCGCCGGAGGCGTCGGCGTGCCGCGTGGGGGCGGGCGAGCGGTGACCCGTCCCGAGGGCGCAAGGAGTGCGGTGACGAGCAGAGGCGGGGATCGCGGGCGACGCATGCGCGACCGTCCCGCACGACGGGCCCCGGACCGGTCCTGACGGCGCCGGGGCCTTCGGCCACCGGGAGCCCGCCGGAGCCGGGCATCGGCGTCCGAGTACGGGCCGGCCCGGCCCTCGGGTGCTCCTGACAGGCCGCCGCAGGCGTTGGCAGGTACTCTCGGAGAGGAGCCCCATGGCGCGAGGCCGCCGCGGGCCACCATGACGGTCCGTCAGCCCGTCCGCTTTCGCGGACAGCCGGCGTCGAGCGCCGATCTCGGACCGACCGGTTGGCCGGCCGCGCCCCTCTTGCCGCGACACGTCGCATCAGCCGCCATGGCGAGCCCAATCCCCGATTCCGTACACACCCCGGCAGATCTCTGCCATGGAGGGAAGCGCATGAATCGGCAACGTCGTTGTGCACTACTCGCCCCACTCCTGGTTTCCGCGGTGGCCCTGCCCCCGACGATGGCGGCCCAGGCAGCCCCGTCGGCCGTGCAGGTCCCCACATCCCCGTCATGCCAGTTGACTCCCGTAAGCGGCTCTTCGGACAGGGTCAACATGGCGCTCGCCGGCTTCCGCGCCAAGCAAACGGTCACGATCCAACGAGTCGGCGGCGGCAGATCGTCGACAACGTCGGTCAGTCCGCAGGGCAGCCTCACCGTGAGGAACCTGCGCGATGGGACCTACACCATCAAGCGACAAGGTCACTCCACCATCCCCTGTAAGGATGCGCCCGCCCCTGTGACCGTCGACATCACTGATGCCGACGTGGTCGCGACCAAACCCAACACCCCCACGGTCAAGTGCAACCAGGCGACTCCCGTGACCTTCGAGGGCACGCTCACGGGCACGGGAACCGGTGACATCAGGATCGCGTGGTTTAACCCGGACACGGGCAAGCGGTCCGAGCGCACGATGAAGTTCACCGGCCCGACCTCCAAGACCGCGGAATTCGTCGTCACTGCCCCCGCCCGTGCGAACCCGACCGAACCGCGGCCCACGGTGAAGGTCCAACTGGTGGTGCCCCGACAGGGATCGGAGCAGGGCGTGTCGTCGGCTGTGCTCCCGGTGACGCTCGTGTGCGAAACCGGCACCTGACCCGGACGGTTTCGACGGCTCAGTTCGGCAGGAGGGATCGGCGCAGGCTGTGCCGGCCCGCACCGCCCGGCGCGAACCGCGCCGGGCGGTGCGGTGCGGGCCGTGGCCCTGTGGGGCCGCACCGGATGGCCGCCCGCGAGCCGGGTCCAACCAGCGCCCTTTGATCCTCGACCCCGCCCGTCAAGAGCTTCAGGAGCCAGTGGCTTCTGCGGTGATGAGGGCACCGACCGCCGGCAGGCCGGCTTCCGCAAGCGCGCGGCGCTGGCGGTCGGCCGACGTCCCCCGCTGGAGCAGCCGGTGGACGAGCGAGGTCACCTCACGGTGATCACCGTTCTCCTCGAGGGCGGGGCCGATGTGCTGGAGCAGCGCGTACAGCACGTCCCCGCCGCTTTCCAGTCGGCCCGCAGGGTTCACCAGCGTGCTGCCCAGGCCGTGTCTGGCGGCATGCCACGTCGCGGCCTGCAGCAGCTCCGGCCGGCACGGCGCGAGAGCGACTCCCGCCCTCTCCTCGGCCATCGCGGTGGCGGCGAGCCCGCGGACGATACCGGCGAGCATCACCGCGTCGTCCGCCTCCAGCTGCACGTCACAGCAGCGCACCTCAACAGTCGGGTAGCGCTCGGAGAGTCGGGCCTGCCAGTACAGCTGCCCCCGGTCCGGGATCACCCCCGGTTTCACCAGCGCATCGATCCGGTCCTCGTAGTCCGCCAGTCCCGCGAAATGCGGTGGCGGGCCGCTGACCGGCCAGCGGCCGAAGACGACCGTGCGCCAGCTGGCGAACCCGGTGTCCCGCCCGTCCCACAGCGGTCCGTTCGCTGACATCGCCAGCAGCGTCGGCAGCCAGACGCGCATCCGGTTCAGGACGGCCACTCCGGTCTCGCGGTCGGGCACCCCCACATGGACATGCATCCCGCAGATCAGCTGCTCATCGACCAGCAACCGGGCCTCCTGCCGCATCTTCACGTATCTGGCCGTGCTGGTGATGGGCACGGGTACGACATCCTTGACCGGCGAGGTGGCAGTGACGGCGATGCGGCAGCCGTTCGCCTGGGCGGCGGAGGCCACCGCGTGGCGCAACCGCAGGAGATGTCCTCCCACCTCCTCAAGGGCCGTGCATACGGGGGTGGCGACTTCGATCTGGGCCTGCAGCAGCTCGTCCTGGATTTCTCGCTCTTCCGCGATCGGTGCCAGGCGGGCCGTGGCGCGCACCTCCTGCACGAGGGGAGTGGGAAGGAGGGTCTCCGGGTCGACCAGCAAGTACTCTTCTTCGACCCCAACAGTGATCATGCTGGGTGGTACCCCTAACCAGCCGTGATCAGCCACCTTGAGGGCTATTGCCGCACAATGAGGTGAAAGGTGCGCTCCCGGCCCGCCCGTCGTGTCGTCAACGACCCCGGCCCCGCACCCCGGGAGTGCTTTCGCCCGTGAGTGCGTTCTCCCGCAGGCCAGGTTCGGCGCGCAGCGTCTTGGGCCGGCCCCAGGATGACCGCGCCGAAGGCCAGGAAGCTCAGCGATGCGAGCAGCAGCGCGAACCGCTCGCTGAACCCGGTGCTCCATGTGGGATCCGTGCCGTCGGTGAGGGAGCCTCGCTCCGCCGGCGTGTCGCGCAGTCGGCTGCCGAAGGCCGGACCGGCGGCCCGGGCGCCGATGAAGCCGCTGCCCTCGCCGGCTGCTGCGCACAGCGCGTAGGCGATCAACGGTATGGCGAACATCAGGAACTGCCGCCGGTCAGGTGCGCTCCAGCCCCGGGCGGCCGACCGGCGCGGCACGCATGCCCCGGCCCAGCCGGCCGCGATTTCCGATCGCACCGCTGGGCAGCAGCGCCCGCAGGACGTCGCGATCGCCCCCCGGAGGGCCCTAGCTGTATTGCCCAGTGAGGTTGGGGACGCGGCTGGCGGGTGGTTTGCCTGCGAGCGCGGTGTGTCCGCGGTGGTGATTGTAGGTGTGCAGCCAGCCG
>NZ_JBITFF010000030.1:0-59768 GCF_044455885.1 Streptomyces sp. NPDC051109
GAAGGCCATCGCGAAGCGACGCGACCGCAGGGAGCGCCCTTGACGGACCGACCCGACACGGAAGGACAGTGGACTGACGGGACGCCCCCGGACACACCACCGACCCCGACCGGCCGGGATCCCGACCTCCTCGCCCCCGCTCGCGTTCCTGGTGCCCCAGGCGCACCCTGGAGGCAGGGTGACCCCCTGGAGGTGATGCACCATGCCCACACTCGTCGGGTGGCACGTGGAGCTCGAATTCACCGAGGAAGGCCACCGCACCAGCGCGGCGGCCATGGTCAGGCTCGGTGACGGCTCCGAGATCAGGGCGCGTGGCTACGCCATGCGCCACCCCTCCGACCCGGAGCAGCTGCGGGTCGGGGAAGAGATCGCCGGCGCTCGCGCGCTGATGGATCTCGCGTCCCAGATGTTGCAGAAGGCCCACTCGGAGATCGACGAGGCGACGGGCCGACACTCCTACCCGATCAGCTAGTGACCCACTGAGCGAGGTGGGACCACGCTGGGAGAAAGAGCGAGGGAGAGCGAGCGAGGGGCCGTGAGGGACTTTCGAGTCCCTCACGGCCCCTCGCAGGGCCAGAGCGGCCACCTCCGCGCAGGCGCCGCCCCCGTCGCCGCTGTAGCTCGACTTGCGCCGTCCGACCGCGACCTCGCTCCCGGACGACGAAGCTGAGGGTCGGGGGACCGGGCGCGCCAGGTCCAGGCGCCGGCCGCCTTCGCTGACGCTGCCGCTGGGCTCTCCCGGCGCTCCGTACGGCGGGCGGCCTGCACCTCGATCTCCTCGGCGACGAGCCCGGGTACGGCATGCGGCACCCGAAGAGCGCGCGGACGTACGCCTCCGACTGCAGGAGGCCCCGTACGACCCGACCGGGTGTCGAACCGGAAATCGCAGCGGCCTCCCGCTCGTGGTCCATGTACTCCTCCGCCCACGGCGGGGTCACGTCCACCGACGGCGTCCACCGACGGCGTCCACCGACGGCGTCCACCGCCGGCATCTGGTCCCGGGACGGCGGCCGGGGCCTGCTCGTCGGCGAGGCGGGTTGCCGATCTCTGGGGCGTGAGCCGGTGCATGCCTGGCAAGGTGGTGTGGTGCGAGTTTCGAACTCACCTTGCTGACATGCACAGTTGGGGGAAATGTGCTCACGTACCAGGAAGTGATGACCACGAACTTCGGCCTGCTCGCCACGGCGGCGAGCGCGTGGGACGCGATGGCCGGTGAACTGAAGAAGGTCGAGGACCGGTACGCCGCGAGCGTCCAGAAGGTCACCATGGGCCCGTCCGTCGGCCAGAACTGGCTCGGTCTCAGCGCCGGGGTCGCGCAGAACAACTTCGCCACCACCCGGCGCGAGTACGCCGCCGCCCAGACCGAGGCGAAGGCGGTCGCCGCGCTCCTGCGCGACGCCCACGCCGGTTTCGTGGACCTGAAGAAGAAGGTGGAGTCGGCCCGCAAGGACGCCGTCGACGCCGGTATGGCGGTGTCCACGGCGGGCCGGGCCAGCTTCGACTTCACCCGGGTCGAGGACCCCGCCCAGGCGCGCGTCCTGCGCCGCGACCCCGGGATGCGGGAGGCCGAGGACTCGTGGACCGCGCACATCGCGGAGGCGGTGCGCGCGGTGGACGAGTTCGACAAGGCCATCAGGCAGGCGCTCCAGGCCGTGGTGGTCGACTCCAACCCCTTCGACGGCACCATGGGCGGCTTCAACGCCACCGCCAAGCCGGTGATCCCGCCGACCGGATCGGCGCGCAGCGAGCAGAAGTTCACCGAGGCCGAGAAGTGGATCTTCGACGAGATGAAGCGGAACGTGGACTCCGACACCGTCCACCAGCTTCAGACCCTGCTGCGCGAGCCGCACTGGTACGACTTCGGGCGCGACTACGGCGGCGACATCAACGCGGCGCTCGTGATGTGGGGCCTGAAGGTGGCGCCCGGCCAGGACTGGGACCACAAGCCCCAGCTCCAGCAGCACTTCGACCTCCAGACGAAGAACGACTACTTCTTCAAGCAGCCGGGCCAGAACCGGGAGGTGTTCTACGACATCTACTCCAACATCCACTACGGGTACATCGGCCGGGCCGCCGGATTCGACCCGGACACCCTCATCAAGGGCGCCTCGCTGGGGGAGACGCTGCTGACGGGTGACGACGACGAGGGCGATCAGATCACCATGAGGATCGGAATGGACCTGTACGACAAGTACGGCAAGGACATGACGGAAGACCAGCTCAAGCAGGGGATCGAGGACGCCATGGACCGGATGGAGCAGGCGAAGCGGGAGGGCAAGGACGTCCCGCAGATCAGGAGCACCCCGTGACGCGCGGGCAGCTGGGCTGTGTGGTCGCCCCGCTGGCCGGGGTGGGGACGGGCGTGCTCGGGGCGGTGTTGCTGGGTGCCGCCTGGCGGGCCTGCGACGTCGGGGTGAACGGGGCCGCCAACGGCCTCGCCCTGCTCTTCTACGGGGCGCTGCTCGCCCTCCTCGCGACGGCCTGGTGGGGCGTGCTCGTCGCGTACGTCGGCCGCTGGAACCTGGCCGCCGCCCTCATCGGCGGCCTGGCCGGCGCGGCGGTCATGGTCTGGGTCTTCGTGGCCCTCCTCCAGGTCCCCGACGGCTACCGCTGCTAGAGCCTGATCAAAAGGAGAGGCCGACGTACCGGCTGCCACCGATCAGCAGGGCCACGACCAGGAGGTTCAGTGCCGTGCCCGCGTAGACCAGCACGCTGGACGGGCCACGGAACAGGAACAGGCCGCGGACGAGGCCGAAGAGGGCCATGAGCAGCGAGACGACCCCCATGGCGAGCGCGATGGTGAGCGACACCGGGAGATCGAGCATGACCACGAGCCAGGCGAGGAGCAGGAAGACCGTGAACTGGGGCAGCCCGAGCATGAAGACCAGCCACGCGCTCGAACGGTAGGGCCGGTACGCGGGCATCGGCGGGATCACCACCACCTGGGGCGCCGTGGGGGCCACGGGTGCCGGTGGTCCCCAGGGCGGGGCCGGGGGCCCCTGGAAGGGGATCTGGTTCGCCGTCACCGAGCCCAGGCCGATCGAACCCGTCGTGGCGGTGGATCCCGCGGTGCTTGCGGCGGGCGGCACTCCGTACGCCGCCACGGCCGCCGCTCCGCCCAGCAGCTGCTCCAGCAGGTCGTTCAGGGTGTCCCCGAACGCCGGGTCGCGGGAGATCTCGTCCGCGACCACCGGTACGGCGATGGCGGTGGAGGCGTCACCCGGCTCGTCGCGGAGCTTCGTCAGCACCGCGGTGCCCAGCGCGCCGCTGCGCAGCCTGTCCTCCACGTGGACCCGTATCCGCGCCTGGAGGGCGGACTGCGCCTGCGTGCCGCCACCGGCGCCGGTCAGCACTCTCAGCGCGGCGCGCGCCAGTGGTAAACCGTGCCCACCCTGTGATCCGTTCACGATCGGCCTCCCCTGCCGTCAGTACGGGAAGGCCGATCGTACGGAGCAGTGCGCCCCGCGAACAGGGTCAGAGGCGCTCGGGCGTGCGGATGCCCAGCAGGGACATGCCCTTCGTGAGCGTGCGGGCGGTCAGGTCGCACAGGAACAGGCGGTTCTCGCCGACGACGAGCTCCGGCTCCGGCTTGATGACGGGGCACTGGTCGTAGAACGTCGTGAACAGGGAGGACAGCTGGTAGAGGTACGCGGCCAGCTTGTGCGGGGCGTGCTCCGCGGCCGCCTCGGCGATCAGCTCGCCGAAGCCGTCCAGGTGCAGGCCCAGCGCGCGCTCGGCCGGGGCCAGCTCCAGCTCCGGGTGCGCCAGCGGGGTGCGCTCGCCCGCCTCGGCCGCCTTGCGCAGGATCGACTTGATCCGGGCGTACGCGTACTGGAGGTACACGGACGTGTCGCCGTTCAGCGAGACCATCTGGTCCAGGTCGAACTTGTAGTCGCGCGAGGGGGAGGTGGAGAGGTCCGCGTACTTGACCGCGCCGATGCCGACGTACCGGCCGTTCTCGACGATCTCCTCCTCCGACAGGCCGACCTTCTCCGCCTTCTCGCGGACGACCGCCGTGGCCCGGTCCACCGCCTCGTCGAGCAGGTCGACCAGCCGGACCGTCTCGCCCTCACGGGTCTTGAACGGCTTGCCGTCCTTGCCGAGTACCGTGCCGAAGGCCAGCTGCACGGCCTTGACCTCGTCGTTCAGCCAGCCCGCGCGGCGGGCCGTCTCGAAGACCATCTTGAAGTGCAGCGACTGGCGGGCGTCGACCACGTAGATGAGGGTGTCCGCCTTCAGGTTGCCCACGCGGTCCCGGATCGCCGACAGGTCGGTCGCGGCGTAGCCGAAGCCGCCGTCCGACTTCTGGACGATCAGCGGGGTCGGGTTGCCGTCCGGGCCCTTGTACTCGTCGAAGAACACGCACAGCGCGCCGTTGGAGCGGACGGCGACGCCCGACGCCTCCAGCAGCTCGCACGTCTCGACCAGCATGTCGTTGTAGCCGGACTCGCCGACGACGTCCGGGTCCTGGATGTCCATGTCCAGCTTGTCGAAGACGGAGTAGAAGTAGATCTTCGACTCGTCGACGAACCGCTGCCACATCGCGAGGGTCTGCTCGTCGCCCGCCTGCAGGTCGACCACGCGGGCCCGGGCACGCGTCTTGAACTCCTCGTCCGAGTCGAACAGCGCGCGCGAGGCCTTGTAGAGGCGGTTGAGGTTGGACATGGCCTCCTCGCCGGAGGCCTCGATGTCCGCGTCCGCGTCCGCCGACTTGTGGTCCAGCTCGTGCGGGTGCTCGATCAGGTACTGGATGAGCATGCCGAACTGGGTGCCCCAGTCGCCGATGTGGTGGCGCCGGACCACCTTCTCGCCCGTGAACTCCAGGATCTCGACCATCGCGGCGCCGATCACGGCGGACCGCAGGTGGCCGACGTGCATCTCCTTCGCGACGTTCGGCTGCGCGTAGTCGATGACCGTCGTGCCCGCGTCCGCGGCGTACGGGACGCCGAGGCGGTCGTCGCCGGCGCGGGCGGCGAGCGTCTCGATGATCGCCCGGTCGGAGACGGTGATGTTGAGGAAGCCGGGGCCCGAGACCTCGATGTCCTTGATCAGGTCACCGGTGGGGATGGACCCGACCACGGTCGTCGCCAGCTCGCGCGGATTGGCCTTGGCCTTCTTCGCGAGCGCCAGGATGCCGTTGGCCTGGAAGTCGGCCCGGTCGCTTCGTCGCAGCAGCGGGTCGGCGCCACCGGCCTCCGGCAGGGCCGAGGCGAGGGCGTCCGCGACGCGCTGATTGACGGAAGAAGCGAGGGAAGGGACCGAGGCCATGAGCTGCCGTTCCTGTGAGGTCGTGCCTGAGGGTGCACTTGGTTGTTCCGACAAGCCCCGAGTATCCCACGTGGGGCCGTCTCGTTTCCCGAGATGAAGGGGGCCCGCGGGCAACCCCGGAGTGTCCCGCTCCGTCTGGGAGAATGGCTGACAGCCAGCATTCGAGATAGAAGGACGTGTCGTGGCTCAGAGCGCCCAGAGCAGCACCGAGACCGACTGGGTCTCCCGTTTCGCGGACGAGGTCATCGCCGAGGCGGAGCGCCGAGCCCCGGGTAAAGCCGTCGTCGTCGCGTCCGGACTCTCCCCCTCCGGCCCGATCCACCTGGGCAACCTCCGCGAGGTCATGACCCCGCACCTGGTCGCCGACGAGATCCGCCGCCGCGGCATCGAGGTCCGCCACCTCATCTCCTGGGACGACTACGACCGCTACCGCAAGGTCCCGGCCGGCGTCCCCGGCATCGACGAGTCCTGGGCGCAGCACATCGGCAAGCCGCTGACGTCCGTGCCCGCCCCGGCCGGTTCCGCGTACCCGAACTGGGCCGAGCACTTCAAGGCCGCCTTCGTCGAGGCCCTGGCCGAGATGGGCGTCGAGTACGACCCGATCAGCCAGACCGAGCAGTACACCTCCGGCGCGTACCGCGAGCAGGTCCTGTTCGCGATGAAGCACCGCGGCGACATCGACGCGGTGCTCGCCCAGTACCGCACCAAGCAGAAGCCGGGCGGCAAGAAGCCCCAGCAGAAGCAGGTCGACGAGGCCGAGCTGGAGGCCGCCGAGGGCTCGGGCGCGGCCGCCGAGGACGACGGCAGCGCCGGCGAGAGCGGGTACTTCCCGTACAAGCCGTACTGCGGCCGGTGCGGCAAGGACTTCACCAAGGTCACCTCGTACAACGACGAGACGACCGAGATGACGTACGTCTGCACCGAGGACGAGTACACCGAGACGGTCAAGCTCAGCGAGTTCAACCGCGGCAAGCTGGTCTGGAAGGTCGACTGGCCGATGCGCTGGGCCTTCGAGGGCGTGATCTTCGAGCCCTCGGGCGTCGACCACTCCTCGCCCGGCTCGTCCTTCCAGGTCGGCGGCCAGATCGTGCACATCTTCGGCGGCGAGCAGCCGATCGGACCCATGTACGCGTTCGTCGGCATCAGCGGCATGGCCAAGATGTCGTCCAGCAAGGGCGGGGTCCCCACCCCGGCCGACGCGCTGAAGATCATGGAGCCGCAGCTGCTGCGCTGGCTGTACGCGCGCCGCCGCCCCAACCAGTCCTTCAAGATCGCCTTCGACCAGGAGATCCAGCGGCTCTACGACGAGTGGGACAAGCTGGAGTCCAAGGTCGCCGACGGCTCCGTGCTGCCGGCCGACGCCGCGGCGCACACCCGTGCCGTGCGCGTCGCCTCGCACGAGCTGCCGCGCACCCCGCGGCCGCTGCCCTACCGCACGCTCGCGTCGGTCGCGGACATCACCGCCGGGCACGACGAGCAGACCCTGCGGATCCTGGCCGACCTGGACCCGTCGCAGCCGCTGACCTCCCTGGACGAGGTACGGCCGCGGCTGGACCGCGCCGAGAACTGGATCACCACCCAGGTCCCGGCCGACCAGCGGACGCTGGTGCGCGAGGACGCCGACACCGAGCTGCTGGCGTCCCTGGACGCCGAGGGCCGCGAGTCGCTGCGGCTGCTGCTGGACGGGCTCGACTCGCACTGGTCGCTCGACGGGCTGACCACGCTCGTGTACGGCGTGCCGAAGGTGATGGCGGGGCTGGAGCCGGACGCGAAGCCGACGCCGGAGCTGAAGGTCGCGCAGCGCACGTTCTTCGCGCTGCTGTACCGGCTGCTCGTGACCCGGGAGACCGGTCCGCGCCTGCCCACCCTGCTGCTGGCGGTGGGGGCGGAGCGGGTGCGCAAGCTGCTGGCCGCCTGAGCCGTTCCGCTCCGCAGGTACGCGGAAGGGCCCGCACCCCTCGGGGTGCGGGCCCTTCCGCTTGCTGCGTCCCTCGCGCTGCCTGCCGTGCGCTGCCTCGGGCGGTGTCCGCTAGGCGATGTGCTCGCTCTCCAGCTCGCGCTGGTAGCGCAGCTTCAGGCCCGGCATCAGCTTGCGGATCATCGAGGAACTGCGCGGGTGGTCGATCCCGTGGCGGTCCGAGAGGTGTATGTCCACCTGCTCCGGGGTCGGGAAGTCCGAGTGCTCGTCGAGGTACGACCGGAACACCTCGTAGGCCGCCTCGTTGAACTTGGCCTGGTCGAAGCCGGCCTCGGCGTCGGCCTTGGCGTCGGCATCGGCCTCGGCGCCTTCGGCGGTCGCCGGCGGTACGGGGAGCTGCCCCTGCTGCGGAACCTCCTCGTCCGGGCCGGTCGGGGGCATGACCGGGGTCGGCTCCAGGCCCTCGACGTACTGGGGGTTGTACCCGCCCTCGTACGCGGCCTGCGGGGCCAGGGGCGCGGCGAACCAGGCGCTGTCGTGTGCGGCGGGCATGGCCGTCGGGTCGACCGCGAAGGGCGGCGGGGTGTGGCCCTGGGGGGCTGCGCCCCTGGCTTCCCCGTCCCGAACGTGGGGCTCCGCGCCGGCGGCGTACGCGGCGGCCGCCGCTTGCGGCGCGCCCTGCCCCGCCGGCCCCCCGGCTCCACCGGGCAGACCCGGCAGACCCGGCAGACCCGGCTGTCCCGGGATGCCCGCGGCCGCTCCGGCCAGGCCGGGCTGGCCCGCTGCGCCCGGCTGTCCGGGGATGCCCGCGGCCGCCCCGGCCACGCCCGGCCGACCCGCCTGGCCCGGAAGGCCGGCGGCTTGCGCGTCCCGGCCCGCCTCCAGGGCCGGAGCGGGCGGCGCCGACACCGCCGCACCCGTCGCGATGGCCGCGGCCGCCGGAGGCAGCAGGATCGGGTCGATGCCCGCCGCCGCCAGGCCCTCCGGGGCCGTCTGGGACAGCGGAACGCCGATGCGGGCGAGGCGGAGCGGCATCAGGGCCTCCACCGGGGCCTTGCGGCGCCATGCGCGCCCGTACCGGGCCTGAAGCCGCGCCTGGTATATCAGCCGGTCCTGCTCCATGCCGACGGCCTGCTCGTAGGAGCGCAGCTCCCACAGCTTCATCCGGCGCCACAGCTTGAACGTCGGGAGGGGGGAGAGCAGCCACCGCGTGATGCGGACGCCCTCCATGTGCCGGTCCGCGGTGATGTCCGCGATCCGGCCCACCGCGTGCCGGGCCGCCTCCACCGTGACCACGAACAGGATCGGGATCACGGCGTGCATGCCCACGCCCAGCGGGTCCGGCCACGCCGCAGCCCCGTTGAACGCGATCGTCGCCGCGGTCAGCAGCCACGCCGTCTGGCGCAGCAGCGGGAACGGGATCCGGATCCACGTCAGGAGCAGGTCCAGCGCCAGCAGTACGCAGATGCCCATGTCGATGCCGATCGGGAACACCAGCGAGAAGTTCCCGAAACCCTTCTGCAGGGCGAGCGCGCGCACCGCGGCGTACGAACCGGCGAAACCGATCCCCGCGATGACCACGGCTCCTGCGACCACGACGCCGATGAGTATCCGGTGCGTACGAGTCAGCTGCATCGCGGCCACCCGCGATCCCCTCCCCTTGTCGAGCTACGGCAGGCACAGCGTACGGGTGACCGCACAGGTGACTGAATGTCAGCCTCCTGTTAAGCGCCCGCCACGCCGCCCGGACCCGCCTGCGCCTACTGCGCGGAGGGAGAAGCCTGCTGTTCAGGCTGCTGCGAGGGCTGCTGCTGCTGGTTGGCGGCCGCGACCGAGGCCACCGTCTCCTTCGCCGCGGCGATCGCGTTCTCCAGCAGCTTGGCCTGATCCGGAGCGCCGGCGCCCTCGTACGCCGCACCGTTGTAGTCGAGCGTGATCACCACGTTCTGCGAGCGCGCCACGATCGTCGTGTTGAAGAAGTCCACGTCCTTCTTCACGCCGTACACGACCGACGACGCCTGGTCGCCGATCCCGCCCGCCTGCTCGACCTTCACGTTCTGCGCGCCCTCGGCCGCCTTCGCGGTCGCGACCTGCTTGTTGAACTGGTCCTCGGCGCGCTTGTTCGCACCGCCGAGCGAGGAGTGCGACTCGTAGCGGACCAGGGAGATCGACAGCCAGCGGTACTGCGAGCCCTTCAGCCCGTCCTCGTCCAGGCCGTTCCAGGAGCAGCTGGCGCGGGAGGCCAGGTCGTTCGACTTGGTGGCGGTGCCGTTCTTGTCCTTCGCCTCCGGGACGAGGGTGTCGACGGTCTTCGCCTGGATCGACTTGCACGGGTCGGGCAGCGTCGCGAACGCCGCCTTCTCCAGCGCGGCCGAGGCCTTGCCGCTCGGCTTGGCGGAGGAGGACGCGCCGGGCTTCTTGTCGCCGCCCGAAGCGGAGTCCTTGCCCGAGTCGGACGAGCAGCCGGCGACGGTGAGGATCACCGGGACGGCTGCGCAGGCGAGAACGCGAGTGAGGCGCGAGGCAGATCGGTGCATGGTTCCTTCAGTCAGTACGTTGTGGGGCGCGTTCTGTGGACGCGGTGCGGGCTCGGTTCGGGCTCGGTTCGGGTTCGGCGGGCGGGCGCGGGGCCCGAACAACGGTAGCCCGACCCGGCGCGCGCCTGCTGTGCGCGCCGTCACGCCGAGCCCCGCGCGCCCCCTCTCACTCGTTGAAACGCTCGACGAGGGCCTGGGTCAACTGCCGTGCCTTGTCCTGGGTTTCGGGGCTCGACGGCACCGTCCCGGGCAGCGCGGGCTGCACGCTGTACTCGACCGTGACGATGACGTTCGAGGTGCGGAACACAATCCGCACGGTCCGTGCCTGCGCCGCGCTCGCACCGGCCGCGCTCAGTTTGTCCTCGATGTACGCCTCGGTCCCGAGCCCTTCGAGCACGCGGGACCCGAGCTCGGGCGGCGGCGCGGAAGGACTCCCGGCCCCGGGGGAGGGCGACTGCCCGGCGGGCGGCGGGGGAGTGCTGGCGACGGGGGCGCCGGAGCTCGCAGCCGTACTCGGCGTGGGGCTCGTGGTGGGACCGGGGAACGGCAGGTGCGCGTCCGTCAGCCGGCGCACATACACCTGGTGCGCCTTGTCGTCGTCGCTGGTGAGCGTCCGGTCGTACGAGACCACGCGCTCGAAGCCCACCGACAGCAGCCGGGTCTCCTCGGGCGTCTGCGCCGTCCAGCGGCAGCCGACGTGCCGGTCGCCGTCGTAGGAGGTGTCCGCGACCCCCGCGTACAGCTGGGCGCGCTGCTCGTCGGTGAGGCTGTCCCCGGTCGGGAGCATGGCCTTGAGGCGCTTGCCGTCGGCGGCCTTGCAGGGCGCGGGCAGGCTGCGGTACTTGCCGGCCGGCGCGGGCGCGGGGCTGCTGTCGCCCGCCTTGGAGTCGGTGTCGGACCCGTCGCCGCTGCCGCTGGTGCACCCGGTCAGGCCGGTCAGGCCGGCCGTGAGTGCGGTGAGCATCGCGATGCCCGGCAGGACCCGCCGTCGTTGCCGTACCGCCTTGCGCTGCACGTCCACTGGCTCCCTTCGACCGGCCGGCGTCCCGGCGGTCAGGAAAATGCGTTGCCGCGCTTTGGACGCGGATGAACACAATGTCTATCGCACACGCTGGTGCCGGCGCCGGTCCCCTGTCTGGTTTGGGACCAAGAGCGAGGTTTTTGCTTATTCGGGGGATTCAAGTCGTATGTCGTATGTAGAGGTGCCGGGAGCGAAGGTCCCGATCCGGATGTGGGCCGACCCCGCGTCGGTCGAGGCGAGCGCGATGCAGCAGCTGCACAACGTCTCCGGCCTTCCCTGGATCAAGGGCCTGGCGGTCATGCCGGACGTCCACTACGGCAAGGGCGCCACGGTCGGCTCGGTGATCGCGATGAAGGACGCGGTGTGCCCGGCGGCGGTGGGGGTGGACATCGGCTGCGGCATGTCGGCGGTCAAGACCTCTCTGACGGCGAACGACCTCCCGGGGGACCTGTCCCCCCTCCGCTCGAAGATCGAGCGCGCCATCCCGGTGGGCGCGGGCATGCACCGTGACCCGGTGGACCCGGACCGGCTGTACGGCTTCCCGGTGAAGGGGTACGGGGGGCTGTGGGAGCGGTTCGACTACATCGCGGATGCGGTGAAGTTCCGGCGGGACCGGGCGATGCGACAAATGGGAAGCCTTGGCCAAGGCAATCACTTTTGTGAAGTCTGCATCGATGAATCCGGTTCGGTGTGGCTCATGCTGCACTCGGGCTCGCGGAACATCGGCAACGAGCTGGCCGACTTCCACATCAACGTGGCCCGCGGGCTCTCGCACAACCAGAACCTGGTCGACCGGGACCTCGCGGTCTTCCTCGCGGCGACGCCCGAGATGGAGGCGTACCGCAACGACCTCTTCTGGGCCCAGGAGTACGCCAAGTACAACCGCGCCGTGATGATGAGCCTGTTCAAGGAGGTCATCCGCCGCGAGTTCCGGAAGGCGAAGGTCTCCTTCGACCAAGAGATCAGCTGCCACCACAACTACGTGGCGGAGGAGCGGTACGAGGGCATGGACCTGCTGGTCACCCGCAAGGGCGCGATCCGCGCCGGCAGCGGCGACTACGGGATCATCCCGGGTTCCATGGGGACGGGCTCGTACATCGTGAAGGGCCTCGGCAACGAGAAGTCGTTCAACTCGGCCTCGCACGGCGCGGGCCGGAAGATGAGCCGGACGGCAGCGAAGAAGCGCTTCTCGGCGCGCGACCTGGCGGATCAGACCAAGGGCGTCGAGTGCCGCAAGGACTCGGGCGTGGTCGACGAGATCCCGGGCGCGTACAAGTCGATCGAGCAGGTCATCGACCAGCAGACGGACCTCGTCCAGGTCGTGGCCAAGCTCAAGCAGGTCATCTGCATCAAGGGCTGAACCCTGGGTGCAGGTGTCGGGGGAATGGAGGGGCCCGGACCGAACTCGGTCCGGGCCCCTCCGTGTGCCCCCTGCCCGCCGGAGGGCTCCCGGGGACAGGGGGGCGGGTGCGGCGTACGCTCGGCGTGAGGGGGACTCGCGGCGGGCAGGGCCCGACGGGACCTCGGGAGGATCCATGGCCGCGCTCGGTGAGCTGATCGGGATCGACGACCGGACCGTGCTGGTCCTCGGCCAGGAACTGGACGTCGAGCGAGGTCAGCCGGACGTCGGCAACGCCCTGGTCCACCGGGCCGGCGACACCCTGGTGGTCGTGGACACCGGCGTCACCGCGGCCTTCCGCGCGGCCCTGCGGGAGGCGATGGACCGGGTCGGTCCCTGGTCCCGCGCGCTGTTCCTGACCACGCACGGCCACCCCGACCACGTCGCCAACAACGACCTGGCCGACGAGCTGGGCGTGCCGGTCGAGCACTGCGTACCCGCCCCCGACCTCGACCAGATGCGGGACCCGGACTCGTACTGGGTGCGGTCCTTCGAGCGCATCGCCGGGGCCGCGCCACTGCCCCCTCCCGCACTGGCCGGCCCCCGCCTGGTGTCGCTCTTCCAGCCGTACCGGCCCTTCGGCGCCACGACCCGGACCTACGAGGAGCGGCCCCTGGAGCGGATCCGGATCGGCTCGGCGCGCTTCACCGGCTGGACCTTCGCCCACGGCGCGGTCCGCGTGCTGCGCAGCCAGGGCCACTGCGCCGGGCACGTGATCGTGCACCTGAGGGACAGCGGCGTCCTCCACCTGTCCGACGAGGCCAACGGAGCCTGCGGTGCGATGGCCGACGCCGACCAGCTCAAGATCCAGAGCGTGCTCGGCGCCGTCGCCCTCCTCTTCGAGGAGGGGGAAGCCGCGTTCCTCACCGACGGGCACACCTTCGCCGTGCGCCGTGGCGCCGAGACCGTGGTGCCGTATCTGGACGGCCTGCTGGAGCAGGCCGCCGCCCTGCAGGCGGCGGCGCTGGAGCTGGCCGGGGGGGACGGCCCGGTCCGGCCGGGCGAGTTCACCGCCCGGTACGCGGAGGCCTGCGCCGAACTGGGCGCCGGCGGGGCCAACCCGAGCGTGATGTTCACCGCGATGATGGCGGTCAACCAGCTCCGCGAGCTCGGGCTGCGGCCGGAGTCCGCCGAGGCCGACGCCCCCTGGTCCCGCCCCGCGCTCCACGATCGCCCGCCGGGGGCCAGGCCCTCTGCGGGGTGACCGGGGGATTGACGGGGCGGGGGGCGGCTGGAGGTCGGCGGCGGTTACAGGTCGCGGTGGACCTTCGTGTTCGAGGCCTGGGCGCGGGGGCGGACCACCAGGAGGTCGATGTTGACGTGGCTGGGCCGGGTCACGGCCCAGGTGATGGTGTCGGCCACGTCGTCGGCGGTCAGGGGGGCCGCGACGCCCGCGTAGACCTTCTCGGCCTTCTCGGCGTCGCCGCGGAAGCGGGTCTTCGCGAACTCCTCGGTCTTCACCATGCCCGGGGCGATCTCGATGACGCGGACCGGCTGGCCGACGATCTCGAGGCGGAGGGTCTCGGCCAGGACGCGGGCGCCGTTCTTGGCGGCGACGTAGCCGGCGCCGCCCTCGTACGTGGCGTGGCCCGCGGTGGAGGACAGGACCACGACCGTGCCGTCCCCGGAGGCGATGAGGGCGGGGAGGAGGGCCTGGGTGAGGTTGAGGGTGCCGATGACGTTGACCTCGTACATGGTGCGCCAGTCGGCGGGGTCGCCGGTGGCGACGGGCTCGGCTCCGATGGCGCCGCCGGCGTTGTTGACCAGGACGTCGCAGCGGTCGAGGGAGGCGGCGAAGGCGTCGACGGCGGGCCGGTCGGTGACGTCGAGGGCGTGGGCGGCGGCCGAGTGGCCGGCCGCCGTCAGCTCGGCGGCGAGGGCCTCGATGCGGTCCTTGCGGCGGGCGGTGAGGACGACGTGGTAGCCGGCGTCGGCGAGCTGACGGGCGGTGGCCGCGCCGATGCCGCTGCTCGCGCCGGTGACTACGGCGGTCCGGGTGGCGGCCGTGCTCATGTGCGGGCTCCTCAGTCGTTCGGTCGTTCGTACGGGCGAATACCCGCCAGCATAGGCGGGGCTCAGCGGCCGCGCGGGGCGTACATGATCACCGCCATGCCGGCGAGGCAGACGAGGGCGCCCACGACGTCCCAGCGGTCGGGGCGGTAGCCGTCGGCGACCATGCCCCACACGAGGGAGCCGGCGACGAAGACCCCGCCGTACGCGGCGAGGACGCGGGCGAAGTCGCCCTGGGGCTGGAGGGTGGCGACGAAGCCGTAGAGGCCGAGGGCGATGACCCCGGCGCCGATCCAGGCCCAGCCCTTGTGCTCGCGCACGCCCTGCCAGACGAGCCAGGCACCGCCGATCTCCAGGACGGCGGCGAGTGCGAACAGGGCGACGGAGCGGGCGATCAGCATGGCCCGCAGCGTACGCAGGCGGGCCGCGTGGCCGGATCGCCGCCCGCCGGTTGGGCGAGGGCTCGCCCTCGTTCGTGTGATGGTCCGACCGGGCGGGGGCGGTGCTGGCTAGCCTCCGCGCGTGGAGGTGGTGGCGGTGCGCCGTGGTGCCGTACGGAGTGTGGTGGTGGCGGGCTTGCTGGTGCTCGGGGTCTCCGGGATGTCGGGGACGGAGGCGGGCGCAGCCGCCCGCAGCGGTCCCGAGGCCGACGTGGCGTACCACGGGCGGGTGTTCCTGTCGCAGGGGCGGCTGAGGGTGTGGGTGGTGCCGCAGAACGAGGGTCCGGCCGCGCTGCCCAACGCGACGCTGCGGGTGCGGCTGTCGGCGGAGCTCGCGGACCGGCAGGAGCTGGCGCAGGGCTGTGCGCGGGCGGGGCTGCGCGAGGTGGTGTGCGAGACGGGCGCGCTGCCGCTGCACGGCAGCGGCCGGCACATCGGGCTGCTGCTGGATCTGAAGCAGCCGGTGACGGAGGTGGTGGTCCGGATCGACACGTGGTGGAACGGCGGGGCGTCCGACCGCGACCTGTCCAACAACCAGCTAGCGGTGCTGGCGCTGGACACGGGCGACTCCTACGCCTTCTGACGCCCGACGGCCCGAAGGGCCTACGGGGTGGCCACGCCGCCGAACTCCTCGACCGCTTCGCTGACGATCCGCTCCAGCCGGGCGTGGTGGGCGCCGCGCCAGTAGACGCGCTCGCACGCCGTGCACTGCGCGAAGACGTCGTACGAGCGGTGCGTCCCGCTTTCGAGGCGGTCGCCGACGCTGTCCTTGTCGGCCTCGCGGAGCGACCCGTTGCACGCGGTGCAGCGGGTCCACGGGGCGAGGGCGGGCGCGAACCGGCCGAGGACGTCCCGCAGTTGCTCGTCGGGGTTGTCGCTGTAGACGTACGCGCCCGCGAACAGCTCGCGGCGGCGCAGCAGTCCGCGGTCGCGGGAGAGCAGGACGCGCTGCTCGGCGGCGGAGCGGGTGGCGAGGGCGGGGTCGCCGATGTCCTCGTTCTCGTACGCGGTGTCCACGCCGAGCAGGCGCATGCGGCGGGCGAGCGTGCCGAGGTGGACGTCGAGCAGGAAGCGCAGCGGGGCGCCCTCGATCTGCTGCGGGCGCTCGACGCCGAAGACCTCCACGTGCTGCCCGGCCCGCGGCACGTACGAGACGGGCACCTCGTGGCCGTCGACGAGGAGCCGGCCGACCTCGGTGAGCGGGACGCCGGCCGATTCGACGACGTGGCCGAGGCTGGAGGCGCCGTCGGTCGTGGTCGGTACGCGCGTGCCGCGCCGGGCGGGTGCGGCGAACACGTGCAGTTCGGTGGCGAGGGTGAGGGTGATGGCTGGTCCGTTCACGGGGCCAGCATGCCACTGCCGGACGCGACCCCGCGGCGGAATTACGAGCGGAATTTCGGGGGGACGCGGGCGGGACCGCGGGCCGCGGCCGGGACCGTCGGGGGCCCGGAGGGTTTTCATACTTGTGGCATGAGCAGATTCGCAGAAGTCATCGTGCTGGCACGGAGGGCGGAGGAGGTGATGGAGCCGCTGACCCGCCCCGACGAGGACCGGGAGTGGCACCAGTGCTTCACCCGGGTCGACGACTGGATGTTCGCGGGGCAGCGCGGTCGGTCCGAGAGTTGCTATGCCTGGGTCGTCCAGTTCATCCGCCACAACTGGACGGGGCTGATGGCCCACCTGGAATCGCTGCCGTGGCCCGACCCGTGGTCGGTCCAGGTCATGGTGCGCGACGAGGACGACGACTGCTTCGGGCTGTGGATGCTCTACGACGGAAAGCTGGTCGAGGTGCCGCTGCCCCACACCCGGCGGGATCCCTTCTCCGCCAGCCTCAGCGGCGTGCTCACCCGTACGGACCGGCCCCGCGGCTGAGAAGACGAGGGGCGCGGTGGCGGGGTGAGTGGGGGTCAGGGGGTCGCCGTCGTCCTGTCGTGGTGCTCGCGGTGGGCGTTGACCGCGTCGAAGTGGTTCTCGGCCCACTGCTTCACGGAGGTGAGGAGGCAGGCCAGGCTGCTGCCGAGGCCGGTGAGGCGGTAGTCGACGCGGACGGGGACGGTGGGTGTGACGGTGCGGGTGACGAGGCCGTCGCGTTCGAGGGAGCGCAGGGTCTGGGTGAGCATCTTCTGGCTGACGCCGGGGATCTTGCGGCCGAGGTCGCTGTAGCGCATGGAGTTGTCCTCGGCTTCGGCGAGCGCCGCGACGATGAGGCCGACCCACTTGTCGCTGATGCGGGCCAGGAGCTGGCTGGTGGGGCACTCCTTGAGGAAGGCGTCGTAGGCGTGGCGGGCCTCTTCGCGGCGGGTCGCGGCGGTACGGGTGGCCATGGGACGCCCCACTTCCGGGTCGGGTACGCACCTTCGAGTACGTACTTACGAAAGGAGAGTACCTCTCCCTAGGTTAGTGCTCAGCGGAACGCAGAAACGAGCGGACGAACCGCACCGCACCGCGCCGCACCGAACCAACCGAACCGGGGAGACATCATGAGCGAGAACGCGCAGACCGTACGGACCATGCAGGCGGCCGTCGTGAACGGCTTCGGCGGGCCTGAGCAGGTGGAGATCGTGCGGGTGCCGATCCCGCGGCCGGCCGCCGGCCAGGTCCGCATCCGGGTCGCTGCGGCCGGGGTGAACCCGGTGGACGGCGCGGTCCGCGCCGGCGTCTTCGGCGGCGCCGGGACGCGGCTCGGGCTCGGCTGGGACGTGGCGGGCGAGATCGACGAGGTCGGCGCCGGGGTCACCGGCTGGTCGGCGGGGCAGCGGGTGGTCGGACTGCACTACGGGCCGGTCAAGCCGCTGGGCACGCACGCGGAGTACGCGGTGCTCGACGCCTCGGCGGTGGCGGCCGCTCCGGCCGCCGTGGACGCCGCGGCCGCCGCCGCACTGCCGCTGAGCGGGCTGACGGCCGCGCGGGCGGTGGGGCTGCTGGGGCTGGCTCCGGGCTCCTCGGTACTGGTCACGGGGGCCGCGGGCGTGGTCGGCGGGCTCGCGGTGCAGCTCGCGGTACGGGCGGGACTCGTGGTGACGGCCCTGGCGGGGGAGTCGGACGAGGAGTTCGTACGGTCGCTGGGCGCGACCGCGTTCGTCCCGCGCGGCTCGGCTCCGGCCGCTCCGGTGGACGGAGTCGTGGACGCCGCCGTACTGGGGGAGCAGGCGCTGGGCTTCGTCCGCGACGGCGGGGTCTACGTGGGCCTGCGCCCGCACGCCGGCCCGGCCGCGGAGCGGGGTATCCGGGTGGTGGAGCAGGAGGTCGCGGCGGACGGCGCGCACCTGGCGGAGCTGGTGGCCCTGGTGGACGCGGGCGCCCTGACCCTGCGGGTCTCGGAGGCCATCCCGCTGGCGGACGCGGTGAAGGCGCACGCCCGTCTGGCGGAGCCGGGCACCCGCGGCCGCCTGGTCCTGACGACCACCCGATGACCGCCCGAGGGGCCCGAGGGCACCCGCCCCCGGCGCCCGAGGGGCCCGAGGGCACCCGCCCCCGGCCCCCCGCCGGCCCCGGTGAAGAACGGCTTCGTCACCGTCGACGAGCCGCTCTTCCCGTACGACCTGCGAAGGGGCCGGCCGGCTCCGTCACTCCCGAGCGGTTCGCCGCCCAGGCCGTGCGACCGGGGATGACGCCGCTCGCGATCACCCCGGCTTGTGATCATCCCCGGCGCGGCTACGGGCACTCGCCGGGCGCCATGGCCACGCTGGGTGGCGGGATCACCATCCACCGAGCCGGAGGCGTAGATGAACCCGCAGAACCCGCAGAACCCGAAGAACCCGATGGACCAGCCCGTACCCACGTTCACGACCGCCGAGACCGGCGCACTGCACGACGTGCTGCACGAGATCGTCGCCGACGGCGCCGCACCGGGGGGTGTGGTCGTCTGCGGTACGAGGCGTGCCGGCGGTACGGAGGCCGGCGGCCGCGCCGTCCTCTCGGCCGGGGTCGTGTCCCCGTTCACCGGCCCCGGCACGCCCGACGAGCACACCGTCTACGACATCGCGTCCCTGACGAAGGTCACCGCCACCTGGCCGCTCGTCGGCCGCGCCCTCGACGCGGGCCTGCTCGACCTCGACGCGCCCGTACGGGAGTTCCTGCCGCCGATGGACGGCGCGATGCCGAGCGGGGAGGCGACCGTACGGCAGCTGCTCTCGCACACCTCCGGCCTGCGGGCCGCCACCCGCTTCGACCTCTACGACCTGACCGCGCGTCCCCTGCACGAGCTGATCTGCCACGAGCTCATGGAGAACCTCCCCGGCGTCCACCGCTACATCAACCGCGGCTACATCCTGCTCGGCCTGGCCCTCGCCCATGTCCACGGCCGGCCGCTGGACGCCCTCGCCCGCGACATGTGGGCGGAGCTGGGCATGCACGACACCGCGTACGGCCCGGTCAGGCAGGAGCCCCGCGTCGCGCCGACCGAGCGGCAGGAAGGCCACGACCGGCTCTGGGGCGCCGTCCACGACGACAACGCGGCGATCATGGGCGGCGTCGCCGGGCACGCCGGGGTCTTCGCGCCGGCGGCCGACCTCGCCACGTACGCCGAGCACCTGCTCGCCGGGCGCGAGAGCCCCCTCGGCCAGTGGTTCCGGATGAGCCTCGTCCCCCAGGCGGAGATCGAGCCCGGCCTGCAGCGCGGCCTGGGCTGGATCCTCGGCGCCGGCGGGACGGTGGCCTACCACCACGGATTCACCGGAACGAGTCTCCACCTCGCCCCCGCCACCGGCCGGTACGTGGTCATCGTCACCAACGCCGTCCACAACGGCGCCGCCGCGCGCATCCGGATCACTCCCCTGCGGGAGCTCGCCCACAAGTTCCTGGCCGCGGGATGAGCGGTGCGCGGAGGGTCAGGGCCAGACCAGGCAGTACGGCTGGTGCCCCGCCTCGTGCAGCCGGTGGCTGAAGTCCTGCCACTCGTGGAGCAGCTGGTAGACGTTGAAGGCGTCGCGCGGCCCGCCCCGGTCCGGGACCGTGGACCAGATGAACGCGGCCGCGCCGACCGACTCCTCGCCGATGCCGCGCAGCGGGTCGACCACCGTCATCGGGAGCTTGACGACCGCGTAGTCGGGGTGGAGCACGACCAGCTCCAGCGGGGGCACCTTGTGCAGGGGTATGCCCTCGATGCCGGTCAGGACCATCGCGGCCACCGTCTCCGGCTTGATCTTGGTGAAGAGGCCGCCCATGCCGAGCTCGTCGCCGCCGAGCTCCTCCGGCCGCATCGTGACCGGGACCCGGGCGGCCGTCGCGCCGTCGGGCGCGCCGAAGTACTTGTACGTCACGCCCATGCCGCGGCCCTTGGGCAGGCCGTCGGGGGATTCCAGCGGGCCCGGTACCGGATCGGCCGCGTCCGCGGCCCGGCGCCGGTGCTTGCCTCGGCGGCGGGCTTCGCGCGCCTCGCGGGCGCGCTGCGGGTCGAGGCCGTCCGTACCCTCGCCCGGTCCACCACCGCGTTGCATATCTCCACCCGACTGGTCTTGCCTGCCCCGGCCCCGCGGCCCCCGCCACGCAGCCTGATCATCATGGCAGTGACCTCCCCCGGGGCGGCGCGGTGAAACGCCCGTCCGCAAGTCAGTCGCGGCCTGATGAGACCATGGCTGGTGTGAGCTACCCGTACCCGTATGAAGCCAAAGTCTCGCAGACTCTCTTTGACCGCGCGTCCCTCGTGACGCCTGGCGGCGTGAACTCTCCGGTGCGTGCCTTCCGCGCCGTGGGTGGAACGCCCAGGTTCATGGTGTCCGGTACCGGTCCGTACCTGACCGATGCCGACGGGCGCGAGTACGTCGACCTGGTCTGCTCGTGGGGACCGATGATTCTCGGCCACGCCCACCCGGCCGTGGTGGAGGCCATCCAGGCCGCCGTCGCCCGCGGCACCTCCTTCGGCACGCCCGGCGAAGGCGAGGTCGCCCTCGCCGAGGAGATCGTCGAGCGCATCGCGCCCGTCGAGCAGGTCCGCCTGGTGTCCTCGGGCACCGAGGCGACCATGTCGGCGATCCGGCTGGCGCGCGGCTTCACGGGCCGGGCCAAGGTCGTGAAGTTCGCCGGCTGCTACCACGGTCACGTGGACGCGCTGCTGGCCGCCGCCGGTTCCGGGCTCGCGACCTTCGCGCTGCCGGACACCCCCGGCGTGACGGGCGCGCAGGCCGGCGACACGATCGTGCTGCCGTACAACGACCTCGAAGCGGTACGGGCGGCGTTCGCCGCGCACCCCGGCGAGATCGCCTGCGTGATCACCGAGGCCGCGCCCGGCAACATGGGCGTCGTGACCCCGGCGCCCGGCTTCAACCAGGGCCTCGCGGACCTGTGCCGCGAGAACGGCGCGCTGTACGTCTCCGACGAGGTCATGACGGGTTTCCGCACCTCCCGCGCCGGCTGGTACGGCGTCGACGGGGTCAAGCCCGACCTGATGACCTTCGGCAAGGTCATGGGCGGCGGCTTCCCGGCCGCGGCCTTCGGCGGCCGCGCCGACGTGATGGGCCACCTCGCCCCGGCCGGGCCGGTCTACCAGGCGGGCACGCTCTCCGGAAACCCGATCGCCACCGCCGCCGGCCTCGCGCAGCTGCGGCTGCTCGACGCGGCCGCGTACGAGAAGGTCGACGCGGTCTCCGCGCAGATCCAGGGCCTGGTCACGGACGCGCTCGCCAAGGAGGGTGTGGCGCACCGGCTGCAGACCGCCTCCAACATGTTCTCCGTCTTCTTCACCGAGGACGAGGTCAAGAACTACGACGACGCCAAGAAGCAGGAGTCCTTCCGCTTCAACGGCTTCTTCCACTCGATGCTGTCGCAGGGCGTCTACCTGCCGCCTTCGGCCTTCGAGTCGTGGTTCGTCTCCACCGCCCACGACGAGCAGGCGGTCGAGCGGATCGCGGCCGCACTGCCCGCCGCCGCCCGCGCCGCCGCGCAGGCCACCCCGGAGGCCACCGCATGAGCGAGATCACCGTCGTCCACCTGATGCGCCACGGAGAGGTGCACAACCCGGACGGGGTCCTGTACGGGCGCCGCGCCGGCTACCACCTCTCCGAGCTGGGCCGCGAGATGGCCGAGCGCGTCGCCGACCACCTGCAGAACCGTGACATCACGTACGTGGTCTCCTCCCCGCTGGAGCGGGCGCAGGAGACGGCGGCTCCGGTCGCCAAGAGCCACGGCCTGGTGGTGGCGAGCGACGCGCGGCTGCTGGAGGCGGAGAACGTCTTCGAGGGAAAGACCTTCGGCGTCGGGGACGGCGCGCTGCGCAAGCCCGCCAACTGGAAGCACCTGACGAACCCGTTCAAGCCGTCCTGGGGCGAGCCGTACGTGGAGCAGGTCGTCCGGATGACGAGCGCCATCGAGGCGGCGCGCGACGCGGCGCGCGGCCACGAGGCGGTGGCGGTCAGCCACCAGCTGCCGATCTGGATCGTGCGCAGCTTCGCGGAGAAGCGCCGGCTGTGGCACGACCCGCGGCGCCGGCAGTGCACGCTGGCCTCGCTCACGTCGTTCACGTACGAGGACGACCGTCTGGTGTCGGTGGGCTACAGCGAGCCGGCCCGGGACCTGGTCCCGGCGCACCTGCTCGCGGGGGCGAAGCCGGTGAAGGGCAAGTCCAAGGCGTTCGGCGCCTAAAAACTCGTACAAGTAGTACGGGAATCGCCGCGCCGAGCCTCGACTTCGCTGAAAAGTCCGTTTATGTGACTATTCATGAGCGAAGCGAAGCGCAACTTCACCCGAAGGGGGCTGCTCGGGCTCGGCGCGGCCGCGGTGGCGGCCGGTGTCGTCGGCTGCGGCGCCGACGACCGCCCGGGCCGCCCCGCCCCCGGCGGCCCCGGCACATCCGCGTCCGGAGGCGCGGTCCGGCCGATCGGCGACGGCTCCACCGCCGACACCGGCCCGCAGCCCCACCAGCCGGCCAAGCCCGTACCGCTCCAGCCGGGCGAGACCCCGCCGCAGTTCGTGGTGTTCAGCTGGGACGGCGCGGGGGAGATCGGCAACGGCCTCTTCCCGCGCTTCCTCAAGCTCGCCAAGGACCACGGCGCGGCCATGACCTTCTTCCTCTCCGGCCTCTACCTCCTGCCCGAGTCGAAGAGGGACCTCTACAAGCCGCCGAACAACCCGGTCGGCGCCTCCGACATCGGCTACCTCAAGGACGAGAACGTCCGCAACACCCTGAACTGCGTCCGCCAGGCGTGGCTCGACGGCCACGAGGTGGGGACCCACTTCAACGGCCACTTCTGCGACGGCTCCGGATCCGTGGCCCACTGGACCCCGGACGACTGGCAGAGCGAGATCGACCAGGCCGTGTCCTTCGTCACGGGCTGGCGGACCAACACCGGCTTCACCGACCTGGAGCCGCTGCCCTTCGACTACCGCAAGGAGCTGGTCGGCGGCCGCACCCCCTGCCTGCTCGGCCAGGACAACCTGCTGCCCGTCGCCCGGAAGCTGGGCTGGCGCTACGACGCCTCCTCGCCCGGCGGCGTCCAGGTGTGGCCGGTGAAGCGGGCGGGCGTCTGGGACCTGCCGCTGCAGTCCATGCCGTTCCCGGGGCACTCCTTCGAGGTGCTGTCGATGGACTACAACATCCTCGCCAACCAGTCGAAGAACACCACCCGGGGCGTGCCCTCCAACTACCCGGCCTGGCGCACCCAGGCCACCGGCTCCTACCTCGGCGGCTTCCGGCGCGCGTACGAGACGAACCGCGCGCCGATGTTCATCGGCAACCACTTCGAGGAGTGGAACGGCGGCATCTACATGGATGCCGTGGAGGAGGCCCTCAAGGGCATGTCGGACAAAAAGGACGTACGGCTCGTCTCCTTCCGGCAGTTCACCGACTGGATCGACGTCCAGGACCCCAAGCTGCTCGCCAAGCTCCAGGGGCTGGCCCCGGGTCAGTCGCCGGCCGGCGGCTGGAACGCCTACCTCTCCGCCGCCTGACCAGGGGCTCGGCGCACCCTCGGGGGGCGGGAAAGATCCACAAATCGCTCATGCGAAACTTTTCACATGAGAATTGGCCGTGCTCTCCTGCTCACCGCGGTGACCCTCGCGAGCGCTCTGACCCTGTCGGCGTGCAGCGACGGCGGCGGCAAGCCGAACGGTTCCTCGGGCGGCAACTACGTGACCGGCGCCGGTGGCATCTCCACCGTCGCCAAGGACGCGCGCACCGACGCCCCGAAGCTGGACGGCGAGACCGTCGACGGCAAGACCCTCGACACCACGGCCCTCAAGGGCAAGGTCGTCGTCCTCAACGTGTGGGGCTCCTGGTGCCCGCCGTGCCGCGCCGAGGCCCCGAACTTCGCCAAGGTGTCGAAGGAGCTGGCCGACGCCGGCAAGGACGTCGCGTTCGTCGGCATCAACACCCGCGACACCAGCAAGCAGAACGCGACCTCCTTCGAGGAGAACTTCGGGATCACCTACCCGAGCCTGTACGACCCGGACGGGAAGCTGCTGCTCCGCTTCCCCGCGGGCACGCTCAACCCGCAGGCCATCCCCTCCACGATCGTCCTCGACAAGCAGGGCAGGATCGCCGCCCGCACGCTCGTCGCGATCAACGAGCAGCAGCTGCGCTCCATGATCGACCCCGTGCTCGCGGAGCAGTGACCGAGTGCTCCCCGAGCTCCTCACCCTGGCCGCCGAGCCGACCGGACTGAACACGACGGTCCTCGACGGGGCCCTGATGCTGGCACTGCCCATCTCGGTCCTCGCCGGACTCGTCTCCTTCTTCTCGCCCTGCGTGCTCCCGCTGGTCCCCGGCTACCTCTCGTACGTCACCGGCATCAGCGGAGCCGACCTCGCCGAGGCCCGGCGCGGACGGATGCTGGCCGGAGCCAGCCTGTTCATCGCCGGGTTCACCGCGGTGTTCGTCTCGACCGGCGCGCTCTTCGGGTACTTCGGCGGCACGCTCCAGGAGAACCGGGAGGTCATCTCCCGGGTGCTCGGCGCACTAGTGATCGTCCTCGGCCTCTTCTTCATGGGCCTCATCCCGGGGCTGACGATGCGCGAGTTCCGCTTCCACCGGAAGCCGACCGCGGGCCTGATCGGGGCACCGCTGCTCGGCGTGCTCTTCGGCGTCGGCTGGACCCCCTGCATGGGCCCCACCCTCGCCGCGGTCAACACGCTCTCCATCGACCAGGCCAGCGCCGGCCGCGGCGCGCTGCTGACCGTCGCCTACTGTCTGGGCCTGGGCCTGCCCTTCATCCTCGCCGCGATCGCGTTCCGCAAGGCGCTCGGCGCGTTCGGCTGGGTGAAGCGGCACTATGCCTGGGTGATGCGGATCGGCGGCGGCATGCTGGTGCTGACCGGCCTGCTGCTCGTCACAGGATGGTGGGCGAGCATCGTCAACGACATGCAGAGCTGGACCCAAGGCTTCACGGTGGGGATCTGAGGACTACGCGAATGAGTACGACAGACAAGGCGTCCACCGAGGCGCCGAACCCGTCCGAGGACGCCACCGACGCAGCCGCCGGCGCACAGCTCTCCACCGCCCCCGCGGAGGACTCCGGCGGTCCCGTCGGCATCGGCGTGATCGGCTGGATCCGCTGGTTCTGGCGCCAGCTCACCTCCATGCGGGTGGCGCTGATCCTCCTCTTCCTGCTCTCCCTGGGCTCCATCCCCGGCTCGCTCGTCCCGCAGAACCAGGTCGACGCGATGAAGGTGGCCCAGTGGAAGAAGGACCACTCCTTCTGGGTCCCGGCCGCCGAGAAGCTCCAGCTCTTCGACGTCTACAGCTCGGTGTGGTTCTCCGCGATCTACCTGCTGCTGTTCATCTCGCTGATCGGCTGCATCGTCCCGCGCACCTGGCAGTTCGTCGGCCAGCTCACCGGCCGCCCGCCGGGCGCCCCCAAGCGCCTCGACCGGCTGCCCGCGTACGCGACGTGGCGTACGGAGAAGTCCCCCGACGAGGTGCTCGCGCAGGCGAAGACGATCCTCGGCGGGCGGCGGTTCCGTACCGAGGCGGGCACCTCCGCCGTCGCCGCCGAGAAGGGCTACCTGCGCGAGGCGGGGAACCTGCTCTTCCACGTCGCCCTGATCGTGATGCTGATCGCGTTCGCCTGGGGCCAGCTGTTCAAGTCCGAGGGCGGCAAGCTCGTCCTGCGCGGCAAGGGCTTCTCGAACACGCTCACCCAGTACGACGACTTCAAGTACGGCAGCTGGTTCGACCCCGACGACCTGTCGCCCTTCTCCTTCACGCTCGACAAGTTCGACGCCACGTACGAGGAGAGCGGCCCGCAGAAGGGCACCGCCCGCGACTTCAAGGCGTACGTCACCTTCAGCGAGGGCGCGGCCGGCGCCCCGCAGAAGCGCGAGATCCAGGTCAACAAGCCCATGGAGGTGGACGGGTCCAAGGTCTACCTGCTCGGCCACGGCTACGCGCCGGTCGTCTCGGTGACCGACCCGACCGGCAAGGTGATCTACAAGGACGCCGTGCCGATGCTGCCCTTCGACGCGAACCTGAGTTCCTCCGGCGCGGTCAAGGTGGCGGACGGCTACCGCGACAAGGACGGCAACAAGGAGCAGCTCGGCTTCAACGCCATGTTCGTGCCGACCTTCGCCGGCGAGGGCAAGGGCACGATGCTCTCCCAGTTCCCCGACCTGAAGTTCCCGGTCCTCGCCCTCAGCGCCTACCACGGCAGCCTCGGCGTCGACTCGGGCCTGCCGCAGAACGTGTACCAGCTGAACACCGCCAAGATGCAGGAGTTCAAGGACCCCGACGGGCAGCTGTTCAAGAAGCGGCTGCTGCCCGGCGAGACCATGGAGCTCCCGAACGGCGCGGGCACCGTGAAGTTCGAGGGCATCGAGCGCTGGGCCACCTTCTCCATCACCCGGCAGCCCGGAAGCGGCCTCGCCCTCTCGGGCGCGATCGCCGCGATCGGCGGCCTGGCGGCGTCGCTGTTCATCCAGCGGCGCCGGGTCTGGGTGCGCGCGGTGGCCGGCGAGGACGGCGTGACCGTCGTCGAGATGGCCGGCCTCGGCCGCAGTGAGTCGGCCAAGCTCCCGGAGGAGCTGGGGCAGCTCGCGGCCGCCCTCCACCAGCAGGCGCCCACGGCGCCCGACCAACCTGTCAAGGCAACTGTCGAAGGGGAGCGCGGATGACGCCGCTCGCAGCCGAAGTCAACGAGAATTTGGCGCAGATCAGCAACTACCTGATCTATTCGTCGATGGCGGTCTACATGCTCGCCTTCTTCGCGCACATCGCCGAGTGGACCTTCGGCAGCCGCAGCAAGGTCGGCCGTACGGCCGCGGCGCTGACCGGCGCCAAGGCCGCGGCCGCCGCCGCCCCCGCCGTCCAGGTGCGCCAGAAGGGGGCGCGTAGCTCCCTTGGAGCCGGTGAAACCGGGGGGACCGCGGTCCTCGACAAGCCGAAGGTCGTCACCCGCTCCGCCGCCGGCACCCGCGACGTCCCGGACGGCCCCGGCGCGGCCGGCGGCACCGAGAACGGCGACCTGTACGGCCGGATCGCGGTCTCGCTGACCACCCTGGCCTTCGTCATCGAGGCGGGCGGCGTCGTGACCCGCGCGATGTCCGTGCAGCGGGCCCCCTGGGGCAACATGTACGAGTTCTCGGTGACCTTCTCCACCGTCGCCGTCGGCGCCTACCTGGCGCTCCTGGCGCTGAAGAAGAACGTCCGCTGGCTCGGACTGATCCTGGTCACCACGGTCCTGCTGGACCTCGGCATCGCCACCACCTGGCTGTACACCGCCAGCGACCAGCTGGTCCCGGCCCTGCACTCGTACTGGCTGTGGATCCACGTCTCCACCGCGATCTTCTGCGGCGCGGTCTTCTACATCGGCGCGGCCGGCGCGGTGCTCTACCTCTTCCGCGACTCCTACGAGAGCCACCTGGAGCAGGGCCGCACGCCGGGCCGCTTCCGCTCCTCGGTGCTGGAGCGGCTGCCCTCGGCGGCCTCGCTCGACAAGTTCTCGTACCGGATCAACGCGGCCGTGTTCCCGCTGTGGACCTTCACCATCGTCGCGGGCGCGATCTGGGCGGGCGACGCCTGGGGCCGCTACTGGGGCTGGGACCCCAAGGAGGTCTGGTCCTTCGTGACCTGGGTGGCGTACGCCTGCTACCTGCACGCCCGCGCCACCGCCGGCTGGAAGGGCCGCAAGGCCGCGTACCTCGCGCTCTTCGCCTTCGCCTGCTGGATCTGGAACTACTACGGCGTGAACATCCTGCTCAGCGGCAAGCACTCGTACGCGGGCGTCTGACGCGCGCGGGCGTACGGCCCGCGGGAGTGGGACGCTGGTGGCATGACGCTGACACCGGTGAGTCATGCCACCAGTGAGAGCCGCGGCGGGGACCGCTGGCTGCTGCGCTTCGAGGTGCACGTGCCGAGTGCGTACGAGGCCGTGTGGCCCGCCCTGACCACGGCGGAGGGGCTGCGCGGCTGGCTGGCCGCGGCGGACGTCCTGGAGCGCAGGCTCGGCGGGGCCGTCACCCTGCGCTGGCTGAACACCGGGACGACGGTCTCCGGCCGCGTCACGGCGTGGGACGTCGAACGGGTCGTCGAGTACACGGTCGACGAGCACGGCCGGATCCGCTTCCACCTGGAGGCGGTCGGCACGGACTCGACCGTGATCCGCTTCCTGAACGAGCGGTCCGGCTCGGACGAGGACCGCCTCGACTGCCTGGCCGGCTGGCACCACCACTTCGAGCTGCTGGAATCCGCCCTGCAGGGCCATCCGACGGACTGGTCCCGGTGGACCGACGCCCGCTGGGCCGAGCTGCGCGCCTCCTACGGGTCCTTCTCCAGGACGTAGGCGCTGCGCGCGTCCGGATCGCCGTAGAAGAAGTACAGCTCCAGCGCCTGCCGGTGGTCGCGGCGCATCTCGAAGGTCCACTTGTAGAGGTCGGGCAGGCGCAGGCGCACGTGCTGGCCGTAGTTCCAGCCGGCGGGCTCCCGGCTGATGAGCTTCCAGGTGCCGGTCCCGGAGAGCCGCCAGCCGTGGTCGTAGTCCCTCTCCTGCCCGTTGAGCAGGGTGACGGTGGCGGTCCCGTCGGCCCGGAACACGACCTCGGTCCCCTCGACGCAGCGCCAGGTGCCGACGATCTCGTCGGCGCGGGCGTCGTAGACGGCGGGGGTGGCGTGGGCGGCGTACGGATCGCCGCCGGCCATGGCGAGCAGGGCGGCGACGGCGACCCCGTACGCGAGGAGATTGCGCAGGATCGTGTCGACGACCCGCGGTCCCCCGCTGTTCCTCGGCATCCGCCCATTCTTGCAGCCGCCTTGAACGCGTTCAATGCCAGACGGGCCGCAGGGGCGGAAGATCCCCGTCCCCGTTGAGTGCGCGCAGCAGGCCGGTGAGTTCCCCGCGCAGGGCGGCGAGGTCGACGCGGGTGCCGAGCTCCGCCTCCAGCTCGTGCAGGATGCCCCCCGCGACGGCCAGGTGCTCGTTCGCTGCCCGGGTCAGGACCACCAGCTTGCGCCGGCCGCCCTCGGGGTGGGGCTCGCGCCTGACGTAGCCCCGCTTCTCCAAGTCGTCCACGAGCTGCCCGGCGGCCTGCTTGGTGACCCCGAGCCGTTCGGCGAGCTCGGTGGCGGTGGCCCCGGGGCCCTTGAGCGCCTGGAAGGCCATGCCGTGCGCGGGCCGCAGGTCCCCGTACCCCGCAGCGTCGAGGCGCCGGGTGAACTCGCCGATCAGCAGCTGGAATCCGAGTCCGAGCAGGAAGCCGAGCTCGATGCCGGTGGTGTCTTCGTTTCTCGTCACGGAAAACATCGTGACACGACTGGGTCAAGCTGCTTTACTCGTGGAGTAAGTAAAGCAGCTTGACTCGTAAGTGAGGGATCTTCGCATGCACGTCATCACCACCTCGACCGACCACGTCATCACGACCCCCAACGCGGTCATGACCGGCCTGGCCGCCCCCAGCCGGGGCAGCGCCGAACTCAGCACCTGGCGCGTCGCCATGGCCGCCGGCGCGTCCGGCCCGGAGCACTCCGTCGACCGCGAACAGATCTGGACGGTCACCGCGGGCAGCCTGGAGGTCACCTCGGCCGGCCGCACGCACAAGGCCGCGGCGGGCCAGACGCTGGTCCTCCCGCCGCACGTACTACGCCGCGTCCACGCCTCGGAGGCGGCCGAGGCCCACGTCGCGATGCGCTCGGACGCCCTGGTCACGGTCCCGGGGGAAGCGGAGCCCCGTGTTCTGCCCTGGGCCCGGTGACGGGGGACCGTCAGTCCTTGTCCTTGTCGCGGTCCTCGCTGAGGGAGCGCAGGAACTCCGGGTTGTCGTCGGGTGCGACCCACTGCGTCCGGCGCGCCCGGCCACCGCCGACCGCGGAGCGCTGCCGGCCCGCGAACAGCCACACCACCGGTCCGACGATCGAGAAGAGCAGGATGATGATCACCCAGACCACCTTGGGGAGGTGCTTGACCTCTTCCTCCGGCGTGTTCAGGCAGTCGATGAAGGCGTAGATGGTCAGCGCGATGATCAGCAGGAACGGCAGATAGCGCAGCACGGTGTGGGACCGACTCCCCAGCAGTGAGGGGGGACCCGCCCTCGGGCCCCGGTGACACTCCCAGGCTAGCCGGTGACGGATACTGGCCCCTATGGCTTACGACGATCTCCGCTCGCTGCTCCGGGCTCTGGAGCGAGAGGGCGACCTCAAGCGCATCAAGGCCGAAGTCGACCCGTACCTGGAGGTCGGGGAGATCGTCGACAGAGTGAACAAGGCGGGGGGTCCCGCCCTCCTGTTCGAGAACGTCAAGGGCTCGGCGATGCCGCTGGCCATGAACGTCTTCGGGACCGACCGCCGCCTCCTCAAGGCCCTCGGCCTCAAGTCGTACGGCGAGATCAGCGAGAAGATCGGCGGCCTGCTCAAGCCGGAGCTCCCCCAGGGGTTCATCGGCGTGCGCGAGGCCTTCGGCAAGCTCGGCTCGATGGTGCACGTGCCGCCGAAGAAGGTGAAGGGCGAGTCCGCCCCCGTCCAGGAGGTCGTCCTCACCGGCGACGACGTGGACCTGGACGCCCTCCCGGCCCTGTTCACCTGGCCCAAGGACGGCGGGTCCTTCTTCAACCTCGGCCTCACCCACACCAAGCACCCCGAGACGGGCGTGCGCAACCTCGGCCTCTACCGCCTCCAGCGCCACGACAAGCGCACCATCGGCATGCACTGGCAGATCCACAAGGACAGCCGCAACCACTACGCGGTCGCCGCCAAGCGCGGCGAGCGCCTCCCGGTCGCGATCGCCTTCGGCTGCCCGCCGGCCGTGACGTACGCGTCGACCGCTCCGCTGCCCGGCGACATCGACGAGTACCTCTTCGCCGGGTTCGTCGCGGGCAAGCGCATCGAGATGGTGGACTGCAAGACCGTCCCGCTCCAGGTCCCGGCCAACGCCGAGGTCGTCATCGAGGGTTGGCTGGAGCCGGGCGAGATGCTCCCGGAAGGCCCCTTCGGCGACCACACGGGCTTCTACACCCCGCAGGAGCCGTTCCCCGCGCTGAAGATCGACTGCGTGACGATGCGCAAGCGCCCGCTCCTCCAGTCGATCGTCGTCGGCCGCCCGCCCACGGAGGACGGCCCGCTCGGCCGCGCGACGGAGCGTTTCTTCCTCCCGCTGCTGAAGATCATCGTGCCGGACATCGTGGACTACCACCTGCCCGAGTCGGGCGGCTTCCACAACTGCGCGATCGTCTCGATCGACAAGAAGTACCCCAAGCACGCCCAGAAGGTCATGCACGCCATCTGGGGCGCCCACATGATGTCGCTGACCAAGCTGATCATCGTCGTGGACTCCGACTGCGACGTCCACGACCTGCACGAGGTGTCCTGGCGGGCCCTCGGCAACACGGACTACTCCCGCGACCTCACGGTCGTGGAGGGGCCGGTCGACCACCTCGACCACGCCTCGTACCAGCAGTTCTGGGGCGGCAAGGCGGGCATCGACGCGACGAAGAAGCTCCCCGAGGAGGGCTACACCCGTGACGGAGGCTGGCCCGACATGGTGGAGTCCGACCCGGCGACGGCGGCCCTGGTGGACCGCCGCTGGAAGGAGTACGGCCTGTGAGCACGGCGATGGGCGGCCCCGCCCTCTTCATCGGCACGGACACGGCCTACGTGGCCGTCGTGCGCCCGCGCCTGGACCCGGCCGACCCCGAGGTCCGTGAGGCCGCCGAGCAGGCCGGCGTCTCGCCGGAGGAGTTCGCGGGCCCCGGCAACGTCTGGGCCCTGATGTGGGAAGAGGAGTCCGGGGAAGGCGGCGGCTTCGAGCTGCCGGGCCTGCGGGACGCCGAGGCCGAGGACTTCGCCGACCGGCTGCTGGCCGAGCTCTCCTTCGAGAGCGGCCCGTTCGTCGTCGGGGCGGGCGAGGTGCTGCGCCTCCAGGCCTATCCGGGAGACGGCGGCGCGGACTGCCGCTTCGTGTGCACCGTCACCCCGCCCGAGGGCGAGGAGCTGCCCCCGGTCACGCTGGAGATCCCGTCCCTGGACGCCGACGCGCTCCGCGCCGACCTCGAAGACTTCCGGAGAGCCCTCGCATGATGACCACCGCCGACGGAGTCATCGGCCCCGGTTCCGCGCCGCAGGCACCCGGCAAGGTGAAGGCGTTCCTGCGGCTCGTGATGATCGAGCACTCGGTCTTCGCGCTGCCCTTCGCCTACATCGCGGCGCTGACGGCCATGTTCCAGCTCGACCGCACCATGCACTGGACCGAGCTGCTGCTCGTCACCGTCTGCATGGTCGGGCTGCGGACGTTCGCGATGGCCGCCAACCGGATCATCGACCGGGAGATCGACGCCCGGAACCCGCGTACTGCCGGGCGCGAGCTCGTCACGGGCGCCGTCTCCGTACGGTCGGCCTGGACCGGGGCCGGGTTCGCGCTGGCCGTCTTCCTCGGCTCGGCGGCGCTGCTGAACCCGCTGTGCCTGGCGCTGGCGCCGATCGCGGTGATCCCGATGGTGGTGTATCCGTACGGCAAGCGGTTCACGAACTTCCCGCACGCGATCCTGGGCCTGGCCCAGGCGATGGGCCCGGTGGGCGCCTGGCTGGCGGTGACGGGGGAGTGGTCCTGGGACGCGGTGATCCTGGGCCTGGCGGTGGGCGTGTGGATCGGCGGCTTCGACCTGATCTTCGCCTGCCAGGACGTGGCGGCGGACCGCGCGGACGGCGTGAAGTCGGTTCCGGCCCGCTTCGGCGTCCCGGCGGCGCTGTGGGGGGCGCGCGGCGCGCACGTCGTGACCACGGCCCTGCTGGCCTGGTACGCGCTCGCGACGGACGCGGGCCCCTTGTTCTGGTTCGGCCTGCTGGTCGTCGTCGGCGCCTTCCTGTACGAGCACACGATCGTCAAGCCGCACGACCTGTCCCGCCTGAACCGGGCCTTCTTCACGGTGAACGGCTTCATCGGCATGGCCCTCTTCGCCTGCGCCCTGGCGGACCTGGTGGCCCGCGGCCTCACGCCGTAGCCAGGGCCTACTCGCGCAGGGGGCGCCGGGGGAAGAGGTACGCGGCCGCCATGCCCGTCAGCAGGCCGAAGAGGTGCCCCTGCCAGCTGACCGTCGTGTTCGTGGGCAGGATGCCGGTCAGGATCCCCGCGCCCCAGTACGCGGCGATCGCGACGGCGACCAGCACGCCCAGCGGGCGGCGTTCGACGAAGCCGCGGACCAGCAGGTAGCCGAAGAGGGAGAAGACCAGCCCCGAGGCGCCGGCGGTCACGGTGTTCGACGCGGAGACCAGCCACACCCCGAGTCCGTCCACCACCACGGCCAGCGCGCACAGCGCCAGGAAGCGCCGTATCCCGCTCAGCGCGGCGACGAAGCCGAGAACCAGCAGCGGGACGCTGTTGGACGCCACGTGGTCGAAGCCGAAGTGGAGGAACGGGGCCAGCGGGATCCCGCTCAGGCCCTCCACCGACCGCGGAGCGATCCCGTACGCGTCCAGCGCGTGCCCGGTGGCCAGATCGACCGCCTCGATCAGCCACAGCAGGCCCACCCAGCCCAGCATCAGCTTCGCGGCGGCCTTGGCCCGATCCGCCTGGCTCCACTCGTCGGGACGTACGACGCCTGCCTCGGCCATGTCCTCGAAACCCCCACCCGTCGACGCTCGGGACACCTTACTCAGCGTCGTCCGCCGGTGGCCGGATAGTCTCGGAGCTATGACTGACGGCAAGCGCACCCCGTGGGTGGTCGGGGTTTCCGGGGCGTCCGGGACGCCGTACGCGGCGGCGGTGATCCGGGGACTGCTGGCGGCGGGGGAGAGCGTGGACCTCGTGGTCAGCCGCGCCTCGCGGCTGACCCTCCTCGACGAGACCGGAATCGCGTTCCGCGACGCGCACTGGCGGGACGATCTCGCCGCCTGGCTGGAGCGCGGAGCGGACGGCAAGCCCGCGACGCATCCAAGGCCGGAACTGGACGACGTCCGCTACTGGGGCGCCGGCGACCTTGCCGCCGGGCCGAGTTCGGGCTCGTACCCCGTGAAGGGGATGCTGATCGTGCCGGCGTCCACGGCCTGTGTGGCGGGGGTGGCGCTCGGGCTGTCGAAGGACCTGCTCCAGCGCGTCGCGAGCGTGACGCTCAAGGAGCGGCGGCGACTGGTGGTCGCGGTGCGGGAGACCCCGCTGAACGGGCAGACGCTCAAGCATCTGGTGGCGCTGGACGAGGCGGGCGCAGTGGTGCTGCCCGCCTCTCCGGCGTTCTATGCGGGTGCGACGCACATCCAGGACCTGGTGGATTTCGTCGCGGGGCGGGTGCTGGATGCGGCAGGGGTGCCGCACCGGCTGTACCGCCGGTGGGAGGGGGAGCTCGGTGGAGCGTCCCGCCCCCGGGAGGCAAACGGTGGCTAGCGCAGGAACGAGCGCGGCGACTAGCGCTTCTTGGCGCGGACAGCGCCCGGCTTGCGGGTCCGGTCGACGCGGTGGGCGGCGGCGGGCTGGTCGGTGCGGGATCGGTTGGCCAGCTCCTGGAGCTGTCGCATGTGCGCGTAGGCCATCTCGATCGTGTACACGGTGAACCACTCCTGATGTCGTCAGATCAGCGAGATCATCGCCGATCTGTTGAAAGATTCACAGGGTGTTGACCCTGTGCGCCTTTGATTCTATACGTAAACTTGCGGGATCGCCGAATAATGGAAGGCTCCAGGTATATGGACGCGGTGGATAGGCAGCTCATCCAGGCACTTCGTGAGAACGGACGTGCCTCGTACGCGGAGCTGGGCCGGCTCGTAGGCCTCTCCGGCCCCAGCGTCACCGACCGGATCAACCGGCTCGAATCGGCCGGAGTGATCACCGGCTACCGCGCCACCGTCAACGCGGCCTCGCTCGGCCTCGGCGTCACGGCGCTCATCGGCATCTCCCTCTCCGACGCCGCGGACCACGAGGACGTCGCCCGCCGCCTGCGCGACCTGGCGGAGATCGAGGACTGCTGGTTCATCGCCGGCGACGACTCGTACATGCTCAAGGTCCGGGCCGGCGACGTGGACGGGCTGGAGCGGATCATCCGCAAGCTCTCCAGCACCAAGGGCGTCTCACGCACCCGTACCACCATCGTGCTCTCCACGAAGTGGGAGAACCGGGTCGGGGAGCTGCCCGAAGAGCGCTAAGAGTACGGTGGGTGGCGGTTGCAGGCAGGACAGGACCCGTAGAGGAGACGACCGGAATGGACGCTGGGCTCAAGCGTGAGCTGGAGGACAAGGTTCGCTCCGGCGAGCGGCTGACCCGTGAGGACGGCATCGCCCTCTACGAGTCCGACGACCTGGCCTGGCTGGGCGGCCTCGCCCACGAGGTGCGTACGCGCAAGAACGGCGACGTCGTCCACTTCAACGTCAACCGTCACCTCAACATGACGAACGTGTGCACCGCCTCGTGCGCCTACTGCTCGTTCCAGCGCAAGCCGGGCGAGAAGGACGCGTACACGATGCGCATCGAGGAAGCCGTGCGCCTGGCCAAGGCCATGGAGAACGACAACCTCACCGAGCTGCACATCGTCAACGGCCTGCACCCGAGCCTGCCGTGGCGGTACTACCCGCGCTCGCTCTCCGCGCTGAAGGAGGCGCTGCCGAACGTCTCGCTGAAGGCGTTCACGGCGACCGAGATCCACCACTTCGAGACGATCTCCGGGATGTCGGCCTCCGACATCCTGGACGAGCTGATCGAGGCCGGTCTGGAGTCCCTCACCGGCGGCGGCGCGGAGATCTTCGACTGGGAGGTCCGCCAGCACATCGTCGACCACAGGACCCACTGGGAGGACTGGTCGCGCATCCACCGGCTGGCGCACTCCAAGGGCCTCAAGACCCCGTCGACGATGCTCTACGGGCACATCGAGGAGCCGCGCCACCGCGTGGACCACGTGCTGCGGCTGCGCGAGCTCCAGGACGAGACCGGCGGCTTCCAGGTCTTCATCCCGCTGCGCTACCAGCACGACTTCGTGGACATGCAGGACGGCAAGGTCCGCAACAAGCTGCAGGCGCGCACGACGATGGCGACCGGTGCCGAGGCCCTCAAGACCTTCGCCGTCTCCCGTCTCCTCTTCGACAACGTGCCGCACGTGAAGGTCTTCTGGGTCATGCACGGTGTGCAGACCGCCCAGCTGGCGCTCCAGCACGGTGCGGACGACATGGACGGCTCGGTCGTCGAGTACAAGATCACGCACGACGCGGACAACTACGGCACGCCGAACAAGCTCGGCCGCGACGATCTGCTGGAGCTGATCCGTGAGGCCGGCTTCCGTCCGGTCGAGCGCAACACGCGCTACGAGATCATCCGCGAGTACCCCGGCCCGGACGCGGCCCTGCGCGAGACCCCGCAGGCGATGCGCGTCTGACGCCGTCGACGCCGTGAAAGGCCCCGGTCCCACAAGGACCGGGGCCTTTCCGTTGCCCACCCGGCCGGGTAATAGATATTCTCCGCAAATGACCCTTACTTTCACCTTCGAGCCGGCGGTCGACCGGGGGCTGCGCGACGGCCTCGTACAGCTGTGGACCGACGTCTCCAACGCGGGCGGGGCGGTCGGCTTCGTCCCTCCGGTGACCGCGGACGACATCCGCCCCGAGCTGGTCAAGCACCTCGTGGCCATGGCCGAGGAGCGCAATCGGCTCGTCGTCGGGCACGACGCCGACGGGCGGGTGCGCGCGGCCGCGTGGATCGGGCACAACGGCCACGCGCTGCAGCGGCACTGGGCCTGGGTCTACACCGTCATGGTCAGCCCCGGACTCCAGGGGCGCGGTGCCGGGCGGGCGCTGATGGAGGCCGTCGCCGACGCGGCGCGCTCCCTGGGCGGTCTCGACGCGCTGCGGCTCAGCTGCCGCGGGGGCCACGGGCTGGAGCACTTCTACGCGGCCTGCGGCTACAAGGAGGTCGGCCGCATCCCGGGCGCCATCCGGGTGGCCCCGGGCGACGACCGCGACGACGTCACGATGCTGCTGCCGCTGTACTGAGCCCCGGCGGGTGACCCCCGGCGGGTTTGTCCGTACCTGCGCCGTGCTTCACTGGACGGGCACGCAGCCGAGTACCGACGAGAGAGAAGGGGTCACCGTGTCCCTCAAGCCGAGCGCGACGATCCGCTACACCGCGATGCGGCTGGGCATCTTCGTCGGATGCCTCGTCCTGGTCGCCGTCCTGGTCAACGTGGGCTGGGTGCCCGCCGGCCTCGGCGACGCCAACCCCGCCTGGGTCGTGCTGCTCGCCCTCGTGATCTCCGCGCCGCTCTCCTTCGTGCTGCTGCGCAAGCAGCGCGACGAGATGTCCGCGCAGATCTCCGGACGCGTCGCGGGCGCGAAGGAGAAGCTCGCCGCGAACCGCTCCCAGGAGGACGCGGCCGACGACGCCGCCCGTGCTTGAGTCCACGCCCGCGCGCGAGTTCCCGCGCCCGCGTTAGCTGCGTCACACCCTGAACCACACCGAACCGCCCCCGCGCCGGGATCTGCCCTGCGCGACGGGGCGGTTCGGCGTTTCGCGGGGCTCTCTGACTCAAAGTGCACCTTTGAGATCCTCAAAGGGAAAGTGTTAGCGTGTTAAACATGTTGACCACAGTTGCGCACGAAATGACCCCGAGCGTCCCGCTCGTGGCGCGCCTGCACGTCGACCTCTGCCGCCGCGTGTCCGCGGCCTGTTGTGGCTGTCGCTGAGCCCACGCCGTTCTTCTTCTCTTCCCCCCTTCTTTGCGCATCACCCCCGGAGTGTGTCCGTGTCCGCGACCCCTCAGGCCCCCGCCAAGGCCTCCTTCAAGTTCCCGTTCTGGGCCCAGATCGTCACCGGCCTCGTGCTCGGCGTCCTGTTCGGCTGGCTCGCCCGCAGCCAGGACGTCAGCTGGCTCGCCAAGACCCTTGAGCAGATCGGCGACATATTCGTCCAGCTGCTGAAGCTGGCCGTGGCCCCGCTCGTCTTCTTCGCGATCCTGGTGTCGATCACCAACCTGCGGAAGGTGAACAACGCCGCCCGCCTCGCCTCGCGCACGCTGCTCTGGTTCATGATCACCTCGCTGATCGCGGTCGGCATCGGCCTCGCGATCGGCCTGCTGACCAACCCGGGCGCCGGCACCGGCCTCACCCCGCAGGACGGCAAGCTGCCCAAGCGCACCGGCTCCTGGCTCGACTTCCTGACCGGCATCGTGCCGACCGACGTCATCACGCCGTTCACCGAGCTGAACGTGCTCCAGATCGTCTTCATGGCCGCCGTCGCCGGTATCGCCGCCCTCCAGCTCGGCGACAAGGCCCAGCCGATCCTCACCGTCGCCGAGTCCGTCCTGGAGCTCCTCCAGAAGGCCCTGTGGTGGGTCATCCGCCTCGCCCCCATCGGCACCGTCGGCCTGATCGGCACCGCGATCGCCTCGTACGGCTGGGAGCTCATCGGCAAGTACGCGACCTTCACCGCGGACGTGTACATCGGCTCCGCGCTCGTCATGTTCGGCGTCTACCCGCTGCTGCTGGCGACGGTCGCCAAGGTCAACCCGATCCAGTTCTTCAAGGGCGCCTGGCCCGCGATCCAGCTGGCCTTCGTCTCCCGCTCCTCGGTCGGCACGATGCCGGTCACCCAGAAGGTCACCGAGCGCCTCGGCGTCCCGAAGGAGTACGCCTCCTTCGCCGTCCCGTTCGGCGCGACGACGAAGATGGACGGCTGCGCCGCGATCTACCCGGCGCTCGCCGCGATCTTCATCGCGCAGATCTTCGACGTCCAGCTGACGATCACCGACTACCTGCTGATCGCCTTCGTCTCGGTGGTGGGCTCGGCCGCCACGGCCGGCCTGACCGGCGCCACGGTCATGCTGACCCTGACCCTCTCCACCCTGGGCCTGCCCCTGGAGGGCGTCGGCCTGCTCATGGCGATCGACCCGATCCTGGACATGATGCGCACCGCCACCAACGTCGCCGGCCAGGCCCTGGTCCCGGTCGTGGTCGCGGCCCGCGAGGGAATCCTGGACAAGAAGGCCTACGAAACGGCCTCGTCCTCCCCGCTGGACGAGCGCACCCCGGTCGCCGTGGCCGCCTGACCGGCCCGGCCCCCTGCAGCCCCCGCCCCCGTCCGGGCGGGGGCTGCGATGCGTTCGGACGCCCCCTCCCGGGCCGTTCGCGGCGCCCGTGACGATGCATTAACTTGTCTGCTCTCACGGGAAGTTCACCCGTGCACGCATGCCGCTGACCGGGAGGAACAGGGTGCTGACAGAAGCGCTGGAGTTACTGGCTGCCACGGGTGGAACGGCTTTGGTGAGCGCGGCCGCGACCGATGCCTGGCAGACGACCCGCTCCGGCTTCACCCGGTTCCTGGGACGCGGGAACCCGCAGGCCGAACAGACCGCGGCCGGCCGCCTCGACCGCCTCGCCGCGCAGGTGGGCCGGGCCGGCTCCGCGCAGGAGCAGGAGTCCGTACGACGTGCACTCGAAGCCGAGTGGCGCGTCCGGCTGAAGGACCTCCTGGAGGAGCAGCCCGAGATGGCGGCGGAGCTCGGCGAGCTGATCGCCCGCGTCCAGGGCGAGCTGCCGGCGGCCCAGCAGACCTTCGTACAGAACAACACGGCATACGGAGGCGGCATCCAGAACATCACCCAGGGCGGCGACATCATCGTCGGCGACCCCGTCCGGCGGCAGCGGTGACCGAGCCCGACCGCCAGGACAACGCCGCCTATGACGGTGGGACCCAGAACATCACCCACGGCGGCGACGTCATCCACCACCACTACCCACCGCCCGCCGAATCGACGGCGGCGCCGACGCGCGGCCTGCGGGCCCTGTCGGGCCGCACCGTCGCCCTGGCCGCCGCCGGGGCCGCCGCGGTGATCGCAGTGCCGACGACGGTCCTGGTCCTCCAGCACGACCCGCTGAAGACCGCGAACGCCGACAGTGCGCACTCGGCCCCGGCCGCGGCCCCGCCCTCACCCGCCGCATCCCCCAGCAGCTCCGCCGCCTCACCGTCCACCCCGCCGGCCACCCCCTTGCCGCAGGCTGCGGGGATCGCGGCTCCGCCTGCGGCAACGCCGGCGCCGTCGGCCGGGTCCACCCGCAGAACGGCCACGCCCAGCTCTCCGTACCCGTCGGACGACGTGGCCTGTCGGAACGACTGGACGAGCAGCTATGTCACCAACATCGACTTCCAGCCCTGCACCCAGGCGGTGAGCGGGACGGGAGCGGTCCAGTTCGGTGTGAAGGTCAGGAACGCAGGTACCACCCAGATGGTCGTCGCGGTGCTGGTCAAGCCCTGGGTGGCCCAAGTGGGAGCCGGAGAATGCCCCATGCATCCGGGGCCGTGGCAGGAAGTCGTGATCGACGCCGGAAAGACGTGGTACAGCCAGTTCTCGCAGTGCTCGCTCAGCGCCGGAATCAAGGGCCACCGGGTCCAGTCCTCGGCCAGGGTCGCCCTCGACCCCGCCAGCGATGCGGACTTCGGGAACGCCAAGCTGGACTACTCGCGGGCCTTCGACATCCAGCCGGACGGCAGGGCCCTCGTGGCCAAGTGAGACGGCTCAGCCCAAGGTCTCGCCGCGGATGAAGGCCGTCAGGCCGAGGATCAGCGGCGGGGCCAGCCACCACAGGCCCATCGTGCGGCGGACGGTCGGGATGACGGTGATGAGCAGGCCCAGCACGCTCAGGGACATCGAGATCAGGCACATCGCGCCGACCCCCGCGTAGCCCTGGTCGTCCCACTCGCCCTGCGGGCCGGCGTACAGGGCCGCGAACACGGCGACGGCGTTCAGGAGGTGGACGAGGCCGAGCGGGACTCCCAGGACCCACTGGAGGCAGCCCCGGTCCTCGGGCAGGTCGATGCTCTCGCGCCCGTACGTCATTGCATCGCCTTCTTCACGTTGCCGAGGTTGTTCCGGAAATCATCGCCGTAGTCCTGGGCCTTCTTCGACTCCCAGTACGGGCCGCCGTTGTAGCGGGCGGCGATCTCCTGCATCTGGGCCTCGGTCAGCTGGTCCGCCGGGACGTTCGCGTACCCGGTCTCCTCCTTGATCTGCGCCAGGAACCCGGCCGCGATGAAGGCGTTCTGCTTCGGGTCCTGGAGCGCGGACTTCACCACGTTGCGCTGCTGGTCCGTGAGGTTCTCCGGGTCGTAGCCGAGTACCTCCGCCCCGCGCCGCAGCTGCACCGCGATCGGCCCGAAGGAGGTCTCGTCCGGCTTGCCGCCCGCCCGATCCGGCAGGTTCTCGGCCGTGACGGGGCTCAGCCCCCACGGGGCGTCGGCGGCCTGGCGGAAGAAGTCCACGCCGTCGTCGAAGATGCCCGGCTGGCCGCCGACCTCCTTCCACGCGATGCCGGCCACCATCTCCTCCGGCAGGCCCGCCCGCTGCGCCGCCGCCCGCAGGATCTCCTTGTTGTTGCGGATCCACTCGGCGCGGCCCTCGTCCGACTGCGGCGGGTCCCAGTAGTTGTCGTCCGCCTCCGGCAGTCCCGCGACCCGCATGCGGATGTCGCGCAGCTCGGGGGAGACCGGCTCGCTCCCCACCGGCCCGGTCATGTCCTTCTTCGGCCCGGAGCCGGGCAGGTGCGTCAGGGGGTTCGTACGGGCCTCCGCCGCCTCACGGCGGATGTCGGCCATCGCCGCGTACACGTCGACCCCGCCCCCGCCTCCCTTGACCTTGAACTCGGGCAGCAGCTCGTACGCCTGCTTCAGCGCGTGCACGCACACGCTGCGGGCCTCCGCCTCGGCCGTCTTGGCCAGGTGGAAGCTGCCGCCCGCGTCGTCGTGCAGCCGGTCGGCCTCCTCCCGGATGTCGTCCACGTCCATCGTCAGCTCGGCGAAGAAGTCCATGACACCGGTCGTGGCCCGCATGTCCTCCCACTGGCACATCGGCTCCGCCTCCTGGGCGGTCCGCGTGATCGCCGTGCCCTTCGTGGCGATGAGCGCCGCGAGCTTGCGCTCGGTGCGCTTGCCGTTCGAGTAGTGCGACTTGGCGGTGGTCAGAGCCGCGGCGTACGTGTGCAGGGCCCCGGCCGCCTTGTCGTACCCCTCGGCCATGTGGAGGACGAGCTCGCGGGCCTCCGAGAGGCGGGAGGTGTACGTGTGGCTGCCGTCGCTCTGCCACTGCGTACCGGTCTCGGCGCGCCGGGCGGGCTCCTCGACCTGCACCAGCAGATCGCGCAGCCGCTTGAACTCGGCGGCGTTGCGCTCCACCAGCGCCGGGTTGCACTCCTCCAGGAACTGGACGTCCTTGCGGTGGCTCAGGCTCACTTCGACTCCGGCTTCACGTACTGGCCGCCGTCGAGGATGCCGTCGAGGAAACTGCGGGCCGTGCCGTCGTCCACCTGCGCGAAGCTGGTGCCGGTGGTCTTGAGCTTGGTGGCCAGGGCGGCGAACAGGTTGATCGTGTCCTTGAACTGGTCGTCGGCGAAGCGGGCGAAGCGCAGGGCCTGCGCCGAGACGTCCGCGTGGGCGCGGGGGGCGCGGGCCATGGTGCTCGCGTCGCCGTCGGGCCGCCCCTCGTGCAGGAGCGCGGCGATCTCGATCAGCAGGTTGGCGTTGCCGTTGATGGACTGCGCCCCGGCGACGAGGCTTCCGGCCGGGCTCCCGGACTCGGCGGGCGCGTGGTTGAGGCGCATGGCGGGTGACGGCTGCTGCGCGAGGGCGGCGGCCTTGTGCCGGGCCCATTCCGCGTCGAACGACATGTGTCCCCTGGGTAGTTGATAACCGGACATGACCAGATTCGACTGGTCATGTTCATGGGAGACGCGGAAGAGGATCATACGGTTCCAGGCCTGCGGCTATAGTCGGCCGCTGTTGATCAACCGACCTTGTGCGGGGGCATGGTGACGGTGCGGGAGATGCGCGCCGCGGCGCAGCTGATCGGGCGGCGCAACGCGCTGCGCTACCTGGCGCTCGGCGTCGGTGCTTCACTGGTCGCGGCGTGCGCCGGCAAGGGCCAGGACAAGAGCCCGGCCGCGGCCGGTCCGGCCGGGACCCCGACGGCCGCGGCCGGGACGGCCGCAGGCGCGTCCTCGCCGACCCCGCCGGTGGCGGCCTCCCCGGGCGTCCTCGCCCGGGCCTTCGACGCGTTCGTCAAGGGCGACTGGAACCTGGAGTCGACCACGCCGAACGGCGAGACCGTGAAGGGGAGGGCCACCGTCAACGCGGACGGCGGCGGAAACTCCGGCTGGACCATCACCTGGACCAGCGGCCCCGCCCCGGTCACCTGGAACGGGGGCTGGCTCCTGCGCGGCGGCCACCTGGTCCTCGACGTGTACGAGGCCCCCAAGGGCGTGAGCCGGCTGACGGGCGGCGAAGCCCTCACCGTGCCCAAGGAGGTCGCTGAGAACGCCTCGTTCACCTTCCCCTGGAAGCCCCCGGGCCACAAGGACACCAGCGACGGCCAGGTGCTGAAGGTGACCTACAAGAACAACGTCGTGCGGATCGTCCACAGCGAGGGCGGGCACAGCGAATCGGTGCACGTCTGCACCCGCGCCTGAAGCCAGTCGTCAGTTCCCGGCGGCGTGGGCCACGAACCCGGCCCACGCGCCGGGCCCGACCGTCAGGTGGGGCCGCTGAGTGTCCTTGGAGTCCCGGACGAGGACGGCACCGGGGGTGTTGGCCACCTCGACGCAGTCGTTCCCGTCACTGCTGTCGCTGTAGCTGCTCTTGAACCAGTCCAACTCGGCGTAGTGGATCATGTTTCTCCCAGCAGTTCCTCGATGAAGGCCCGCGATTCTCGGGGCGTGAGCGCCTGAGCTCGGATGATGCCATAGCGCAGCTCAAGGAGCTGGAGTTGCTTGGGATCAGAGACCGGGCGCCCATGGAATACCCCGTCCGCTCGGCCCAGGGCCGTTCCGTCGCTGAACTTCAGGAACTGGATCAGCCCCAGCATTCCGGCGTGATCCTCACGGTCGGTCGGCATCACCTGGAACTCGATGTTCGGCAACTGGACTACCTCCAAGAGGTGTTCGAGCTGTCCGCGCAGCACCATTGTGCCTCCGATCGGACGGCGGAGCGTCACCTCTTCCTGGACAATGCTGAGCGCTGGCCCGGGAGACCGTTGGAAGATGGACTGCCGTGCCATGCGGGCGGAGACCATCCGCTCCATCTCATCCGGCGTGTAGGCGGGACGCAACGTGCGAAAGAGCGCCCGCGCGTAGTCCTCTGTCTGTAGCAAACCATGGATGTTGTGGTTGTTGTATGCGCCGATCTCGACGGCCTTGGCCTCCCGCTCCTTCAGGTCCCGCACCTTCTTCGGGTACCGAACCTGTTCCAGATCGGCCTTCATGGCGGCGATCTTGCCGCCCGCCCCCAGGACCTCATCGGCCCGATCCAGGTACTCGGGGCGCGGGATCCGCTTCCCCGCCTCGACCTTGCGGACCTGGTCCTCCCCGTACTGGATGGCCGCCCCGAACTCGGCGGCGCGCAGGCCGGCCGACTCCCGCCAGGCCTTGAGCTGGCGGCCCAGGGCGGCCACCACCGCCACGCCCTGTTCGTCCTCCGGGTCCACATCCCAGCCGGGCTCTTCCGTACCGTCACTGCTGTCCACGCTCATGCGCGCGCCCACCTCCGACGAGCCGATTGTCCTCAGCGCCCCGTACCCGCCCCCTCGGTCCGGACAGCCGCGACAGCACTGGACAAGCACTGGACAAACGCGGGACGTAGGGGCGATACCGCTTTCCACGGTACGCACGCACCGCAACGCTGAGTGACGTGATTCCTCAACTCGTCGACTTCCACGTCCAGCTGTCCGCGACCCCGCGCGGAGCTCGACTCGGCCGCGTGCTGGCTGCCGAACAACTCCGCGCCTGGGGGCTCCCCTTGGAGGTGCCCGAGCAGATCATCGCCGAGCTCGCGACCAACGCGATCACCCACGGCAGGGTTCCCGGACGGGACTTCAAACTCGCCCTCACCCTCACACCCGACACCCTGCTGATCGAGGTGACGGACACCCGGGGTGACCGCATCCCGGAGATCCGCGACGCGGGCCGGGGCCTGGTCCTGGTCGAAGCGCTGGCGGACCGTTGGGGCGTAAGGGAAGCGCCGGTCCCGTCCAAGGTGGTGTGGGCGGAGGTGTCGCTCACCCCCGTGTCCCGGGGTTCCGCGATCCGGCGTGCTTAGACGCATAAAGACCCAAATAACCGGGGGAAAGAACCAACCGACCCCACCCCACCCGCCCGCGTCGCTCGGTCGGGTGAACCGTGCCAACTCGGCTGGATTTCAGCCCGGTTGGCGGGCATATGCTCGCCCCGACAACCTCAGACATGAGACGGCCCCCGGCGGGACTGGCATCCCGGCCGAGGGCCTGACCAACCAGGAAGTAAGCGGCTTCCCAATGGCTCTTGAGCACCCTAGCGCGCCCACGCGCACCTCGCCGGAACTTCATCGGGGGACCCCCCGATCCGGTATCATCCACGTCAACACGCCGCACTCGACTCACTTCACCGTGGTCGGCAACCACCTCCTCCAGCACCGCGAGCTGTCGGCGACGGCGATCGGTGTCGCGGCGTACATCCAGTCGCTCCCTGAGGGCGCCCCGGTCGGCATCAGGGCCCTGGTGGCCCGCTTCCCGGAGGGCGAGATGCGCATGAGCTCCGCCCTCCGCGAGCTGGAACGCCACGGCTACCTGGAGCGGCGAACCGAACGCCTGAGCACGGGCCGCGTGGCCACGCGCACGTACTCGTACAACCAGCCCCGCCCGGCCGGCCCGCCACCCCTGGACGAGGACCCGGACCCGGACAGTGCCCCGGCCCCGGACCCGCGGGAAGCCGCGACCGCCGAGCCGTCGCCCACGTCCACGCCGTCGCCCACGCCCACGCCCACGCCCTCGCCCACGCCCTCGCCCTCGGCCACCCCGCCGCCCGCACAGAAGGTCCACCCGGCGGCGGCCGAGCTCCTGGCCGGTCTCCGACGCCACGACCCCCGCCTGCTCCTCCCCGAACGTGACGTACGGCGCCTCGCGCCCGCCGCCTCCGCCTGGCTGGACCGCGGCGCCGACCCCGAAGCCATCCGCAAGACCCTGACGGCGAACCTCCCCGACCAGCTGCGCAGCCCGGCCTCACTCCTCGCGTACCGCCTGCAGGCCCTCCTCCCGGCCCACCTCCCGGCACCCCCACCCCCGACCCCGGTCAGAAGGCCGGACCCCTTCCAGACCTGCGACGGCTGCGACCGGGCCTTCCGCGCCCCCACCCCCGGCCGCTGCCGCGACTGCCCGCCCCCCGAATCCCGCGCCGCCTGAGCCCGCGATCGCGTGACTGTCAGTGGTGCGCAGTACGGTCGCTTCATGGCAGCCAGAATCGACCTGACGCTTGACGGGGCGGATGTGCGGGCTCTCGCCGTCTTCTGGAAGACGGCCCTGGGCTATGTCGACGAGCCGCCGCCCGCACCCTTCGCGACACGCGAGGAGTGGCTCGCGCAGTTCGACCTGCCGGAGGACGACTCCGCGGACGACGGCGCGTGGCTCTGCGATCCCGACGGCGTCGGCCCGCGCCTGTGCATCCTCAAGGTCCCCGAGCCCAAGACGGCGAAGAACCGGCTCCACCTCGACGTCCGAGTGCCGGGTCACGGCACTCCGGACGAGCGATGGGCGCGGATCAAGGCGGAGTCCGAGCGTCTGGTGCGGGCGGGCGGGAGCGTCCTGGAGGAGTTCGACGGACACCACGTCGTGATGGCCGACCCGGACGGCAACGAGTTCTGCGTCGCCGCAGCCTCCGCGTGACGGGCTGACGGGCAGGCCTAACCCTGCCCCTTGACCTTGTCTTCGTCCTTGTCTGCGTCCTTGTCCTTGTCCCGGCCCTTGCCGTCTTCGAGGCGGGCCGTGAGGACGTTGGGGTCCCGTACGGAGAAGTAGGCGGAGCTCGTCACATAGACGGTCTTCTCCCGCTTCTCCCGCTTCTCCTGCTTCTCCTGCTTCTCCGCCTTCTCCTTGCCGTCCTGCTTTTCGAAGACCGCCACGGCGGTCGGGCTGGAGAGGCCGTCCGGTGAGGTGAGGACGATGGCGTGGGTGCCGTTCGGGCGGACGAGAGCGACTTCGTTCACCGTGAGCAGCGCGGCGAGGACCGTGTCGTCCTGTCCGGTGAAGGCGAAGTCGTCGATCCCGGCCAGTCCGGTCGCCCGGGTCTCGATCGTGCCGGCGGCGCCGTCGTGGCGTACGGGGATGCGCAGCAGGGTCTGGCGGTCGGTGTTGGACACCCAGACGGCGCCATTGTGGATCTTGATGCCGTTGGCGCCGGCCGGAAAGCGCTCGATCTCGGAGAGCGGCTGGAGCGCGGCCCCCGCAGCCCAGATCGTGCCCGTTCCGCCCTTCAGCGGGACGCGCCAGACGAGCCCGCGTGCCGTGTCGGCCACGTAGAACACGCCGAGCTTCTCGTCGAGGGCGAGGCCGTTGGGGAGCGAGTCCGCCGGAAGCTGCGCGATCTGGACGGGCGTGCCGCCGTGCGGCCCGATGCGCCAGATGCCGGTCGTGTTCGTTCCCGTGGCGTAGTTGACGTACAGGGTGCCGTCCTTGGCGCGCACGATCCCCATCACCACGGCCGAGCGGAAGATGGGGGTGAGCGGGTTCGGGACCGCGGGCAGTTCGGAGAGGAGCCGGGTGGACCCGTGCTGGTCGACGCGGACGACCTGCCGGGCGAAGGCCAGGGTCACGTTCGCGGAGCCGTCGGGTTCGAGGGCGATGTTCTCCGGGGACTGACCGGCGGAGCGGCTGAACTGCGCGACGATGCGCGGATCCGACAGGGTCGGCTCGCCCGCCGAAGCGGCACTGGGGACGAGCAGGGTGAGGGCGGCGGCGGCGACCGTGGCGCTGGTGGCCAGGCGTGAGAGTCGGAACATGGGCCTCTCCTTGGGCGGCGCGAGGTGCCGGGGAACGCGGCACAAGGAAGAGGTGATGCCGTATCAGGGTGAAGTGGCGGCAGTCATGGCCGGAGGATCGCCTGCTTGGTCGACGACTTGGGGCCGGCCGGCTCAGCCGAGGATGAGCGGGTGGTCCGGCGCGAGATCCTTCGCGATCCGTTCGGCCACGGTGGACGCCGAGTTGCCCTGGGGGGAGCAGGAACCCTTGGATGGCCGGGGTGTCCGCCGACGTCCACGCGCGGAACGGCTCGGCCTCGATCTCCCGGAGGAACACCGGGTCGGTGACGTAGCCGTGGAAGCCCGAGGTGGAACCGCCCGGCGCCCGAACTACCGCTGTGCGGCGCGGGCGACGGCCAGGACGCGGGCCGCCCGCCCGAGGCCGTGGCCGGGTCCGGGGAGCTGACACACTTCCGTGCGGGTTCCGCGGCGGCCGCGGTCGCCCGGGCCGTCCTGCGCGGGGGCGGGCGGCTCGCCGGGCCGCACGGCGGGCCCGCCGGCGGCTCGCCGCTCAGCGGGCCCGCCGGACGCGGCTCTCGTCCCAGACCGGCTCCGCGGTCTCCCTGACGACCCCGTCCGAGCCGAAGACCAGGTAGCGGTCGAAGGAGCGGGCGAACCAGCGGTCGTGCGTCACCGCCAGCACCGTGCCCTCGTACGCCTCCAGCCCCTCCTGCAGCGCCTCCGCGGACTCCAGGTCGAGGTTGTCCGTCGGCTCGTCGAGGAGCAGTGCGGTGGTGCCGGCCAGCTCCAGCAGCAGGATCTGGAAACGTGCCTGCTGGCCGCCCGACAGCTTGTCGAAGGGCTGGTCCCCCTGGCGCTCCAGCTCGTACCGGCGCAGCGCCGACATCGCCCCGCCCCGGTCCTTGGCGTGCTCCGTCCACAGGACGTCGACCAGGGTGCGCCCCATGAGCTCGGGGTGGGCGTGGGTCTGTGCGAAGTGGCCGGGAACGACCCGCGCACCCAGCTTCCACGTCCCGGAGTGGGCGACGGGCTCGCCCGCCAGCAGCCGCAGGAAGTGGGACTTGCCCGAGCCGTTCGAGCCGAGGACCGCCACCCGCTCCCCGTAGAAGACCTCCAGGGAGAACGGCTTCATCAGGCCCGTGAGCTCCAGGTCCTCGCAGACCACCGCCCGTACGCCCGTCCTGCCTCCCTGCAGCCGCATCCGGATGTCCTGCTTGCGCGGCGGCTCCGGCGGCGGGCCGATCTCCTCGAACTTGCGCAGCCGGGTCTTCGCCGCCTGGTAGCGCGAGGCCATCTCGTCACTGCGCGCCGCGTACTGCTGCATGTCCTGCACGAGCCGCTTGAGCTGCGCGCGCTTCTCGTCCCAGCGCCGGCGCAGCTCGTCGAAGCGCGCGAACCGCTCCTCCCGTGCCTCGGGAAAGCTCGCGAAGCCGCCGCCGTGCACCCACACGTCGGATCCGGCCGGGCCGGGCTCCACCGCGACGATCCGCTGCGCGGCCCGTGCCAGCAGCTCCCGGTCGTGGGAGATGAACAGGACCGTCTTGCGGGTCTCCCGCAGCCGCTCCTCCAGCCACCGCTTTCCCGGCACGTCGAGGTAGTTGTCCGGCTCGTCCAGCAGCAGTACCTCGTCCGGCCCGCGCAGCAGCGCCTCCAGTACGAGCCGCTTCTGCTCGCCGCCGGACAGCGTGCGCACCTCGCGGAACTGCGCCCGGTCGTACGGCACGCCGAGGGCCGCCGTCGTGCACATGTCCCAGACCGTCTCGGCCTCGTACCCGCGGGCCTCGGCCCAATCGCTCAGCGCCTGCGCGTACTTCAGCTGCGCGGCCTCGTCGTCCACCGTCATGATCAGGTGCTCGGCCGCGTCCACGGCCGCCGCGGCGGCCCGGATCCGCGGCTGCGACACCGACACCAGCAGGTCGCGGACCGTGCGCTCGTCCCGTACCGAGCCGACGAACTGGTGCATGACGCCGACGCCGCCGCTGGAGGTGACGGTTCCGCCGTGCGGTCGCAGCTCGCCCGAGATCAGCCGAAGCAGCGTCGTCTTGCCCGCGCCGTTGGCGCCGACGAGGGCCGCCACCGAACCTTCACCGACTCTGAACGAGGCATCACCGAGCAGCACGCGCCCATCGGGTAGGTAGTACTCCAGGTGCGAGGCTTCGAGATGTCCCATGCTCCGCAACCCTGCCTGCCGTACGGCAGGGGCACAACGCGTTTTCGGCGTGCGCGGCGGGAGCGGTGCGGGGGGTGTGGAGGAGTGGGGTGGGTTCGTCCACGGGGCGCGCGAGGGCTGGTCAGGCGGGTTACCCATAGGTAAATTACCGGCGGTAACTCCGGAGTCTAGTCGAGGAGATCGCCGTGGAAGCCGTACCCCAGCCGGTCCCGCCCGTGTTGACCGTCGTCGACGGGGTGGTGCGGGAGGCCGAGGTGCCCGCGCTGGCCGGGGTGCCGGGGAGCGGATCGCTCGGGGACATCCCCTTCCAGAACGCCCGGGAGGCCCCCGGAGAGGCGGTGCTCGCCCGCAAGGAGCGGGACGGCAGCTGGCGCGACGTCACCGCCGCCGAGTTCGCCGCCGAGGTGACGGCCGTCGCCAAGGGCCTGATCGCGGAGGGGCTGCGCGAGGGGGATCGGCTCGCGATCATGGCCAGGACCACGTACGAGTGGACCCTGCTGGACTTCGCGGGGTGGGCCGCCGGGCTGGTCACCGTGCCGATCTACCCCACCTCGTCCGCGCTGCAGGCCCGCTGGATCATCCAGGACTCCGGGGCCGTGGCCTGCGCCGTCGAGGACACCGCGCAGGCCCGCATCATCAGCGCCGAGCGGGCCAACCTGCCCTGGCTGGCGCACCTGTGGGAGTTCGACACGGGCGCGATCGCGCGGCTGGTCAAGGCCGGCGAGGACCTGCCCGACGCCGTCGTGCACGCGCGCCGGTCCGTCCGTACACCGGACTCCGTGGCCACGCTCATCTACACGTCCGGTACGACGGGACGGCCCAAGGGCTGCGTGATCACGCACGCCAACTTCTTCGCCGAGGCCGACAACGCGGTCGAGCTCCTGCACCCCGTCTTCAAGTCCGCGACCACGGAAGCGGCCTCGACGCTGCTCTTCCTGCCGCTCTCGCACGTGTTCGGGCGGATGGTGGCCGTCGGGTGCATGCGCGCGCGGGTCAAGCTCGGGCACGCGCCGAGCATCAAGACCGAGGAGCTGCTCGCCGACCTCGCCGGGTTCCGGCCGACGTTCCTGCTGGCCATCCCGTACGTACTGGAGAAGGTCTACAACACCGCGCGCGCGACCGCCGAACGGATGGGCCGGGCCTCGTCGTTCGACCGCGCCGCGCGGATCGCCCAGCGGTACGGGGAGATCGCCGAGGGCCGCGCCCCGGGGGTGGGCCTGCGGACGGCGCGGGCCCTGTACGACCCGCTCGTCTACCGGCGGATCCGGGCGGCGATGGGCGGGCGCGTGCGGTACGTCCTGAGCGGGGGCTCGCCGCTGGGGCGCCGGCTCGCGGCGTTCTACACGGGCGCCGGGATCGACGTCTTCGAGGGGTACGGGCTCACGGAGACCACCGGCGCCAGCACCGTGACCCCGCCGCTGAAACCGCGGCTCGGGACGGTGGGCTGGCCGCTGCCGGGCACCGCGGTGCGGATCGCGGAGGACGGGGAGGTGCTGCTGCGGGGGCGGCACGTGTTCGCGGGGTACTGGAACTCGGGGGAGGCGGTCGGCGGCTGGTTCCCGACGGGGGACATCGGGGAGCTGGACGCCGAGGGCTACCTGACCATCACCGGCCGGAAGAAGGACCTGATCATCACTTCCGGCGGCAAGAACGTGGCCCCGGCCCCGCTGGAGGACTGGCTGCGGGCCCACCCGCTGGTCGGCCAGTGCATGGTGATCGGCGACAACCGGCCCTACATCACGGCACTGATCACGCTGGAGCCGGAGGGGCTGGCGCACTGGCGGCAGATGCGGAAGAAGACGGCGATGCCGATGCGGGAGCTCGTGCGGGACGAGGAACTGCGGGCGGAGCTCCAGCGGGCGGTGGACGAGGCGAACCGGCTGGTCTCGCGGGCGGAGTCGATCCGCCGCTTCGCGGTGCTGCCGGTGGAGTTCACGGAGGCGGGCGGCCACCTGACCCCGTCCCTGAAGCTGAAGCGCGCCAGGATCGCCCGCGAGTTCGAGCGCGAGATACACGACCTGTACCGCAGGGCGTGACCTTCCGGATCGACGAGGGGGTCCTGCCCGGTCTCCGGATCGGGTAGGGCCCCCTCTTGCCCGGCACGTCAGGACGTGAAGGAGCCGCCCTTCTCGACCTTCGGGTCCGTCAGGGGGACCGGCACTGCGAGCAGCGGGGTGCAGAGCCTCCCGTCCGTGACGGGGTGGCCCTTACGCGGTGATCGCGGCGAGGCCGGCTTCGGCGATCTTGACGTCGTCCGACCAGTGGCCCCCCGAGACGCCGATCCCGCCGACCAGCTGGCCGTCCACGACGATCGGCAGGCCGCCGCCGAACGTGACCAGGCGGTCGATGCCGGTCCGGGCGCCCGGCGCCAGCTGCGGGTCGCTCTCGACGAACTCGTGCCAGTCGGTGGTGCTCAGGCCGAAGGCGGCCGAGGTGTAGGCCTTGTCCTGGGCGATCTGGATGGTCATCAGGCCCGAGCCGTCCATCCGCGCGAAAGCGCTGAGGTGCCCGGACTCGTCCACCACGGCGATGGCGAAGCGCAGCTCCGTCTCCCGGGCGGCGGCGAGGGCGGCGTCGACGATGGCGCGGGCGAGGTCGTTGCCGAGGGCGGGGCGGGTGCGGGCGGCAGCAGGCATGGCGAGAGCTCCTTGCAGAGGGAGTATTCGTATGCATGCAGCTAACAGCATGCGAATAGCTGTACGCAAGCTGGCTGCAATCTCGGCGGGAACTGGCGGCTGTCTCCTACACTCGGCGCATGCATTACTCCGAGCGACTGTTGGTCTTCATCAAGCAGGCCGAGCGCGTGACGCAGGCCGCGAAGGAGGCCGCCGTCCGCGAGGCGGGGATCACCGCCGCCCAGCAGGGCGCGCTCGCCGTGCTCAGCGACAACCCCGGGATCAACGCCGCCGAGCTCGCGCGCAAGCTCTCGGTGACTCCGCAGACGATGAACAGCCTGCTCGGCCGGCTGGAGGCGCGCGGCCTGGTCGCCCGCACCCCGCACCCGATACACGGCACGCTGATCGAGATCCGGATGACCGAACGCGGTGCGGAGGTGTTCGCCCAGGCCGACGCGCTGGTGGCGAAGCTCGACGCCCGCCTCGCCGAGGGCCTCTCGGAGACCGAGTCGGCCGCCGTCCGGGACCTGCTCACCCGCATCATCCGCAACGCCGAAGCCCCAGGTCTCTGAGTCCTGGGGCCTGAGTCCCGGGGCCTGGGCCGGGGCCTGGAGCCGGGGCCTGGAGCCGGGGCCTGCCGCTCGGGGTGCGGGTCTGCTGTCAGCAGTCGGCGTGCGTCGGACGGCCCGCGAAGCGGTCGGCGAGCCAGTTCCCCGCCGCCAGTGAGTGGGTGATCACGCCGCTGACGTGCTCACCGGCCCAGATGGTCTGCCACTCCACGTCCGCGCCCTTCGCGCACCACTCCGAGCGCAACTGCCGCCCCACCGCGTACGGGATCAGCTCGTCGCCGAGCGCGTGGTACTGGTACACCGGCGCCGCCGGAGCCGTCCGCCCCAGCCGGCTCTGCTCCAACCGGGCCTGCCAGTCCGGCTGTTCGAGCGGATTGCGGGTCGTCAGGTCGGAGATCCGCTTGAAGGAGCCGGCGATGGCGTCAAGGGCGACACAGCCCTCCTTCATGCCCGCCACCAGCGCCTTGCCCGCCGGGTTGAGATACGAGTCGAGCCGCAGCTCCGGGAACGCCGCGTCCTGTCCGGCCGCCGCCATGAAGATGAGCCCCGAGCCGTACGAGCCGTTGTTGAAGTCGGCCACCTTCATCAAGTCGGCCGGGACGCCGCCCGTCGCCGTGCCCTTCACCTTGAGCTCGGGGGCGTACGAACCCTGCAGCTCGGCGGCCCAGCTGCTGGCCTGGCCGCCCTGGGAGTAGCCCATGACGCCGACCGGGGTGTCCGCCGGCAGCCCCGCCTCGGGGAGCCGGGTGGCCGCGCGGGCGGCATCGAGCATGGCGCGGCCGGCCGACGGGCCGACCGTGTACGTGTGCACCCCCGGCGTGCCGAGCCCCTCGTAGTCGGTGACGACCACGGCCCAGCCGCGCAGGGTGAGCTGCTGGATGAGGTTGGCCTCCATGGCGGTGCCGTACGGGAGGTTGTTGCTCGGCGCGCAGGAGTCGCCCATGCCGACGGTGCCGACGGCGTACGTGACGAGCGGCCGCGGACCGCTCCGGCCGTCCTGCGGGACGATCACGGTGCCGGAGACCGTGTTCGGGACACCGGCGGCGGTGGTGGACCTGTAGTGGATCTTCCACGCCCTGGTGCCGGTCGGCTGCCCGGGCAGCGGGTGGAAGGCGGACGGCGCGACATCGACGATGTCGCCGGGCCGCCCGGTTTCGGCTGCGGCCGCGGTGGCGGTGGTGCCGGCGGTGGCGGGGGACGCGACGGACACGGCCAAGGCGGCCAAGGCGACGGCGAGGTGTCGGAAACGCATGGGCGGCTCTCCCAACGGAACGTTTCGTGCGGGGGGTGGGTGAGGAGAACGTAGTGACCGACCGGTCGGAACGTCGCTGACCGCGCAGCTCAGCTTTCCTGACCCGGACTCGCACCCACCCGCCCGCCACCACCCTGCGGGGGTCGGGCACCGCCTCAGCCGCCCGAGGCGATCCGGTAGGCGCCCGGCGTCGTGCCCGTCCAGCGGCGGAAGGCGCGGTGGAAAGCCGTGTCCTCCGAGAAGCCGAGGCGGGCCGCCAGCTCCGCTATCGGCTCGCCGCTCTCCGCCAGCCCCGCGATCGCCGCGTCCCGCCGGACGTGGTCCTTCAGCTGCTGGAACGACGTGCCCTCCTTCTGCAGCCGCCGCCGCAGCGTCGCCGGGGACACCGCCAGCCGCGCCGCCACCTCCCCCAGCGCCGGCAGCCGCGGCGAGGTCCGCAACTGCCGCGCCAGGGCACGGCGGACCTGCTCCGCGACAGTCGTCCCGTACTCCGGCCGCGACAGCAGGTCGAAGGGGGCCCGCCGCAGCATCGCGTCCAGCGCCGCCTCGTCCCGAACGAGCGGTGCGGACAGCCAGTGCGCGTCGAAGGCGGCCCCCGTACGGTCCGCCCCGAATCGGACCGGGCAGTCGAACAGGACCTCGTACTCCGCCTCGTGCGGCGGCGGGGGATATGCGAACGCCGCGTACCCGAGCGGGATGCGCCGCCCGATCAGCCAGCTGCTCAGCCGGTGCCAGATGGCGAGCACGCACTCGGTCAGGAACCGCTCCTCGTCCCGGGCGAAGTCGTTGCGCACCGTGAAGCACGCCTCCTCTCCCGCGACCTCCAGAACCAGCTCCGGGCCGCCCGGGAACAGGCCGTAGAAGGTCGCGGCACGCTCCACCGCCGCGCCCAGGTCCCGGCAGCCCAGCGAGGCGTAACACATCATCGCGAACGTGCCCGGGCGGCTCGGCACCGCCGACAGACCGAGGAACTCGTCCTGCGTGGTCCGGTACAGCGCCCGGAACAGCCGGGCGAACTGCGCCGGCGTGATCCGCGCCCGGTCGTCGCCGAGCAGCAGCGGCGGGATCTGCGCCTCCTGGAGCAGCGGCACGGTGTCGATGCCGCCGCGCGCCGCCCCCGCGAGCACGGCACGCACATGGTGCACGGTGATCGTCCGCCTCCCCATGGCTCCGACGGTAGCCCCGATGAGCGCTGCGGTCAGGGGGCCTGACGCTTCCGGTCATGTCCCGCAGGGAGGTTGGCTGCCTAGCGTCGGTCCGACGTACGTCGTACGCGCGGCGTACGCACCCCACCCCAGGGAGGCGAACGCGATGGACGCTGTGCGACCGGAGACGCTGGCGGTGTTCACGGAGTGGACGGGGGAGCGGTACGGCGCCGAGAGCGCCCTGCGCCACCGGGACCCGGACGGAGGATGGGTCACCGTCACGTACGCCGAACTGCGCGAGCGCGCACGGCGGACCGGGCGGGCGCTGATCGCGCTGGGGGTCGGGCCCGGCGAGCGGGTGGCGGTCCTGGCCGAGACCCGGCCGGCCTGGACATACACCCACTTCGGGATCCTGGCGGCGGGCGCCGTCCTCGTACCGGTCTATCCGACGGCGGGGGAGGAGGAGCTGGCCTGGGTCCTCTCGGACGCGCAGGCGGTGGCCGTCGTCTGCGACGACGCGGCGCAGGCGGAGCGGGTGGACGCGCTGCGGGCGAAACTGCCGGCGCTGCGCGCGGTCGTACGGATGGACGCGCTCGCGGAGCTGGAACAGGCCCCGGAAGCACAGCTCCTGCAACGGACCCGGGGGGTCGAACCCGGCCACGACGCGTCGATCGTCTACACCTCGGGCACGACCGGCCTGCCGAAGGGGTGCCGCCTCACGCACGGCAACCTGGGCGCCGTCCAGGACGCGATGCAGCCGGTGATCCAGGGCGGACCGGGCGACTCCACCTACCTCTACCTCCCCCTCGCCCACCTGCTGGCGCAGCTCATCCAGTTCACGACCCTGCTGGCGGGCGGAGAGCTGTGCTACTTCGGCGGCCGGATCGAGGACGTGCTGTCCGAACTGGCCGAGGCGCGGCCCACCCATCTCCCCTCCGTACCCCGCCTGTTCGAGAAGGTGCACTCCGTGGTGCTGTCGCTGGCGCATGCGCAGGAGGGCGGCGCCGAGCGCTTCCGAGAGGCGGTGCGCCTGGGGGTGCTGGAGGCCGAGGGCCGCCTGCCCGAGGCCGGCCGGCCGGCCTACGAGGAGGCGGAGAAGAACCTGTACTCCCTGGTCAGGGGCGTCTTCGGGGGCCGGCTGCGCCACGCGGTGACCGGGGGAGCGCCGATCGCCCCGGAGACCTTGGACTTCCTGCGGGCCTGCGGGATCCCGGTGTACGAGGGATACGGGATGACCGAGTCCGCCGGGCTCATCAGCTTCAACCACCCGGAGGCCGTGCGCCACGGCACGGTGGGGCGGCCGATCGCGGGCTGCGAGGTCCGCATCGCGGCCGACGGCGAGGTGCTGGCCCGCGGCCCGATGGTCTTCCCCGGATACCACGCGAACCGCACCGCGACGGCGGACGCGCTGGACGCACAGGGCTGGCTGCACACCGGAGACCTGGGGGAACTGGACGCCGACGGGTTCCTGTCGCTCACGGGCCGCAAGAAGGAGCTGATCATCACCTCGGCGGGCAAGAACATCACCCCGACGGAGGTCGAGTTCGCCGTACAGCGCTCCCCGTACGTATCGCGGGCGGTCCTGATCGGCGACCGCCGGCCCCACCCGGTCGCACTGATCACCCTGGACGCCGAGGAGATCACCGCCTGGGCGCGCAGGGAGGCCCTCGAAGGCCTCGACCCGGCCACCGCGGCCGCCCACCCCGCGGTCCGCGCCCTGGTCGAGGAGGCGGTCACGGCGGCCAACGCCACCGTCTCCCGCCCGGCCCGCATCCGCGCCTTCCACATCCTCCCCGAGGAGCTCACCGTCGAAGCCGGCACCCTGACCCCGACCCTGAAGCTCCGCCGCAAGGCGGTGGCGGAACGCTACGCGGCGCAGATCGACGCGCTGTACCGGTAGCGGCGCGGGGCAGCGGACGCGGACGAGCGTTGTCAGCGGGGCCCGTTACGGTGTCGCCATGGCTGACTTCGTACTCGTGGCAGGCGCATGGCTGGGCTCTTGGGCGTGGGAGGAGGTGGCCGCGCCGCTGCGCGCGGCGGGCCACGACGTCCACCCGTTGACACTGTCCGGCCTGGCCGAACGGCAGGGCATACCGGCCGGACAGCAGACGCACGTCCGGGACATCGTGGCCGAGGTCGAGCGCCTCGACCTGCGTGACGTGGTCCTGGTCGGCCACAGCTACTCGGGCATACCGGTCGGCCAGGCGGCCGAACGGATCGGCGACCGGCTGAGGCGGGTGGTGTTCGTGGACGCCAACGTCCCGGTGGACGGCGGCTCGTTCGTCTCGGCCTGGCCGGACGGCCGGGCGATGGTCGAGGCGGCGATCGCCGCCCACGACGGCTTCTGGCCGCCGCTCACCGCGGACGACTGCGCGGGCCAGGGCATGGACGGGGAACAGATCACCCGCCTGCTCGCGGGCGCGACCCCCCACCCGGGCGCCACCCTGACGGAACCGGCGGAGCTGAAGGCCCCGCTCTCCGAGCTCCCGGCGCTGTACGTGAAGTGCCTGCTGGACGGCGAGGACCCGGGCCCGGTGGTGTCCGCGCTCCTGAACGGCGAGCGCTGGAGCCTGTTCCGGATGAACACCGGCCACTGGCCGATGTTCTCGCAGCCGTCGGAACTGGCGCGGATCCTGGCGGGCGCGGCGGGATAGGCCTCAGTCGCGGGCGTACGAGCCGAGGCCGACGAGGCAGTACACGTACTCGTTGACGGTGATCCCGCCCCGGCTGTAGCGGTACGAGAACGCGTACTGGGTCTTCGGATTGCTGTTGCAGCGGTCCAGCTCCGACGTCAGCGGGATGCGCTCGATCACTTTGTAGTGCGCGTCGGACGCCGAGCAGGAGACCTCCTTGACCCCCGTGACGTGCTGGGCGGTGGTCGAGTCGGGGAGCTCCCCGTTGAGGCAGGTCCCCCGGTCGAACGGACTGGGGGCCGGCTCCTCGGAGGGCGGGGCGAGGGCGTCGGTCCCCCGGCTCACGGGCGGCGGGACGGGGAACGGCGACCGGGCCGGGGAGCTGTACGAGGGGACGGGCGCCGGGGAGGCCGCGCTGCCGGCGTCGTCGTCGCCCCCGCTGTTCAGCAGGACCACGCCGACGACGACGGCGATGCCGACACCGAGCGCGACGAGACTCCCCCGCCCGTTCGACACGGGCGCCTGCGGCGCGGGTGCGCCGGCGACCCGGATCCGCACGAGCACCTCGCCCTGGCCCACCCGGGCCCGTACGAGGTCCCCGTCCCGGGAGGGCGGAATCCGCAGCCGGGCGTTGCCGGTCGGCAGCGGCACGCTCAGGATCACCCCGTGGGCGGCCTGCTGCGGGGTGATCGTGATCGGTATCTCCTGAGACTCCACGGCTGCTCCACGGGGTGAGGAAAGGGACCTGACGAACCCTCATCCAGTGTGCGGCGCGGACGCCTTGGGACGCAGACGTTCCGCTGCGGCCGGGAAGGGGCGAGGGGTCAGCCGAACTGCCCCGGCTGATAGCCGCCGGCCGGCTGCTGGACGATCACGTTCATCCGGTTGTAGGTGTTGATCAGGGCGATGAGGGAGACCAGGGCCGCCATCTGGTCCTCGTCGTAGTGCTTGGAAGCGGCCGCCCAGGCCTCGTCCGTGACGCCGCCCGCCGCGTCGGCGATGCGCGTGCCCTGCTCCGTCAGCTCCAGGGCCGCCCGCTCGGCGTCGGTGAACACAGTGGCCTCGCGCCAGGCCGCGACCAGGTTGAGCCGCAGCGCGTCCTCCCCGGCGTGCACGGCGTCCTTGTAGTGCATGTCGGTGCAGAAACCGCAGCCGTTGATCTGGCTGGCCCGCAGCTTCACCAGCTCCTGCGTCGCGGGCGGCAGGGTCGAGTCGGAGATGACCTTGCCCGCAGAGTTGATGTAGCGGGCGAACTTGGCGGCGAGGGCGTTGCCGAAGAAGTCGAGTCGAGCGTCCATGATGATCTCCTAGCCGCGTGGGCGCGTGGCGTGTGGACAGTTACACACCTCTGACGGAACAGCCCGGGCAGATGTGACAGCCCGCCGACACGACCGGACGCCCGGCCGCTCTCACCCACTCGGCGGCGGGGCCTGCCGACTGGGGGCCGGAGAAGGCGGGCGGGGGGTGTCGGGGGGCGGGGCTCTGCGGTGCGGGGTCGGTGAAGGGCGGCCGGGGGCTTCGGGGGTCGGGGGTGTTCGGCTCGGGGTCGGTGAAGGCGGGCGGGGGTGTTGGGGGGCGGGGGTCTGCGGTGCGGGGCCGGTGAAGGCCGGCCAGGGGCTTCGGGGGTCGGGACTCATGGGCTCGGGGTTGGTGGTGTGTCCGGGGGCGTCCCGTCAGTCCACTGTCCTTCCGTGTCGGGTCGGTCCGT
>NZ_JBITFF010000031.1:0-58196 GCF_044455885.1 Streptomyces sp. NPDC051109
GTCAAGGGTGGCCGAAGGCCATCGCGAAGCGACGCGACCGCAGGGAGCGCCCTTGACGGACCGACCCGACACGGAAGGACAGTGGACTGACGGGAAGCCCCCCGGACACACCACCAACCCCGACCGGCCGGGACCCCGCCCTCCCCTACTGCCCTACCCGCGACCACCGCCGGGTCGGCCACCGCGCCGCGAGGTCCGCCGCCCGATCCTCGACCGTCCGGTAGTGCCGTCGTACGTCCTCGCCCGCCATCGTGTCCTCGTCGGGGGTGGACGAACATGTATGGACCAGCCGAAGCTCCGCTCGGCCCCGGGCACGCCGCGGAGTCACCGTTGTCGATCACGCCGGCGAGCGTTCCCGCGCGCACGCCCCCCGCAAGGGATCCCGGCCAGCGCCCCCTCAGTCCGGCAACCCACAGTCCGGCAGCCCTCAGCCCGGCAGCCCGCAACCGACCGAGCCGCAACCCGGCAGCCGCAGTCTCTCCGCCTCCAACCGGCCGAGCCGCACTCCGGCAGCCGCAGCCCGGCGGCGTGTCAGCCCCTCAACCCTCAGCCCACCACCCCCAACCCACCACCCTCAGGACCTCGATCGCTCAGCCCACGATCGCCTCGTACAGGGAGAACGCGGCCAGCGCCGCCATCACGCCCGCCGCGACCTTCGTGATCAGGCGCAGCGGCACGTACTTCATCAGCGTCTTCCCGCCCAGGATCCCGATGCCCGCGACCGCCCACAGGGCCAGGACGGCGCCGATGCCGACCGAGACGGGGTTGTCGTACCGCGCGGCGAGGTTCGCCGTCATGATCTGGGTCAGGTCGCCGAACTCGGCCACCAGGATCAGCATGAATCCTGCCCCGGAGACCTTCCAGAAGGACTGGTCGGCAGGTGCCTTGACCTCCTCGTCCCCGTCGCTCTTCTTCAGGAGCAGCATGGCCGCACCCGCGAGGAAGAGGACGCCGACGACGGCTTGGACGAGCCGGTGCGGGAGCAGGGTGAGCACGCTGCCCGCGGCGATGGCGAGTGCGACGTGCACGGCGAAGGCGGCGGCGACGCCGGCGAAGACGTACGAGGCGCGGTAGCGGGTGCCGAGCATGAGTCCGGCGAGCGCGGTCTTGTCGGGGAGCTCCGCGAGGAAGACGACTCCGAAGGCGATCGCCGTGACGGTGATGCTGAAGGTGCTGCTGAACACGGGGGTGGAACCTCAATCGGTCGGGCAGGACGCCTTCGATACCGAGAGACCTTGGGGTGTTTCAGGGGTCGCTTCGGCTCGGCGGCGCCCCGACTGCGTCCCTGCACCCGCCGTGGACGGGTGCAGATGGACAAGAACAGGACACTGCGGCCGAAGGTCTCGCTGGCCGGCCGCTGCGTGCGACCTGCCTCCGGGCGCCGGCTGGGATGACCCAGCAGTATGTCGACGGTCCGGCGAAGAGCTACTCCCCTTCTGCACTCCACAGAATACGTGACGGCCGCCGCGGCTCGAAATAGGCCTTTGGTCCCGCAGTGGCCGGGCCGACCCACCCAGCCCGGCCCCCTCCTCCCCACCTCGTCCCCGGAAGGCCAACTTCCGCTTAATCTGCAGCAGTTACCCGCCCACATGTGACGTGCTCATGTCGCATGCCTGTAACCTTGCGCCCGCCGCCACGCAATCTGGCGCCGCCACCATGGCCGCGCCCCTTCGGGGCTGACCGGCCACAATCCCCCCGCATTCAGGGAGCCCCTCATGGCCCTCAAGACCCTCATACCCAGCGTCTACGCGCGTCGAATTGGCGTGCTCGCGTCAGCTGCGACCCTCGCCGCCCTCACCTCGCTCGTGAACGCGCCCGTCGCCCAGGCCGCCCCGCCCACCCCCATCAGCGCCGCGGCCGCCCGCTCCTACCTCGCCACGGTCACGCCGAAGACGGAGGGATCCCTCAGCGGGTACAGCCGCACCCTCTTCCCGCACTGGAGCACCGTCTCCGGCAGCTGCAACACCCGCGAGACCGTCCTGAAGCGCGACGGCGTCGGCGTGGTCACCGACTCCTCCTGCGCCGCCGTGAGCGGCAGCTGGTACTCCGAGTACGACGGCGCCACCTGGACCAACGCCGCCGACCTCGACATCGACCACGTCGTCCCGCTCGCCGAGGCCTGGCGCTCCGGGGCCAGCGCGTGGACCACGTCCAAGCGCCAGCAGTTCGCCAACGACCTCACCCGCCCGCAGCTCATCGCGGTCACGGACAACGTCAACCAGGCCAAGGGCGACCTCGACCCGGGCAAGTGGCTGCCGTCGCGGACCGCCTACCGCTGCACGTACGCCCGGATGTGGGTCGAAGTGAAGCAGTACTGGGGCCTGAGCATGGACTCCGGCGAGAAGTCGGCCCTGGTGGGCATCCTCAACGGCTGCTGACACCCGCCGGCCATTCACCCGGCCTCTCCCCCGCCAGGGGGAGGCCACGCCCCCCTTCCCCGTCGTACCGTGATCGAAGGGGCTACGGAGGAGGGGGAGTTGCATGGCCGGATTGCGTCTGGGGCCGCTGCTTCGCTACGTCGACTGGGACACGGGCGGTTCGGCCACGATATGGGTCGAGGCCGACCGCCCCTGTACGGCGGAAGTGCGGTGCGCCGACGGGGCCGGCGGGAGCGTGCGCACCTTCCAGATCGCCGGGCACCACTACGCGCTGGTGCCGGTGACCGGTCTGGCCCCGGGGCGCACCACGGAGTACGAGGTACTGCTCGACGGCGTGCGCGTCTGGCCGCTGCCGGGCACCGGCTTCCCGCCGAGCACGATCACCACCCCCGCCGTGGCCGCAGCCGGTCGGCCGGCCCCGGGGCTGCGGCTGACGTTCGGGTCGTGCCGGCAGGCCGCGCCACCGGCCGGCCGGCACGGGCCGCACGGTGCGGACGCCCTCGACACGCTCGCGGCGCGGCTGGCCGCAGATCCGGATGAGGTGCGGCCGGATGTGCTCCTCCTGCTGGGCGACCAGGTGTACGCGGACCAGCTGTCGAAGGAGACCAGACAGTGGCTCGCGGCCCGGCGGGATCTGCGGGAGGCTCCCGGCGCCCAGGTCGCGGACTACGAGGAGTACACGCGGCTGTATGACGAGTCCTGGCTCGACCCGGAGATCCGCTGGCTGCTGTCCACCGTCCCCAGCCTGCAGATTTTCGACGACCACGACGTCGTGGACGACTGGAACACGAGCGCGGCGTGGCTCGCGGAGATGCGGGCGACGCCCTGGTGGCAGGAGCGCGTGCTCAGCGGGCTGATGTCGTACTGGGTCTACCAGCACCTGGGCAATCTCTCGCCGGCCGAGCTCGCGGCCGACGCGGTGTACGGGGCCGTACGCGAGACCCCGGACGGTACGGATGCGCTGCGGGCCTTCGCCGCCGCCGCCGACGCCGATCCGGGCTCGGTGCGCTGGAGCTACCGGCGCGACTTCGGCCGGTCGCGGCTGCTGATCGTGGACACGCGGGCGGCGCGGGTGCTCGCCGAGGACGGGCGGGCGATGCTGGACCCCGCGGAGCAGCAGTGTCTCCGCGACAACGCCCTCGCCGGGCACGGCGGTTACGACCACCTCCTCATAGGGTCGTCGCTGCCGTGGCTGATGCCGCCGCTGATCCACGACGCGGAGGCGTGGAATGCGGCGCTGTGCCGTGGCGAGCGGGGGGATCGGTGGGCGCGGATCGGGGAGGATCTGCGGCGGCGAAGCGATCTGGAGCACTGGGCCGCCTTCCCGGCTTCGTTCGCGGCGCTGAGCGATCTGATCGAGGAGGTGGGTACGGGACCGCGGGCGCCGGCGACGGTGTGCGTGCTGTCCGGGGACGTGCATCATGCGTACGTGGCCGAGCCTCGAATACCCACTACGGCGCGGGTCTTCCAGTTGACGTGCTCGCCGGTGCACAACTCGATCCACGCGGCGGTGAAGTGGGGCTTCCGGCTGGGCTGGTCGCGGACGGGGCGATGGCTGGGGCGCGGGTTCTCGCGGCACGGGCGGACGGGTCGGCCGCCGCTGAGCTGGCGGCGTACGGGTGGGCCGTGGTTCGGGAACCAGCTGATGACGCTGTCGCTGGCGGGCCGTTCGGCCCGGCTCCGCCTCGACCAGGCACACAAGGGACGGAAGGGACGAGCGGGCAAGGCGGGCCAGAGGGTCGCCCGGCTGGTGACCGTCCTGGACCGGGAGCTGACGTCGGCGGACTGAACACCGAGGACTGAACCCCTCGGTGTGGGCGCGGCGGACTGGATCCGGCGGGTGTGAGCGAGCACGACGGACCGGGCAAGCGGACGGACTGCGACGAGGTCGGGCGGCACGAAGGGAGCCCGCAGCCCGAGCTGACAGACTGTGGGCCCGGGCAGCCCCCGGGCATACGGCGCACCAACGCCAGGCGTACGCTGTATGGCTGTCAAGCCGCCCCTGCCGCTCCCCCGCGACGTCGCGGCGCTTCATGCCGCAGCACGTCAACCGGACTGGGGAGTCCCGCCTTGTTTGAGACTCTGGGGTCGCTGACCGCGAGCCCATGGATCTACGCCGTGGTGGCGGTGTCCGTCGTGCTCGACGTCTTCCTCCCGGTGCTGCCGAGCGGGGTTCTGGTGATCACGGCTGCTGCGGCCGCGGCGGCCGCCGGTGCGGCCGGTCCGGTGCCGGTGGCGGTTCCGGCGCGGGTGCCGGACATCCTCGCGCTGCTGGTGATCGCCACGACCTCGTCGGTCCTGGGTGACATGGCCGCGTTCCGGCTGGCCCGGCGCGGCGGGGCCCGGCTGGACCGCGCGATCGCCCGGTCCCGTCGGCTGACCCGCGCCCAGGAACACCTGGGTACGGCCCTGGCCCGCGGCGGCGGCGCCCTGGTGGTGGTCGCCCGCTTCGCCCCGGCCGGCCGCTCGGTGGTCTCCCTGGGCGCCGGCAAGACCCACCGCAAGGTCATGGAGTTCCTGCCGTGGTCGGTGCTGGCGGGCATGGCCTGGGCCGGGTACAGCGTGGCCCTCGGGTACTTCGGCACCCAGTGGCTCGGCGCCACCTGGCTCGGCACGGCGGTCTCCGTGATAGCCCTCTTCGCCGCGGGCGCTCTGGCGGCCTTCGTCATCCGCCGGCCCGCCCCGGCCGCGGCCCCGGCGGCATAGCGACCGCCTGGATCCCTCGGGTGGAGCAGCGGCTCACCCGTTCACCCGGCCCCGATCGCCGCTCCGGGCCCGGGCTCCTAGCGTCCACAGCACGGCGCGCAACCGAATCCGCGTCACATCCGTGCCCTGGCCGCGCCGTTTCGAGGAGCCCGAGGAGTTCTCTCCATGCCCGCCACGCCGCTCGCCCAGCCGTCGAACCGCCGCCTCCTGGCGAGGGTCGCGGCCGCGACCCTCGTTCTCGCCGCGGCCACTCCCGTCACCCTCGCCCACTCCGCCTCCCCCTCCGCCAGCGTCTCCCCCACCGCCGTCGCGCCGGGGAGCCGGGTCAGCCTGAACGTCACGGGCTGCGGGACCAAGACCGGCACGGCCTCGTCCACCGCCTTCGGCGACGTACGCCTGACCCCCGGCAGCCTGGAGGCCGCCAACCTCATCGGCAGTGCCACCGTCTTCGGCGACGCCAACTCCGGGGCGCACACCGTCACCTTCGAATGCGGCGGCTCCGGCGGCCAGCGTTTCACCGTCTCCCTGCAGGTCACCTCCGGCGCGGCCCGCGGTGGGCTGGGCGGCAGCGTCGGCGAGATGAGCCCCGGCCAGATCGCCCTGGGCGGCACACTGGCGGCAGGGGCGCTGGCCATCGGCATCCGGATCCTCCGCCGCCGCTCACGCCTGACCTGAGGAACAGGAACCAGGGCGCCCAGGGGATGTCGTCAAAGTAGCGCCGGCCGCCCGAAGGGGCGGGGCCGGCGGGGTCTGGTGCGTGCGATCGCAAGGCGGAGGAGGGAATCGACGCGGAGCGTCGGTGACCGACGACATCGCGGCGAGCGTGCGTACCGGCAGTCCGGCCAGACGGGGCTTTGACGACACTCCCTAGGCGGTGACGGAGACCGCGCCTCTGACCTGCAGACCGTCCAGCAGGTCCCGCGTCGCCTCGGCGATCGCGTCGACGGCGGACTCGAAGACCTCCTGATTGTGCGCGGCGGGCGCCCGGAACCCGGACACCTTCCGTACGTACTGCAGCGCGGCGGCGCGGATCTCCTCCTCCGTGGCCTTCTCGGGGAGGGCGGGCGGGCGCAGGGTCTTAATGGAACGGCACATACACCCACTATCCCGCTACTGGGGCAGCTCGGCACCGGACAGTTTCATGATCAAACCTGCCTGCAGCCGCGCCCGCAGCACCGGATCCGCGACCTCCTGCAACAGCTCGGCGGCCTGCTGCAGGGCGGCGGCGGCCCGCCGGTCCTCGCGCAGGGAGGCGGTCTGGTCGGCCATGTGCCGCAGGGCGATGTCGGCCCGCCGGTGGAAGAGCTGCCCGACGAGCGTGATGACGAGTCCCACCGAGCTGGTGACCACCCCGAGGTACAGCTCCCCGCTGGTCCCGGCCTTCCACACCGCGAGCGCCACCCCGAGCAGCAGGATGACGGCTCCCGCCCCGGCGAACCGCTGGCTGGTGACGAAGCTGCTGCGGGCCTGCGTCAGCCCGTACGCGTAGTACTCGACCAGCACGGACGTGAACTCGGCGTCCCCGTGTCCGCCCCGCCCGGCCGCAGGCAGCCCCCCGACATCGGCGTACTTCGGATCCCCCACGACTCCCTCGGGCTCCGCCACCTGCGCCAGCAGCCGCGCCCGCTCGGCATCCCGCCGCCGCTCGAACCCCTCCCTGGCCAACCGGTCCAGCACGACGTACGCCACGCCGCCGGCCACGACCGCCAGCAGCCCGACACCCCCCACGACCCACTCGCCCATCCCCCGACGATCCCACGCACCCTCAACAGCCGGTCAAGCCTCCCGCACCAACGAACCGCGCGACCACGAAGGGCAGTTGCACCCGGTCCAACACAACGCAACAGAAGGGGGAGGCATGGGGCGCCCATGACGAAGGCCCCCAACCAAGATCGGTTGGGGGCCTTCGTACTGGTGGGCGTGGACGGTTTCGAACCGCCGACATCTGCTTTGTAAGCTCGCCTGGGCACCCGGGAAGCCGGCCGCCCATACAACGAAGGCAAAGCGACGGCAGCCCACCCAGTCTGTCGAGACCCTCTGATGTCCGGTGCCGTTGCCGTCAGCTACTGCCGTCAGTTCGGCAGCCGCCGACTTGGAGGCTCATGCTTGAGAATCCACAGCAGCCTCACATGCAGCCACGTCTCCAACAGTGGTGACTTCGCCGTCAATCCACTTCGCAATGAAGGCTTTCGTCTCATCGGCCAAATCCAATGCGCGGAGAGTAGCTTTTGCGGACTGTCGAAACTCTGGATGCTGACGAGCAAATGCCCACTTACGGAGAATGCGATAAACCATTCCACCTGTAGGCCAAGGACCTGCCTTCTTAGGGGGCTGACCCTCCCCAAGCCCACCCTCAGCCAACGGCAAGAGGAATAGGATTGCACCATCCCTCTGCTTTCCACTCCTGTTATGCACGGGGCCATTACAGAATCTCAGCACCGGCAGGGCGATTTCCGATTCAATGCATCGAGCAGGCACCCACGGGGTGGCCATTGCTGGAAGAATATCCGCGAGCCCGCTCAAGCACTCGGACGCACCAGATGAGATCCTGTCGAATCGCCCCCCTACCCATGCTTCATCACGGAAGTTCGCAAGTATCACAAAGGCCACAGTAGCGTTCGACCAGTAGCTCTGATCAACTCGCCACAAATCATGTACCCCATAGGTGTCCAGCAAATAATTCACTGGCAATTCACCCATGGTTACACGCCTATGGGCTGCCCAATAACTCTCGCCTTGATGACGTTCCACCTCTGGGTTAAGCGTCTCCACCAACTCTTGAACGAACGCCTGCCAGTGAGCCCGGTGATGGGGCGAGGAAGGGTAGAGATCAGTCGACTCCAACAGGGCTGGCAAGGAAAGCGCGACGAGCAGAGGCCGATCGTCTTCTGGATTCTTGGCAACGCTCTCCAGAAGCGCTTCCTTCAGATACCTCGATACCGTTGACAAATTTTCAGGACCGGCATCCATCAGGAAGGTGATGGGCTGGTAGGCCTGGAGCGGGGCGTTGGAAAACTCTGCAACACCCAGCGCTTCTACGCACAATTTGGTAGCGACCCGACACACATCCTGAATGATCGCAGGCCGAGGAACAACGAAAGCAAGAGACCGTGCAACAAATGAGACCAGATTATGCCTGGCCTTAACACCCTCAGTGTCTTGAATTGATTTCAATGTGAGCACAAGGAAATCATCCGAACCGTCATCTACGTTATATCCGAGAACTTGAAGAGCGAGTTGCGCTACCACTTCCCACTCGGCACGAAGAATCCGCGGATGGAGCTTGTCGAACAGACCCTCAGCGGTAGAGTGCGTGCGAACCAACTGGTTGGCGGCAAAGTACTCAAGGAACGTCCGATGAGTGAACCCGTACAGATTCTGCTGCTCATTTGATCCCATGTCAGTCAGAACCCAAGCTCGACCGGTGCAGAAATCCACGAATTGATTGGCCGCGTCTTCCGCCTCCGCCTCGTCTTCAAATCGACGGTCGGTCAGGAAACGCGTCATGAACTGCACCAAGCGGTCACGTGATAGGCCGTTCTGCGCTCCCGGATTGCTATACATGTGCAGGGCAAGGGCGTTCAGCGCTTGCCTTACATGTGCGTCAAATGGGAGCGGGATGACAATGCCACGCTGCTTGTCCCAGCGCTCAAATAGGAGCTCCGCACACTTCTTGTACACGTCAGGGCGATTTGACGGGATGTAGTGTTCGGACGCATAAATGCCGCACATCAGAGACAGCATCAAAGGATTCCTGCGCAAATCCGACACGAAATTGCTTTCACGCAGGAAAGACTTAGCAATCTCTGCCCTGCGCCCGCGATCGATAGACTCATCGAGGGCAAACCACTTGTCAGCGTAGTTCTTGACCTGGTCCTCTTCCAGGTCTGCCAAGTTGACTGCGGTGAAAAGGGTGTCGTCAAGGGGCGCCTCGTCGTACCCCACACGGCGAGATGTTACGAGCACAGGGGTAGCGGGATACCTGTAGACAAACGATTCGACGAATTCAACGACTTTCCGACGAAGCGACGTGTCCGTGAGTTCGTCCAAGCCGTCGAAAACTACGAAGGCTCGACCATTGTCCAACAGGTATTCAATCCCCCCTTCAGGGGGAGTGACATTATGCGGGTACTTGCAGATGGACTCCAAGAATTCGACCATCGTGTCACTGCTGGCCTTGAAGGCCTCGACGTAGTCCCTCAGGATAAAAAGCAGCGGCACCTGTGCGGCAGTGCCCGGGAATGCGGACCTTGCAATATCGTATGCCAGCTTGAGCGAAAGAGTTGACTTCCCCCCGCCCGGGTCCCCAAGAATCACAGTACGATGCGACCTTGTAATCACATCTTCCAAGGTCAGAGCTGGAGAATTGGGGGAGTGATCCGCCCCCCTACCCCGCAGACGGGGCTCGACAAAGAGCTTTCCGTAAGGAACTTTGCGATTGGTTCCGGCATGAGGCAGTCGCATCGTCCCGTAAAGATTCTTCACTTGCTCTCTGAGCTGACGCTCGAACGCGAGGTAATCGGAAAGAGTCTTGAGGTCTCCCAACCTCTCTTTGGCCCGCTCATCTGCCTGAGAGAAACACGAGGCAACCTTCAGCATCGATGCACGAGTTTCAGCAGTCATGCCGGCTACGGCTTGCACCCTAGGGGCAGACTCAAGAACCTTTTCCTTTGCGGCCCCCCAAACGGCGTTGGTAATTTCCTCGCAGTTTTGAGCGGAAGGCACGTGAAGACGAATTAGATCACCAAGTCGGTTGAATGTGGATTCAAGCTCCTTCTCGTCTTTTTTGGCCGTAGAGCCAGCGAATACCTGGGTCGCCACAGATAGGGTGATTGCCTCAAAATCTGGAGACTCCAGGAAGTCTGCGAGTTCTCGTGCCGCCTCAGGTGACATGAGTGGCATGACAGCATCGCGCGTGCTTTCAGCCAACGCCTTGCGCGTCTTCCGGTTTCGCATCCGCGTCGCGATGTACGCTACAGGGGAAGCCGCAATCTTCGCAGCTACGCTGCCCGCAGCCCGTCCAGCCGCAGGAAGGCAGGCCTTCATAATCGCGATTTCTGCTCCACTAACCACTGGGCCCCCCGAAGGCGTGATTTAGAGTGCGGCGCGCGTCACACGCGGTAGTTGCCGGCTAAAATAGCACTCGCTGAGGACCATCTGGAGGGGTTTGGGCAACATAGGGTCACAGGGGGAAGCGCGTGGCCGACGGCCTAGGCAGCCGTAGTGCGCGCGAGGCGGCTGGTGAACCCGTCGCCGCACAAGCGCTCATAGGCGGCCAAAGCTACGTCATGCACGGGCACGGCGACCATGAAGCCCTGGGCGGGATAGAGCAAGAGGCGCTGAAGGGCGCCAACCAGCATGTCGATGACCAGGCGTGGGTCACCGATGGAGTCGACGTACTGGTGGAGTGTCACGGGGGTTGAGGCGCTAACGATCTCGACGTTGGGCCACAGCTTCCGGGCTGTGGCGTATGCGCGGCGTTCCTCGTACGGCTTGCTGACCAGGAGGATGGACTCGACATCGACGCCATTCTCCTCCAGCAGGGCCTTGGTGAAGAGGATGTTCTCCCCCGTGTTCGTCGCCCTCGGCTCTACGAGGACGACGGACGGCGGGACGCCGAGTTCGAGGGCGCGTTCGCGGTAGTGGACTGCCTCGCCGCGGGGCATGCGGGTCTGCGTCGTGCGGCTGGTGGCGCCCGTGAAGACGATCAGGGGGGCCATGCCGCGTCGGTAGAGGTCGACCGTGGTGTCCGCGACGCCGAGGTCGTGGCTGCCTAGCCCCACGGCCACGGAGCATGGGCGGGGTTCGTGATGCATCTGGTGGAAGTCCCAGATGATCTCGGCATCTGCCCATGCGCGCTCAGAGACCACCGCTACTTCTCCTCATGTGCCGAGTCCGGAACCTTGAAGTCATACTCCCAGGCGAACCGCGAAGCAGCGTGCACGCCTACGGCGAACTCGACGACGGTCCCGTCCGCGGTGTACGTGGTCCGGTGCAGCTCGACCACCGGTTCACCCGCCGGCAGTTTCAGCAGCTTCACTTCTTCGCCGGTGGGGACGCGGGCGAACAGGTGCTCCTTCATGTGGTCGATCTCGTACCCGGCGTCGTAGAGCACTCGAAATCCGCCACCTCTGCCGGCGGGCCCCGGCGTGGGGTCGACCAGGCGCGTTCCCTCGACGTGTTCGGGGCGGTAGTAGCTGGTCAGGGTGTGCGTGGGCTGCTCGCCCTCTCTCACCAGACGGGCGCGCGCGTAGACCGGGGCGCCGAGCGGGAGATCGTGGGCCGCCGCCACCGCCGCAGGCGACTCGACCAGGCCGACCGTCTGCGTCTGCTCACCGCGCTGGTAGGCACGCCCTGAGGCGACACGGTCCGCGATGAACGCGACTTCGTCGCCGTCGCGCCACTTCGCCTTGTCGTACCGGCTGATCCCCAATCGCTTCAGCGGCGTCTGAGCACGGACGATCGTCCCGACGCCGCGCGAGGACGTCACGAGGCCCTCAGCCTCAAGCGCCTTGTACGCCGCATGCACGGTCGCCTTGGAGCCCTCTCCGGCCTCGACCAGATCGCGAATCTGGGGAAGCCGCTGGCCAGGGGTGTAGTCGCCGTTCTTGATCTGCCCGGCCAGCTTGTCCGCCAGCGCGCGCCATTTCGGTGCCACCAAGCACTCCTCTCGACGCAGCCAGTTTCGCACAGTCCTAGGACATTGACAGTCCTAGGACTGACGATGCATGGTCTTTCCAGACGGCAGCGCAGTCCTAGGACAGCGGAGCTGGTCTCTCGGGAGAGCCTTCTTTGGGCTGCCTGAGTCGCAAGCCAAGGGGCCCGGGACAGAGCGGGCCGAGGGCGCGCCGGACCCTGGTCATTCCGGAGGGCTTAGACCGAAAGGTCACGTCTCCATACGCCTTCGCCAGGTATGGCGGCTCTACCTCATACGGGAGTCGCAGTCCTGAAGGAGACACATCCCAGCACCGCTGCAGTCTGCTGCGGCGGCCGGTTGCCTCCTCCGCCCGTCCGCCCCCCCTGGGGCGTACGGGCGGGGTTGAGGGGAGCCGGAGTTCTTCCTGCTTCACATCAACGCAGTGCAGCCCTCGGCGCGGACACGCCGAGGGCCGCTGAGTCCCGTTCCTCTACCGAAGGAGCAAGACCCGTGGAGTCCATCGCTGCACTTCAGAACCGTGTTACCCCGTGGTCCGATGGCCTGGAGCCGTCGGATGCGGAGCTCGACGCGATCGACACCGAAATGCCCGTGGTCCTGGCCGAGGTCGAGCTGCTCGACGCGCTGATCTCGCTGCTGGACCGGCCCGCTTCGGAGTTCGACGCCCGAAGGATCCGCCGTGCGCACAACCGCGTGTGGGCCGCGCGTCGGGACCTGGCGAACCGGCAGGGTCCGAAGGAGGCAGCGTGAGCGCCGGCCGGGCCCTGACCCGTGTGCAGAAGTTCGTCCTGACGGCCGCGTTCGTGCCAATGCTCGCGACCGGCGCGGCCGGCGGTGCAGGCACCTTCTCCAACATCAAAGGCGCGTACGGCTCGGGTACCGCGCTCGGCGCGGTCGCCGCGGGCGAGGGTGCCACAGCCGTCCTGGCACTGGTCCTGCTCGGGCTGACGATGCTCGGCCAGGCTTCCCCGGCTGTGGTCCGGATCGGGCTGTGGCTGCTGCCGGCGTCTGGAGCCGTCATGGCCGCGATGGCTGCGGATGGTGTGGGCCGTACGGTGATCTACGCGGTGACGCCGATGGGCATGTGTGTGTCCGCGGAGGGCATGGCGTTCTTGGCTCGGCGGATCGTGGTCCACACCGACGGCCGTGATGCTGAGGCAGAGCACCGGGCCGCCGCCGTGGTCCGCTCGCTCGCCTACCACCGGGCCCGCGCTGCGAACCACCCCGACGAGAAGATCCGCGCACGCTCCGAGCGCACCTCCTGGAGGCTTGCCCGGAAGGTCGGCACCGGGGATGCCTCCCTCGGCACGCGTCTGCTGGACGTGCAGCGCGAGCGGGTCACCACGGGTGCGGACGTCGCGCTGGCGGACATGTTCGCCGTGGCCGTCACGCCCGAGCGTCACGCCGTCACGGCCCCCGTGGCACCCGCCCTTCCCTCCGCCCCGAAACCGCATACTCCTGCGCCGACCGTGGCCGAGGTGGAGGCCGTCACGATGCCCCGTGACGGGGAAGACACGCAGGTCAGCACCCCTACACCGGAGGCTGAGACGGACGGCGTCACGGGGGCCGTCACGCCCGTGACGCTGGACGAGGTCGCGGCCGTAGCGGGCGCTCCTACGCCCCGCCCGGCAGAGCCGCTCACGGACGTACAGCTCGTGGTGGTGCTGCGGCATCTGCGCTACTCGGATGATCCGCCCCTGTCCTACCGCCAAGCCGTCACGGCTTTCCGTGACGGCGGGTTCGTCGGCGGCGAGCAGCGCATCCGCACCGCCTGGGGCGCCCTGATGTCACAGGAAGAGAGCGCCCCGTGAGCACGCTCCCGGTCTACCCGTGGCGGCTTGCGCCGGATGGGCTGGCGACGCGTCGGCAGCTGCGGGCGGCCGGGTTACGGCCCGGTGGTCAGGACGTGGTCGCGCAGTTGGAGCGGCCCCGCTACCGGCGCGGCCCGCTGGTCGCGTTCCTGTACCGCGTGGACCGGGCTCTGCCGGTCCGGCCGATGACCGCAGCCAAGCAGGTCGCTCTCACCGCCGCGAACACGGCCCGTCGAACCTGCCCGACCTGCCGCAGGGACGCGGGCTACGTGATCCCCGCCCGGCTGGGCGAGTGCATCCCGTGCGCCTTCCCCGACTCCGAACAGCGCGCCGTCTGAACCTCCCCGACCTCGTAAGGAGTTCCGCTGTGTCTCGCCGCACCCGGCCCTCGGCCGCATCCACCATTCACATCCCGCGTCAGCGCGGCGGCCGGCGCGAGCCGGTCATCCTCGTCGTCAGCTCCGAGCCGCCCCCAACCCTGGCCTCCCGGGCCGCTCTGGCGTCGGGCCGGTGGGCGTGGAAGCACCGCCGCTCGTGGGCCCCCACCGGCATCGCCACCGCTCTGTTCGTCATCACCGGGGTTGTTCACCTGGTCGAGCCCCGCACAGCCTGGTTCCTCGCGGCGCTCGCGCTGGCCCCGGCCGGCGTGTGGGTGTGGGTACTGCTGCACCGCCGTCCGACCTCCCGCCGGGCTGCAACTTTGCGGGCGGTCTTCGCTTCGTTCGCCACCGCCGTCGCCGCGTGGATCGCGCTGGCGGTGTGGTTCGCCCCCACCCGCGCGGCCCTGTTCACCGCCTGGACCGTCCTGACCCTGGCCACGCAGGTCGCCTGGATCGTGGCCCGTCACCTGACCCCCGCCGCTGTCTCTGAGAAGGAGAGTGCGTAATGGCCAACACCACCAACGGCACCGGCTGGAACAGGGTGGGTGCGCAGCGGACCGGTACGCAGCGGACCGGTACGCAGCGGACCGGTACGCAGCGGCCCCGCTCGGCGCCGCGGGCTGGCGCCAATGGCTCCCAGACGAAGGTCAACAACAAGACGTTCTCCCCGGGCTTCACCCTGAACGTCAACGCTGGCGGCGCTGGCAACAGCGGCGGGCGCCACTCGGCCCCAGCCGGGGGCGGGCAGGGCGGGGGACGGTCGCAGTCCCTGCTGCCGGCACCGGAGTTCACCTCCCCGGCGCAGGTCCGCCAGTACTGCAACGCCGTCCGCGCCGCCGGCGTCGCGTTGTCCATCGAAGTCGCCATGGGCGCCGAGATCCTCAGGGCCACCTCGTCCAGGTGCCCGACCCCGACGGCCGCATCGGCGGCTCCCGCTTCCGGGCGGCGAAGGTCGCGCGGAAGATGCAGCGCGCCGCCGACGCCCTGCGGGACGCGGCGAAGAACGCCGCCGCGACCTATGCCCTGTTTCAGCAGGAGTACGAGGAAGAGATCAACCGCGTCCGCCACCGCGCCCGTAAACCCTCGCAGCCGCGCATGGACTGGGGCCAGCTCTAGAAAGGAGTGAGTCATGGCCACGACTGAACGCACCACTGTTGAGCAGCAGTACGAAGACCAGCTCCGCGGCGCATCCGACGGCGCGGGGATCAGCGCCTACCTGCTGCACCGGGCCAAGCCCCACCTTCCGCCGTGGCTGTGCGCCGGAGGCGTGGGTCTGGCCGGTGCGCTGGGCAGTCTCGCGTGGGAGGGCAGCGCCGCGGCCGGCGCGTCGGCCTCACTCTCGCGTCCGTCGCCCTCACCGGGGTCACCTGGTGGGCAGGCAAGAGCACCGGGGAGCAGCGCCGCCTGCATTCGGCCATCACCGTCGCCGCCGGATCCGCGTGGCTCACCGGCGCGTGCTTGGCTGGACCCACGGCCGGGGCCCTGCCGGACCTGTACCTGATGGGCGGCCCCGCGCTCGCCCTCTCCTGGAACATCCGCATGGTGCTGCGCCGCAACGTCGACGGCGCTGCCGCAGGGAGTACGGACAAGGGGCTGCTGGAGAAGGTGGGGCTGGCGCGGGCGCAGATCGGGGCGACGTCGGTGGAGCCGAACCGTGTCACCGCGAAGATGGCGCTCGAGGCGGGCGAGCAGACCAACGAGGACGTTGCCCGGGTTCTGCCGCGGATCGCGTCCGCGCTGGACCTGCCGAAGTCCGCGGTCCGCTACATGGGCGACCCCGACTCTGCCCGCCGCGGCGAGCTGGTCATCGTCCCTGAGGACATGCTCGCGCAGGTCGCCGAATGGGAAGGCCCGTCGAACCTGGGCGGGTCCATCTCGGAGCCGCTGGTCATCGGCCGCTACGACGACGGCTCGTCGCTCGTGCTGTGGCTGCCCGGTGACCCGGAGATCAAGCGCAACAGCACGCACCTGCTGATCGCAGGTGGCACCGGTTCCGGTAAGGGCGAGACGGCCCTGAACCTGATGCTGGAGATCCTCTCCCGCCGCGACGTGCTGCTGTGGGTCAGCGATCCGAAGATGTTCCAGGACTTCCGGCCGCTCCTGCCGGGCATGGACTGGTCGGCCGAGGGCGGACCGGACACCGAGGTCATGGTGGAGGCAATCAAGGCCGTCATCCCCGCCCGCACCCGCTGGCTCGGCGCCCATGGCTACCGGCAGTGGATCCCCGAGGCCGCGCAGCAGCAGACCCGTAGGGACCACACGTGCCGCCCCGACGGGCGGCCGTGCGGATGCCCCGGCATGCCGTTCCTGGTCACCTGGATGGAAGAGGCCGCCAACACGCTCCGGCTGATGGGCGACGACGCGTTTACCGGGATCGCTCAGGAGGCTCGCTCCGCTGGCGTCTCCCTGATCGTGTCCCTGCAGCGCCCCTCTTACGACCAGATGTCCACCTCGACCCGGGCGTCCCTGCCGTCCGTGATCGCCCTCGGCTGCGACCCCCGCGACGAAGGGTTCTCCCTCCCGGACACGGTCATCGACGCGGGCGCCCACCCGGGGGCGTGGGGAAACCGGCGACCCGGCTATTGCTACGTCGTCTCGCCCGGCATCCCGGAGGACCGCTACCCCTCCCCGGGCCGCACCTTCGCCGTCCCCCACACCGCCACCCCGACCATGGAGGCCCTCGCCAGGTGGGCGCAGGCCAACGGCGCCACCGCCGACCCCGTCACCGGCGGCGCGGCCCGGACGGTGGCCGGACAGAACTACGCCGGCCGCACCACCCCCGGCAGCGCTCCGACGGTGCGGCCGATCGCCGAGGAGGGCGCCGGGGTGGAAGCGGAATCATCCGGGCTCCTCGTCGACCCGGAGGACGCCGGCATCGATCCTGAGTCCGACCTGCCCGGCGGGGAGGACGGCGACGACATTCCGCTATGGGAGTCCCCCGGGCACAAGCCGTCCCCGGAGGAGGCCCGGGAGCTGTTCGCGGACGCGCTGGACGACTTCGAGACCGCCGGGCAGATGGTGGTTGGTCCGAAGGACTTCATGGACTGGTGCGACCGCCACCAGCTGTCACGACCGTGGGTCTCCGCCCGCCTCAAGGACGCGGCCCTGGACGGGCGGCTGGAGCCGACCTCGGCCACCGGTCGGTGGCGGATCGTCCCCACGCTCAAGATCGCCTGACGCCTGACACCGTCAGGCCGCCGTGACACCCAAACCCCTAGGCAAACCCGCTGTCAGCCCCCGTGACACCCGCCGTCTGACACCCCCTGACAGTCCTGCCTGACACCTCACCCCTCGGGCCCGCGCCACCCACCACGGCGCGGGCCCGACCCACACCCGGGAGGCATGCACATGCCCCACGAACCCGCGCTCCACCACCCCGAACCGATCACCTGGCAGCCTGCACCCGCCCCCGCGCCGACGCACCTGGTTCCCGTCCTGCAGGAGCAGGCGGGCATCCGTCTGGTGACCCTGCCGGACGGGACCCGCACTCTCGCCTACACCCACCCCGCCCCGACCGAACCGGCCCCCGCCCCGACGCCCGCGGCCGGGATCCCGAAGTGGGCGAAGACGACTGCGCTCCTCGTGCCAAGCCTCGGCGGGGGCATCGGCGCGGCCGGAATCGGAATCTCCTACGCCGCCCCGGGGCTGATCGCCATGGCCAACGCCCTGTGGGCTCTGGTCGCGCTCATCGCCGCAGGCGCCGTCCTTCCCGTCCTCGCCCGCGCCGGACGCACCCACGGACGGACCGGCAGCACGACGCATATCACGCAGAACATCACCGCCACCGGCCTGTTCGGCCGCGCCCACGGCACCACCCACCACCGGTAGCCCGGCATGGCCGCGTACCAGTACCTGAACTGGGGCGATGCCAGCCACTACGACCGAACCCGCAACCTGCCCTGCGTCCTCTGCCACAAGCCCACCCCGCTCCGCTCCCGAGCTGGGGAGGCCGTCCACAAGGTGTGCGCGGAGGACTGGAACGCGGGTAACCCGGACCAGCGCCGCCGCTACACCCTCCCCAACAAGGACCAGCCGCAGCACGACGTCGGCACCTGGCGCTTCCACAACGACGGCCCCAACACCCCAACGCGGCGATGGACCACGGTCACCGACCTACGCCCGCTCGGCCCGGACGATGACGGGCCCCTCGAGCTGTTCGCCGCATAACACGACGAGAGCGGCCCCGTCTCGCCAAAGCCGGGCCGCTCTCGTCTTCCAGCACGCTCAAGAACTGGAGACATCCAGCATGACCCAACCGACCACCTTGCCGCGAGACCTGCGGCCTTCGCTGTTAGCCGCCGCCCTCACCGCCGCCGCTCGCGGCTGGCCCGTCTTCCCACTCCTCCCCGGACAGAAGCGACCCGCCCTGCACGGCGAAGACCAGTGCACGAACAAGGGCCCGTGCGCAGGCGGGCACGCGAAGTGGGAGCAGCGCGCCACCACCGACCGGGCCGCGATCGTCCGTTGCTGGACCCACAAGCCGTACAACGTCGGCATCGCAACCGGCCCGGCCGGGCTGCTCGTGGTGGACCTGGACCGGCCCAAGCCGAACAGCAAGAGCGACGCGCCTGACGGCGCGGCGACCTTCAAGGCGCTCTGCGAGCGCGCCGGGCAGGCCGTCCCCACCACCTACCGGGTGCGGACCCCCAGCGGCGGGGAACACCTGTACTTCACCGCCCCAGCCGGACTCCGGCTCGGGAACACGGCGGGCAGGCTCGGCCCGCTCATCGACACCCGCGCCCGCGGCGGATACGTCGTTGCCCCCGGCAGCACCACTCCCGCAGGGACGTACGAGGTCATCGACCCTGCCCCCGTGGCGGAGCTCCCCGCGTGGATCCCCAGCCTGATCGAACCGCCCAAGCCCGCCGTGGTCACCCCGCTGCGGCTTCCGGCCGTCAGCGGCAGCCTTGCTGCGAACGCGGCCCTGGAGCGGGAATGCGAACTGGTCCGGACCGCGCCGCCGGGGCAGGCGAACAACACCCTCAACCGATGCGCCTTCAAGGTGGGGCGCTTCGTCGCGTGGGGCGACATCCCCCGCCACGAGGTTGAGCAGGCCTTCCAAGCGGCGGGGGAGGCGCGGGAACTCACCGCTGCCGAGTGCCGCGCCACCATCCGCAGCGCCCTCGACAGCTCCATCCGCCAAGCCCGGCCCCGGGAAACGGCATGAGCACCCACCCCCATCCCCGCCTGGAAGGCCCCACCCACACCCCAGACGGCACCAACCCCGCCGAACCGGCCCCCGCCACCGTCGGCAGTGGGGCGCCGAGGGTCGTCGCCCGTCAGGGCGTCCGTTCAGCTCTTCGCTCTGACCCGCACATGGCCGTGCCCCCCGCGGCATGCCCTGGATTTCAGGAGGAACGCCGCATGACCGCGCAGCAGACCATCGACGGCGCCGCCCTGCTGGATAGCGTTGAAGCCTTCCACCGGCGGTTCAACGTCTTCCCTCACGAGGCCGCCTACGTGGCCGTGACCCTCTGGGACGCGCACGCACACCTCCTCGACTGCTTCGAGGCCACTCCCCGCCTGGCCTTCCTCTCCCCCGAGCCCGGGTCGGGCAAGTCCCGCGCCCTGGAGATCGTGGAGACCCTCACGCCGCGGGCCGAGACCACCGTCAACGCCTCCCCGAACTCCCTGTTCCGGCTGGTCGATGCTCCCGAGGGACGCCCCACGCTGCTCTTCGACGAGATCGACACCGTCTTCGGGCCCAAGGCGGGCGACAACGAGCCCGTTCGCGGGTTCCTGAACACGGGCTACCGCCGCATCGGCGGCATGCACCGCTGCGTGGGCGACGGTGCGAACCAGAGCGTGCAGAAGTTCTCTTCCTACTGCGCCGTCGCCATGGCCGGGCTCGGCTCCCTGCCCGACACGATCCTGACCCGCTCCGTCATCATCCGGATGCGCCGACGGGCCCCCAACGAGAAGTGCCAGCCCTACCGCCAGCGCATCCACGAGAAGGAAGGCCACGCCCTGCGCGAGCGCCTGGCCACGTGGGCCGACTCCGTCCGGGAGCAGCTCAGCGACGCCTGGCCCGTGCTGCCCGAGGGCATCGTGGACCGGCCCGCAGACGTGTGGGAACCGCTCCTCGCCGTCGCGGAAGCGGCCGGCGGTACCTGGCCCGAGCGGGCACGCGCCGCCTGCCTGGAACTCGTCAACGCCGCACGCGACGACGACGAAGCCTCCCTCGGAATCCGGCTGCTGACCGACCTTCGCGACAAGGTGTTCTGCGACGGAGAGAGGATCCCGACTGCGGTCATCCTCGAACGACTCCTCGGCATGGACGACGGGCCTTGGAACGACGTCGACGACAAGCCCCTCAACTCTCGGGCACTGGCCAAGATGCTTGGCCAGTACGTCACCCCGGAGAACAAGCCGATCAAGCCCCGCACCTTCCGCACCCCGACCGGCACTCCGAAGGGCTACTTCGCCGAGGACCTGAGCGACGCCTGGACCCGGTACTGCCCCCCTGCCCCCGGAGAGTCCAAAACAGCCGCAACATCCGCAACATCGCAGGTCAGCATCGGTGAATTTGTTGCGGATGTCCCCTTCGACATCCGCAACACCGCGCCGGAAGCCGCCACACACTCCGCCGCTGCCACCTCCTGACGCGGCCTCCCCCGGTGCCGCCACATCCGCCGATGTGGCGGCACCCATCCGCAACAAGAACCGGATCCGCAACAGATTCGAGCCTCTGACCTGCCCTGTTGCGGCGTTGCGGCTGTTGCGGATCCCCCAGGCGAAGGAAGACGCACCGTTCCCCGGAGGTCGCATTGAGTTCGACCCTGCCCACGACCCACCAGGCGCTGACCGTGCCCGAGGTCATGGAGGCGCTACGGCTCAGCCGCTTCACCGTCTACAACCTGATCCGCTCGCGCGCCCTCCCGAGCTTCACCGAGGGCCGTGCGCGACGCATCCCCGCCGACAGCGTTCGGGCCTACCTGGAAACCAAGTTGGAGGAAGCCGCCTGATGGCACGCAAGAGGAACCCGAACGGCGCTGGCAGTATCTGGCAGCGCAGCGACGGGCGTTACGAAGCCCGCGTCTACGTCCCCCAGCCCGACGGCACACGCAGCCGGAAGACCGTGTACGGCAAGACCTGGGCAGAGTGCGACGCGAAGCGTCAGGAGCTGGTGCTGCGTGACCGCCAGGGAATCCCGACACCGACTCGCTCGGCGAAGCTCTCCGAGTGGCTGCCGTTCTGGCTGGAGACGTTCGTCAGGAACGACCGCAAGAAGACGACGTACGCGAAGTACGAGACTCACGTCCGCCTGTACCTCATCCCGAATCTGGGCTCCAAGCGTCTGGAGACCCTCGGGGTGCCCGACGTGCGGCGCATGCTGGCCGCTGTGACCGCGCAGGCGTCCGCCGCCACGGCCAAGGAATCGCACCGCGTGCTGCGCAGCGCCCTCACCGCGGCGAACCGGGAAGAGCTGATCAGTCGGAACGTGGCCCAGCTCGTGCCGGCGCCGCGCGTGGTCCAGCGGGAGTTGAAGCCGTGGGATCTCGACGAGACGCTGACGTTCCTTGAGGCCGCTCGGTGCGACCCGCTCTACGCGGCCTTCGTGCTGGCGGTGGCCCTGGGGCTCCGCCGCGGCGAGATCCTCGGGCTCCGTTGGACGGACATCGACCTGGAACGCCGGACGCTCACCGTGCGGAACCAGATCCAGCGCGTACAGAAGGAGCTGTACGCGGACTCGACCAAGAATCGACGCACCCGAGCCATCCCGATCCCGGGGATGTGCGTGGCACCGCTGCGGTGGCAGCGCATGCGGCAGGCCGCGCTGCGGGCCGCCGCCAAGGAATGGGACGAGAGTGACTACGTCTTCACGACACGCACGGGCCGGCCGGTCGAGCCGCGCAACCTCAGCCGGTCCTTCGAGCGGATCGGCCTGGACGCCGGCCTGCCGCGAATCCGGCTGCACGACGCGCGGCATGGGTGCGCCACGCTGCTCTTCGCTGCCGGGGTGGCGCCGCGGGTGGTGATGGAGATCCTGGGGCACTCGCAGATCGCCGTCACGATGAACATCTACACCCATGTGACGGACGGCAGCAGGCGGGAGGCGATGGGGCACATGGACCGGCTGTTGCGCCGTCGGCGGCCGGCCGAGTAGGCAACTGCCGTCACTTGAAGCCGTCAAAGGCCCCCAACCATGATCGGTTGGGGGCCTTCGTGCTGGTGGGCGTGGACGGTTTCGAACCGCCGACATCTGCTTTGTAAGAGCAGCGCTCTACCCCTGAGCTACACACCCGTGGATGAGTGGACAGCCTACATGGCAGGCGCACCCCCCACGCAAACCCGCATCCGTGGGAGAGAATGGACCGGGGCATGGCGGAGGCGGTACGGGAGAGGGATTGTGACGACGGCATCCCGCAGGTGGTTCGGCGGGCGGGACGAGAGTCGGCGGGCGGATGCGCAGGCGGCGAAGGATGCCGCCGCGGCCGCGTTCTACGAGCTGGACACCGCGCAGCGGGATCTGCGGATCTCCATGGAGACCATCGCGGCCGCCGACGGGTCTCCCGCGGCGCGGCAGGCCGGGGAGGGGTTCGCCGCGCTCGGGCAGCGGATCGACCAGGTCAGCCACGTGTACATCGAGGCCGTCGACGCGCACGACCTCGACCGGGTGGACCTGGAGGGGTCCGTCGCCGCGCGGGCGCGGGAGCAGCTGACGCGGGCCCGCGACGAGCTGGTCCGGGTCAAGGGCGAGCTGGACCGCTTCGCCCAGGGGCTGCAGCCGCTGCTGGACAAGGCCGAGACGCAGCTGGCCCGGGTGGCGCCCGCGCGGGAGCGGGCGCGGGCGGCGCTGCTCGCGGCGAGCACGGCGCTGGACGACGTACGGGGCAAGGGGATGCGGGCCGACGAGTTCGCGGCGCGACTGGCCGCGCTCGGGCCCGAGCTGACCCTGCTGAACCAGGGCGCCGCGCAGCACGGGGTGCAGGAGACCATCCAGCGCGCGGACCGGATCCTGCGGGACGCGGAGGCGATACGGGCCGAGGTGGCGCGGCTCCCGGAGCGGGCCGCGGAGATCGACCGGCGGCTGGTGAGCCTGCGGACCCGGGCGCAGGCGCTGCGCAATCGGGCGGACCGGGTGGATCCGGTCCTCAGTGAGCTGCGCCGGCGGTTCAGTGCGGCGTGCTGGCAGGACCTGCAGCAGGTGCCGGATCAGGCCGTACGGGACGTGGCGCGGGCCGAGGAGCAGCTGAAGGAGGCCGCGCGGGCGCGCGAGGAGCAGCGCTGGGCGGACGTGTCGGCTTTGATCGAGTCGGTCCGGGGTGCGCTGGACGCCACCGACGAGGCGGTGTCGGCGGCGCAGGACCGGCTGTCGCGGCTGGAGGCGGTGGCGCGGGACCCGCAGGCGGAGGTGCAGCGGACCCGGTTCGCGATCCGGGATGCGCAGCGGCTGGCGATGGAGGGCCGCAGTGTGCCCGATCCGCGGCACGCGCGGCCGCTGGACGAGTCGGTGGCGCGGATGGAACGGGCGCTCGCGGGGCTGGAGGAGCGGCATCCCGACTACTGGCATTTCCTTCAGGAGATGGAGCAGGTGCGGGCAGCCGTGGGGCGGGTCGTCTCCGACATCCGCGGCGGGCGCGGGAGCGGCTGAGGTCGGCTGAGGTCCACGTCGGCTGACGTCGGCCACCTCGGCCGACGCCGCCCGGGGCCGGCCGAGGTCAAGGGGGTCCGCGCTTGTCGCGGAGGGGCCATCGGCGGATGCTGGAGGTGGCTGGAATAGGAGGGCGTGATGGCTGCCCACACTTCGCACACCTCTCGTGAACCCGACGCACCCCCCGTGACCGCTCCGCACGCGGCCTACGGGTGCCACGAACCGCACGAGCACTACGCGCCGTACGTGGCCCACGGGCCGATCGAGCTCCCCGCACCGCACGTCCCCTACCTGGTGCGGCGCATCGCACGTCCCGTCAACACCCGGCTCGACGAGCACCTGCCCACCGACCACAAGCTCAGTAAGGTGTACCGGGTGGGCGCGGGCCTGATGGGGCTACTGCTGGTCGCCTTCGGGATCCTGGGCCTCATCGACCGGATCGGGTTCTTCGACACCGGTGGCGCCACTGTGATGGCGCTGAACACCAACGGCGCGCTGAGCGTCCTGTCGATCTGCATCGGGCTGCTGCTGTTCGTGGGGATGGTGATCGGCGGGAACTTCGCCTCCACCCTCAACATCGTGCTGGGGCTGGCCTTCATCGCCAGCGGGTTCGTGAATCTGGCCCTGCTGGACACCGGGCTGAACTTCCTGGCCTTCAAGATCCAGAACGTGCTGTTCAGCTTCGTCGTCGGCGTGATGCTGATGTGGTTCGGGATGTACGGGCGGGTGGGCAGCGCGCTGCCGCACGACAATCCGTACTGGCGGGCCCGCCACCCCGAGCAGGCCGCACGGGAGGACCGGGCCGCGGCAGCCGCCGGCAGGCTCAGCCACGGCTTCTAGGTTTCTGGGCTTCTGGGCTTCTGGGCTTCTGGGCTTCTGGGCTTCTGGGCCGCCGCCGCCCCTGTGGGTAGCCTGGGGCCATGCCTCGTTACGAATTCCGCTGCCGGACCTGCGAAGACACCTTCGAGGTCAGCCGGCCCATGGCCGAGTCCTCCGCGCCCGCCGACTGCCCGGCCGGGCACGCCGACACCGTGAAGCTGCTCTCCGCCGTCGCCGTGGGCGGGACCAGCAGCGCCCCCGCCCCGTCCGGCGGGGGCTGCTGCGGTGGCGGAGGCTGCTGCTGACCGGAAAGCGCCGTACGCGCCGGACGCGCGGGACGCGCCGGGTCCGCGTGCCGGGCCTGGCACGCGGACGACCCGCCAGCGCTAGCGCTTGCGCGACAGGGTGAGGCCGTCCGAGATCGCCAGCAGGACCGACTCCATGCGGGTGTCCGCCGCGACGTGCTCGTTGTACGCGCGGACTCCCGCCGCCGAGCCCGTCGCGGACTCGTCCAGGACCCTGCCGTGGAACAGCGTGTTGTCCGTGACGATCAGCCCGCCCGGGCGCAGCCGCGGAACGAGCTCCTCCCAGTACGCGATCTGGCTTTCCTTGTCCGCGTCCACGTAGGCCATGTCGATGTGCGGTTCCTGCGGCATGGCGCGCAGCGTGTCCAGCGCCGGGGCGATCCGCAGGTCGATCCGGTCGGCGACGCCCGCCGCCTCCCAGGCCTCGCGCCCGTACGCCGTCCACTCCTCCGAGACGTCGCAGGCGACGAGCACGCCGTCCGCGGGCAGGGCCTGGGCCATCGACAGGGTCGAGAAGCCGGTGAAGGTGCCGACCTCGACGATGTGGCGGGCCCCGGTCAGCCGGACCAGGAAGGCCAGCAGCGGCCCCTGCTCCTCCGCCGACTGCATGCCGGCGACGTCCGGGAACTTCTCGTACGTGGTCGCCACCAGCTTCTGCTGGACGGGATCCAGTGGAGGGTTGTGGTCGAGCATGTAGCGGTACAGCTCATCGGTGATCTTGGTGCTGTTGCCCTTGGTCATGCGCCCAGTGTGCCGACATCGCCGACCGGCCGGACACCCTTCCGGGCCACCGCCCGCGCGAAGGCCCGTACGATCTCCTCCCCCGCCAGCACGCCCGCCGCCGCCAGGGCCGTGACCGTCGGCGCCGTCCAGCCCGCGTCGGCCAGTTCTCCGTGCCCCGGCCGCCAGGCCGCGTCCGCCGCCAGCAGGAGGTCGGCGTCCAGCAGCGAGTCGCCGGCGGCGAGGGTCGTGGTCGCGCCCGTACGGCGGGCCACCTCGCGCATCGCCGCGCTCTTCGTCAGCGGACGGGGCACGGCGTAGATCTTGCGGCCCTGGAGGGAGACCGTCCAGCCGCGCCCGTCGGCCCACTCCGTCAGCGCCTTGACCCACTCCTGCGGCACCAGGGCGCGTTCGACGACCAGGTACGCGAACAGGTCCTCCGCGATCCGCGCCTTGCGCAGCCACGCCGGGTCCGCCGTCGCCAGCAGGTGCGCGTTCACCTCCTCCAGCGGGGCGCACTCCCGGGCCAGTCGCGCGGCCACCTGGCGCCGCCAGTCCCGGTCCGGGACGCCGTCCACGAGCAGCTGCCCGCCGTTGGCGCAGATCGCGTACGGGGCCGGGCGCCCGGGGAAGCGGATGCGCTGGTACTGCTTGCGCGTACGGGTCGTCGTCGGGACGAAGACCACCGCGGGATCTGCCGCCAGCTCGGCCAGCAGCGCCGCCGCCGTTTCCGTCATGTACGACAGCGGCTTGCTCTCGTGCACCTCGACGCACAGCAGGCGCGGGGCCACCGGGTCGGGCATGGTCAGGCCGAGCGCGGCCGCCGAGTAGATGAGCGTGCGGTCGAGATCACTGGCTACCAGGACAGTCACTTGGAGGTCACGGCCTTTCCGTCGGCGCCGGTCGCGCCACGCGTGAAGCGGGGGTGGATGAGTCCTACGCAGGTGTAGGGGAGCCCGTCGACCTCTTCCACCGGCACGCCCCGCTGCTCCGCGAGCAGCCGTACGTGGTCCAGGTCCGCCCCGGCGCCGCGCTGCGCGAGGATCTTCCACGGCACGCGCCGCAGCAGCACCCGCGTCGTCTCGCCGACGCCGGGCTTGACCAGGTTCACGTCGTGGATGCCGTACTCCTCGCTGATCCGCTCGACCGCCGCCCAGCCCTCCCAGGTGGGCGTGCGGTCGGCGGCGAGGAGCTCCTTGACCTCGGCGTCGACGGCCTCGGCCACCTCGTCGAAGCGGGCGGCGACGGTGTCGATGAAGCCGGTGGAAACATCGGCTCCGGCGAGTTCGCGGTAGAACTTCGCGCCGTGGAAGTCGGCGGGCCCGACCAGGTCGGACCTGAGGACCGTACGCGATATCAGTCCGGAAACGGTGGAATTGAGGCAGGCGGAGGGGATGAGGAAGTCCTCGCGGGTGCCGTACGTGGACACGCAGGAACCGGGGTCGGCGAGGACCACGATCTCCGGGTCGAAGCCCGGGCCGCCCGCTTCCCGGTGGGCCTCCAGTGCCGCCGCGAGCTCGCGCGTGATGGCCCCCTTGCCCGTCCAGCCGTCCACGAAGACGACGTCCGCGGGGTCGTGGTGGGCGGCCAGCCAGCGCAGGGCGTTGGGGTCGATGCCGCGGCCGCGCACGATGGAGACGGCGTAGTGCGGCAGGTCCAGGCCGTGCCGGGCCCGGGCCCAGCGGCGCATCAGGACACCGACGGGGGTGCCGGCGCGGGCCAGCGAGACGAGGACCGGGGAGGGCGACCGCTCGGCGAGGACGGTCTCGGTGACCGTGCCGACGGCCCGGGCGATACGGGCGGCGGACGCGGTCAGCGCGCTCTGGTAGAGCTCCTGGTACTGGGGTGACGGCTGGTACTCGACTGGCAGCGACTCGGCGTAGTGCGCGCCGCCGGCCTGGATGGCCTCCTCGCGTTCCTCGGTCGGGGCCTCCAGGGCCGCGCCGGAGAGATCCTGGAGCAGCCAGCCGCAGTCCTCCGGGGCGTACGAGGAGAAGGCCGGTCCGCGCAGCGGCTCGGGCAGGATCGGCTCGGGCATGATCGGCTCCCGCCGGTCGGAGGAAACGCCGGAGGAGGTGTCCGGGGTGTACGAGGGGACCAGCGCGAGCAGGACCCGGCCCGCGTGCGGGGCCAGGCGCGCGAGGAGCCCGTCGGGGGCGTGCAGCGCACCGGTGTCCCCGTGGGTGTCGGCGACGGCGACGACGGTGTCGAAGCCGGCGCCCGCGACGTTGTAGGCGTAGCGGTCGCCGGGTCCGTCGGCGGGCGTGTCGTGGGCGGGGAAGACGAGCCGGGAGCGGATGGCGTAGCCGGGGTCGTCGACGGCGAGCACGGGCGAGCGGGTGGTGGTCGAGAACCGGACCTCGGCCGCGGCCCCGGACTCCTCCAGGGCGCGCGCGAGGCGCAGCGGCGCGTACATGAGCTCCTCGTTGCCGAGTACGAGGACCCGACCGGGCTCGGCTCCGAGCGCGTCGGCGAGCTGTCGGGCCAGCGCGGGCAGGGCCGCTTCGAGCCGGGCGCGGTGCTCGGGGGTGAACCCGTGCCGGCCGCCGTCCGGGACTCCGGCGGGCCAGTCCAGCACGATCCGCCCGACGGGGGCCGCGGCGGAAGCGGGGGCCCTGTCCGAAACGCCCGGAGCCGGAACGCCGGGAGCCGGAGCGCCCGGGGCGGGAACGCCGGGAGCCTGAGCGCCCGCGCCCTGGCGTTTGTACTCCTCGACCAGTGCCTGTCCCTTGGCCAGGACCCCCTCGGGGAGGTGCACCGTCCCGGAGGCGAGCGCGATGAGGTCGACGCGCGCGCCGATCTCGGCGGCGAAGGCGGTGAGCCGCCCGCGGTCGGCCGGGGAGCGCATGTCGACGAGGGCGACGACCACGTAGTGCGCGCGGGGGTGGCGGGCGTGCAGGTCGCGGATGGTGTTCAGGACGGTGTTGCCGGTGGAGAACTCGTCGTCGACGAGGACCAGCGGTCCGCTGCCGGCCAGCAGTTTCGGGTCCTCCGGCAGCAGCAGGTGCGAGGTGGCGTGCGAGTGCGCCTCCTCGAACCCGCCGGCGGGCTCGACCCCGGGCACGGGGCGGCGGGTCGAGTGCAGGTAGGGGGTCGCTCCGAGGCCGTCGGCCACGCAGTGCCCGAGCCCGGTCGCCGTCTCGGCGTACCCGAGGACCACCGCGGCGGCGGCCTCGTCGCCCAGCAGGGCCCGGACGCGCTCGCCGAGGCCGTACCCGGCGGCGTACACGGCCCGCGGGGACTGCGGGACGTGCTTGCCGAGCACCTGCGAGACGAGCAGGTGGGCCCGCTTCGGGTTGCGCCGCAGGGCCAGGCCGAGCAGTTCGTCCAGCCGCGGCGACCCGGGGTCGCCGGCCTCCTCCAGGCGTACGCCCAGCCGCTCGGCCACCCAGGTTCCCGACCACACCGCGTCGATCGTCTTGTCCTTCTCCGTAGTCGAGGGCCGGGTCACAGCTGGAGTCCGGCCGTGAGCAGGTCGACGAAGCCGACCTCCTCCTTCGCCACGCCGAAGACCTCGGCGCGCAGCATGGTGCGCTCGGCCCAGGCCCGGTGGGGCTTCACTTCGTTCATCTTGTTCGTGTAGGCGGAGCGCATGACCCCGCCGCCGCCGCGCTCGGGGCGCAGGATGTCCTGGGCGTCGCTGAACTCCTCGTGGGAGACCACCGACAGCGCGTGGACGGGGGTGACGTGGGCGGGGTGGATGCAGGTCTTGCCGAGGAGTCCGTTGGCCCGGTCGAGTTCGATCTCGCGCAGGAGCCCGTCGAGGTCGTGCTCGATGAGGGTGGTGCGCAGCTCTTCGGCGCCTTCCTGGAGGAAGGGGCTGCGGCGCAGCTGGGGCTTGAAGAGGCGCTGCTGGTTGCGGAAGTACTCCCAGACGGGTCCGGTGACGGTGAAGCCGGTGCCGTCGGCGCGGCTGAGCACGTTGACCACGTCGGCGATGACTCCGGCGACGATCTGCACGTCGTAGGCGGTCATGTCCGGGGTGCGGCGCAGTCCGTAGACCGAGCAGAAGTCGGTGACGCCGAGGCGCAGGGCCAGGACGCGGTCGCGGTACCGGCCCACGGTGCGGGAGATGCCGGCGAGGGCTTCGACGCGGGTTTCGAGGTGGAGGAGGTCGGGGGTCTCCAGGACGGGCATGGCGTACAGCGGCCGCTGTCCGTGGGCCGCCTCGGCCTGGGCGACGGCGTCGAGGAAGGCGGTTCCGCGGCTCTCGGTGAACTTGGGGAGTACGAATCCGGCCAATCTGCGGGCCGCGCCGCCGAGGCGGTGCACGAGGTCGGGTATCTGCTCGGGGGTGCGGACCCGGATGAAGAGGAGCGGGAGCTCTTCGCCGTCGGCGTCGAGGGCCGCGAACTGGCGGACGAGGTTGTCCTCGGCGTCGGCGACCTCGGCGTCGCTGATCGAGTCCTCCAGGCAGAGCACCATGGAGACGACCCCGCGGGCGGCCTGCTTGCGGACGTCCCCGGCGAGGTTCGGGCGGGTGGCGGGGCTGTAGAGGGTGGCTCCGAGGGCGGCGGAGAGAATGCGGGCGGGGGAGGCGGCGGTGAACTCGGCCGGCTCCTGGTGGAAGAGGTCCTTGCGGACGGTGGGCGATATGTGCCCGAAGTGACGCATGTGCTTCCCCCGTACTGCCTCGGCGGCCCCAGTGGCGTGGCCGGTAATAGTACGTACGAACGTGAGTCAAGAGTTCCTCAAGCACATGAAGTTCAGGTAACCCTCTTGCACAATGCCCAGGTCTTTCTTTCGCGACAAGGCCCTGCGGGGGGCCGCGTTGTTCCGCGCCGCCCCGGGAGGGCAGGATGACGGGCATGACGCACGCGATGCAGAAGGGCTCGAACATCCCGGTGACCGCCGTGGCGGTCCGGGCGGTGCTGCGCTGGACCGGCGGCCCCGAGGTGCCGGACGTCGACGCCTCGGCACTGCTCGTGGGCCCGGACGGGCGCGTGCGCTCGGACGAGGACTTCGTGTTCTACAACCAGCCCCGGCACCCCTCGGGGGCCGTCTGGCGACTCGGCAAGAAGCAGATCGGCGAGGAGATCACCGACGCCGTGCAGGCGGACCTGCGCGCGGTGCCGCCGGTGGTCGACCGGATCCTGGTGGTGGCCTCCGCCGAGGACGTGCCGTTCCAGCAGGTCCACGACCTGCGGATCCTGCTGTACGACGCCACGGCGACCGGCGGCGCCGAGCCGCTGGCCTTCTTCGACGTGCGCCCCGAGACCGGCGCCGAGACGGCCCTGATCTGCGGGGAGCTGTACCGCCGCGGCGACGGGTGGAAGTTCCGCGCGCTGGGCGAGGGCTACTCGAACGGCCTCGTCGGGCTGGCGACCGACCACGGGATCTCCGTGGACGAGAACGCCGCCGAGGGCGGGTCCGGGGAAACCGCCCCGGCCGCCGGGCCGACCGGAGAGCAGACCGCGCAGATGCACCCGCCGGGCCGGCAGGCGCCGCAGACACCGCAGGCGCCGGTGACGCAGGCCCCGCCGCCCGTGCAGCCGGCGTACGGGTACCCGCAGCCGGTCTCCCCGGCCCCGGTGCCGGTCCCGGGCGGCGACCCGACGTTCCGGCTGCCGGTGCAGGGCCCGCAGTTCCTCCGCCGCTGACGCGCCGCGCCTGACCGGGACCGCCGGAGACCGCGGGAGGCCGCCGGAGACGGCTGGGGCCGGCCCGGGGACCTCCCGCGGACCCTCCCCGGCCCCCCGGGTCCCGGTCGGGTCAGGCCTTGGCGCTCTTGTAGCCCCGCCCCCACTGCAGGCCCCACCCGTACAGCCGGTCCAGCTCGGCCTGGAACCCGTATACGAACTTCACCTCGCGCCGCACGATCAGCTCGCCCTTGACGTGCTCCATGGAGAGCACCGCGCAGGAGCGGGCCTGCGGCTGGCGCTCCTCCAGCGGGATCTCGATGCGCGGCCCGGTGATCGGGTAGAGGGTGATCATGGCGTGCGTCCGGTCGAAGGCCGGGGTCTGGTCGTAGATGTAGACGAACACCAGCAACCGCTTGATCTCGTCGGCGTGGTCGAGGTTGACGAAGACCGTCTCCCCCGACGGCGCCCCGAACCGGTCGTCGCCGCTGAGCTTCACGTACGGCGGGCTGTTGATGTCCCCGTGGAGGCTGCCCAGCGGCTGGACGACGCCCCGGGTCCCGTCGGCCAGCTCGTAGAGGCAGCCGAGGTCGAGGTCGACGTTGACCATGCCCTGGGTGTGCGCCTGCACCATGTCTGGCTTGAACAGCTTGAACGGGTGGCGCAGGAGCCGGCCGCCCTCGCCCCCGCCCCGGCCGCCGATGTCCGAGCTGCGCATGCGCCAGGACAGATTGACCCGCAGGTTCCCGTGGACCGCCCCCTGTTTGGTGAGCGACACCGTCGGATGCCGTTTGGTCAGCTCGATCGCGGCCGAGCCGCTGCCCGAGTCGAACTGCAGGGCGCGGCTGCCCCTGATCCCGTCGAAGAATCCCATTTCCCCTGTCCCCCCTCGGTCTGTGTAGGCGGGGCGGCCTACGCGGACGGGGCGGCCCGGCAGTCCGCAGACCAGCCCGGCCGCCCCGTAGTTGGAGCGTTCCGCATTACCGCCGTGATCATGCCTCGGCGGTGGAACCCTCCAATTCCAAGCGCTTGTTGCGCCGCACCGAGGACCAGAAGGACCAGGCGATGAGGATCACGCCGACGAGGCCGGTGATGACCTCGTTGATCTCGTACTGGATGGTGACGAGCAGGATCACGGCGAGCGCGCCGATCGCGTAGTGCGCCCCGTGCTCCAGGTAGACGTAGTCGTCGAGGGTGCCCTGGCGGACCAGGTAGACCGTGAGCGACCGGACGTACATGGCGCCGATGCCGAGGCCCAGCGCCATCAGCACGATGTCGTTGGTGATGGCGAAGGCGCCGATGACCCCGTCGAAGGAGAAGGAGGCGTCGAGGACTTCGAGGTAGAGGAACATGAAGAAGGCGGCCTTGCCGGCCATGGCGACGGCCGAGACGGGCTTGCCGGTCTTCTTGGCCGCTTCCTCGGCTTCGTGCTCGGCCTCTTCCTCTTCTTCGAGGCGGTTCTCGAAGTAGCCGGAGAGACCGCCGACGATCATGTACGTGATCAGGCCGGCGATGCCGGAGACCAGGACGGTCTGCGCCTTGTCCACGTGGGCGCCGCCGTGCTGGTGGGCGTGGGCGGCGAAGGTGGCGGACGTGATCAGCAGGACGATCAGCGCGATGCACGCCGACAGCATGTCGATCTTGCCGAGCTTGGCGAGCGGCCGCTCCAGCCATGCGAGCCACTTGATGTCCCGGTCCTCGAAGATGAAGTCGAGGAAGATCATCAGAAGGAACATGCCGCCGAAGGCCGCGATCGCCGGGTGGGCGTCCGTGACCAGCTGCTGGTACATGTCCTTGTCGTTCAGCGCCAGATCGACGGCCTCGATGGGCCCGATGCCGGCGGTGACCGCGACGATCACGACGGGGAAGACCAGGCGCATGCCGAACACGGCGATGAGCACGCCGACGGTGAGGAAGATCTTCTGCCAGAAGGCGTTCATCTTCTTCAGGATTCCGGCGTTGACCACCGCGTTGTCGAAGGACAGCGAGATCTCAAGGATGGACAGGATCGCGACGATCCCGAGTCCGGTCATTCCCCCGTAGAACCCCGCTGCGACCAGACCGAGCGCAGTGACTGCGAACGACCAGCCGAAGGTTTTGAGAACCACTGGCACCCCATCGTCTTGTACGGCTTTACGAAACGTTGACCCCGAAGTCTAGAGCGATGCCCCGGAGCCCCGACGCGTACCCCTGCCCCACCGCTCGGAACTTCCATTCGCCGCCGTACCGGTAGACCTCGCCGAAGATCATCGCGGTTTCGCTCGAGGCGTCCTCGGTGAGGTCGTAGCGGGCCAGTTCCTGGCCGTCCGACTCGTTGACCACGCGGATGAAGGCGTTGCTGACCTGGCCGAAGCTCTGGCGGCGGGCCTCCGCCTCGTGGATCGAGACCGGGAAGACGATCTTGTCGACCTCGACCGGCACCTTGGTCAGGTCGATGATGATCGATTCGTCGTCGCCCTCACCCTCGCCGGTGAGGTTGTCCCCCGTGTGTTCGACGGAGCCCTCGGGGCTCTTCAGGTTGTTGTAGAAGACGAAGTACGCGTCCCCCAGGACCCGGCCGTCGCGGCACAGCAGCGCGCTGGCATCGAGGTCGAAATCGGCCCCCGTGGTCGAGCGCGCGTCCCATCCGAGACCGACCAGGACCCGGGTGAGGTTCGGTGCGGCCTTGGAAAGGGAGACGTTGCCCCCCTTGGCGAGTGTGACGCCCATGTTGTGGTCCTCCCCGGACGACGTGGTGATCGCGGCGGCCCCGCGTGGCGGGCCGCCGGTGGAGCTCGGCGGTGCATCTCGTCGGTGCACCGTCGCAAAGCACGTCCGGCGCCGTACACACAGTGCACGGCGCCGGACGGGTGACTGCTGGCGGGCTCAGACGTTGACGCCGAAGTCCTGGGCGATGCCGCGCAGGCCGGAGGCGTAGCCCTGGCCGATGGCGCGGAACTTCCACTCCGCTCCGTTGCGGTACAGCTCGCCGAAGACCATGGCGGTCTCGGTCGAGGCGTCCTCGGAGAGGTCGTAGCGGGCGAGCTCGGAGTTGTCGGCCTGGTTCACGACGCGGATGTACGCGTTGCGGACCTGGCCGAAGCTCTGCTGGCGGCTCTCGGCCTCGTAGATCGAGACCGGGAAGACGATCTTGGCGACATCGGCCGGGACGCCGGCCAGGTTCACCTTGATCGCCTCGTCGTCGCCCTCGCCCTCACCGGTGGTGTTGTCACCGGTGTGCTCGACCGAGCCGTCCGGGCTCTTCAGGTTGTTGAAGAACACGAAGTTCGAGTCGTTGGCGACCTTGCCCTGGTCGTTGGTCAGGATCGCGCTGGCGTCGAGGTCGAAGTCGACGCCGGTGGTGGTGCGAGCGTCCCAGCCCAGACCGACGATGACCGCCGTCAGATTCGGCGCGGCCTTGGTCAGCGAGACGTTTCCGCCCTTGCTGAGGCTGACTCCCACGGGTCCTCCATTGGGTTCATGTGTGGGGCGGTGCCCCGTCGTGCGGTTTCTACCGGGATCAACGCTTCGATCCTAGTGACGGGTTCCCGCCTGTCGGCGTCTTTCCCGGTGAACAGTTCGCGGAACCCGCCCGAAGTGCGGCGATTGCGCGACGGCCCGACGGGTTCGGAAGGCCCCCGGGGTCCTCGGGGGCTCCAGGAGGTTCCTCAGAGGCTGTCGAGGGCCTTGATGTACTCGTTCAGGTCACGCGCGTCGGGCAGGCCGTTGACGACGGTCCAGCGCACGATGCCGTCCTTGTCGATGATGAAGGTGCCGCGGACCGCGCAGCCCTTCTGCTCGTCGAAGACCCCGTACGCGCGGGAGGTCTCGCCGTGCGGCCAGAAGTCCGAGAGCAGCGGGTAGTCGAGGCCCTCCTGCTCGCCGAAGACGCGCAGGGTCGGCACGGAGTCGTTGGAGACCGCGAGGAGCTGGACGTCGTCGTTCTGGAACCGCGGCAGCTGGTCGCGCAGCTCGCACAGCTCGCCGGTGCAGACACCGGTGAAGGCGAACGGGTAGAAGAGCAGCACCACGGCCTTCTCGCCGCGGAAGTCGGAGAGCCGCACGGTGGCGCCGTGGTTGTCCTTGAGCTCGAAGTCCGGGGCCTTGCTGCCGACCTCGATCGCCATCTCTCGCATCCCTTCGTCCTGCATCCCTGCGTTGGGCTGTTCGGGTGGGTCCAGCCTAGGCCGACCATGTGCCGGGAACGCACGCACCCCGCCGACCGGAACGGATTCCGGCGGGCGGGGTGCGTGTCCGCTTGGCTGCGGGGCGCGGCTCAGCGCTTGGTCTTGGCGGTGGCCGTCTTGGGCGTCACCAGCTTGGTGGCGGCCCATTCCTTGCCGACGCTGACGCTCCTGGTCTGCGACAGGCCGGCCGTTTCGGCGGCCTCGCTGATGTCGCTGGCCTCGACGTAGCCGTCACGGCCCGTCTTCGGGGTCAGCAGCAGGATCAGGGCGGCGTCCTCGACCAGCTCGGTGGCATCGACCAGCGCATCCGTCAGATCGCCGTCGTCCTCCCGGAACCACAGCAGGACCGCGTCTGCGACGTCGTCGTACTCCTCGTCGACGATTTCGCCGACGTGCTCCTCGACGGCATCACGGAATTCCTGATCGACGTCGTCGTCGTAGCCGATCTCCTGGACCACCTGTTCGGACTGGAAACCCAGCCGGGCGGCCAGGCTCTCCGCGTGGTCCGCGGTCGCGCTCACGGGGTGCCTCCTGCTCATGTTCGGTGAATGTCTTCGGCGGCGCGCGTACGCGCAGCATTGGGCGTAGTCCACACGGGCGGGGCGGATCGCGCAAGTACCCGGCCGCCGAGACCGTCGAAACGGTGACGATTACGGCCGTCTCGCCGCAACTTTCAGCCTTCCCGTGTGCACGTCTGGTGATTCATCCCACACCATTCCAGCTCATTCGGCATCATCGGCGACGCTGAGCGGCTTTCCTACCTGTTTGAGGTACGAACGGTCTTACGAACCCGCTGATCGTCTTGGGCGTAGGGTTGCGATGTGGCCGGACCCGCCGCCGACGGCGCCCCGAATCGCCTCGGACTCCAGTGATTACCCAGTGGTACAGGTGACGATTCCGACCGAGCGTAAGACGATGGGAGGCGGCGAAACCCCCATGGCACGACTCCCCTGACAGCGAAGGAACAGCGTGGCTTCCGCATCCGATCGCAATCCGATCATCATTGGCGGCCTGCCGAGCCAGGTCCCGGACTTCGATCCGGAGGAGACGCAGGAGTGGCTCGACTCCCTGGACGCAGCCGTCGACGAGCGGGGCCGTGAGCGCGCCCGCTATCTGATGCTGCGACTGATCGAGCGGGCCCGCGAGAAGCGCGTGGCCGTGCCCGAGATGCGCAGCACGGACTACGTCAACACGATCGCGACCAAGGACGAGCCGTTCTTCCCCGGCAACGAGGAGATCGAGCGCAAGGTCCTGAACGCCACCCGGTGGAACGCGGCCGTCATGGTCTCGCGCGCCCAGCGTCCGGGGATCGGCGTCGGCGGCCACATCGCCACGTTCGCCTCCTCCGCCTCCCTCTACGACGTGGGCTTCAACCACTTCTTCCGGGGCAAGGACGAGGGCGACGGCGGCGACCAGATCTTCTTCCAGGGCCACGCCTCCCCCGGCATCTACGCGCGCGCCTACCTCCTGGACCGGCTCTCCGAGCAGCAGCTCGACGCGTTCCGGCAGGAGAAGTCGAAGGCCCCGTACGGCCTGTCCAGCTATCCGCACCCGCGGCTGATGCCGGACTTCTGGGAGTTCCCGACCGTTTCGATGGGCCTCGGCCCGCTCGGTGCGATCTACCAGGCCCGGATGAACCGGTACATGGAGGCGCGCGGGATCGCCGACACCTCGAAGTCACACGTTTGGGCGTATCTCGGCGACGGCGAGATGGACGAGCCGGAGTCGCTCGGCCAGCTGTCGATCGCCGCCCGCGAGGGCCTGGACAACCTGACCTTCGTCGTGAACTGCAACCTGCAGCGGCTCGACGGCCCGGTGCGCGGCAACGGCAAGATCATCCAGGAGTTGGAGTCGCAGTTCCGCGGCGCCGGCTGGAACGTCATCAAACTGATCTGGGACCGCTCCTGGGACCCGCTGCTGGCGCAGGACCGCGACGGCATCCTGGTCAACAAGATGAACTCGACGCCGGACGGCCAGTTCCAGACGTACGCCACCGAAACCGGCGCCTACATCCGCGACCACTTCTTCGGCGACGACCAGCGGCTGCGGGCGATGGTCGAGAACATGAGCGACCAGCAGCTGCTGCACCTGGGCCGCGGCGGCCACGACCACAAGAAGATCTACGCGGCGTACGCGGCGGCCAAGGCCCACAAGGGCCAGCCGACGGTGATCCTGGCGCAGACGGTCAAGGGCTGGACGCTCGGCCCGAACTTCGAGGGCCGCAACGCGACGCACCAGATGAAGAAGCTGACGGTCGACGACCTCAAGCGCTTCCGCGACCGCCTGCACATCCCGATCACCGACGCGCAGCTGGAGGGCGGCGCCCCGCCGTACTACCACCCGGGCAAGGGCTCGCCGGAGATCCAGTACATGCACGACCGGCGCAGCTCGCTGGGCGGCTACGTGCCGACCCGCGTGGTGCGCGCGAAGCCGCTGCAGCTGCCGGAGGACAAGGCGTACGCGGCGGCCAAGAAGGGCTCGGGCCAGCAGTCGATCGCCACGACGATGGCGTTCGTGCGCATCCTGAAGGACCTGATGCGGGACAAGGAGATCGGCAAGCGGTTCGTGCTGATCGCCCCGGACGAGTACCGCACGTTCGGCATGGACGCGTTCTTCCCGAGCGCCAAGATCTACAACCCGCTGGGCCAGCAGTACGAGGCGGTCGACCGCGACCTGCTGCTCGCGTACAAGGAGTCCCCGACCGGCCAGATGCTGCACGACGGCATCTCGGAGGCGGGCTGCACGGCTTCGCTGATCGCCGCGGGTTCGGCGTACGCGACGCACGGCGAGCCGCTGATCCCGGTCTACGTCTTCTACTCGATGTTCGGCTTCCAGCGCACGGGTGACCAGTTCTGGCAGATGGCCGACCAGTTGGCGCGCGGTTTCGTCCTGGGTGCGACCGCCGGCCGGACCACCCTGACGGGTGAGGGCCTCCAGCACGCCGACGGTCACTCCCAGCTGCTGGCGTCGACCAACCCGGGCTGCGTGGCCTACGACCCGGCGTACGGGTACGAGATCGCGCACATCGTCCAGGACGGCCTGCGCCGCATGTACGGGCCCGAGGCCGAGGACGTCTTCTACTACCTGACCGTCTACAACGAGCCGATCCAGCACCCGGCCGAGCCGGCCGATGTGGACGTGGACGGCATCCTCAAGGGCATCCACCGGGTGTCCGCAGGCTCCGCGGGCTCCATCGGGGCGCAGATCATGGCCTCGGGCGTGGCCGTGCCGTGGGCGCTGGAGGCCCAGCGGATCCTCGCCGAGGAGTGGAACGTGCGGGCGGACGTCTGGTCGGCGACCTCCTGGAACGAGCTGCGCCGCGAGGCCGTCGAGGTGGAGGAGCACAACCTGCTCCACCCGGAGGAGGAGCAGCGCGTCCCGTACGTGACGCGGAAGCTGTCGGGTGCCGAGGGGCCGTTCGTGGCGGTCTCGGACTGGATGCGGTCCGTCCCGGACCAGATCTCGCGGTGGGTGCCCGGCGCGTACACCTCGCTGGGTGCGGACGGCTTCGGCTTCGCGGACACGCGCGGCGCGGCCCGGCGCTTCTTCCACATCGACGCGCAGTCGGTGGTGCTGGCGGTGCTGACCGAGCTGGCCAAGGAGGGCAAGATCGACCGTTCCGCGCTGAAGCAGGCGGTGGACCGGTACCGGCTGCTGGACGTCTCGGCGGCCGACCCGGGCGCGGCGGGCGGCGACGCGTAGCCTCCGAGGACAGGCGTCGAGGCGGGCTCCCGGCAGTGCCGGGGGCCCGCTTCGCTTTACCAGTTCCTTACGATGCTCCGTATGAAGGAACCCTCCCGCCAGCTGCGGTGGGAGCGGCGGAGCCAGACCCCGCTGCTCGTGCTCGCCGCGGCCTTCACCGTCGCCTACGCCGTGCCGATCGTCGCGCCCGACGCGGACGCCGACGTGCACCGGGCGTGCGCGGTCACCGAGTGGGTGGTGTGGGGGGCCTTCGCCGCCGATTACCTGATGCGGCTGGGCCTGTCGACGGCCAAGAAGGCGTTCGTCCGGACCCACTGGCTGGACCTGGGCGCGGTGCTGCTGCCGATGCTCCAGCCGCTGCGGCTGCTGCGGCTGGTGTCCACGCTGCTGCTGGTGGGCCGGCGGGCCCGGATGGCCCCGCAGATCCGGCTGACCACGTACGTGGCGGGGGCGGTGGTCGGGCTGCTGATGTTCGGCTCGCTCGCCGTGCTGAGCGTGGAGCGGGACGCCCCGAACGGGAACATCAAGAACCTGGGCGACGCCGTGTGGTGGAGCTTCACCACGATGACGACCGTCGGGAACGGGGACCACTCCCCCACGACCGGGCTCGGCCGGGTGCTCGCGGTGGGGCTGATGCTGTCGGGGATCGCGCTGCTCGGTGTGGTGACCGCCAACATCGCGGCCTGGTTCATCTCCCGGTTCGAACGCGACGACCGGGTGGAGCGGGCGCAGACCGCCGCGATCGCCGAACTGGCGGCGGAGGTACGGGCGCTGCGCGCCGAGATCGGGCGCCTCGGCGGGACGGCCGCCCCGGACCCGGCGGCCACGCCGGGTGCGGCGGCCGCCCCCGACCCGGCGGCCGCCCCCGACCCCGCGTCCGCCCCCGACCCGGCGGCCGCTCCGGGCGCCGCGGCCGACGTACCGGCCCGGGTGCCCGAAGCGGCCCCGGCGGCGGATGCCGCTACCGCTCCCACACCTTGAAGGCCCTGACCAGGTAGGGCGATTCGGGCAGCCAGACCCCGTCGCCGGGATAGGTCTGGAACTCGCCGGTCTCCGCGCACTCGGCCGACTGGTAGGTGGTCACCGGCCGTCCGATGCGGTTGACCAGCGACTGGGCACTGGTCCCGGCGGGCAGCGCCGTACAGCTGTTGATGTCCAGGGTGCTCAGCTCGTGGGCGTGGCGGGTGCCCTTGAACTCCGGCTTCGCCCACAGGCACAGCTGCCCGGTGGCGCAGGCGGGCGCCTTGCCCGGCGGCGGGCCGGCGGCGTGTGCGGCGCTCGCCGTACTCGGGACGAGCGCCGCGAGGGCCAGGACGGTCGCGGCCAGGACGGTGGTGGACCGTGCGGGTGAACTCGTACGCATGACAGGTCAACTCCTCGTGGACGGCGGCACCCCGGACTGCTTCCGGAGCGCCTCGGACACCACGCTGACCTGCGAGGACGGCCGGGCGGAAGGGGCCTGGGGCCGGTCCACCCGGATAGGCGACAGCCCCGCCGGAACCGTCCGGCGGGGCTGTCGTGCGTCAGCGGTTGACGCCCCAGCGAGGGCGTCGGAGCCATGGGGGCGGCCCGGGTCAGATGTGCGCCGCGCCGGCCCCTGCGGCGGCGTTCTCGCCGCGCTTGGTGAAGCAGGCGACGACCGCGGCGAGCACCGCGATGCAGCCGGCGACGGTGAAGGCGGTGCTCATGCCGTCCACGAACGTGTCGTGCGCGACCTTGGTGATCGTCTCGACGGCCTCGGCCGGGGTCCCCGGCCGGACCGGGGCGATGCCGACCTGGACCCCCTTCTCGGCGAGGTCCAGCTGCTCCGGGGTGAGCGCGGGCAGCTTCGCCCGCGCCCAGTTGTCCCCGAACGAGTTGCCGACGGTGGTGGCCATGACGGCGCCGAGGACGGCGGTGCCGAGGCTGCCGCCGACCTGCATGGCGGCCTGCTGGAGCCCGCCCGCCACACCGGAGAGCTCCAGCGGGGCGTTGCCGACGATGACCTCGGTGGCGCCGACCATGACGGGCGCGAGGCCGACACCGAGGAGGGCGAACCAGAGCGACATCTGCACGGTGCCGGTGCCCGGGGTCAGCGTGGACATCCCGAAACAGGCGACGGCGGTCGCGACCATGCCCGTGACCAGCGGGATCCGCGGGCCGACGGCGGTGATCGCGGCGCCGGCCAGCGGTGAGCCGATGATCATCATGCCGGTCAGCGGCAGCAGGTGCAGGCCGCTGTCGACGGGGCTCATGCCGTGCACGTTCTGCAGGTAGAAGGTGACGAAGAACAGGCCGCCCATGAAGGCGAACGCCATCAGCACCATGAGCACGGTGCCCGCGGACAGCGGGAGCGAGCGGAACATGCCGAGCGGGATCAGCGGCTCGGAGACCTTCGACTCCCAGACGGCGAAGAGCACGAAGCAGAGCGCGGAGGCGCCGAGGAAGAGCAGGGTCTTGGTGTCTCCCCAGCCCCACTCCGAGGCCTTGATCAGCGCCCAGATGAGGGAGAACATCGCCCCCGACAGCAGCAGGATGCCGACGGCGTCGAAGGACTTCGGGGCGTTCTCGGCGCGGTGGTCGACCAGGATGAACAGGCCGAAGGCCAGGGCGATGGCGCCGACGGGCACGTTGATGAAGAAGACGGACTGCCAGCTGACGTTCTCCACCAGCAGGCCGCCCACGATGGGCCCGGCGGCCGTCGAGGCGCCGATGACCATGCCCCAGATGCCGATCGCCATGTTGAGCTTCTCGGCGGGGAAGGTGGCGCGCAGCAGGCCCAGCGCGGCGGGCATCAGCAGGGCGCCGAACAGGCCCTGCGCGACGCGGAAGGCGATCACGTATTGGACGCCGGACGAGAGGCCGATCGCGGCGGAGGCCGCCGCGAATCCCGCGACGCCTATGAGGAAGGTCTGGCGGTGGCCGAAGCGGTCGCCGAGCTTTCCGGCGGTGATCAGCGAGACCGCCAGGGCGAGCAGGTAGCCGTTGGTGATCCACTGGACGTCGGCGAGCGAGGCGCCGAGGTCCTTTTGGATCGCGGGGTTTGCGACGGCGACGATCGTGCCGTCCAGGGTGACCATCATGACGCCGATCGCCACGGCTAAGAGGGTCAGCCAGGGGTGGCCGCGCAGACCGGTGCGGGCCGGAGCCGGACCCGTTTCCTTGGCGAGCGTGATCCGACTAGTCATGCGGACAGGCTAGTGACAGCGACTGACACTTCACAAACGGCTTAACGAGGCAGCGGCTGTCAGGTCGGTCACAGGTACCCTGACCGCTCACTCAGCGTCAGAATCGGCAGGCCGGGCCTGCGGAAAGGACACCCCTCGGTGATGACCGACGAGCGGCCGGCCCCGGTGCCAGCGCCCGGACTGCGCGAACGCAAGAAGCGGCGCACCCGGGACGCGCTGCTGCGCGCCGCTCTCCTCCTCTTCGTCGCGCAGGGGTACGAGCACACCACCGTCGACGAGATCACCGACGCCGTGGACGTCTCCCAGCGCACCTTCTTCCGGTACTTCGCCAACAAGGAGGAGGTCGCCTTCGCCGTCCAGGACCTGGTCGAGTCGCACTTCCTCGCCGCGCTGCGTGCCCGGCCGCCCGCCGAAGGCCCGCTCGAAGCCCTGCGCGGCGCGCTGCTCGCCGCCTGGGACACCCTGGACGAGGCCCTCTCCGAGGTGGTGCCGATCGACCTCTACATGCGGACGTACCAGCTCATCGAGTCGACCCCGGCCCTGCTGGCCGTGCACCTGCGCCGCTCCACCGAGCTGGAGGAGCGGATCGCCCGGCTGATCGCCGAGCGCGAGGGCCTGGACGTGGACGAGGATCCGCGGCCGAGGGTGGTGGTTGCCGCCTTCTCCGGGGTGATGAGGGTCACCGGGCGGCTGTGGGGCCAGGGCGAGGACGCCAGCGTGGCCTCGATCCGGCGGATGACCGAGGCGTGCCTTGACCAGATCGGCCCGGCACTGGCCGCGGAGTGGCGCTGAACACCCGTATGGGCTCGCACGGTCGGCCGTGAACCCGGTCACCCCGGGCGCCGTGGCCGGATCCGGTCTCCTACGCTGGTCCCAGTGAACCTGCCCGGCCTCGCCCACTCCACCGCCTTCGGCGCCGACCCGCGCCCCGCCGCCCTGCGCACCCTGCTCGCGCTCGCGGTGGTCTTCATCATGCTGGCGACCACCGGCTGGACCGCGGTGCACCGCCCCGACGCGGGCACCACCCTGCGGACCGCCGCCCTCGCCTCCTGGGCGTCGGCCCGGATCGACGGCCGCCCGGTACCGTCCGCCGACGCCCCCGTGCGGACGGTGGCCCGGTTCTTCGCCGGTCTCGACGGATCCCAGCGGGCCCGGCTGGCCGAGGGACACCCCCTGGTCGTCGGCAACCTCGACGGTGTGCCCGCCGCACTGCGCTACCGGGCCAACCTGCGCGGGCTGGAACTGGCCGAGCGGGCCGAGGAGGCCCGCAGCCGGGACGTCAGCCTGACTCCGGCCGACCGCACCACGGCCGGCCGGCGCGCCCACCGCTTCGAGTCCCTGGCCCAGCCGGGCCGGCAGATCCTCGCCTTCGACCCGACCGGCGGCGGCCGTGTCGCGGAGGTGTTCGGCGACCTCGACCGGGCGCACCGAGTCTCGGTGGTCGTCCCCGGCGTGGACACCGACGCGCTCACCTTCGAGCGCACCCAGCGCCGCCTCAGCGCGCCGGTCGGCATGGCGCAGTCGCTGTACGAGGCCCAGCGCGCGCAGGCTCCCGGCAGCCGGACCGCGGTCATCGCCTGGGCCGGCTACACCGCGCCGACCGGGGTGGGCATGGACGCGGCCACCGGCCGGATGGCGGTGGACGGAGCCGTACGGCTGGAGTCCCTGGCGGCGGCGCTCCCCGGGGACGCGAGCGTGGCGCTGTTCTGCCACAGCTACGGCTCGGTGGTGTGCGGGGTCGCCGCGCACGCGCTGCCGCGGTCGGTGACGGACGTGGTGGTGGCGGGCAGCCCGGGGATGCGCGCGGAGTCGGTGGCCGGCCTGCACACGTCGGCCCGGGTGTGGGCCACGCGGGACGCCGGGGACTGGATCGCGGACGTACCGCACCTGGAGGTCGGCGGGGTCGGCCACGGGGCGGACCCGGTGTCGCCGGACTTCGGATCGCGGGTGCTGTCCTCGGCCGGGGCGAAGCTCCACACCGGCTATTTCGAGCCAGGCACCGGATCCCTGGACAACTTCGCCAAAATCGGAACCGGTGCGTTCGGTTCCGTCACGTGCGCGACCGGCGACGATGCGTGCCGGCGTGGAATTTCCGGGACAGACGGGGACTGACACGTGTAGAGCCCTGGAAAACGGGCTTCGCGCCGAGGGGGGACGCACGGGGGTGCGTCCCTTTACCATGTGCCGCATGGGTGACGTACTGGCCGGAAATCATGCCGTCTGGGAGTTCGACTCGGACTCGGTGCTCATCCGCTTCGCACGGGGGATGAGAACGCCGAGGACACCGAGACTCCTGCACGCCCTCGGGGAGCGGCGCATCCCCTTCGAGGCGTTGGCGGGGGTGAGCGTGAGCGCGACCGGATCCGGGGGGAGACGGGACGCGGTGGTCCTGCGTGCCGTGCCGCGGCCGGGCGCTGATCCGCTGATGGAGGCCGCCGGCGGGCAGTTGCGCGAGGTCTGCGATCCGTACCGGCTGGTGCTGCCGGGCGACCGGGCCGGGCAGGCCGCAGAGTTCGCGGACGCCGTACGGGCCCGGCTGGGCCCGGAGGCCGCCGAGCCGGCGGAACGCTTCCTGGTCCGGGTACCGCAGCCGCCGCTGCAGCTGAAGGCGTACGACGCGCGGCTCGGCTTCGACGGCTCGGCGGTCACCTTCCACTGGTCGCGCACGGGGGCCACGAGCACCAAGTGGAAGGCGGGCGACCAGCGTTACCCGCTGACCGCGCTGACCGGCGTCGAGTGGAGCTCCCCTGAGGCCCCGGGCGGCCACCTGCGGCTGCTGCTGCGGGACGCGGCGGCCGACCCGCGGCCCGACCACGACCTGGCGGCCGCGGTGTTCGCCGTCGGGTACGGGTCGGTGCACGAGTCGCTCCCGTTCGCGGCGGCCGTGCTCGCCGCACTGCGCGGCCGCGCCCCGGTGGCCTCGGTCCCGGCGGGCCGTACGGATGAACGCCTGCACCACCTGGGTGAGTTGTACAGCGCGGGACTGCTGACGGACGCCGAGTACACGGCGCTGCGCGACCGCTTCGCCGCCGAAGCCTGACGCGCGGCCGACCGGCCTGCGACTGACCGGTCGGTGACCGGCCGGCCCGCGACCGGCCGGCACCCGCCCTCCGCGGCCGCCGACGGGAGGCCCCCCGGCGGCGGCCGCGGCCGGGGCGGATCACCCCTCGCGGCCCGCCGAGGTCCAGGTCATGTCCGGGTAGCGGTCGCCCGCGACCTGGCCGGCGATCGGCTCCAGCAGCTCCAGCTCCGCCGGCGTCAGCGTGATCCGGGTCGCGGCGGTGTTCTCCGCCAGGCGGCCGGTCTTGCGGGTGCCCGGGATCGGGACCACGGTCAGCCCGTGCACCTGCGCCCGCTGGTGCACCCACGCCAGCGCGATCTGCGCCGGGGTCGCCCCGTGCGCCTGCGCGATCTCCCGCACCGGCGCCAGCAGCTCCGCGTTGGCCTTGGCGTTGTCACCCGTGAACCGGGGCTGGAAGCGGCGGAAGTCCGCCGCCGACAGATCGGCCGAGGCGTCCGCGAACGAGCCGGTCAGGAAGCCGCGCCCGAGCGGGGAGTACGGCACGAAGGCCACGCCCAGCTCCGCCGCCGCGCCCACCGCCGTGTTCTCCACGTCCCGGCTGAACAGCGACCACTCCGACTGGAGCGCCGCGATGGGGTGCACCTCGTACGCCTCGCGCAGCTCGGGGCCGGTGACCTCGCTGAGCCCCAGGTGGCGCACCTTGCCCTCCTGCACCAGCTCGGCCATCGTGCCCACCGACTCGGCGAACGGCACGGCCGGGTCGCGCCGGTGCATGTAGTAGAGGTCGATCACGTCGGTACCGAGCCGGCGCAGGCTGTCCTCCACGGCCCGGCGGATGTAGGCGCGGTCGTTGCGGATGCCGCGGTGCTGCGGGTCGTCGGTGCGCTCGATGCCGAACTTGGTCGCGAGGGTGATCTCGTCCCGGTGCTCGGCAACGAACGGCGCGATGAACTTCTCGTTGGCTCCGCGCCCGTAGCTGTCCGCGGTGTCGAAGAGGGTGACCCCGGTGGCGAGGGCCGCTTCCAGGGTGTCGCGGGCCCGCGCCTCGTCGGTCTCCCCGTAGAACTCGCTCATGCCCATGCAGCCGAGGCCCTGGACGCCCACCAGCGGGCCCCCCTTGCCGAGTTCGACCTGCTCGATGGTGGTGTTCTGCGTCATGGTCGTGTCGCCTTCCCCGCGGTCGTGCCCTTGGCATACATGTCGATCTTGAAGTCCAGTACGGCGAGCGCGTCGTTCAGCTCCGTGATCCGCGCACGCACCTCGCGCCGCGTCTGCTCCAGCAGTTCGCGCCGCTGGTCGACGGTGTGCTCGCCCTCGCGCACGAGTTCGGCGTAGCGGACCATGTCGGCCACCGACATCCCGGTGGCGCGCAGCTTGCCCACGAAGGCCAGCCAGTGGAGGTCCCTGTCGCTGAACCGGCGCTGTCCCGAGTGGGAGCGGTCCACGTGCGGCATCAGGCCGATCCGCTCGTACCAGCGCAGCGTGTGCTGGGTCAGACCGGTCCGGGCCTCGACCTCGCTGATCGTGTACCGCGTCTCCGTCAGGCTCATGACGACCACGCTAAAACCTTGGAGTGCACTCCAAGCAAGTAGGCTCGGCCGCATGGAGAGCGTGGAGACCCTGCAGAGTCTGCGGACCATCGAAAACTGGCCGGTACCGACCGCCGCGGCGGCCGTGGTGCGCGCCGACGGGAGCCTGGCCGGCTCCCACGGGCCCGTGGACCACCGCTTCGCGCTGGCCTCGGTGACCAAGCCCCTCGCCGCGTACGCCGCGCTCGTCGCGTACGAGGAGGGGGCGATCGAGCTGGACGAGCCGGCCGGGCCCGAGGGCTCGACGGTCCGTCACCTGCTCGCGCACACCAGCGGGCTGGCGTTCGACGAGCACCGCGCGATGGCCGCGCCCGGTACGCGCCGGCTGTACTCGAACGCCGGTTTCGAGGTGCTCGGCGACCACATCACCAAGGCCACGGGCATCCCGTTCGCGGAGTACGTGCACCAGGCGGTGTTCGAACCGCTCGGCATGGCGTCGACCACGCTGGAGGGCTCGCCCGCCAAGGACGGGGTCTCGACGGTCTCCGACCTCGTCCGGTTCGCGGCCGAGCTCCAGGCGCCGCGGCTGCTGGACGTGCGCACGGTCGCGGAGGCCACCTCGGTCGTCCACCCGGGGCTCAAGGGGGTGCTCCCGGGGTACGGGATCCAGTCACCCAACGACTGGGGGCTCGGCCTGGAGATCCGCGACGGCAAGTCCCCGCACTGGACGGGCGCCTCGTCCTCGCCGCGCACCTTCGGCCACTTCGGGCAGGCCGGCACCTTCCTGTGGGTGGACCCGGACGCCCGCGCCGCTTGTGTGGCGCTGGCCGACCGCGCCTTCGGCCCGTGGGCCGTGGAGGCCTGGCCGCCGTTCACCGACGCGGTCCTCGCCGAGCTCGCCGCCCGGTAGGCCGGACGCTACGGCAGCTCCCAGATCAGCAGCTCGCCCGGGGATCCGGCGACGATCTCCAGGCCTTGTTCCCCGGTGATCCGCGCCGCGTCCCCGGGGCCGAGCTCCTCCCCGTCCAGCCGCAGGTCCCCGCGCACCACGTGCAGGTAGATCCGCTCCGCCGCCGGTACGGCCACCCGCTCGCCCGCGCCGGGACGGCGCACGTGCAGGACGGCGCCGGCCGCGGGGATCTCGTACGGGGTGCCGTCGGCGATCTGCCGGACCAGCGTGTACGCGGGCTCCCCGCCCCCGGCCAGCGGCGCGAGCCACGTCTGCACGAAGCGCAGCGGCGCCGCGCCGTCGTTGCGCTCGATGTGCCGGGCGCCGGATCCGGCGGCCAGGTGCTGCACGTCACCGGGCCGGACCACGGTGCTCTCGCCCGTGCTGCCCTTGTGCGTGAGCTCGCCCTGGACCACCCACGTGACGATCTCGGTGTGGCTGTGCGGGTGCTCGTCGAAGCCGGCGCCCGGGGCGAGCGCCTCCTCGTTGCAGGCCAGGACCGGGCCGAAGCGCAGATTGTCCGGATCGTAGTGCGGGCCGAACGAGAAGGCGTGCGCGGTCGTGATCCCTGCGTCCGGATCCCCGCCCGCGTACCGGTCGGCCCCTCGGCGTACGTCAATCATGGAAGTCACGGTAGCCCCCCGGTGGAATGCCGCCGCGGGACCGGACTCCGCGCCGCCGTCCCGATAAGGCAGTCTTGTCCCCGTGCCCCAACCCGAACGTGAGCATTCCCCCGCGCATCCCGCTCCCGCCCATCCGCACGCCGCGACGCTGCGCCGACTGGAGAAGTCCTCCGGCCGGCTCGCCGCGAACGCGATCGCGCGCATGGACGAGACCCTGCCGTGGTACCGGGCGATGCCCCCGGAGAACCGGTCCTGGATCGGCCTGGTCGCGCAGGCCGGCATCGCCGCGTTCACGGAGTGGTTCCGGCACCCGGAGACGCCGCAGGCGATCTCCACGGACGTCTTCGGCACGGCTCCGCGCGAGCTGACCCGGGCGATCACCCTGCGCCAGACGGTGGAGATGGTCCGGACGACGATCGAGGTCATGGAGACCGCGATCGAGGAGGTCGCGGCCCCGGGCGACGAGTCGATCCTGCGCGAGGCGCTGCTGGTGTACGCCCGGGAGATCGCGTTCGCGACGGCCCAGGTGTACGCCCAGGCCGCCGAGGCGCGCGGCGCGTGGGACGCCCGCCTGGAGTCCCTGGTCGTGAACGCGGTGCTGTCCGGCGAGGCGGACGAGGGCGCGCTGTCGCGGGCCGCCGCACTTGGCTGGAATTCGCCGGAGCACGTGTGCGTGGTGCTCGGCACCGCCCCGGAAGGCGACAGCGAGCTGACGGTCGAGGCGATCCGGCGCGCTGCCCGGCACCACAAGCTCCAGGTCCTCACGGGCGTGCTCGGCGACCGGCTGGTGGTGATCGCGGGCGGCAGCGACAACCCGATCCAGGTGGCGAAGTCGCTGATCGGACCGTTCGCGGCGGGCCCGGTGGTGGCCGGTCCGGTGGTTCCGGATCTGCTCAACGCGACCAAGTCGGCGCAGGCCGCGGCGGCCGGGCTGAAGGCGTGCACGGCCTGGCAGGACGCCCCGCGGCCGGTGCTGGCGGACGATCTCCTGCCCGAGCGCGCGATCGCCTCGGACCCCTCCGCCCGGGAGCAGTTGGTGGAGGAGATCTACAGACCGCTGGAAGAGGCGGGGTCGGCGTTGCTGGAGACGCTGAGCGTGTATCTGGAGCAGGCGAGCAGCCTGGAGGGGGCGGCGCGGATGTTGTTCGTGCACCCCAACACGGTGCGCTACCGGCTGCGACGTGTGACCGACGTCACCGGCTGGTCACCGTCCGATGTCCGATCTGCGTTCACGCTGCGGATCGCCTTGATCCTCGGGCGTCTGGCCGACGGCGATCAGCAGTCCTAGACTTTTGTCGGACATCAACAATTACCCCGACGGTTCTTCGTCCCTGTCCCCACGGGCGGCGGGGACCGTCCACAAGAGAGAGTGTGAGGGTGCTCGTACTCGTCGCTCCCGGCCAAGGCGCACAGACGCCCGGCTTCCTGACTCCCTGGCTCGACCTCCCCGGCGCCGCTGACCGCGTCGCCGCCTGGTCCGACGCCATCGGGCTCGACCTTGCCCACTACGGCACGAAGGCGGACGCGGACGAGATCCGCGACACGGCGGTGGCGCAGCCGCTGCTGGTGGCCGCCGGTCTCCTGTCCGCTTCGGCCCTGGGCTCCCGTACGGCCTTCGGTGCCGTCGCGGGCCACAGCGTCGGCGAGATCACCGCCGCCGCGTACGCCGGCGTGCTGTCCGACGCGGACGCGCTGTCGTTCGTACGGACCCGCGGTCTGGCGATGGCCGAGGCCGCCGCCGTCACCGAGACGGGCATGGCCGCGGTGCTCGGGGGCGACCAGGCGGTCGTCGTGGCGCACCTGGAGAAGCTGGGTCTGACCCCGGCGAACATCAACGGCGCGGGCCAGATCGTCGCCGCAGGAACGATGGAGCAGATCGAGGCCCTGGTGGCCGAGAAGCCCGAGGGCTCCATGAAGGTCGTCGCCCTCAAGGTCGCGGGCGCCTTCCACACGCACCACATGGCTCCCGCGGTCGCCACGCTGGAGAAGGCCGCGCAGGCCCTCGCCCCGGCGGACCCGGAGCTGACGTACGTCTCGAACAAGGACGGCCACGTCGTCACCACGGGTGCCGACGTCGTCGCCCGCCTGGTCGGCCAGGTCGCCAACCCGGTCCGCTGGGACCTGTGCATGGAGAAGTTCGGCGAGCTGGGTGTCACCGGGATCATCGAGCTCAGCCCGGGTGGCACTCTGGCGGGGCTGGCCAAGCGCGCGCTCAAGGGCGTGCCGACCGTGGCCCTGAAGACCCCGGACGATCTCGAAAAGGCCGCCGCGCTCGTCGCCGAGCACGCGGCCTGAGAGAAGGAGCCCACACAGCATGTCGAAGATCAAGCCTGCCAAGGGCTCCCCGTACGCCCGCATTCTCGGCGTCGGCGGCTACCGCCCGACCCGCGTGGTCTCCAACGAGGTCATCCTGGAGACGATCGACTCGTCCGACGAGTGGATCCGCTCCCGCTCCGGCATCGCGACCCGGCACTGGGCCTCGCCCCAGGAGACCGTCGCCGCGATGTCGGTGGAGGCCTCGGGGAAGGCGCTGGCCGACGCCGGCGTCTCGCCCGAGCAGATCGGCGCCGTGATCGTCTCGACGGTCTCGCACTTCAAGCAGACCCCGGCCGTCGCGACCGAGATCGCGCACCGGATCGGCGCGGTCAAGCCCGCCGCGTTCGACATCTCCGCGGGCTGCGCCGGCTTCGGCTACGGCCTGACGCTGGCCAAGGGCCTCGTCATCGAGGGCTCGGCCCAGTACGTCCTCGTCATCGGCGTGGAGCGGCTGTCGGACCTGACCGACCTGGAGGACCGCGCGACGGCCTTCCTGTTCGGCGACGGCGCCGGTGCCGTGGTCGTCGGCCCCTCGGACGAGCCGGCCATAGGCCCCACGGTGTGGGGTTCGGAGGGCGACAAGTCCGAGACGATCAAGCAGACCGTGCCGTGGGACCAGTACCGCAGCACCGACAGCGGCGAGAAGTTTCCGGCCATCACGCAGGAGGGTCAGGCGGTCTTCCGCTGGGCCGTCTTCGAGATGGCCAAGGTGGCCCAGCAGGCGCTCGACGCGGCCGGGATCACCGCGGAGGACCTGGACGTCTTCATCCCGCACCAGGCAAACATGCGGATCATCGACTCGATGGTGAAGACTCTGAAGCTGCCGGAGCACGTCACGGTCGCCCGTGACGTGGAGACCACCGGCAACACGTCGGCCGCCTCGATCCCGCTCGCTATGGAGCGGCTCCTGGCGACCGGAGCGGCGAAGAGCGGCGACACCGCGCTCGTCATCGGCTTCGGGGCGGGACTCGTCTACGCCGCGACGGTCGTTACCCTCCCCTAGGGTCCGGGAACCACATCCCGCCCCGCTTCACCCCAGTTAGCTATAGAAGGAGCGCCACATGGCCGCCACGCAGGAAGAGATCATCGAGGGTCTCGCGGAGATCGTCAACGAGATCGCCGGCATCCCCGTCGAGGACGTCGAGGCCGGCAAGTCGTTCACCGACGACCTGGACGTCGACTCGCTGTCCATGGTCGAGGTCGTCGTCGCCGCCGAAGAGCGCTTCGAGGTCAAGATCCCGGACGAGGACGTCAAGAACCTCAAGACGGTCGGCGACGCCGCGGACTACATCCTGAAGCACCAGGCCTGAGCCTGACGAGCGTTTGTCGCCACCTGGCGGTGGCGCCGTGACAATTCAGCACCCCCTTAGACGTGGAGAAAGAATTCCTGTGAGCCCGACCAATCGCACCGTGGTCGTCACCGGTATCGGCGCAACCACTCCGCTGGGTGGCGACAGCGCTTCGACCTGGGAAGGTCTGCTCGCCGGCCGGTCCGGCGTCTCGCCCCTGGAGGGCGAGCGCTTCGCCGAACTGCCGGTACGCATCGCCGCACAGGCCGCCGTGGACCCCAGCGAGGTACTGCCCCGCCCGCTGGCCCGCAAGCTCGACCGCTCGGCGCAGTTCGCCCTCATCGCGGCCCGTGAGGCCTGGGCGGACGCGGGTTACACCGCTCCGGCCGGCGAGGACGAGTCCATCGCCCCCGAGCGTCTGGGCACCGTGATCGCCTCCGGTATCGGCGGCGTCACCACCCTGCTCGACCAGTACGACGTACTGAAGGACAAGGGTGTGCGCCGGGTCTCCCCGCACACCGTCCCCATGCTCATGCCGAACGGCCCGTCGGCCAACGTCGGCCTGGAGGTCAACGCCCAGGCGGGCGTGCACACTCCGGTCAGCGCGTGCGCCTCCGGCGCCGAGGCCATCGGCTACGCCGTCGAGATGATCCGCACCGGCCGCGCCGACGTGGTCGTCGCGGGCGGTACCGAGGCGGCGATCCACCCGCTGCCGATCGCCGCGTTCGCCAACATGATGGCGATGTCCAAGAACAACGAGAACCCGCAGCAGGCTTCCCGCCCGTACGACAAGGCCCGTGACGGCTTCGTCCTCGGCGAGGGCGCGGGCGTCGTCGTCCTGGAGTCCGCCGAGCACGCCGCCGCGCGCGGCGCCCGGGTCTACTGCGAGGTGCTGGGCCAGGGCCTGTCCGCGGACAGCCACCACATCGCGCAGCCGGAGCCGACCGGCCGCGGTGTCGCGGCCGCGGTGCAGAACCTGCTGGACAACACGGGTCTCGACCCGGCCGAGCTGGTCCACCTGAACGCGCACGCCACGTCGACCCCGCAGGGTGACACGGCCGAGCTGAAGGCCCTGCGCAAGGTCCTGGGCGACGACCTCGACCACATCGCGATCTCCGCGACCAAGTCGATGACCGGCCACCTGCTGGGCGGCGCCGGCGGTATCGAGACGGTCGCGACCGTGCTCGCGCTGTACCACCGGATCGCCCCGGCGACCATCAACGTCGACGACCTCGACGATGACATCGACGCGGACATCGTGGTCGGCGAGGCGCGCAAGCTGCCTGCCGACGGCCCGATCTCCGCGATCAACAACTCGTTCGGCTTCGGCGGCCACAACGTCACCCTGGCGTTCCGCACCGTCTAGTTCGACGCGGCAGTACGTACGAAAGGGCCCGCCCGGCACTCGCCGGGCGGGCCCTTTCCGTATGCGCCGGGACTCAGACGACCTGGTGGAGCCAGCGGACCGGAGCGCCCTCACCCGCGTAGCGGAAGGGCTCCAGCTCGTCGTCCCAGGGCTTGCCGAGCAGTTTGGCGATCTCCGCCTCCAGGTCCGTCTCGCCGCCCGCGGACCGGGCGAGGGCTGCGCGCAGCCGGTCCTCGGGGATCAGGATGTCGCCGTGCATTCCGGTGACGGCGTGGAAGATGCCGAGCTCCGGGGTGGAGCTGTAGCGCTCGCCCTCGGCGGTGGGGCAGGGCTCCGCGGTCACCTCGAAGCGCAGCAGGTGCCAGCCGCGCAGCGCGGACGCCAGCTTCGACGCGGTGCCCGCTTCGGCCTGCCACGAGAACTCGGCTCTCCAGGTGCCGGGGGAGGCGGGCTGCCTGATCCAGTCGAGGTTCACCCGCACCCCGAGCACGCCCGCAACAGCCCATTCCACGTGCGGGCAGAGCGCGCGCGGAGCGGAATGCACGTACAGAACTCCACGTGTCGTCACCGGGACCTCCAGTGTGGGACGAGGTCGGGAATAAACTCCAGAAAACGGACAGTATGTGACGTGATGTAATGTAACGGAAATTATTTGACATTGCGCTACGGGACCTGCGGCCGAAACGCCACGGGAAAAAGCTACCGTGCGCCAGGGGTCATGGTGTGACGTACGGTCGGTCCGAGGCCGCCAAACGCAGAGCATTCACTCAGCAGGACGCCCCCCGAGTACGCGGGGCGACAAGGAGGGAAACCACCCGATGCGCACCACCGCCACGCGACGCCGCGCGCGCACGTCCTGGCGTCGGACCCTCGCGGGCGCGGGCGCGGCGGCGGCCCTCCTGGCCGGGATGCTGACCGGGTGTCAGTCGGGCGGGTCGGACACGGAGGGTGAGCGGGGAGCGCAGGCCGGGCCGCGCTGGAACACCGCGCCCGCGTCGATCGCCGCCGTCGGCGATTCCATCACGCGGGGTTTCGACGCCTGTTCGGTACTGGCGGACTGCCCCGAGGTCTCCTGGGCCACCGGGAGCGATCCCGCCGTCCACTCGCTCGCCGCCCGACTGCTCGGGGAGGCCGGGGTGCCGGCGCGCAGTTGGAACTACGCGGTGACGGGCTCGCGGATGGCGGACCTGGCGGGTCAGCTGGCCTCGGCCGCGCAACACAAGCCCGACCTGGTCACCGTGATGGTGGGCTCGAACGACGCCTGCCGGCCGACGGCTTCGTCGATGACGCCGGTGGCGGAGTTCCGCGCCGGGTTCGAGAAGGCCCTCGCCGGCCTGCGCGCGGCCTCCCCCACGTCCCAGGTGTACGTCTCCAGCGTGCCGGACCTGCAGCGGCTGTGGGAGCAGGGCAAGGACACCCCGGTGGTGCGGCAGATCTGGAAGCTGGGGATCTGCCAGTCGATGCTGGCGGACCCGCTGTCGGCGGCCACGGGGGCGACCGCCCGGCGCGAGCAGGTGCGGGCGCGGGTGGTCGAGTACAACGAGGTGCTGCGCGAGGTCTGCTCGAAGGACGCGCTGTGCCGCTACGACGGCGGCGCGGTGTTCCAGTACCCGTTCGCCGCGGAGCAGTTGAGCCGCTGGGACTGGTTCCACCCCGGCAAGGACGGCCAAGCGCGGCTCGCGGAGCTGGCGCACCGCCAGGTGACGGCGGCCGATCCGCCGCGCTGACGCGGGGCGTTCAGGGACCGGGGGCGGGTGTCAGGGCCCTCCCCCGGTCCGGCTCATGGGTGATTTCCGGCCACCCGGAAGGCTCTAGACCTCCAGGGTCGCCGTCAGCCGCGTGTCGCCGTGGGAGCGGCTCGCACGGACCTCGTAGCCGCCGCCGATCCGCTGCCAGCGGCCGGCCTGCTCGTCCCAGACCTCGAAGGCGCGCGCGGGCAGGGCGATCTCGGCCTCGACGCTCTCGCCGGGGCCCGCCTCGACGCCCGCGAACGCGGCCAGCCAGCTCGCCGGACGCTCGACCGCCGCGCCCTGTGTACCCTCGGACGCCCCGGCGACGGGGGCGAGGTAGACCTGGACGACCTCGCGGCCCGGCCGGGTGCCGGTGTTGGTGACGCGGACCCGGGCGGTGGTCCCGGTGACCTCCAGGGACTCGTACGCCCAGTCGGTGTATCCGAGGCCGTGCCCGAACGGAAAGGCCGGGGCGATGCCGTGGCGCTCGTACGCCCGGTAGCCGATGAAGAGGCCCTCGGTGTACTCCAGGCGACCCTCGGCCGGGACCACCTCGGTGACCGGCGCGTCGGTGAACCGCGCGGGCCATGTGGTGGGCAGCCGCCCGCCCGGCTCCGCGAGCCCGAGCAGTACGTCGGCCAGCGCGGCCCCGCCCTCCTGCCCGGGGAACCAGGTCAAGAGTACGGCGGCCACCTCGTCCCGCCACGGCAGCTCGACCGGGGAGCCGGCGTTGACCACGACCACGGTGTTCGGGTTGGCGGCGGCGACGGCGCGCACGAGGTCGTCCTGGCGGCCCGGCAGGGAGAGGTCGCGCCGGTCGAAGCCCTCGGACTCCACGCGCTCGGTGGTGGCGACGACCACGACGGCGGTGTCGGCGGCGCGGGCGGCGGCCACGGCCTCGGCGATCAGCTCGTCGGCGTCGCGCCGCGGGCCGAGGTGGAGCAGCGAGAACATGATCGCCTTGAGCGGCAGGGCGCTCGTGTCGGGCACCTGGAAGGTCAGCGACACCTCTACGGCCTCGCCCTCGGCGAGCGTCACGCGGGCGCGTTCGCTGGGGGCGCCGAAGAAGGCCTCGAAGGGGTCGGCCTCGTTGCCCATCGCCTGGACGCCGTCCCAGAGGGTCTCGCCGCCGACGGCGAGGGTGAAGGCGCCGAGCCCGCGGGTGCCGAAGGCGTGCTCGCCGCTCTCGCGCGGCACGAACGTACCGGTGACCTCGATGCTCGCCATGGTCTCGTACGAGGCGCCCACCGGCAGGTCGTCGCCGATCCACTGGACCTGGCCGGTCGGCAGACTGCCCTCGCCGAGGACGGCGCCGGAGGCGTCGCGGCAGATCGCGCGGAGCGCGAAGCCCTGGTCGGCGGCGCTGAGTTCGTCGGAGGGGTCGGCTCCGACGGCGAAGGCCAGAGCGCCTTCCGGGAGGGCGGCGGTCAGTCCGTCCAGCGGGGAGACGATCCGCTCGGGGAAGACGGTGGCCGAGCCGCCGCCGAGGACGCGGGCGTCGCGGGCGGCGGCGCCGAGCAGGGCGACGGTGCGGCCGGGGCCGGAGTCCAGCGGGAGGGCCCCGTTCTCGTTGCGTACGAGGACGAAGCCGCGGGCGGCGAGCTCGCGGGCCAGCGCCTGCCCGTCGATCGGGGCCGGGGTACCGGTGACGACGGCGGGCGCGCCCTCCAGGATCCCGACGCGGGCGGCGAGGCGCAGGACGTTGCGCACGGCCTCGTCCACGGCGGACTCGGGGACCTCACCGGCCCGGACGGCCGCGGCGAGGGCGGGCCCGTACACGGTCTGCGGTCCGGGCATGGCGACGTCGAGGCCGCCGAGGATGTCGCCGGTGGTGGAGCGGGCGGCCATCCAGTCGGAGACGTTGTACCCGTCGAAGCCCCATTCGCCGCGCAGGACTTCGTTCACCAGGTACCGGTGCTCGGTCATCGTCGTGCCGTTCACCTGGTTGTACGCCGTCATGATGCCCCAGGGGTGGGCGTTCGCGACGATGGCCTCGAAGGGCGCCAGGTACAGCTCGCGCAGCGGCCGCGGGGCGATGACGCTGTCGGCGGTGAAGCGCTCGGTCTCGGCGTCGTTGCCGACGAAGTGCTTGACGGTGGTGCCGACGCCGCCGTCCTGGACGCCCTTCACGTAGCCGGTGCCGACGGCGCCGGTGAGGTACGGGTCCTCGGAGTAGCACTCGAAGTGCCGGCCGCCGAGCGGGGAGCGGTGCAGGTTGACGGTGGGGGCGAGGAGGACGTGGACGCCCTTGCGGCGGGCCTCCTGGGCGAGGAGCCGGCCGGCGCGGCGGGCGAGCTCGGGGTCCCATGCCGCGGCGAGCGCCGTCGGGGAGGGCAGGGCGATGGACGGGTCGTCGGCGGTCCAGCGCACGCCGCGGACCCCGATGGGGCCGTCGGACATGACCAGGGACTTCAGCCCGATCTCGGGAAGGGCGGGCAGGGACCACATGTCCTGGCCGGCCAGCAGGCGGGCCTTGGTGTCGAGGTCCAGCTTGCCGAGCGCCGCTTCCACGGCGTCGTGGCGGACCTGATCGGCATCGGTCACGGCCGTGCCTCCTCGTTGAGTGCGTACGGGTGCGGTGCGGTGCGGGGGTGCCCCCATCGTGGACCCGATACCGGTAGAGCGGTAGGGTTCGTAATACGTTCGTGACTTTCCGATAACGTACGTACGGTCCCGCAGCGGAGGCGGGCACGGCGTGAGCGGAAGAGGTGCCGGGGCGATGGCCAGGGCGAGGAGCGAGGAACGGCGCGGCGACATCGTCCGCGCGGCGGTCGAGGTGATCGCGGAGCGCGGCTACCGCGGCGCCTCGCTGGGCGCGGTGGCCGAGCGCGTCGGGCTGACCCAGCAGGGCCTGCTGCACTACTTCCCGACCAAGGAGGCGCTGCTGGTCGCGGTGCTGGAGGAGCGCGACCGCTGGGACACCGGTGGCGGCTCGCGCGCCTCGGCCGGCACCTGGCGCCTGGACCTGCTGGCCTCGCTGGTGGAGTACAACGCCATGCGTCCCGGCATCGTGCAGACCTTCTCGGCGCTGCTGGGCGAGAGCGTCACCGACGGGCATCCGGCGCGGGAGTTCTTCACCGAGCGCTACGCGCAGGTGCGCTCCGAGATGGCGGCGGTGCTGCGCGCCGAATTCGGGGACCGGCTGCCCTCGGGCCTCACCCCGGAGCAGGCGGCCCCGCTGCTGACCGCGGTCATGGACGGCCTCCAGTACCAGTGGCTGCTCGCCCCGGAGTCGGTGGACATGCCGGCCGCCTTCCGCTCCTTCCTGGCCCTGCTGCGCGGCCCCGAAGGGACGCCCTAGCTGTATTGCCCAGTGAGGTTGGGGACGCGGCTGGCGGGTGGTTTGCCTGCGAGCGCGGTGTGTCCGCGGTGGTGATTGTAGGTGTGCA
>NZ_JBITFF010000032.1:0-58192 GCF_044455885.1 Streptomyces sp. NPDC051109
TACTGAGCTTGCAGCTGTGGTGTCGTCAGTTTGAGTCTGGTCTCGGTGAGGCATCCGTCGATGACGTCGCTGCGGTATTGGATCTGGCGGAGGCCGTGTCGTAGTACGCGGATGAGGTGCTCGGGGTCGGTGAACGCGGTGTTCGCCTGGCTGCTGCGGCGGAGGAGGGACCAGATGCCCTCGACGGGGTTGAGGTCGGGTGCGTAAGGCGGCAGGTGGAAGGCGGTGATCCAGTCCTGGGCCTCGATGAAGGCCCGCATCCGGCGGTCCTTGTGGACGTTTAAGTTGTCCCAGATCAGGACGATGGGTCCGCCGAGCTGCTGGTGGGCGACGATGAGAAGGTCGCGGTACTCGATCCAGGTGAAGCTGCGCCGACCGCCTTGTTTGTGGTCGGTGTGCCGTTTGGGCCGGTAGATCAGGCGAGAGCGTTCGCCGGGTTTATAGCAGGTCAGGGCCGCGATGGAGTAGCGGCGTTGGGAGCGTCCACGAACCCGGATGACGGGTGTGTATCCGCGTTTGGCCCAGGTCCGTGAGGTCGGCGGCGTCATCGAGAATCCTGCTTCGTCTTCAAAGACGATCCAGGCATCGAGCGCCGCCGCGGTGCTTCCACCCGTGGCCAGGTCTCCTTCACCCAGCCGGCCACCGCTTCCTCGTCGCGCTCGAGAGCACGGCGGGCAGGCACCTGGTGACTCCAGCCGTTCCGCCGCAGCATCTGGGAGATGCCGGACAAGGTCATGCTCTTGTGGAACCTTCGGCCGATCAGGGTCTTGATCCGGGCCAGCGTCCATCTCTGATCCGGCCATCCGTGGGCAACCGGCCCCTTGGCCAGCTCCTCCTCGAGAACCGCGAACAAGGTCCTGCTGAGCTTGGGACGGCAGGCGGGCCCTTGTGAACGCAGAGCCGACTCACCACTGTCTTGCCACGATCTCCGCCACCGCTGAACCGACCGGACGCTGACCCGTAACTCCTTGGCGACCACGTCATTGCTCAGACCGCTGGCGAACATGCCGGCCGCTTCCATCCGGATCCGCTCGCGGAAAGCTTGCCTCTCCGCGGTCAGACCCCCACCCTGCGGATACCTCATACAACCGGCATACCGCGACGATCACCAGCTGTCAGCACCCACGACACCGCTACTACAAGCTCAGTAGCCGCCGTCGGCGATGGTCATGCTGGTTCTCCCGGGCACACGGTCGACTTCTGCCAGGGACGAATCCTCGGCTTCCATCCCACGGCGCCTTGCACGTGACGCTGCACGACCCTGCTCGCGTCCTGCGGGAGGTCGAGGCCTCACGGAACTTCGGGCGGAGCCGCTTTTCCAGAGCCCGGTGATCGTGCCCGCCGCGCCTGGTTGGCTCACCCCGGGCCCGGGCCGGCCCCGCCCGGCCCGGCGTGGCGGGGATCGGACCCTCCGCACTCACCCATCACCCCGGGTCAGTGCACCGAAACCCGACCGGCCCGGCCTCGGGGAGGCCGCTCGGCAACGAACAACCGGCACCCGGCTCCCCACCACGACGTAGCCGGTCAGGCGTACCGGAGAGCGTCACCCAGCGCGTACCAGGTCGAACCTCTGGCGTGTTGCTCGGTCGGGCTGCGGCTGACTGGATGACTGGGAGCGGGGGTCGCTCGGTGGTTCCTTCTACGCCGGGCCGCGGGCAGTAGTCTCGGACGACCTCCGTGGAAAGGCAGGCGCACATGCCCGGCGAGGATGGCAGATCTGCTCGGATGCCATTGGCAGGACACGTCGGCGACCCTGGGCAGATGACGGTCGACATGGCCGGTGGAGGACAGTCCCTGGGGTTGCCCGTCTCTCCCATCCGCAACCACGCGCGTGTAAGCCGCGGCCTGGGCTACGTACCGGAATCCAGCCTTTCGTTCGGCCTCTACGGCCGGATGTTCCGGCGTCTCGACCCCTATATTCCGGACGACGCGCGCATCGACGCCATCGCACGGCTCATGAGAGAGCCCTCGGGGGCCGAGCTGGACGGAAAGATCCCGGCCGGGTACACCTACGTTGGCCAGTTCATCGACCACGACCTCACGTTCGACCCGATGTCCAGCCTCCAGCGGCGCAACGATCCTGACGCTCTGGTCAACTTCCGTACTCCGCGATTTGACCTGGACTCCGTGTACGGGCGTGGACCGGCGGACCAGCCGTACCTGTACGAGATGGTGCGTGGTGCCGAGGGGCACCGCTTCGTGATCGGGAACGCGAAGGGTGAGGCCGGGGGAGTGCTGGACTTGCCGCGGGACTCCCGTGGTGTGGCGCTGATCGGCGATCCCCGCAATGACGAGAACGTCATCGTCAGCCAGTTGCAGCTCACCTTCATGCTGTTCCACAACAAAATGTGTGACTGGCTGACCGCCAACGCGGCGGAGTACGAGGCTCACCGCAATGCTGGTGAAGGTGTCTTCGACTGCGCGCAGCGACTTGTCCGATGGCACTACCAGTGGATCGTCGTCCACGACTTCCTCAAACGTGTCGTCGACGCGACCACGTACAAAGACGTGCTGCGTCACGAGTCTCTCATCCCTCAGGGTGAAGCGGTCGAACAGGTCGCACTCCGTTTCTTCGCGTGGCGCCACCAGATCTTCATGCCGGTCGAGTTCGCCGTCGCGGCCTACCGCTTCGGCCACTCCATGGTCCGGCCGGCATACACGCTGAATTCCCGAGTGGGGCCGCTCCCCGTCTTCACGTCTGGGTCGGCGGGCTCGCCGCGCAATGAATTCCGGCATCTTGGAGGGTTCCGCCGCCTGCCGGCGAACTGGCAGGTCGAGTGGCGGAGGTTTTTCCCTCTCGGCGACTCGTCAGACCTCCAGCACGCCCGCAGGATCGACCGGTATCTGGCGCCGCCGCTCCTGGACTTGCCCCCTGAACTCGCCGGCGGCGCGACGCCAGACCTCGCACGGCGGAACCTCACACGCGGCGCGCGGCTGGGTCTGCCTTCCGGTCAGCAGGTCGCGCTGGCTATCGGTTCCGAACCGCTCGACGACGAGGAGCTCGATCTTCCCGGCAAGGGGCCTGCGCCGTTGTGGTACTACGTGCTGCGTGAGGCCGAATTGCACGACGGCGGTCGCACCCTGGGTACCGTCGGTTCCCGGATCGTCTCCGAGGTGTTCCTCGGCATGCTGTCCGCCGATCCGTCCTCGTACCTGTCTGCCGAGCCCGGTTGGCGACCGGTTCTGTGTGGTTCCAAGCCGGGGGAGTTCACTATGGCAGACCTGATCGACTTCACTGGATTCGGCGTCACGGCACAGTCCTCCCCCCGATGACCGCGCCCGCCGAACGCTGCGCGGGCCGGGTTACCTGACGATGACCCGGCCGCCGATACGGGCGGTACAGTGCCGCCCGGCCCAATTGCAGACGTCGTCCGCCCAATCCGTGATCCGCCGATCACCTTCCGCGCAGGCGTCGCGGTCCTCAGAGGGATCGACGTGGCCGCCGATGAGTGTTGCTGCGTGCGCGTAAGCGTCGCCGAGTCTTTCGTCGCGCTGCCGAAGCGACAATCTCCCGGAAGAGGTGAGCGCACGGTTGTTCACGGCAAGACGCCGGCGCAGTGATTCGTCGTCGATCAGCGCAGACACTGCCGCCGCGAACCCTTTGGTGCGTTGGGCCGCCGGCTTGGCGTTGGAGACGAACAGAGCGTTGTCGCCGGGCGTGAACAGCTCGCCGATGTGCTCCATCCCCGGTCCGGCCGAACAGACGATGGCCAGACCGGCGGCGGCTGCTTCGACCAGTCCCATACCGAAGCTCTCGAAAGAGGTGGGGGAGAGGAAGATGTCCGCCCGGCGCAGCTGCTCCAAGTAGGCCGGCCTGGGCAGGGTCGCCAGGAGTTCCACTCCCGCCGCCAGCAGCCGGGAGGCGGCAGGCTCAGGGCAGGGTCCGAGAAACACCAGCCGCACGGCTTCGCCGTGGCGTGCCCGCAGATGGCCGAAGACCTCGACCGCGACAGGAGCACCCTTGTCCTGCGCTGTCCTGCCCATGTAAAGCACGGTCACCGCGCGTTCCGCGCGCCTGACCGCTGGCAGTGCAGGAACGGCCGGATACACCACTTCGGACTTGGAGCTCAGCCTCTCGATGACCTCCGGCCGGTGGCCACGCGCCGCGAGGTGCTCCAAGCATGCCCGTCGCGCATACTCCGTGCGGAAGAGGATCCGGGCGCAGCGCCGGCTCGCGTACCGGGCCGCCATGGCGGCCTCTCGGCGGAACATTGCCTCGGAGTCGGGAACGAGGGAGGTACCACGGGATGCCGCGCCCAAGGTGAAGAAGCGCCCGGCCTGCAGCGGCATCAGCAGACAGTCCGCATCGACTACCCACGGTCGCGCCGTTTCCGTCGGCAGACGGGACGAATGCACGACGTCGACATCGGCCGGGAGGCCGTCGAACCGCACCCATTCGGCGACTGCCGCGTCGTGCAGCGGGGAAAAGGCGCGGCAGGCGCTGCGGTCGGGGCGAAAGCGCAGCGTGTACCGTGCCTGCACGTACGTCGTCCCCGTCGGCGGGGACTCCAGCAGTGACCCGTGGACTCCGTCGTGTAGTTCGTGCGCCGGCCCCAGCAGGACCTTCACGGTGCTGCAGGGGCGGCCACGCCGAGGCGGTTCCGCATGTGGCCGATGAGGTCCCGCAGTCCGCAGCAGTCGGCTGTGTACTGAGGGTCGTGCCGAGACGCCGTGTAGCGCTCGTGCGGGCACCACCCGTTGCAGACACCGAAGTCGGGGCAGGCGCGCATGGCGCTGAGAGCATCCTTGTTCGAAGCCCGCAAGGGGACGAGGGCCGGCCCGTTGCGGAACGAGGCGAAGGAGTCTGTGAGGACGTTGCCGACCGTATAGGCGGGGTCTCCGTCGAACAGGTCGCAGTGGGCGACCTGCCCGTCGGGCTCTACGAGGTAGTAACGGCCGAAGCAATCGCCGGCAAGGGTGCACACGCTGCTGTCTCGCCCCGAGAGCCGCTTCAGCAGTCCGTCGAACTCCCTGACCCAGATGGACGGATCGCCATGGGCAAGCCAACGATCGAAGTAGGCCCGCAGGAAGCGGTTCATCTCGGCCGGTGTGACGTAGTGCGACGTCGGCGTTCCGGGCGGTGCGTCAGGATGGTTCGTCGGTTTGGCGGCGAGCAGGCCGTAGTGGGTGATTCCCTCTTTCAGGAAGAAGTCGAAGACTGCGTCCGGTCCGAGTTCGAGCGCTCCCCGGTCGATGACCATGAGTACGCTGATCGGTACGTCGTTCTCCCGCAGGGCGTCAAGTCCGCGGCGTACGTCCTCGAAAGAAGGGCGCCCCGAGGCGTAGCGCCGGTAGCGGTCATGCACGGCGGGCGGACCGTCCAGACTCACACTGACCCGGAAACGGAACTCACGGAAGAACTGTGCCCAGGCGCCGTCGATCCGTGTGCCGTTGCTCTGCAAGGTGTTGTGGACCGTCTGTCCGGGGCGACGCAAGCGCGCTTGCAAGTAGACCGCACGCTCGTAGAACTTGCGGGGCAAGACGGTCGGCTCGCCGCCGTGCCACATGAACTCGACGGTGTCGTGCCCCGGGTCGGCCAAGGCTCGGGCCGTCATCCGTGCCAGGACGGGGAAGCCCATCGTCTGGTTGGGCCCGCTCCGCCAGTCGTGACAGTACGTGCAGCGCAGGTTGCACAGCCGTGTCGCTTTGACGATGAGACCGAGATAGCGCCCCACTAATGCTCATGCTCCTTGACGGGCGGCCGCTTTACCAGGTGGTCGAGCAGCTGCGCTTCCTCGGGCTCCAACAGCTCTTCCACTGGTCGTGCGGCCATGCGCATCCACGGCTCCGTCGCGGCGTTGAGCGCCGCGATGAGGATGGTGTGCTCTGACGGGGAGAGTGCCGAGGCGAACCGCTCCAGCGAAACGGCGAAGCCGTCCCCCGGGGATGCGTCGTCCACCGCATGGACGCCGAGATCGTCATGCATAGGGCGGGGTCCACTTCTCGGGACGGATGTAGGTCCATTGGACGATCTCGTACTCCTCGATGGCCCCGCCGCCCACGCGCGGGTTGGCCTTCTCCCAGCTCGGCTCAGTTCGCGCCCATGCGATGGGCCCACGGGCCGTTCGCTTCCACTGGTCGCGGACGGAGCTGATGGCGGACCGTGTCGCCTCGTCGAGGCTGGCGATCAGCTGTCTGCGGCGGACGTCGCCGGGCTGGAGGTCTCGGGTGTACTGCAGCAGGACCTCTGCGAGGGCCTGCTCACCGGCGGGGAGGGACGCGCTCCACTCCGACAGGCGTTCGGTGAACGCCGTGATGTCCTCGCTTTCGACCGGTGCGGCGTCGTGTCCCGACTGGCTGGTCCGTTCGTACATTGCTTGCCTCCGCTTCGCTGGAGTCGCCCCAAGGATGGTAACGCATAGCGACGAGTTGGTTACTTATGGTGTTCACACGTGTCGCGCCGGTGCAACCGGGGCGACGGCCGCAGTGGGCGACTGCCCACCGCCGGATCGGCCATCGCGTGAAATGCCCAGGTCAAGCCGACACTTTCAAGGCCGGCCTCGACGGGTGACCTGATGCTGCGATCAGGCGGATCACCGTCAACGTGGCGGCGTGGCGCGGGCCCGGCCCGACCGGTCGGGTGGGTCCTGCGGTTGAGTGAGGTGTTATCCCTTGCTCCCTCTTCAAGGAGCCGTCATGACAGTCGAGAACAAGATCCCCGCCGGTACCATCCTGCTCTCCGATTCCGAGGCCTTCGGATGCCAGGGTGCAGTGCACATGGTCGATCCGGTCACAGGCCTTCAGGGCTTCTTCGCCCTGGGTGGCGACCTCGTGGGAGCCACCGGGATCGCCGTGGAAGCCGATGGCAGTGTCCTGGTGACCAAGGACCGACAGTATCCAGGCACAGGAGCGCTGCTGCGCCTGTCCAGGTCCGACGGAATGACGACTCAGAGCGTGGTGGCGTCCGAGGGCAACTTCGTCGCCCCGTGCGCTGTTGCCGTGGAGAGCGACGGCAACGTCCTCGTGGCCGACCTCTTTTCAAAGGGCCCGGGGGCGGTCATCCGCGTTGACCCCGTCACCGGGGTGCAGACCGTGCTGTCGCTCAGCGACGGCACCATCGATCCTCTGCGCCCCGGCGGGTTGTGCGTTGCCGCCGACGGCACCGTCGTGGTGGTAGAGCAGGCCGGCCACATCAGTGATCCCGACGCTCCCCGGGTGATCCGGATCGACCCGGTCAGTGGTGCGCGTACGGTCATTTCGTCCGGTGGCCATCTCGTCAGCCCTGTGGATGTGGTGGTCGACCACGACGGCAACATCCTGGTCGTCGACGCCAACGCGTTCGAGGGTTTCAGCGGTGGTGTGATCAAGGTGGATCCGGTGAGCGGGACGCAGACCGTCGTGTCCTCTGGCGGCGGTTTCGACAGTCCTGCCGCGATCGCCATCGAGGCTGACGGCAACCTGCTGATCACCGATTACAAGGCGGCGAACGGGGAGCCGACGTTGTTCCGTGTCAACCCGACTACCGGCGACCAGCAGGTCCTCGCATCAGGCCTGCCCTTCCGGTCCCTCACCGGGGTCAAGGTCGTACCTGTTGCCTGAGCGGACGGATGGCGGCCGGGGGGGGGGTGCCCCTATGGGTTTCGTCAACCCGTGGGGGCGGGTTGGGGTTCGTAGAAGGTGCCGTCGCGGAGCATCGCGAACAGCACGTCGGCTCGGCGTCTGGCGAGGCAGAGGAGGGCCTGGGTGTGGTGCTTTCCCTGGGCGATCTTCTTGTCGTAGTAGGTGCGGGATGCCGGGTCGGCCAGGGCGGCGAAGGCGGAGAGGAAGAAGGCCCGTTTGAGCTGCTTGTTTCCGCGTCGGGAGGGTTGTTCGCCGCGGATCGAGGAGCCTGAGCTGCGGGTCGCTGGGGCGAGGCCTGCGTAGGCGGCGAGGTGGGCGGCGGATGGGAAGCTGGATCCGTCGCCGACGTCGATGAGGATCCGTGCTCCGGTCCTGACGCCGATCCCCGGCATGGACGTCAGGACCTTGGAAAGAGGGTGTGCCTCCAGCAGTTCCTCGATCCGCGCGGCGAGGAGTTTCCGCTGGTCAAGCACTGCTTGGAGCGAGTTGGCGAGGCTGGGGACGATCAGTGCGGCCGCGTCGGTGCCCGGGACTACGACGGTCTGCTCGTCCAGGGCGGTGAAGATGTCCTCGACCAGCCGCTCGGCCTGCTTTCGGGCGTATCAACGTCACGAGCCGTCGCCGTCCGGCCTTGCGGATCTGGGCCGGGGAGCCGAACTGGTCGAGGAGCTTGAGCACGGCCGGGTGCTGCACTCGCGGCCCCAGGACCCGTTCCAGCGACGGGTGGATCTGCGTCAGCAGGCCCCGCAGCCGGTTGCTGACGCGGGTGGCTTCGCCGGCCAGGTCGTCGTCGAACCCGACGATCATCTCCAGCTCGGCGATCGTTTCGTCTTCGAGATCGACCGAGCGGAGGGTGTGCGGCATGACGCGGGCCGCGTCCGCGATGACGAAGGCGTCGCGGGCATCGGTCTTGGCCTCGCCGGGGTAGAGATCGGCGATCCGCCGCATCGTCAGCCCCGGCAGATAGGCGACCGGGCAGCCCATGTCACGGGCCACGGCCAGCGGCAGAGCCCCGATCGAGGCTGGCTGGTCGACCACCACCAGGACCGTCCCGTGCTTGGCCTGCAGTTTCCCGAAGACCTCGCGGAGTTTGGGTTCGCTGTTGGGCAGCCGTTTGTCGAAGGCCTTCTTCCGGGCCGGGGTGACGGCGGTGGCGTGGTGTTCGCCCTTGCCGACGTCCAGGCCGAGGAAGGCGCCGATGCCGCTGATGTCGATCACGTGCGTCCTCCGGTCGTCCTCTTCGCCCGGCCGTCCCACGGCACCGATCGCCACATCCACATTACGAAGAGCCTCCCGACCTGCGGAAAGGTCGGTGGTCATGCCCCTAATCAGCGGTCTGTCGATGCCTCCGGAGCCGGTGACACCACCCCCCAAGACATGCGATCGGCAGAGGGAGAAAGTCATGCCAACTCCGGAGGCCGGGCGCCCCATTGCGAGGCAACCAAAAAGGTAATGGGGGGGACTGCCCCGCCATCACGTGGCACCTTCCTACCGCTTGCTGGGAGCGCCCACCCGCCCACGGCCGGGGCCGTACACGGCATCCGGGTCCCGCACCCTCCCTCGTTTCGGCGGTGAATTCGACCCCCGGATGGGTGAACCCGGGCCCGAGGGGCTGTTGCGGGGGTGGGATGGCTCTTTCATGATCATCAGGCGCAGAATGTGCTGCATGACGACGACACGGGTGATCACACAGCGGCTCCTCGGCGGCTCCGACGTGCTGGAACTTGCCGAGATACCCCTTCCCTCGCCGGGCCCGGGTGAGGTCCTGGTGCGCGTACGGGCCACTGGTATGAACCCCGCGGACTGGAAAGTCCGTATCGGCAAGGTGGACTTCTTCGGCCCGCCGCCGTTCGTGCTCGGCCACGAGTTCAGCGGCGTGGTGGAGGCCGTCGGCGAGGGCGCCACCCGCTTCGCGGTGGGCGAGGAGGTCTACGGCTGGACCGTCCCGCCGCACGGCAGCCACGCTGACCGCGTGGTGGTGGCCGAAGACCGGATCGCGCCGAAGCCGCGCACGCTCGACCACGTCGGCTCCGCGGCGCTGCCGATCTCCGGCTTCACCGCCTACCAGGCTCTGGTCACCCTCTGCGAGGTCCAGCCCGGCCAGCGGGTGCTGATCCACGGCGCGGCCGGCGGCGTCGGCCACATCGCCGTGCAGATCGCGAAGTCCCTGGGCGCGTACGTCATCGGCACCGCCCGCGCAGCCAAGCACGACTACCTGCGAGGACTCGGCGCCGATGAGCTGATCGACTACACGGTGGAGGACTTCTCGGCCCTGCGCGGCATCGACGTGGTACTGGACACCGTCAGCAACGACTACGGTCCGCGTTCCCTGCACACCCTCAAGCCGGGCGGCATCCTGGTCGACGTCGTCGGCGTCGGCGTGGACCGCACCGAGGTGACAGCACGCGCCGCCGAACTCGGCATACGGTTCGTGGAGTTCTTCCTGGAACCCACCCCCGCCGTGCTGACCGCCTTCGCCGAACTCGTCGACACCCACGGCGTACGCCCCACGATCTCCGAGATCCTCCCGCTCACGGAGGCCGCGAAGGCCCACGAGCTCAGCGAAACCGGCCGGGTCCAGGGCAAGATCGTCCTCGTGCCGTAGTCCGACCTCCGGGACCCGTCAGGTTGAGAAGGTGGGTGCCCCGACTCCGGCTGAGCTCGCCGGGGCCGGTGCCCGGTCCCCGCTCGTTCATGGCGTCGGCCCCGATCAGCCGCATCCGGGCGGGGCCGACGCCGCCCGGAGTCGGAGTCCGGGGCGGCCTCCTGCACTCTCAGCGCCAGGCGGGATGCCCCTCGGCGGAGGCACCGGTGGTGAGGGCGCGCTCGCCGGTCTTGTCCGCGCGCACGGCCCAGATCACGGGCTGCTCGTACGGGCCGCGGACGAAGGCCACCCACGTGCCGTCGACGGACCAGGCGGGGTCCATCTCATGGGCGCCGGTGGCGATCAGTTCACGGTCGTTGCTCCCGTCGGAGTCCACGAGGTGGATGTCGCCCTGGGTGCCCGTGCCGTAGGTCCCCGCCGTGTAGGCGAGGGTGGCGCCGTCGGGTGACCACACCGGGTCGTGTGCCGCGTGGGGCAGCCGGGTCACCTGCTGCGGGGCGCGATTCGGGGCGGCGGGATCGACCACGTGGATCTGCCAGTTGTCGGGATCTGTCTGCAGGCAGACCGCGATGCGCTTGCCGTCCGGCGACCACGCGGGATCCTCGACCTGGCTCCCGCCCGAAGTGAGTTGGCGCGTCGCGCCGTCGGCGACGTCGACCACGAACAGCTGCTGCACGCCGTCCTTCATGCGAAGCACGGCGAGCCGGCTGCCGTCCGGCGACCAGGACACCCTGCCACCGGCGATGGAAGTGATCCGGCGCGCGTTCGAGCCGTCGGCGTTGGCGGTCCAGACGGCCGTGCCCTCGGGCGTGCTGCGGGTGAACGCGAACGACCTGCGGTCGGGGGACCACTGGGGCAGGATGTCACATGTGCCGGCGCCGCCCGCGATGAGCTCCACGGGCTTCTCCGCCGAGGCGTCCCGGCGGGCGATGACGCTGTGGCACGCCCCGGGCCAGCCCGGGGCGGTGTCCTTCCGGATCAGCAGCGGATCGGCCGGGAACGGTGCAGGGGCCGGGGCGGATCCGGTGGGCGACGAGGCGCGGGGCTTGGAACTGTCCTTGGTCGAGTGGCTCCAGGGCTGCCACACGAACAGGCCGGCGGCCGCGAGAGACGTCACGAGCACCGCCGCCACCACCGCGCGGCGACGTGGGGGCTTCCCCGCAACGACTGGTGGCACCTGCGCGGGGGCGGGGGAAAGCTGCGCCGCGGGCCCTGTCACGGTGCGCGACCGTTCTGTGGGGGGCTCCGCGACGACGGGCGGGGCGGCATCCGGTAGCGGGACGGCCTCCGGGGTGTCCTGCCGGGTCTCCGGCGGGCTGTCCGGTGCGGTGGGCCGCGCCATCGGCTCCGGGGCCGGGAGCAGCTGCGTTGCCGCTTCCGGCAGCCAGGAGTCACCGTCAGGGTGGCGGACGGTGAGAGTACCGAGGAAGGCGGCCGGGGTGGGCCTTGCAGCTGGGTCCTTGGACAGACAGGCGCCGATGGCTTCGCGGAGTTCAATGGGCACCGCGGTCAGGTCCGGCTCTTCGTAGACCACCTTGTAGTGCCTGGCCGCGGACGGGCCGTCGCCGAAGGGGGCGCCGCCCGCCGCCTGGGTGAGCACCACCCCCAGAGCGAACATGTCGACCGCAGGGGTGAGCGCCCTACCGCCGGTGAGCTGCTCGGGTGCCAGGAAACCCGGCGTGCCGACCTGCATGCCGGTCTGTGTCAGTGATGTGCCGTCCAGGGCGCGCGCGATGCCGAAATCGATGACACGCGGCCCGTCCTCGGCGACGATGATGTTCGCGGGCTTCAGGTCGCGGTGGATGACCCCGGCGCGGTGGATCGCGTCGAGTGCCTCGGCCAGGCCGGCCGCGAGGACGGTGAGCGTGTCCAAGGGCAGCGATCCGACGCGCGCGAGGACCGCTTGCAGGGTGGGGCCGGGCACGAACGCCGTGACCAGCCAGGCCGGGTCCCCGTCCGGGTCTGCGTCCACCACCGGAGCGGTGTGGAAGCCGCCGACCCGCCGCGCCGCCGCGACCTCGTCGGCGAACCTGCGCTTGAACCCGGGCTCGGTGCTCAGCTCGGGACGTACGACCTTGATGGCCACCGCACGGCCGGACCGGGAGCGGCCCAGGTAGACCACGCCCATGCCTCCCTGACCGAGCCGTCCCACCAGCCGGTAGCGGCCCTCGCCGAGCGAGGTGGGATCCCCCGTTTCGAGCGGCTTCATACGTCCCCCGTTTCACACCTTGCGCGATGAACAGCCTCTCCCTACCCGTCGCGCCGTCCACCAGTCAAGCGAGGCTCTCCCGGAATCCGACCGAGGTGCGTTCGACGACCGGCCTTCCTGGTTGGCGGGCCGTTCGGGGGAAAAAGGGAAGCTCGTGGCCTGCCATGGCGTGACCGGCCCGACGGGTACGGCCACCGAGGCCCGGCGGCCCTGGCCCATGGCGAACGCGACGAGGATCGCGGCGACGACGAGTTCGCGTTTGAGCTCGATGCCGGCGACGAGGAAGAAGACGGGGCGGAGGCCGGCGGCGATCCAGTGGCCGGCGGACAGGTCGAGGTCGAGGGTGGGTGTCCCGGAGTGGAAGTTGCGCACCGGGGCCGACGATCGCCGGGACTTCCGTCTCCAGGGCGAGCGGGACCTCCGCGAAAGCCAAACCGTTGAGATCGGCAGCCCTCGGCACTCTCGAACTGGCCCGGGCGGTAGTCCGGGTCGCCCAGGACGATCGCTCAGCGCCTCGTCTCGTACCTGGTCAGGATCACGCCGCAGGGAAGCGTCCGCGTCTCCACCAGGTTGAGGTTCACCCAGGTGTCCAGCGCGGTGAAGAACGGCGTGCCGTCGCCCACCAGGACCGGCGCGGTGGCCAGGACGTACTCGTCGATCAGGCCGGCCCGCATGGCCGCCCCGGCGAGCGTCGCGCCGCCGATGTCCATCGGGCCGCCGTCCTCCGCCTTGAGCCGGGCGATCTCGGCGACCGCGTCGCCGGTGACCAGGCGGGTGTTCCAGTCGACCTTGTCGATCGTCGAGGAGAACACCACCTTCGCCATGTCCCGCCAGCGGCGCGCGAACTCGATCTCCGCCGGGGTGGCGCCCGGCCGCTCGTCGCCGGTCGGCCAGTAGGAGCTCATCGTCTGCCACAGCTTGCGCCCGTACAGCGACAGGTCGGTCGCCCGCAACTGGTCGGACCAGAACTGGAACAGCTCGTCGCTCGGCACGCTCCAGCCGATGTCGTCGCCGGGCGCGGCGATGTAGCCGTCCAGGGTCAGGTTCATGCCGTAGATCAGTTTCCGCATGGCTCAGCCTTCCGTTCGTGGGTGTCGGGCGTACGGACCAGCGCGGCCCGGGAAACTCATCGGGGCGCGATCGGGCTCGCCGCTCGCCCTCGTGCTCGGGGCTCGGCGCGGGTGTCTTCCGCCGACTCGGACAAGCCGCCTGATCTCGGCCTCGCCCCCGCGAGGAAATACCACGGATTTGAGACTGATCACGGGTGACGAGGCCGTGAGGCAGCCAAGAACGCCAGGTACGCAAGGTCGACGTGTCGCGAGCGGCGAGGATCCGGTTGCCGGGAAGAGGGCACACTGACCGTCACTTGGACGTCGGGCCGTCATGGACCGAGACCCGATCACGCCAGGGCTCAGCGGTTTGACCTTGAACTGGACCGTCCGACCGGAGTTCAGCCACGAAACGAAGCGGCCCCCGGCAAGGTCCTCAAGTGCCTTCTCCCAGCAGGCGGCGTGACCGCTCGTCTCCGGCGTAGGAAGAGGGCCGTCCCGGCGACGCGGGTGAGGCTGGCCGTGGTCAGGGCCGCCAGGGCCGCGCCCTTTCGCGGGGGTGCGGTAGGTCCGCCGGGCGCCGTGGGCAGGAAGGGGCTTGCCAGTCCGGCCGCCGCGATCGCCAGGCGTGGGCTGAAGTTCGGGCAGTGACCGCCTGGGCAGTGGACATCGTCGTCAAAGCCCTCAACCGCCTCTATCGGCCTGGTGCCCGCGACCGCGCCTGGCGGTTCGCCGACGGCGAGGTTCCGGGTGTTGGCGGCGAGCGGCTCGGCTGCACGCCCGCCGACGCCACCCTGCACGCGCTGCCGGAGGCCGTACAGCGGTTCACCGCTGCCGGGTTCGCCGCGCGGGCCACGGTCTCCGGGGCTTCGCGTAGCCAAATACCCCTGTGCTGGACCGGACCGCCCTGCCGAGCGCGCTCGCCGACACGGTACGCAGCACCCTGCGCCGGATCGGCGCGGGCATCCGCCAGCCCTGGACGACCTGCCCGCCGACCGTTCCTCCTGCAACGGCGCCTGACCCACATCTCTCGGCCGGTCAGTAGCCGGTCGGCCGCCGCCTCGACCACGTGCGGGTCCCGGCTGCCGGTGGGGTGCCGGACGTGGACGTCGCGCTCGTTCTCCCCGAGGAGGGGTCGGTCCGCGGCGGGACCGCCGCGCGCGGCGCCCCGGTGGGTCGAGTCGGGCTTGCGACAAAGATATTGACTACTCATTATGACTGCCTTGACAGTGATTCACAGCCAAATCTACAGTTCGGTCAGGGGCCCTGCGGGTCCACGTCCAGAGGGTTGCCGATAGGGGTAAATGTGTCTTCTGAATACGGGCATCTGATTTGGCGCAACGGCACCTTCATGCCGTGGGAAGAGGCGACGGTCCACATCAGCTCCGTCGGACACGCCTCGGTCTCCGCCGCGTTCGAAGGCGTGCACTCCTACTGGAGCGCCGAGCGGGGCGTCCTGCACGGCTTCCGGCTCCGCGACCACATGCAGCGGCTGCTGGACTCCCTCCGGCTGAGCTGGCTAGAGCCCGAGTTCGACGCGGACGCGCTCGTCGCCGCCACCGTCGAGCTGCTCGCCTCGTGGGAGGTCAGCGGCAAGGACCTCTACGTCCGCCCCTGGGGCTTCGCCGCCGGGACGCACAAGGAGCAGATGGTGCCGCGCGGCACTCCGGCCGAGATAGCGATCGAGACCTGGGAGTTCGAGAGCAAGCTCGGCCGGGGGCGTACCTGCACGCTCGCCGTCAGCTCCTGGCCCCGCTTCAACCCGGGTGCCTCTCCGGCATCGATGAAGGTGTTCTCGAACTACCACAACGGCCGGCTGGGCAATGTCGACGCCCGGGCACGCGGCGCCGACTGGCCCGTCTTCCTCAACGGCGCCGGGAACGTCACGGAGTCGTCCGGCTCGTGCATCGCCCTGGTCAAGGGCGGCCGGATCATCACCCCGGACCTGGCCAGCGGGGTCCTGGACAGCATCACGCGCAAGACCCTGTTCCAGCTGGCCGAGGAGGAACTCGGCCTGACCGTCGAGGCCCGGCCCGTGGAGCGCACGGAGCTGTACCTCGCCGACGAGATCTTCCTGATGGGCACCGCGGCGGAGGTGCTGCCGGCCGTGGAGGTCGACGGGTTCCGCCTCGGTGACGGCAAGACCGCGGGGGACGTCACTCGGGCGCTGGAAGCGTGCTACCACGACACGGTCCGCGCCGTCAGCGCCAAGCACGACGAGTGGCTCACTCCCGTTCCGGCGGCGCCGGCACGCTGAAGCGCGGCTCGGCCGCCCGGATGCGGGCGGCGTAGAGCGCGGGGTCGAGGCCCAGTACGCGGAAGGCCGCGAGCCGTACGAGCAGCACCGGGTGGGCCCCGCGGCGGTACAGGGCGGCGACGTCGCCCCGCAGCAGCTCGTCCCGCTCGTCGGCGGTCAGCGGGCGGTCCGCGAGCTCCCGCCGCGGGTCCGCCCGCAGCCGTTCCAGGGTCCCCGGCTCGTGCGCGATGTCGTAGCAGAGGCGGTCGATCGCGTGGACGCTCATCAGGGGGTCCTTTCGTCGTGTGCGGTGTGCCCGTGCGGCTCCGGGTGTGTGCTGTGCCCGTGCGGCTCCGGCGCGCGTCGATCGCGCCCCGGAGCCGTTCGCCTCGCCCGCACCGTGCGGGCGGGGCGCGGCCGGCCCGCGGGGTTCAGGCCGGTCCCCATGCCGCGAAGGCGTGTCCCTCGCCGTCCCGGTGGTCCATGTGGGCGACGGGAAGGTCCGCGGCCATCTCGGCGGCGGCGATCCACGGCAGCACCTCGCCGGCGACCGTCCCGGCCTCCTCGATGCGCCGCTCCGTCGTCTGCGCCACCAGCCCGTCCAGGTCCCCGCGGTGCAGTCGGTCGGCGACCGTCCGGGCCCAGCCGGGCCGCGGTACGCCGTACAACTGGTCGGGCAGCATCCGGGGGCCGCCGACCTCCAGGGAGAAGCTGCCGCTGGCGACCACCGCGATGCGGCGGCCCGGCAGGTCCTCCAGGGCGCCCCGCAGCACCCGGCCGAGCCGTCTGCAGCGTTCGGCCGAAGGGCGGGGCGCCACCATGCCGTTGAGGTACACCGGGACGACGGGCAGCCCGCGCGTGTTGAGGAAGTGCAGCGGCACGACGACGGAGTGGTCGACCGAGTGGCCGCGCAGGGCCACCGGGTCGAAGTCCTGGCCCACCAGGCCCCGGTGGAGGGTCGCCCCGACGCCCGCGTCGAGCGCGTACGCCGTGGGCGGGACACCCGGGACGTCGTCGTTGGGACCGAGCGCGCCGTCCCCGGTGGCGATGGCGAACGTGGGCCACATGTCCGGGGTGAACGTGTTGATGTGGTCACAGGTCAGGACGAGAAGGACGTCCGCGTCCGCCCGTTCGACCACCTCGTCGACCGCCGCGTAGCGCTGTGCCACGTCCGCCCCGGCGGCCGTGTCGGTGCGGGCCAGGGCGGGGAAGCCGGGGGTGTGCGGGACCCCGGCGACCGCGACGATCTCAGCCACGCGCCGTCACCGCGCCCACGGCTGCGGTCCCGGCCGGTGCCCCGCCCCCGCCCCCGGCGCGGGCCGTGCGGTACATCTCCCGGAGCAGGCGCAGGGTTTCGAGCCCCGCCGTGCCGTCGGCGGCCATGGTGTGCCGGGGGTCGCGGACCGCGGCGGCGAAGTCGGCGATCTGCCGGCGGTGCGAGATGCCGTAGTAGCCGATTCCGGCAGGCGGGGGTGACACCTGCCCGCGCACGGTGCGGGCCGCCGCGCGCAGCGCGTCGCCGCCCTCGGCCAGGTGCAGCGTGCCGGGGTGGTCCAGGTCGAAGAGGACCGAGCCGCCGGTGCCGACGAGCTCGACGCGGGTGCGCCAGGTGATGCTGCTCGCGACCGTGACCTGGTACGTCACCAACGCGCCCTGCGGGCCCCGCAGGACGGCCGCCAGGGTGTCCTCCGTCTCCATGCCGCCACGGGGAGCCGTGTGCCCGGTGGCGGCGCCGACCACCGTGAGGCCGCCGGTCAGCCAGCGCGTGACGTCGAGTGCGTGGTAGCCCTGGTTGACCAGCGCGGAGCCGCCCTCGCCGGCGAAGGTGCCGCGCCAGTAGCTCTCGGCGTAGTACGCGTCGTCGCGGCCGCACTGGAGGCTGACGGTGCCGGACACGAGGCGTCCGAGCAGGCCGTCGGCGATCCAGTCGCGCACGGCGGTGACGACCGGGTCGTAGCGGTGCTGGGAGACGACCGACAGGACGCGGCCGGCGCGTTCGGCGAGGGCCGTCAGGGCGACGCCCTCCTCGACGGTCATGGCCAGCGGCTTCTCCACCAGGACGTGCTTGCCCGCCGTGAGCGCCGCGGCGACCAGTTCGTGGTGCCCGGCGTGGTCGACGGCGACGGAGACGCTGTCGACCTCCGGGTCCGCCAAGACCTCGCGCACGTCCGAGGTCACCCGCGGAAGGGCGTACTCCCGGGCCAGCGCGCGCGCCCGGGACGGGTCGCGGTCGCAGGCCCAGCGCAGTTCGGTGTCCGGCAGCGCGGTGAATCCGTCGACGTGGTTGGGGGCTACGCGACCGCAGCCCACCACGGCATGGACAAGGGGTTTCACGGAGAACTCCTCGGGTCTCGCGGTTGCCCGCCGGGTGGCAGCGCAAATGAAGGTGAAAGGCGCGCGGCGGGCTCTCGACTTCAGTCAATGTCACGCGACTTGCGAATGTCAATGCGCGAAACGTTCTCTTCGATCACCGCGAAGGCCTGTTAGTGACTGGATTAGTGACTACGCTTGACAAGCAGTCATGAAGCGGCTTGACTCTGCCTCGCCCGGCGTCGGGGCGCCGCCTCGCGGGCCGCCCCGGGGAGCTCCCTCAGCGGATCCCCGCCGACTGGTACACACCCCACCCACGAGCCGCCCCCTCGCGGCAGACCGGAGGACGTCGTGCTCCACCCGGACGAACTGGCCCGGCGTGCCCGGCAGCGGGTCGTCGAATTGGCCGCACGCAAGGCGGTCCACCTCGGCGCCGCACTGTCCATGACCGACCTGCTCGCCGTCCTCTACACCCGAGGCCTGCGCTACCGCCCGGACCGGCCCGACTGGCCCGACCGGGATCTGCTCGTCCTCAGCAAGGGCCACGGGGCCTACGGTCTGTACGCGGTCCTCGCCGAACTCGGCGTCATCGAGGCCGACCTGGCCACCCTGCCCGGCCACCCCTCCGACTCCGTGCCCGGTGTCGAGGCCGCGACCGGTGCCCTCGGCCACGGACTGTCCCTCGGCTGCGGCATGGCCCTCGGCGCGCGGCTGGCCGGCCGGGACCAGCGGGTCGTCGTCGTGACCGGCGACGGCGAGCTCGACGAAGGAAGCAACTGGGAGGCCGCGCAGTTCGCCGCGCACCACCGCCTCGGCAACCTCGTCGCCGTCGTGGACCGCAACCGGCTCCAGCAGGAGGGGGACACCGAGAACGTGAACGCACTCGAACCGCTCGCCGACAAATGGCGGGCCTTCGGCTGGCGCGTCGCCGAGACCGACGGGCACGACACGGCCGCGATCACCGGCGCCCTGGCCGGACTCCGGTCCGGCGAAGGCCCCGCGGTACTGATCGCGCACACCGTCAAGGGCAAGGGCGTCCCCTTCGCCGAGGGCGATCCGGCCTGGCACATGGGCTCGTTGGACGCGGAACAGCTCCGGACGGCCCTCGCCGCCCTCGGCGCACCCTCCGCCCCCGCTACGGCGGCTGCGCGAGGTGGTCGGCCGTGACCACCACACCGCCCACCATGCGCACCGCACTCGCGGCCGCACTCGCCGAGGCGGTCGACGCGGACCCCGCCCTGATCACCCTGGGCGCCGACGGACAGGCCCTGTTCCAGGGCGTCATGGCGCGCCACCCGCGCCGGTACCTCGACGTCGGCATCGCCGAGGCCAACCTCGTCGGAGTCGCCGCCGGACTCGCCCGCAGCGGACTGCGCCCCGTCGCCGCCGCCATGGCCCCGTTCCTCGTCCGCCGCGCCTACGAACAGCTGCGCCTCGACGTGTGCCTGCCCGCACTGCCCGTCGTCCTGCTCGGCGTCGGCGGGGGACTGGGCTACGGGCCCCTCGGCCCCACCCACCACGCCACCGACGACATCACGCTCATGTCGGCGCTGCCCCACATGAGCGTGCACTGCCCCGCCGACGCCGCGGACGCCGTGTCCGTCCTGCGCAGCGTGCTGTCGTCCGGCGGTCCCGCGTACGTACGGCTCTCCGCGCGCCAGGACCCGCCGCTGCCCGCCGCGGCGTCCGACCAAGACCCGGGCACCCCCCGGCTGCTGCGCGACGGCGACGACGTCCTGCTGCTCGCCACCGGCCGCTGCGTGGCCGAGGCCCTCGCCGCGGCGGAGGCCCTCGCCGCCGACGGAGTGGACGCCGCCGTGGCCTCCGTGACCACCCTGCACCCCTTCCCCGGGGACGCCGTCCGCGCTCTGGCCCGCCGCCGGGCGCTCGTCGTCACCGTCGCGGAGTCCCTGGGCCCCGGCGGCCTGGGGGACCGCACCGCACTGACCCTCGGCCGCGACGGCCCCCCGTTGGTGCGCCTGGAGACCGACCACCGTTACCCGCCGGTCGCCTCCCACGAAGACCTTCTCCACTTCTACGGCGTGGACAGCCGCGGCATCCGGTCCGCCGTGCTCGGCCGGTTCACCAGGAACACGAGGAAAGCGTGACGATGAGGATCCTCTCCAGCGCCCAGGCCTGCGGATTCGGGCCCGTCTCCAAGCTGGTCGCCATCACCCCCCTGCTCGCCGACAGCCGCGTCGACTTCGTCGGCCAAGGCGTCGCACTCGACTTCGCCCGGCGCCACAGCCACCGCTTCCACCGCATCACCGAAGGCGACACCAGCCGGCACGAGGACCTCGCACAGGGCCTCGCCGAAGCCGACCTCGTGGTCAGCGTCATGGACGCCGAGCTCGTCTTCCGAGCGGTGCGCGCCGGTCGCCCCGTGCTCTTCTTCGACAGCCTCCTCGGCTTCTGGCTGACCGACCGCAGCTTCGAGGAGCTGGCGGCGCGCGCGCAGCTCGTCCGCTGGGCCGACCACGACACCGCCCGCTACGTCTTCGACACCCTCGCCCCGCACGAACGCATCCTGCTGGCGCACCTCCTCGCCCGCCGGTCCTACGCGCAGAACTTCCCCGGAGTCCCCGCGCGCATCGCCGCCCTGGCCGCGACGGGTGCCGACCACATCGAGCTGTGCGGTCCCATCGTCGACCGGGGCGCCCTGGAAGGCGCCCTCACCGAACCGCCCCCGGAGCGGCCCGCGGGCCTGCTGATCAACCTCGGCGGCTTCCAGAACTTCTTCCTGGACTACGAGTCCCACAACGCCTACCTCGACCTCGTGCGCCGCTGGGTCTCCGAACTGGCCGTGGCCCGGCCCGAACTCGGCCGCATCCTGGTCTGCGGCGGAGCGTTCCGCCGGGGCGTCACCGAGACCCACGGCGACGTCGAGGTCGAGTACGCCTTCCTGCCCCAGACGGAGTTCCTGCGCCAGCTCGCCCACGCCCCGCTCTACGCCGTCCCGCCGAGCCTCACCTCGCTGCACGAGTCCGTCATCCTGCGCCGGCTCCCGCTGCTGCTCCCCGAGCAGCACTACGGACACATCGCCAACCTGAGGGCGCTGCGCGGCACCGTCGCCGGCGACATCGCGGCCAGCCTCACCGACCTCGGCAGCAGGTTCACCGTCCCCGAGGACGACCTGGAGGGCACCAAGGCCCTCGACCGGCTCACCCGCGAGCTGCTCACGGACGAGTCCGGCTACCGCCGGCTCGCCGACCACCTGGACACCCGCCTGACCGCCTACCAGGAGCTGACGGACGAGGAACGCGGCGCCGCCGTCGACGAACTCGGCGCCCTGCTCGGCGGACCCGCACTGGCCGAACTCCTGGACCTCGTCGACCTCACCCCCGCCACCGCCGGGAGCACCGCATGACCCGCACCCCCGCCGCGCCCGCCCCCGCGGACCTCGCCGACCTGACCGAACGCAGCATCGACACCGACGAGGTGGCCCGGCTGATGCTCGCCGCCCACCTGGAACGCACCGGCGCCCCCGAGCCCGGTCCCGACCGCGTGCGCACGGCCACCTGGACACCGGCCGGCGCCCGCAAGGTCCGCCGCCGCACCTTCGTCCGGCTCGACATCGACGGCACGCCCGTCGCCGTCGCCAAGGTCCCGCTGTCCGTCACCGATCCCAAACTCGCCCGGGAGCTGGAGATCCTGCGCGGCTTCCCCGCCCCCGCCCCCCTCGGCAGCCCCGTGCCGCTGGACGCCCTGTGCGGCGGGTTCACCATGACCCACCTGCCCGGCGTCGACCTGCCCACCGCCGTTGCGGGCGCCGACGGGCCCGGCGCCTTGTGGCAGGTGCTGCGCCCCGCCGTCGAACGCGTGGCCGAACTGCACCTGTCCGCAGGAACGTCCGGCCCGGCGACCACCCCGGACCAGGCCCTGGAGACGGCCGCCGCGTACGTCCGCGAACCCGAGTTCGGCGTCCCGCACGCCGACGAGGCGCTACGCACGGCCCTGCTCGCGCCCACCCACGGCGACCTGGGCCCGTGGAACGTGCGCTACGACGCCCGCGACGGCTCCGCCCGGGTGCTGGACTTCGAGGACTACCGTGCCACCGGCATCGCCGCCATGGACGTCGTGAACCTGCTCGTCACGACGGCCCTGCCGGTCTTCCCGGACTACCCGGAACACGGCTTCGACTGGCTCTACGACCAGGTCTTCGTCTCCGACCACTGGTTCCGGTCCGTCCTGCGGCAGGGACTGGACCACTACGCCGCGCTCACCGGGCAGCACCCCGGCCGCATCCTCGACCTGCTGCCCTTCACCTGCCAGTGGCTCATCGAGCGCATCGAGGCCGAAGGCCGCGACACCAGCGGCCTCTTCTACCGCACCTTCGTCGAGCGCTACCTGGAGCGGCGCCCTGCGGACCAGGGGAGCAGCCATGTCTGAGCAGACCCGCACCACGCCCGCGGACACGGTCGTCATCGGCGGCGGCCCCGCCGGACTGTTCGCCGCGCTCACCCTGGTCCGGGCGGGCCGGCACGTCGTCCTCCTCGAAGCGGGCGGCGACATGACCGAGAGCCTGTGCCCCCGGCTCGTGGCCCGCATGAAGGGGCGCACGGTCCGCGACGCGGAGAAGTTCCGCCTGCAGTGCGCGCGCTGCACCTGCCTCACCGGACTCGGCGGCGCGGCGTTCCACTTCGACACCAACCTCGGATACATCTCCTCGCTCACCCGCTCCAAGATCGAGACGGCGCCCGACGGGACGGTCCGCTCCTACAGCGGCCTGGAGCGCGCCCTCGGCTCCTTCGACCGCGCCCAGGACCTCATCTCGGAGGCGTACCGCGTCCTCTACGAGCTGGGCCTGCCACCCGCCGGACCGGCGCACGAGGCCGACGGCGCCCTCCTCGGCGACGGCACCGTCTTCCAGCACGTCGACACGGCGTACTCGCAGAGCGTCACCGTGGACGACTCCCTCGTCGTCATCGCCCGACTCAAGGCCGAACTGGAACACGGCGGCGGACGCGTCCTGCTGCGCCACCGGGCCACCGATGTCGAGCCGCTGACCGGGGGCGGCTTCCACGTCCGCGCCGACACCCCCGACGGGCCCGCCGTGTTCCGCGCCGACGACGTCATCGTCGGCGTCGGCAAGCTCGGCCTGCCCTGGGTGCGCGACCTCGCCGGACGGATCGGCGTACGCCACCGGCCCAGCACCCGCGTCGACCTGGGCGTGCGGCTGGAGGCGGCCCGCGAGGACCTCGCGCCCCTGCTGGACGGCTGCCACAACCCCAAACTGTCGTTCCTCAACGAAGAGGGCCACTCGGTCCGGACGTTCTGCGTGTGTGAAGGCGGTCGCGTCATGCAGTACGGCTTCCTCGACGCCGTCGCGCTCGACGGGCAGCACTGCCTGAACCAGCCCACGACCAAGTCCAACCTCGGCATCCTCACCACCGTCGACCTGCCCGAAGGAACCGACGGCACCGAACACGCCGCCGCCTTCGCCCGGCGCGTCGCGGCCCACGGCTCCGGCAGGCCCGTCGTCAGCACCGTCGACGAGCTGGCCGGACGGCCCGCCCCGGACGGCCCGCTCGCCACCAGCCTCATCAGCTACCACCACGGCGACCTGCGCGACTGCCTGCCCGCCTCCACCGTCCGCGACGTCCTCGCCATGGTCGACCGGCTCAACACCCTCCACCCGGGGCTCGTTCCCGGCACGGCTACGGTCGCGGCGCCCGTCGTCGAACGGCTCTTCCCCGACCTGGACCTCTCCGACGACCTGGAGTCCTCCATCCCCGGCCTGTACTTCGTCGGCGACAGCTCCTCGAAGATCATCGGCATCACGTACGGCGCCGCCACCGGCATGGCCGCGGCCCGCTCCGTCCTGCAGCGCCGGGGCGCCACACCACCCGCGGCCGGCACGGCCGCGGCCATGACCCCGGCCGCGAGCGGGGGACCCCGATGATCGTCCTGCCGCACCGCGTACGCGCCGCCACCCCGCCCCGCCCGGCGCACCGCACCACCCCCCTGTCCGCACCCGCGGCGGCCCTGCTCGACGGACCCGGAGGCCAACTGGCGCTCGCCGCGCTGACCCATCTGCTGCTCCACCGCTACGGAACCCGCTGGGACGTCTTCGGCGCCACCGGGGCGACACCGCTGCGCTACCTCCCCGCCGAGGACCAGGAGAGCGCCACCCTGGCAGAGCTCACCGCTGCCGCCCGCGCCGTCGAAGCCGCCCTGCCGTCCGACGGCGCACCGTACGCGGCGGTGCTCCCCGCCCGCCCGGACACCGAGCCGCCCGCCCTCGGACGACCCGTCTGGACCGCCGCCGCCGACGGCCCGGACCTCCACCTCGCCTACGACGGCGCCCTCGTGGACGCCACCACCGCGGAACACGTGGCCCGGCACCTGGCCCTGCTCGCCGACCGCGCGGCGCGGGAGCCCTCGACCACCGCCGGAGCCGTCGACCTGCTCCTGCCGGACGAGCGCGAACTGCTGCTGGACACCTGGAACGCACCACCCGCCCCGCACGCGGACACCACCCTGCACCGCATGATCCGTGAGCAGGCCGCCCGCACCCCCGACGCGATCGCCCTGCGGGACGGCGCCGCCGAGCTGACGTACGGCGAACTCGACGCCGCCTCCGACCGGTTCGCCCGCCGGCTGCGCCCGCACCTCGTCGGGCCCGGCGACCTCGTGGTCCTCACCGGCGACCGGGACCTCGCGCTCTTCACCGCCGTCCTCGGCATCTGGAAGGCCGGGGCCGGCTACGTCCACCTCGACCCGCACCTGCCGGACCTGCGGGCCGAGGAGGTCCTGCGCGTCACCGCGCCCGCGCTCACGCTGACCACCGCGACCGGTCACCGGGCCGTCGCGGACCGGGCCCTCGACGCCGCGGCGTTCCTCGACGGCGCACCGGACCCCGGCGCGGCCGACGGGCCGCCCGGCGCCCCCGACGACCGGGCCCGCCCCGACACCACCGCCTACGTCCTGTTCACCTCCGGCAGCACCGGCACCCCCAAGGGCGTCGTCCGTCCGCACCGCATGCACACCTCGCGCATCCGGCTGGAGCAGGGGATGTACGGCATGGGCCCGGACGACCGGCACCTGCTGAAGTCGCCCATCAGCTTCCGGGAGTTCGCCTGGCCGCTGGCGACCGGCGGCACGGCGGTGCTGGCGGCCCCCGGCAAGGACCGGGACGACCGCCACCTCGCGGAACTCATCCACGACCAGCGCATCACCACCGTCAGCTTCGTGCCGTCCATGCTGCGGCTGCTGCTCACCCAGCCCGCGTTCCGCACCGCGCCGGCCCTGCGCCACGTCTTCGTCGGCGGCGAGGCCCTCGGGCAGGACCTTGAGGACGAACTGCGCTCCCTCGGCTTCGAGGTCCACAACACGTACACCCTCAGTGAGGCGGACTACGTGTGCCACCGCACCGGACCGCTCACCGCCCCCCGGCCCGAGGGCGCGGCCGGGACCGTCGTCGGCGTTCCGCTCGACATGCGGACCTACCTCTGCGACGCGGCGGGCCGGCTGGTGCCGCCCGGCGTCGTCGGTGAGATCCACACCGGCGGACCCGGACTGGCCGACGGCTACCTCGGCCGCCCGGACCTGACCGCCGAGCGCTTCCGCCCCAACCGGATCGACCCCAACGGCCCCGAGGTCCTCTTCCGCACCGGAGACCTCGCCCGCCACCTGCCCGACGGGCAGATCGAGTACGTCGGACGCGCCGACGACCAGGTCAAGGTCCGCGGACAGCGGGTGGAACCCGCCGAGGTGGAGACCGTACTGCGCACGCACCCGGGCATCGCCGACGCGGCCGTCGTCGGCATCCCGGACCCCGACCAGGGCGCCGTCCTCGCGGCCTACGTCGTGCCCGAGCACGACGAGGTCCCACCCCAGCGGTTGCGCGAACATCTCGCCGCCCGCCTCCCGGACTTCATGGTGCCCGCGCACCTGGCCTCGGTCCCCGCCCTGCCGCTGCTCGGCAGCGGCAAGGTCGACCGCAACGCACTGCGCGTGTCACCGCGCACCCGCCCCGCCCTCGACGTGCCCTGCACCCCGCCCGCCACCGCCGACCAGGAGCGCGCCGCCGTACTCGTGGCACGCGTCCTCGGCCTCGACACCGTGGGCGTCGACGACGACTTCTTCGCCCTGGGCGGCGACTCCCTGCGCCTGATGATGCTGCGCGGCGCACTGGAGTCGGCCGGCGGCCGATCGATCGCCCTCGCCGACGTCCTCGCGGCCCGCACCCCGCGCGGCCACGCCCGGCTCCTCGGCGAGGCGACCGGATCCGTCACCGACCGCCGCCCCGCCGAACGCGGGCGTCCGCCGCGGCGATCCGGCACCGTCACAACCCCCCGCACCCGAACATCCGAAGGAGGCGAACCCAGGTGAGCGCCCCCCAGCCCGGCCACCAGGCCCCGGCCCCGGACGGCGAGTACGCCGTGGCCGTCGTCGGCATGGCCGTCCGCCTGCCCGGCTGCGACAGCCTCGACCGCTACTGGGAGATCCTCGCGGCGGGCGAGGACGCCGTCACCCGGCGCACGCAGAAGCCCGGCACGTTCGTCCCGGCCTACGGCTCCGTCCCCCGGCCCGCCCACTTCGACCCGGCCCGCTTCGGCATCGCCCCCTCCGAGGCCCTGCTCCTCGATCCGCAGCACCGGCTGCTCCTGGAGGCCGCCGACGAGGCCCTGGAGGCCGCCAACGTCGACCGCGTCCGCACCCCGGCCGTCAGCGTCTACGCCGGTGTCGGCCACAACGACTACGAACGCTGGGTGGGCACCGCCCTCGCCGGGCAGCCCGGCGTCGACGCCCAGGCCCTGGAGGTCACCAACCGCGGTGACTACGCCGCCACCCGCGTCGCCTACCGGCTCGGCCTGCACGGCGCCGCCGTGACCGTCCAGTCCGCCTGCTCCACCGCGCTCACCGCCGTCCACCTCGCCGTGCAGGACCTCCTCGCCCACGGCAGCGACCTCGCCGTCGCCGGCGTCGCCGCCTTGCGGGTGCCGGCCCCGGGCGGATACGACGCGCCACTCGGCGGCATCGGATCGCCGGACGGCGTCTGCCGCCCCTTCGACCGTGCGGCAGCCGGCTCCGTCCCGGGCGACGGCGCCGGCGCCGTGGTCCTCAAGCGCCTCGGCGACGCGGTGCGCGACGGCGACGACATCTGGGCCGTCGTCCGCGGCACCGCGATGAACAACGACGGCTCCGGCAAATCCGGCTTCGCCGCCGTCGACGCCGCCGCACAGGCCGAGGTCATCCGGACCGCCCTGCACGTCGCCGGTCTCCGGCCGGAGGACATCGACTACGTCGAGGCGCACGGCAGCGGCACCCGCATCGGCGACGCCACCGAGTGGAGCGCCCTCGGCGAGGTCTTCGCCGACGTGGACCACCCCGTCCGCGTGGGCGCCGCCAAGGGCGGCCTCGGCCACCTCCGGGAGGCCGCGGGGCTGGCCGGACTCGTCAAGGCCGTGCTGTCGCTGCGACACGGACGGCTCGTCGCCACCCCGCACTTCGACCGGTTGCCCTCCGACCTCGCCCGTACGGGCGGCCCGCTGCACCCGCTCGGCGAAGCCCTCGACTGGCCGCCCGCCGAGGGTCGCCCCCGGCGCGCCGGAGTCAGCGCCTTCGGCCTCGGCGGGACGAACTGCCACGTCGTCCTCGAAGAGGCCCCGCCACGGCCCCGGGAGCACGGACAGGGCACGGACGGCGCGCAATTGCTGCTGGTCTCCAGCCATCACCCCGACGCGCTGACCGCCGACCTCGACGCCCTGCGCGGCCACCTCGACCAGCACCCTGAGCGTGCGGTCGACACCGCCTGGACCACCCAGACCGCACGCCACCGCCACCCGCACCGCGGCTACGCCGTCATCACCCCCGAAGGCGGCACCCGGGCGGCCTTCGACGCCGACCGCCTGCGCGTACAGCACGGCCGGGCCCCGTCCGGATCGCCCGAGGTCGTCTTCGTCCTGCCGGGCATCGGCAGCCACTACCCGGGCATGGGAGCCGGCCTCGCCGCCACCGACCCGGTGTTCGCGGGCCACCTGCGGGCCGCCGTCGAGATCGCCGACGGACTGACGGACGGAGCCGTGGGCCGGTCCTTCGCCGCCCCCGGGCCGCGCCCCGCCGGCGACGGCGGCCGCGTCGACCTGCGTGCCCTGCTGCGCCGCGACGGCGCCGCCCGCCCGGCCCGCCGCGCGCTGCGCGAGGTCCACTTGTCGCTGTTCTGCCTCGAACACGCCATGGCCCGCACCCTCATCGACCTCGGCATCCGGCCCGCCGCCCTCCTCGGCCACAGCCTGGGGGAGTGGGTGGCCGCCGTACTGGCCGGAGTCATCGGCCTCGACGACGCCATGGCGGCCGTCGCCCGCCGGGCCGACCTCGTCGTGACCGCCGGGGAGGGCGCCATGCTCGGCGTGCTCGCCCCCGCCGAGGACGTCGAGAAGTACGCCGCCGACGACACCTGGCTCGCCGCCGACAACGGACCCGGGCACTGCGTGTTCTCCGGGCGCCCGGACGCGGTCAGCGCACTCGCCGGCCGGCTGCGCGAAGACGGCTTCACCGTCCTGCCCGTCGACACCGCCCACCCCTTCCACACCCCCCAGCTCACCCGGGCCGCCGACCTGCTGGGCGAGGACATGCGCGAAGTGCCGCTGGGGCCGGCGCGCATCCCGATCGCCTCCAGCGTCCTCGGCCGCTGGCTCGACGGGGAGACGCCCACGCCCTCCTACTGGCGCGACCACATGGTCGGCCGCGTCCGGTTCCGGACCGCCGCCGGGCTGGTCCTGGCCCGCCACCGCGTCCTGATCGAGGTGGGCCCCGGCACCGCACGCCCGTGGATCGGCCAGAGCGACCCCGACGCCGTCTGCGTACGGACCGTCCGGCAGTCCTACGAGCACGTGCCCGACCGGCAGGTCCTGCTGGAGGCCCTCGGCGAGCTGTGGACCCACGGCGTCGAGGCAGAGTGGGAGCGCCTGCACCCGGCACCCGGTCGCCGGACCACCCTGCCGCCCCGGAACCTGATCCGGCGCCGGTACCTCCCCGACACACCGCCGCCCGCCGACCCCTTCGCGCCGTCGGCGCCCGCACCGGCGGCCGGCACACCCGCGACCGCGGTCGGGGGAGACCAGAACGGACCGGGGCAGCAGCGTCCGGATCCGGGGGCCGGCCCGCAGCCGCCCTCGACGGTGGGCGGGTACCTCGCGGAGCGCTTCCGCCTGCTCCTCGGCCTGCGCGAGGTCCACCCCGACGACCACTTCTTCCACCTCGGCGGCGACTCGCTGATGGGGGTCCACCTGATCGCGGGCCTCAAGGAACTCACCGGTACGGCCGTGCCCCCCTCCATCGTCTTCGCCTCCGCGACCCTCGGCGGCATGACGCGCGAGGTGGAGGCCTGGCTGGCGACCGCGGGGCAACAGCAGCCGGAACCCCTCGACGACAACGAAAGCCGCAGGCCATGACCCCACCCACCATCGGCGTGCTCGGCGCCGGAGTCATCGGATCCAGCGTCGCCCACGCCGCCGCGGTGGCCGGCTACACGGTGACGCTCGTCGACTCCGACCCCGCAGCGCTCGACACCGCCCGCCGCACCGTCCGCCGCCACCAGCGCCTGGCCACCCTCCTCGGCGGCACGAGCGCCCCGGCGCTCGACATCCGCCCCGCCACCGACCTCGCCGCCCTCGCGGACGTCGGGTTCGTCGTGGAGAACACCACCGAGTCGGAGCGGGCGAAGCGGGCCCTCTACCCGGAGCTGGAGAAGGTCCTCGCCCCGGGCACGACCATCGCCGCCAACACCTCCGCGGTCCCCATCGGCAGGCTCGCCGAAGGGCTCACCGACCCGGGACGGGTCGTCGGCGTCCACTTCATGAACCCGGTCGACCGGATCGACATGGTCGAGGTCGTCCGCGGCGAGGACACCTCCGACGCCGCCCTGCGGGACGTCGACCTGATGCTGCGGCGCCTGGGCAAGAAGGCCGTCGTCGTACGGGACGCGCCCGGCTTCGTGATCAACCGCGTCCTGATGCCGGTCGTCAACCTCGCCGCCGCCGTCGTCGCGGACGGCGTCGCCACCCCGAGCCAGGTCGACGACCTCTTCAAGGGCTGCCTCGGCCACACCTCGGGCCCGCTGCGCACCGCGGACCTCATCGGCGTCGACACCGTCGTCCGCACCCTGGAGGTGCTGCACGAGCACTACGGGACCGACGAGTTCGTCACCCATCCGGCGCTGCGCCGGATGGTCGACCAAGGCCGGCTCGGCGCGAAGAGCGGCCGAGGCTTCTACTCCTACGACGGGAACTGACCATGGCTGCTCCGCAGACCACCACCCCCCGCCCGCACACCCCCGAGGAAGTCGCCGCCACCGTACGGCAGTTCATCAGCCGACTCAGCGGACGCCCCGGCATCGAGGACGACCGGCCGCTGATCTCCGACGGGGTCCTCGACTCCGTGGCCGCCGTCCAGATGGTCGACTTCGTAGAGCGCACCTTCGACGTCGAGATCGCCGATGAGGATCTCGAACTCGTCAACTTCGACTCCATCCGGGGCCTGGCCGGGCTCGTCAACCGCCGGCTGGCCGCATCGTGACCGGCTCCGTCCCCGAAGCCCTCCTGGCGGCCCTGCGCGACGACGCGTTCACCGCCCGCGCCACCGCCTGGGAGCGCGCGGGAGCCGTCCCGCGCGCGGCCATCGACGAACTGGCCGCCCTCGGCCTGCTCGGCCTCACCGTGGACACCGCCCACCGGGGCAGCGGCACGCCCCCGGCCGCCGTCACCGACGTGCACCGCCTGGTGGCCGCCGCCTCACCCAGCCTGCACAGCCTGCTCGTCGTCCACGCCATGGTCTGCCACGCGGTGAGCCGCTGGGCGTCCGCCGAACTGCGCGACGCGCTGCTGCCCGAACTGGCGACCGGCCGGATGCTCGCCGCGTTCGCCCTCACCGAGCAGCAGGCCGGCGCCGACACCGGCGCCCTGACCACCACCATCGAACGGGACGGCGACACCCTGCGGATCACCGGCACCAAACGCTGGCTGTCGTTCGGCCAGATCGCCGACGCCTACCTCGTCTTCGGCAGCACGGACGGGCGCGGCAGCTGCGCCCTGGTGGACGCCGGAGCGGGCGTGCGCGTCGCCGTGGAACCCGTCACCGCGGGGCTGCGCGCCGCCCGGCTCGCCCGCGTCACGTTCGACCGCGCCACGGCACCGGCCGCCCGCGCGGTCGCCCGCCCCGGCATCGGCATCCCGTTCGTGGTGACGTCCTGCCTCACGCTGGGCAGGCTGTACGTCGCCGCCGGCGCCGTGGGCGTCGCCGAGGCAGCCCTGCGCCTGGCCGCCGACCACGCGGCCACCCGCGCCCACGGCGGCACCACGCTCGGTGACCGGCAACTCGTCCGGGGCCTGCTGGCCGACGCCGCCCTCGCCACCGACGCCGCCGCCCGCTACGTACGGCACACCGCCCACGAGATCGAGGACCGGGAGCCGTCCGCAGCGGTCACCGCCGCCCGCGCCAAGCTGCTGGCCAGCCGGGCGGCGACCACCGCCACCGCGACCGCCTCCCGCCTCCTGGGCGCGGCCGGGCAGACCGAGGACCACCCGCTGGCCCGCCTGCACGCCGCCGCGCGCGTCCACGAGGTCATCGAGGGCCCCACCGAAGTACTCCAGGACATCATCGCCGCCGACCTCCTGCGGGGCCGGCACAGCACCACGGACCGCGCCCCGTCCCCGGCGGCGCCGTACCGGGGGGAGGACGACCACCGTGCAGAGCACTGAGCCGCACACCCCGCCGGCCCCGCAGGTCAAATGCGTGGTCTGGGACCTCGACGACACCCTGTGGGACGGGACCCTCCTGGAGGGCGACGACCTCAGCGTCCCCGAGGCCAACCGGCAACTGGTCCGCACCCTCGACGAGCACGGCATCCTCCAGTCCGTCGCCAGCCGCAACGAACCCGACGCCGCCGCCGAGCAGCTGCGCGCCTTCGGGCTCGACGAGTACTTCCTGTACCCGCAGGTCGGCTGGTCGGCCAAGTCCGCCTCCCTGCGCGCCGTCGTCGAGGAGCTGAACATCTCGCCCGAGAGCGTGCTGTTCGTGGACGACTCCGAGTTCGAGCGCGCCGAGGTGGCCGGCGCACTGCCCAGCGTGCGCTGCATGACCCGGCAGGAGCTGCACGCCCTGGTGGCGGCCGGCGCCGTGCTGCCCGCGCAGGTGACCGACGACGCGCGGCGGCGCCGCGCGATGTACCTGGCGGAGAGCAGGCGCCGCACCCACGAGGTGGCGTTCGACGGCCCGGCGGCGGAGTTCCTGGAGTCCCTCGACATGACGCTGCGCGTGCGCGAGGCGAGCACCGCGGACCTCGCGCGCGCCGCCGAACTGACCCAGCGCACCCACCAGCTCAACACCACCGGCATCACCTTCGGCCAAGACGAACTGGCGTCACTGATCCGGGACCCGGGCCACCGCGTGCTCGTCGCCGAACTCGACGACCGCTTCGGCACGTACGGCACCATCGGGCTGGCCGTCGTCGCCACCGGTACGACCGGCCAGGCCGGGGCCGGGCCGCGCGCCGCCGCGTCCCCCTGGACGATCCGGCTGCTGCTGATGTCGTGCCGCGTCATGGGCCGCAACATCGGCACCAGCCTCATCGCCGCCGTCGCCGGACTGGCCGCGGCGCACGGCGCCGGCACCGTCGCCCACTTCCGGCCCACCGACCGCAACCGGCAGATGCTCGTCACCTACCGGTTCGCGGGATTCAACGTCGATTCCCGCACGGACGACCTGGTCGTCCTCTCCCTCCCCGAGGCGGGCGGCCCGGCCGTGCCGGGCTACGTACGCCTCGTCATCGAAGACACCCCCGCCGCCCCGCGCGGCACGACACAGGAGCTCAACGCATGACCGCCTTCACGCAGACCTGGACCGACACGTTCTCCTCGGTGTACGCGCAGGAGCCGCTCGCCAAGCTCTCCTGGTTCAACGCCTCTCCGGGGCTCGAACTCATCAAGCGCGTCATCGACGGCACCCTCAAGCCCGGCCAGCGCCTCGTCGACCTGGGCAGCGGCCCGGGCGTCGACGCCGTGTTCCTCTCGGTGCAGGGGCTCGACGTGACCGGCGTCGACCTGTCGCCCGACGCGGTGGCCCGTGCCCGCCGGTGGGCCGAACTCGCCGGAGCACCGGCCGAGTTCATCCAGGGCGACGTGCTCGACGTACCGCTTCCCGATCACTCGGCCGACGTCGTGACCGACTCGTTCGTCTTCCACAACATGCGCGACGACGCACGGGAGCGGTACGCCGACGAGGTCCACCGCCTGCTGAAGCCGGGCGGCCTGTTCCTGCTCAACTCCTTCTCCGACCACATGGTCGAGGGCACCGGCCCGCGCCGCATCACCAGCGAGGAGATCCTCGCCACCTTCCGCTCCGACCGGTTCACCTGCGTCGGGCTGTACGTCTACCGCAACGTCCCCACCCAGGCCAAGCCCGACCAGCTGCACTGGTTCGGCGAATTCCGGGCCCGCTGATGCGCGTCGTGGTCACGGGCGGCGGACGGGGCATCGGACGCGCCGTCGCCCTCGGATTCGCCGAGCGCGGTGCCCGGGTCGCCCTGATGGCCCGTACCGCCGCCCAGGTGGAGTCGGTGGCCGCCGAAGTCGAGGCCCTCGGCGCCGAGAGCCTCGCGCTGCCGGCCGACGTCGCCGACGAACGGACGGTCGAACGGTGCGCCGAGCAGGTCGACCGGGCGTTCGGCGGCGTGGACGTGCTCGTCAACGCCGCCGGGCTGTTCGACCTCGGCCCGACCACCGGGTTCTCCGTGGACGCCGCCCGCGGCCTGCTCGACACGAACGTCATCGGTACCTTCCTCACCTGCAAGGTGTTCGGCGGACGGTTTCTGGAGCAGGGCCACGGCAAGGTCGTCAACTTCTGCTCCCTTCTCTCCTACACCGCCTTCCCCGAACGGGCGCTGTACGCGGCGAGCAAGGGCGGGGTCCTGCAGCTGACCCGGAGCCTGGGCGTGGAGTGGGCGGCGCGCGGAGTCAACGTCAACGCGGTGGCCCCCGGCATGATCCGCATCGAGACCCCTCACCCGGCCGCGCTCGCCGAGGACGCCATCGTGGGGCGGATCCCCGCCCGCCGGCGCGGCAGACCGCAGGACATCGTCGGCCCGGTGCTCTTCCTGGCCTCCCCGGAGGCCGACTACATAAACGGCCAGACGCTGGTCGTCGACGGAGGCTGGCTCAGCTATGGATACCTCTGAACACCGCCCGCCCCCGGGCCTCCGCGGCCGGGCGTCCCGGGGTGATCCGCCGCGCCACGCCGTGCCCGCGTCCGCACCGGACGGCGCGGACCGGTGAAGGCGGCGGCAGGCAGGGAGCCGCTGCCCCTCTACACGAGGTTCCTCACCGGCTGGGGTGCCACCACGTTCGGCACCGGCCTCATGCTGCCGCTCACCGTGGCCTACCTCCGCGAGGCCTTGGGCCTGCCCACCTCCGGCGTCTCGCTGTATTTCGCGCTGTTCGCGGTGGCCGGACTCGCCGTCAACCCGCTCGCGGGCAGGATCGGCCGGATCCACGGCCCCGGTTTGCCCGCGATCGGAGCCACCGTCCTCCAGGCCGCCGGCGCGGCCTGGCTGGCCCTGGCGGACTCGATGGCCACCACCGTGCCGGCCGCCTGCCTCTCCGGCGCGGGCACCGGCGCCTACTACGCGGTCCAGACCCCGCTGCTCACCAAGGTGTTCGGCACCTCGCACCTGAGCCGCGTCCTCTCCGGACAGCACCGCGTCTCCGCTCTGACCGTGGCCGTGGGAGCCCTGCTGGGCGGGCAGGCCGTGGAACACCTCGGCGAGGGCGGCTACACCCTGTGCGTGGCCGCCAACGCGGCCAGCTACCTTCTGTACGGCGTGACGCTCGTGGGGCTGCGCCGGGCTGGGGGGCGGCCCGCCGGACCCGGTACGCACCGCGCGGATCGCGGCGTCCCGCGCGCCGACCCGGGGGAGCGCTCCACGGCGCTGCGCGACCCGGTGTTCCGGCGGCTCCTCCTCCTGCAGACGGCCCTGGTCGTCTTCGGGCTGGCCCAGGTGGACGCCGTGGTGCCCGCGATCCTGCGCAACGCGCACCTGTCGGTGTCCGCCGTCAGCGTCGTGGTCGCCTGCAACACCGTCGGCGTGATCGCCTTCCAGGGCCTGGCCCTGCGGGTCGTCGACCGGATCGGGTACGTCGCCGCGCTGACGGCGGCCATCCTGGTCTGGGTGCTCGCCATGGCCGCCCTGACGGCCGCCGTGCTGGTGCCCGGAACCGGCGTACGCCTGCTGCTCGGTGCCCTGTTCGGGCTGGTCTTCGCAGTCGGGGAGTGCCTGATAGCGCCGAGCGTCCAGCCGCTCGTCACGCTGGCCGCCCCGGCGGCCCGGCTGGAGAGCTACGCCGCCGCCACCTCGCTCGCGCACGGCCTCGGTGCGTTCGTCGCGCCGCTGGTACTGCTGCCGGTGGTGGACGGCGGCGGGGTCTGGAGCTACCTGGCCCTGCAACTGGGCGGTTACGCACTCGCGTTGTACGCCCTGCTCTCGTTCCGCGGCCGCAGCGTGCGCCGCCTCGCCGCCCCCGTCCTGAGCAAGGAGGCGCCCTGGGAGACACGTCCGTGAAGGAGCCCCGAATGCGCCCCGAGCCATCGCGGTACGCACCGCCGGCCGCGACGACGCGGGACGGCCGGCCCGCGCGCGGCGACCTGCCGGGACCGGACGAGGCCGCTGTCTGGGTCGTCCCCCTGGACTTCGTGCCCGATGCCCGTCACGAGCGGGTGCTCGACCGGAGGGAGCGGGCCCGGGCGGCCGCGTTCCAGGACGTCCCCGCGCGGCGCCGCTACGTCGCCTCGCACCTCGCGCTGCGGACCGTCCTCGGCGGATGCCTCGGCATCCGGCCCCGGGAGGTGCGCCTGATCCGCGAGCCCTGCGGCCTGCCGCACTGCGCCGAGCCGCACGGGCGGCCCAGGACGGCGGGCGACGGGCGGGCCGTCGAGTTCTCGCTGTCCCGAGCGGGTGACCTGGCCGTCGTCGCGCTCGCCGCGGTCACCGTCGGCGTCGACGTCGAGTCACGAGCCTTCCGCCACCCCGACAGCCCCCTCGATGGCATGATCCGGCGGCTGCACCCGGCCGAACGCGCGGCGCTCGCCGAACTCCCGCCCGAGCGGCGGGAGGAGGGCTTCCTCAGCTGCTGGGTGCGGAAGGAGGCCTACCTGAAGGCCATCGGCACCGGGCTGCCCGGCGGACTGGCCGGCCCGTGCGTGGGCCTGGCCGCCGACGCGGCCGCCGACGGGAAGGGGCCGGAGCCGACCACCCGGGGCTGGGCGTTCGCCGACCTCGATCTGCCGCCCGGCCACCGTGCGGCCCTCGCCATCGCGGCGCCGGACGAGCCGCCGCGTACGCCGGTGGTGACCGTCCGAACCCTTCGGCTGCCTGCGCGAGAATATTAGTGACTGCATTACTGACTCATCTTGACAGGGAGTCTCAAAGATATTTGACTCTCTTTCACCCACCCCCGATCGGCGACTGCGGAACCCGACCGGACCGAGAGGAAGACACGTGACACACGACCGTGCGGGAAGCCGTGAGACGCTGCTCGTCGTGGGGTCGGGCTACCGCGCCGGCCACGAGCGCCTGCTGGCCCAGATGGCCGCGGACGCCGACCTCCTCCTGCTCAACCCCGAACCGCCGACCTGGCAGCTGCGATGGGTCCAGGACTGCGCGGTCTTCGACGCCTCCACGGGCGGTGACACCGACGACGACGCCCTGCGGGCCGCGAAGGCCCTGCTGGCACGCCGCCGGGTCGCGGCGGTGGTCACCTACGAGGAGACCATGGTCGTCACCGCGGCACGCCTGGCCCGCGGCCTGGGACTGCCGGGCGTGCCGGTCGACGCGGCCGAGCTGGGACGCGACAAGCACCGCCAGCGCACGCTGCTCGCCGACACCGGCATCTCCCCGACCCGCTCCCACCTCGTCCACGACCTGGACGCGGCCCGCCGGGCCGCCCGCGACATCGGCTACCCGCTGATCGTCAAACCGCGCGGCCTGTCCGGCAGCGCCGGCGTGCGCCGCGTGGACGAGGAATCCGAGTTCGACGCCGCTTTCGACGCCGCGCTACACGCGGACAAGATGGGCCTCGAAAGCGAGGGGATCCTCGTCGAGGAATTCCTGGAGGGTTTCGAATTCGACGTGGACTGCCTCGTCCAGGACGGCACGGCCACCCCCGTCTCCTGGGCCCGCAAGATCTGGGCCTACGACCCCTACCCGGTCGAGGCCGGCTTCATCACCGGACACGGCACCCTGGGCCGGGCCGAGATGACCGAGGGGTTCGACCTCGCCTGCCGCAGCGTCCTCGCCGCCGGGATCGACCGCACCGTGGCCCACGTCGAGGTCAAGATGACCCCGGCGGGACCGCGCATCATCGAGCTCAACGCGCGACCGGGCGGCGACATCGCCTCCCGCATCGTGGAGCTGGCCCGGGGGGTCCGCCTGGGCTCCCTGCTCACCGCCGCCGCCCTGGGCCGCGCGCCGGAGATCGCATCCAGCGGCGACCGCTCGGCCGGCATCCGCTTCCTCTACCCCCGCACCCGCCAGCGCTTCGACGGCCTCGCCGAAGCCCCCGCGCTGCGCGCCCGCCCCTGGATCCACGAGATCGGGGAGCTGCGCCCGCGCGGCGAGACGGTGACGCCCCCTCCGCAGGACCTCTACGGGCGCGTCGGCTACGTCATGGCCACCGGCCCGCACGCCGACGAGGTCGAGGACCGCCTGCTCCTGGCCCACCACGAGCTCCGCGTCCTCGGTTCCTGACCCCACCGCCCGACCCCACCGCACCACCCGGACCACGAGAAAGGCCACACCATGACCGACTGGAAGCCCGAGACGTACGGCCCCCGCTGGAAGAGCGTGTACGACGAGATCGACTGGCCGCAGCCCGAGGGAGCCGTCGACTTCCTCGCCAAGCGCGTCGGCGGCGGCCGGGCCCTCGAACTCGCCATCGGGACCGGCCGCGTCGCCCTCCCGCTCGCGCAGCGCGGCGTCCCCCTCGACGGGCTCGACGCGTCCCCCGAGATCGTCGACGTGATGCGCACCAAGCCCGGCGGCGACTCGATCGAGGTGTCCATAGGCAACATCGCCGACTTCACCTCCGAGCGCCGCTACTCGCTCATCTTCCTGCTGCTCAACTCGCTCTACGCGTTGCAGACCCAGGAGGAGCAGATCCAGTGCTTCGAATCGGTGGCCGCCCACCTGGAGCCCGGCGGCCTCTTCGTCGTCGAGACCTTCGTGCCCGACCCCACCCGCTTCCGCTTCAACGGCCGCGCCCACGTGTACGACGTCGGACTCGACCACGTCCGCATCGAGGCCGACACCTTCGACCGGGCCACCCAGCACATCAAGGAGAACCACGTCGAGATCCGGGAGGACGGCATCAAGCTCTACCCGGCCTTCCTGCGGTACACGTGGCCCTCCGAGCTCGACCTCATGGCCCGGATCGCCGGACTCGAACTCAGCGAGCGCTGGGGCGACTGGGGCAACGTCCCCTACGACACGTACTCCGAGAACCACATCGGCGTCTACCGCAAGGCGGCCTGACACCGTGCCGGACGAACGGGCCCCCGCCGCCCTGACCCCGGAGGTGGCCGGCGCCCGCTGCGACCCCGGGCTGCCGCCGGCCGGGCCGCACACCGGGAGGCCCCACCCGGTGGCGGCCCTCGTGGACCGGATCGGGGACCTGTTCGTGCCGCTCGGCTTCGATGTCGTCGACCTGCCCCTGCTGGAGTCGGCCCACGACAACTTCGACGTGCTCGGCTACCCGCAAGACCACCCGACCCGGACCCGGCTGAGCTTCTTCCCGGCCCCCGGCCTGGTCCTGCGCACCCACGCCACATCCGGCGGCCCGCAGGCCATGCGGGCGGCCGCCCCCGGGCCGCTGCGCACCCTGCTCGTGGGCACCTGCTTCCGCAACGAACTCTCCTCCCCCTACTCGGGCTCCCAGTTCACCCAGATCGACGGACTGGTGGTCCAGCCGGGCGCGGGCCTGCCGGACCTCATGGGGCTATTCGACCGTCTGGTGTCCGGCCTGTTCGGACAAGGACATCCGTGGCGCGTGCGCCGCGGCGACTACCCGTTCGCCTCACCCGGGTTCGCCGTGGACGTGGCCTGCCCCCGCTGCGCCCCGGGCTGCGACGAGTGCGAGGGCCGCGGACGCATCGAGATCGGCGCCGGCGGCCTGCTGCGCGACGAGGTGCTCACCGCCGGGGGCTACGACCCGCACGAGGTCGTGGGACTGAGCTTCGGCTGCTCCGTCGAGCGCCTGCTCAGACTCACCCACGGACTGACCGACATCCGGGAACTGCTGGTCAACGACGTGCGCCTGCTGGAGCAGTTCGACCGCGCCGGGCTGCCGGCGGGGCCGCCGCAGAAAGGAACCGACCGACCGTGAAGATCCCCCTCGCCTGGCTGGAGCAGGAGTGCGCAGGCCCCGTCGACCGCGCCGCCCTCCTGGACCACCTCCACGAGAGCGGAGCTCGCGCAGGGTTGCACGCCGATCGCGTGGTGGAGGTCCTGCCGCCGCCCGAGCTCGCCCACCTCGGCTCCGTCCTGGGACTGGCCGCCGAGGTCCGCGCCCGCAACGCGGCCGGGCCGACCGGGCGCCGGCGGTCGGCACCCCTGCGGTCGGCGCCCCTGTCGGACGGCCTCGTCCTGGCGGCGGAGGACGGCCTCCCCGGCCGGGTGGCGGCCGCCGTCGTCCGGCTCCCGGGCGAGGTCCGCCTGCGGGACGCGGCAGCCGAGCGGCTGCGGGCGGCGGGCGTGCCGCTCACCGGGACCGTGGCCGACCTGGCGGCGTACGTCGGGTTCGAGACGGGGCAGCCCCTCGGCGCCGCCGACGCCGGGGAACTCGACCTCACCGGTCTGCGACTGGGCTCCGCCGATCCCGCCGATCCCGCCGATCCCGCGGATCCCGCCGGACCGCCCACCGGAGGACTGCTGCTTCGCGCCGGCGAACGCACCGTGGCCGTCCTGGGACGGGACACCCCGGCGGCAGCCGTCCCCGCCGACGGCCGCGACACCCTGGTGTGGGCCTGGTGGCTCGACCCGGCGGCAGCGCACCCCGCTGCCGGGGCCGGCCCGTACCCCGGCCCTGACGGGCCGCCAGCCGTACGGGGACACGACCCGCTGTCCTGCGACCGGGCGGTGGCCCGCCTCGTCGCGCTCGTCACCGACTGGGCGGGGGGCACCGTCACGGCGGCCGGAGGGGCCGGCGCGTCCGCGCCCGCACCGCGCGTGCTGCGCCCGGACCCCGGCGAACTGCGCCGCCTGGTCGACCCGGACCTCGACCTCGCGACGCTGGCCGCCCTCCTGACTGCCGGCGGAGCGGTCGTCGCGCCTCCCGAGGAAGGCCGCCCGCTGCACGTCACGGTGCCCGCCGCCCGGCCGGACCTGGACGGTGTCCGCGCGCTGGCGGGGGAGGCCGCCCGGGTCCGCGGCTACCCGACCCTGCCGCGCCGGCTGCCGCCCTCCGCCGCCGGCCCGTGGCCGGACCGGGGGCGCCTGCTGCGCCGCGGCCTCACCACGGCCGCCCTGAGACGGGGGCTGCAGCAGGTCACCACCCCCGTGCTGCTGCGCTCCGGCGAGCCCCTCCACGCGGTCGGCACCCCACCGGCGGCCGAGCCCGTCACCGTGCACGGGCGGGCCGGACTGCGCGCCATGCGGGTGCGCGGTTCGCTGCTGCCCGGCCTGCTCGTCGTCGCGGGCCGAGCGCTGAGCCGGACCGGAGCGGCCCACGTCTTCGAAGTCGGCCAGGTCCCGCACTCCGCCGCGCTCGGGGACGAGTCCTGGCGGTTCGCCGCCGTCCTCGCCGGAGCCGTCGCGCCCCCGTCCCTGGTCGAACCCCGGCCGCGGGCCGCGGGCTTCGCCGACCTGAACGGCCTCCTGCGGACGGCGGCCGCCGCGGCCGGCCACGAGGCATTCGAGCTGACGCCCGAACCCCACGCGGAGTTCGCGGCGGGCGCCTCCTTCACCGTCCGCGTCCGCGGCACCGCGGTGGGCCGGGCCGGGGTCCTCTCCGAGGAGACCGCGGCCCTCGCCGGCGCCGCGGGGGAGCGGGTGTGCTGCGCCGAACTCGACCTGGACCTGCTGGGCGGCCCCGCGCCGGTCCCGCCCACCGTGCGGATCCCGGAGCCGCTCCCGCCGCCCGCGTTCAACGTCAGCGTCGTCGTGCCCGAGGCCGTCTCGGCCGGTGAGGTGCTGCGGGTCGTCGCCCGGGCCGGCGGCACCGAGGACCGGCGCGTCGCGGTGAAGGACCTGCTGCAGGGCGGGCAGGTGCCCACGGGGCACCTTTCGCTCACCTTACGCGCGGAGTTCCTCCGTACGGACGACGGCCCCCTGCGCGACGAACGCCGCCGCCGCCGAGAAGCGGTCCTGGGGGCGCTCGCCGACCGCGGCTGGAGCGGGCGATGACGCAACGGGACACGCCCGGCCGCGAGCACCCCGGGCACGCCGAAGAGGTCGTGGAGCGCTTCACCGCATGGCTGCGCGCCGACACGTTCACCTGCCTCGGCGCCCGCGCCGCACTCCAGCGCGGTGAACTGGCCACCGGCGTCTACGGGACCCTGGGCGACCGCGAGGACCTGCACCGGCTCCGCACGGACCTCGTACGGTTCGTCACCGGCCCACTGGCGGGCCCCGGACGCTTCCACTCCTTCGCGGCCATCTTCACGCGGTCCGATCCGGCGGACGAGGAGGTGTTCGAGGAGCTGCTCTGGCGGCAGCTGACCGCACTCCACCGGGCCGACCGCGCGGACCACCCGTGGGCCCACGAGGTCTCGCCCGACCCGCGCGACCCCCGGTTCGGGATCAGCGTCGGTGGCCACCCCTTCTTCGTCATCGGCCTGCACCGCCGCGCCTCGCGCATCTCGCGGCGCTTCGCCCATCCCGTCCTGGTCTTCAATTCCCACCGCCAGTTCGCCGAACTCAAGCGCACCGGCGTCCACCAGGGAATGCAGACGAAAATACGCGGCAAGGAAGTGGCGCTCCAGGGCGATGTGAATCCGATGCTCGCCGAGCACGGCGAGATCTCCGAGGCACGGCAGTACTCCGGCCGCGCGGTCCCCCCGCACTGGACGTGCCCGTTCGACCGGCACGACTGAAGCCTGCGCCACCGGCCGGACCCGTACCGGACCGACCACCGGGCCGACCGCCGCGCCCCCGCCCGCCCCCGAGGGCCGGCTCCAGCACGCCGGCGACTGACGCACCACCGGGTCCGACCTGGTACCGCCCGGTCTTGACCGAGTATATTCACTCGTTCTGTCCCGCAGTCAGTCACAATGAAGGGGAAGCCGCCATGGCGGAATCGCAGGCTCTGGGGTCACGGATCCGCCGACTGCGCCGGGAGGCGGGCCTGTCGCAGATGGACCTGGCCGGCACGGAGCTCTCCCCGAGCTACATCTCGCTGCTGGAGGCCGGCAAGCGGACCCCCTCCCCGGAGGTGCTGGAGCAGATCGCCGCCCGGCTCGGCTGCCCGCCCGAGCACCTGCTGGAGATGGTGGCGACCGATCGGCCCGACACCCTCCAGACCGATCTGCGCTACGCGGAGATCAGCTTGCGCAACGGCGATCCGAAGACCGCGCTGGACACGTTCACCGCGGTCCGCGACGCGGCCGCCGCCCAGGGCAAGGACGGCGTCCGGCTCTCCGCCGAGTACGGCGTGGCCCAGGCGCTTGAGCACGACGGCCGGCTGGAGGAGGCCGCCGAGCGCTACCAGGCGCTGCTCGACCAAGCCGGGTACGGGCAGTCACTGGTGCCGCGGCTCGCGGTCGCGGTGGCGCTGTGCCGCTGCCACCGCGAGATGGGCGACCTCGCCCACGCCGTCGACCTGGCCACCACCACCCTGGAGGAGGCCCGCAGACTCCGGATCACCCCGACGGTGCTGGGTGTCGAACTGCTGGCCACACTCGTCGGACTGCACTGCGAACGCGGCGATCTGCACCGGGCCGCCGCGCTGGCCCGGACCGCCATCGAGGAGGCCGAGGGGGTCAGTGACCGCAAGGCCCTGGGCGCCGCGTACTGGAACGCCGGTGTGGTGGCGCACCGCAGCGGTGAGTCCGCCGACGCCCTGCTCCTGTTGGAGCGCGCCCTGGCCATCTACTCCGAGGGTGACGACGCCCGTGCCCTGTCCCGGCTGCGCAACGCCTACGCTTCGGTGCTCATGCAGTCGGAGACCGGCGACATCGCGGAGGCCAGGGCGCAGCTGACACGGAGCGCGGAGGCCCTCGCCGACCACGGCAGCACCGTCGACATGGCCTACTGCGAGACCTCGCTGGCCCGCGCCTGCCTGCTGGAGTCCGACGCCCCCCAGGCGGAGCGGCACGCCCGCCGGGCCTTGGAGCTGCTGGGCTCCGGGCACCGGCTGGAGACGGCCCGGACCCTTCTGGTGCTGGCGGGCGCCCAACTGCAGCTCGGCGAAGAGGCGGCGGCCGAAGCCGGCTGCGAGCGGGCCGCGCTCCTGCTGGAGGCCTCCGAAGCCGACCGGCAGGCCGCGTCCGCGTGGAACGACCTCGGGGAGCTGCTGGAGCGCTCCGGTCGCACCGAGCGGGCCTTGTGGGCGTACCGGCAGAGCCTGCGCTGCCTCGGCCAGCGCAGCAGCCTGCTGCCCGCCGCCGGCGCATCCACCGGGGCCTCCGGCAGCGGCGACCTCGGTCAACAGGGTTCGGCCCGGGCATAGATCGGTTGCTGATCTTGTGTTGATCGTCGGCGACTAGCGTCGGACACGACAGGCCGGGACGGGCCGCAACCCTCTCCGCTTCCCTCTCCCCGGTCCACGCCCCGACGAAAGTAGCGCTCCGCATGTCGCACGTCCCCAGCCGCTCCACCGGTGCCCCCACCCTCCGGGGCGCCGCCACCAGTCCTTCCCCCCGGCTGACGGCCCGCGCGGTGGTCCTGGCCCTGCTGCTGGCCCTGTGCCCCGTCCACATCGCCCTCGCCTCGACGGCGGACCGTGACGTCCCGCCGACCGAGCATCAGAGCCTGCGCCCCGAGGGCGACATCCCGCTGTGCTGCTGACGCGACCCGCCGGCACCACCGCAACGCCCCCCCACACCCACCGGTGGACCACCGGTGGTGACCGTCAAGGAGGACCACCCATGTCCAAGCTGCCCACTGCCCGCCCCGCCCTCGGCCTGCTGACCCTTCTGGCCGCGGCCGTCCTGGGCCTCGCGGGAGCCGGTTCCGCCCTCGACCTCGTCGCGGCGGGCGATGGCCGCACCATCGCCGTCAATAACACCGGGTCGGACTTCACGCCGCCGGGACCCCTCATGTGACCCACGCTCCAGGGACGGCCGTCCGGCGGCGCGGGTACCCCCGAGCCGGGCGGCTGTTCCACACCCGGAATCCCCGTCCCCCGTAACGGGAACCCCGGTCAGGCCAAGGTGGCCAGCAGCTCCGACACATCGGCCGCGTCGGGCAGCCCGAGCCGTGTGAAGACGCCGTGGGCCTGCTCCAGCTGCTCCCTGGCCCGGTACGTCTCACCCAGGTCCGCAAGCGCCCGCCCCATCGCCACCGAAGCCTGCGCCCGGTCGCGCTCCGAGCACGCCTCCTCGCAGCGCTCGACCGCCGCGGCCGCGTGCTCCACCGCCTCCGGCACCCGCCCGGTCCGCCGCAGCGTCTCCGCCAGCCGGTACAGCACCTGGGCCTCCCGCTCCCGCAGCCCGGCCGCCCGGCACACCGCCAGCGCCTCGCCGTAGCGCACCACCGCCTCCTCGAAGCGGCCCACCCCGTGCAGCGCCAACCCGAGCACGTACAACGCGTACGCCGCCCCGACCTGGTCCTCCAACTCGTCCATGACCAACAGCGCGGACTCACAAGCGGGAACCGCCTCCGCGGGAGACCCGCTGCGCACCCGGGCCAGCGCCGCGTTGACGCTCGTCACCGCCGCACCGGACCGGTGGCCCAGGGTGTGCGCGAGGGCGATCGCCTCGTCGTAGCAGGCCGTCGCCTCCTCGAAGCGGCGGAGGAACTGGGCGACCAGCCCCAGGTCGTTGAGGGCTTGGCGGAGCGTGTACACGTCGCCCGCGGCACGGGCCGCCGCCACGGACAGCTCGGCGTGCCGCCCCGCCTCCTCGATCCTGTCCGCACGCAGGGCGATGCCGCTGCACAGCATCCGCGACCGCCCGATGGTCCGCCGGCAGCCGTTCAGCTCCGCGGCCTCGGTCAGCGCCAGCGCCACCGGCGCCATCCGCTCGCACCAGACGGCGGGGGTGAACGGGCTGACGGCGAGCATCAGGTCGACCGCACCGGCGAGCCGGTCCCCGGCCGCGTCCGGCAGCCGCAGGGCGACGGTGCTCAGCGCGGCCGCCATCAGGCCGTCGATCTCGGTCACCACCCAGGCCCGGGCGGCGTGCACGTCGCCGAACTCCAGCCCGACCGAGCGCAGCGGACCGAACGCGTTCGCCACCGCGTCGCCGGGGATCGCGTGCGGGAAGGCGCTGGCGGCCGTCGCCAGCAGGAAGTCCAGCAGTCTGCCGAAGGACTCCGCCGCCTCCGCGGGGTCGTGCGACTCGGCACGCTGCCGGGCGAAGACCCGCACCAGGTCGTGGAAACCGTAGCGGCCGGGCTTGGCCGACTCCACCATCGCGGCATCGGTCAGCGACTCCAGCAGGTCCTCCGCCGTCGATTCGTCGACGCCCAGTGCCGCGGCGGCCGTCGGCACCCCGATGTCCGCCGCACCGGCCAGGGAGACCAACCGGAACGCCCTCGCCTGGGCGTCGGTGAGCTGCTGGTAGCCCAGTTCGAAGACGGCGTCGATGGCCAGCGTGCCGATCCGCAGCTCGGCGATGCGCCGCTGCTCGTCCGCCAGGCGCGCGGTCAGCGTCGCCACCGGCCACGAGGGCCGGGCCGACAGCCGGGCGGCCACGATCCGCACCGCGAGGGGCAGATGACCGCAGGCCTCGACCAGCCGCAGCGCCTCCTCCCGCTGCGCGGCCAGCCGCTCCCGGCCGATGATCGCCCCGATCAGCTCCAGTGCCTCGTCGGTGCGGAACGGCTCCAGCAGCAGCTGGGACGTCAAGGGCAGGTCGAACATGGGCGACCTGCTCGTGATGACGACGGCGCAACTGGGTGACCCGGGGATGAGTTCGCGGACCTGGGCGGCGTCCCGGGCGTTGTCCAGGACGATCAGCAGCCGCCGCCCGTCGATCAGCGACCGGAAGAGCCTGCCCCGGTCCTCGACGCCGTCCGGCACCTGGTCCTCCGGCACCCCCAGGGCCGCCAGGAACCCGGCCAGGACGAAACCCGGTTTCGCCGGGTCGGGCCCGTTGCCCCGCAGATCGGCATGGAGCTGGCCGTCCGGGTAGTGGGAGCGCGCGCGATGGGCGACGTACAAGGCGAGGCAGGTCTTGCCGACGCCCCCCATCCCCGCGGCGGCCAGCACGACCGGCGTCCGGCGCACCGGCTCGGTCAGCAGCGCGTGCCAGACGTCGACCTGATCGCGCCGTCCGACGAAGTCCGGCGCGTCGTACGGCAGCTGGGCGGGCACCACGCCCTCGGTCCCGGCCCCCACCACGCCCGGCCCCGGCGACGGCTCCGACGCTGACGCCGCAACCGGCGGCACCGGCTCCGGCCCTGCCTGCACGGGATCGCCGACGAGGATCCGACGGTGCACCTCGGTCAGCTCCGGCCCGGGCTCGATGCCCTGTTCCTCGATCAGCAGGTCCCGCACCCGCCCGAACACCGCCAGGGCATCGGCCTGCCGCCCGGCCTTGTGCAGCGCCCGCATCAGCAGGCCGTAGGGACGCTCCCGCAGCGGGTGCGCCTCGGTCAGTTCGACCAGATCCGGAATGGCCGAGCGGTGCCGGCCCAGCGCCAGGGCGAGCTCGAAGTGCTCCTCGCACAAGGTCAGCCGCAACTCCTCCAGGCGGACCCGCTGCCGTTCCGCGAACGGCCCAGGCACCCCGGCCAGGGGCTCCGCCTGCCACAGCTCCAGCGCCTGCGCCAGCAGCCGGGCGCCCTCCGCCGTCCGGCCGTCGGAGTTGGCGCGCGATGCCGCGGCCGCCAGCCCTTCCGCCCGGCAGAGGTCCAGTGCCCCGTCGGGCACCGTCAGCCGGTAGCCGTCACCGGCCAGTGCCAGGGCGGTCGGCGCGGCGTCCTCCGGCTCCAGCAGCTTCCGCAGCCGCCACACGTACGTGCGGACGGTGGTCACGGCGCGGGCGGGCGGCTCGTCCCCCCACAGCGCCCCGACGATCTGCGTCATGGAGACGGGCTGGTTCCTCCGCAGCAGCAGGAGCGACAGTAACGCCTGCTGCTGCGGCGGCCCCACCCTCAGCTCGACGTCCCCCCGGTAGGCGCGTACCGCGCCGAGTATCTCGAATCGGAATGCTCCAGCCACTGGTGGTTCTCCTCGCAACAATCAGTACCAACACAGGCAGGTCACGCCTGTGGTCCTCTACAAGACGCGATTCGCCGGGTCGAGGATCCACCTCTTGGGCCGTGAGGTGATGACGACAATGAAACGTCGCCGCGGTCCAGACGACGGTACGGGGATGCGAGAAGGGGGAGGGCTGCGGCGGGGGGAGTGGCCGCTGCGCCCGGTCGCCGGTCCTGCAGCGCAGGAATTCAGCGAGCCATGACACGGGGCAGGGCTGAGGCCACGTCGTCCGCGAGACGGTTGACGTCGCGGGTGCGCCCGCGGAAGCGGGAGACGTTGCGCCAGCGCGAGCCCGGCCCCGATGCCCCTGGGGCAAGAGGGACGCAGGAGACGGTGGCGGGATCCCACTCCTGAGTGTGCGCGAAGTCCGCGAGGTAGACCACCGCGTCATGCATCGGGCATGGAATGAGCATGGTGCGCGCAACCTGGATCACGGTCGCCTCCTCGGAGGATTGTCGCTTTCGTCTAAAGTTCTTCTGGTCGTTGCCGTTCCTCGGATGCACTGCCTCTGTGCTCTCTCGTCCTGCGATCCGGCGGCTTCACAAGCGGATGTCCTCCAGGGCGGGGAAGTGCCGCTCTCCGACTCGCATCGATCGCGCGTTTGTAGAATGGGCGCCATGGCCGAATCGTCCCTCGGTGTCACGACTGGTGCGGTGGCACGGCGCCTGGGGGTCTCACCGACTACGGTGCGTTCCTGGGAACAGCGGTACGGAATCGGACCAGCGGTACGCGAAGGTGGCAGGCACCGGCGGTGGATGCCGGGCGACGTGGCGATGCTGGAAGAAATGTGCCGACTCACCTCGTCCGGGATCCCTCCGGCTGAGGCCGCTCGGGCAGCTGCGACCTTGCGCCGTGAGCCCGGTCCGGCCGTCGGTGTTCAGCCACCTCCGCCTGCGGCGCAGGAAGCGGTCGTGCTGCCGGACGGCCCGCAGCAACGTCAGGGCGGTCCGGGTAGTGGGCTGCCCCTCGGTGAGGTGCGTCAAGAATGCCGCGGCCTGGCGCGTGCAGCCGTGCGGCTCGACAGCCCGGCCATGGATTCCCTGTTGCAGCAGACCATGCAGGCTCACGGCCTGCTGATCGCGTGGGAGGAGGTGATGGCGCCGACACTGCATGCGGTGGGGCGCAAGTGGGAGTCCACCGATGATCGGTACGTCGAGGTGGAACACCTGCTGTCGTGGCATGTCTCGACCGTGCTGCGGCGAGCGGCGGTGACCGCGCCCCTGGTCTCGGCCCACGTTGCACCGGTGGTGCTGGCCTGTCTTCCCGGGGAGCAACACACGCTGCCGTTGGAGGCACTTGCCGCCGGACTGGCCGAACGAGGTCTGCCGACGCGCATGTTCGGCGCGGCGGTGCCGGCGGAGGCCCTGCGGGCCGCTGTGGGCCGGTCCGGTCCGAAGGCTGTCGTGCTGTGGTCACAGTCCCGCTCGACAGCGGACAACACTCTGGCACGCCAGGTGGCGTCGACGGCGTTCGGCCTCAAGGGAGCACGGACGACTCCTCTGGTTCTGCTCGCGGGCCCAGGGTGGTCGGTGCGGGCCGCGACCGCAGGTATGCGGCGTCCTCTCGGGCTGCGGGAAGCCCTGAACGCGATTTCCGCGCTCTACGCGGAGGCGGACGCGGTCGTCGCAGCCGGCGAGACGACGCCCGGCCCTGCTGCCCCGGCCTCCACGTCGCTGTGTTGACCGGGATGCCGCCGTGGCGTTCGCGGAACCGGACGAGGGCGGAGACGACGTCCTGGGCGGCGTCGGCCCGGATGCCGTTCCAGAGGCCCACGTGAACCTTCTGATCTTCAACGCGGCCGGTCCGCAGGGCTGGGCGGCCGCGGAGGCCGGGGGAAGAACCCGCTGGTGCGGGCCTTGTAGTCGGCGTACCCGGGGCGGTCGGCCATGTGCGCTTCGAGCAGGCGCTTGCCGCTGCCCTTGATCAGCAGGGCGCTCATCAAGAGCGGGGAGACGAGGGTCGCGGCCGCGGTCTGCCAGGTGGCGCAGGCCGTCAGGTAAAGGCCCCACCAGACGAGGAAGTCGCCGAAGTAGTTGGGGTGGCGCGTCCAGGCCCACAAGCCGCGGTCCATGATGCGTCCCCGGTTCGCGGGGTCGGCCTTGAAGCGGGCGAGTTGGTGGTCGCCGAGCGCCTCGAAGAACAGTCCGGCGGCCCACAGCGCCAGCCCCAGCGCGGCCGCCGTGTCCAAGGCCCGGGGGACCAGAACGGCGACCTGGACGGGCAGGGAGACCAGCCAGACGAGGGAGCCCTGGAGAAGGTAGATGCTGCGCAGGGCGTACACGTGCTGGTTGCCGCGTGCCCGGGCGAGCATGCGGGCATAGCGCGGATCCTCTCCCTGTCCCCGTCCGCGCCGTGCGATGTGTACCGCGAGGCGCAGCCCCCAGACGACGGTGGCAAGGGCCACCACGGTCCTTCGTGCAGGGTCGCCGTGGCCGGCCGAGAGGATCCAGGCGACGGCGGCGACGGAGGCAAAGGCCAGGCCCCAGGCGCTGTCGACGATCCGGTGCACCCCTTTGGCCGTGCCCACGGCAAACGTGACCAGCATGACGGTGAGCGCTGTGCCCGCCGATGCGGCGAGGACGGCGGCGAGGGCTCCCGTGTCAACGGAGCTCATGACAGTGGCCCGTTCGTGGATTCGTGTGCCGCTGTCCCGTCGGTGAGCACGAGCTGGCGGACATCGAGGTAGCGGGAGCGGAAGCCGGCCTCGGAATAGGCGAGGTAGAGCTCCCACATCCTTCGGAAAGCATCGTCGAAGCCGAGGGCGGTCACCTCGGCGGACCGGTCGAGGAAACGCTCACGCCACAGGCGGAGCGTTTCCGCGTAGTGGTCGCCGTAGCCGCTGTCGTGGACGATGGACAGTCCGGCGGCCGCGCTGTGCTCCGCGATGGCCTCCCTGGAGGGGATGAGGCCTCCGGGAAAGACGTACTTGCTGATCCAGGTGTGCGTGCGGGCGGTGTTCAGCATCCGCTCGTGGGGCATGGTGATGGCCTGGAGTACGGCACGGCCGCCGGGGGCCAGCAGGCTGCGCAGGGCGCCGAAGTAGGCGGGCCAGTAGGCGGCTCCGACGGCTTCGATCATCTCGACGCTCACGACGGCGTCGTACCTGCCCTCGACACGACGGTAGTCGCACAGCTCGACGTTGACCCGGTCTGCGACCCCGGCATCCGCGATGCGCTTCAGGGCCGACTCGCGTTGCTCCCGGGAGAGGGTGACGGTGCGGACGCGGGCGCCACGCGCGGCGGCGCGGATGGCGAGTTCACCCCAGCCCGTGCCGATCTCCAGGAAGTGGGAGCCCGGTCCGGTGCCCGCGAGGTCGAGAAGCCGGTCGATCTTGCGATGCTGCGCCGCGGGCAGATCCGCGATGCCGGCCGGAAGAGAGGTGAAGACGGCCGAGGAGTAGGTGAGGGTCGGATCGAGGAAGGTGGCGAAGAGCTCGTTGGACAGGTCGTAGTGCCGGTGGATATTGCGGCGGGCTCCGTCGACGGTGTTCAGGTCGGAGGCCGGGCGGCGGCGGACCCAGACGCCCCGCAAACGGCGCAGAGCCTGCGGCACGAGTTCGTCCACGTGGCTGGCGAGGACGGTCAGCACCTCGACCAGGTCATCGCTGTCCCATTCGCCCGCCATATAGGACTCGCCGAAGCCGATCAGGCCGTCCGCGCCGATCCGCCGGTAGAAGGATTCAGGATCGCGCAGAGTCAGTGTCGGCAGGCAGCCCGCACTTCCCTCGGGCTGCGGCGGAACCTTCGTCCCGACGCCGGCGATCCGCACCCGCAATGGCAGTCGGTGAAAGGCGCGCTCCACGATCCGGCGGGCGACGTGTGTGCGCAGGGCCGATGCGCGAGGCAGGCGGGCGACCTCGGGCCAGCGCGTGGCGTCCACCAGGTGACGGCCGGCGCGGGCGTCGCCGTGGGGAGCGGGAGGAAGGGTGAGGGTCACGGCGCGTCTTCCTGGACGGGGTGGGCCGGGCGGGTGGGCCGCGGCTGGACGGGGAGGCCTTTGAGGTAGAGGCGGATGCCGAGCGACACTCCGGCGGTGGACCACGGGTTGCGCAGCAGGGCCGCGACCAGGGCGCGGGTTCCGGCAGGACGGTGCGTTCCGCGGACGGTGGCGGTCAGAGGGCGCGAACCGTCTGCTTGGCAGAGCTGGACGGTCAAGTCGATGCGTTCGCCCGGCAGCGGCAGCCTCATCCGGTAGCTGCCCTCGACGCCGAAGAAGGGTGACACGTAGAAGTCCTTGGGCACCTCGTCACGGGCTTGGGCGTCAGGGTGCAGGAGGTAGCAGTGGCGTTCGCCGTAGGTGTTGTGGACCTCGGCGACGACACAGACGAGGCTGCCGGACATGTCGTGGCACCAGTACAGGGTCAGGGGGTTGAAGACATGTCCCAGAACGCGTGCGTGGGCCAGCATGAGAACCCGCCCGTCGGCGCGGATTCCCCGGGCGGCGAGGTGGGCGTCGACCCCGGCGCGCAGGGTGGGCGCGTCGCCCGTGAAGTGGTCGCGGGCGTCGAAGCGGGCGAGCGGGCGCAGGATGCGGGGCATGACCGGAAGGTCGTCCAGGTCGACCAGCCACATGTACGTCCGATGCCCGAGGGCGTACCTGAAGGGCGAGGACCGCACGTGCCTCACCTCGACCGCGTACAGGGCGGGGACCTGTGGTGGTGCCGGGCGGGCGGGGGCGGAGGTCACCACGTCACCCCGAGGTGTCTGGCCGCCTCGGCGCCCGAGCGGCAGCCGTCCTCGTGGAAACCCCATCCGTGATAGGCGCCCGCGAAGACGGTGACGCCGGTGTGGAGGGTGGGCAGCAGCCGCTGCGCCGCCACCGACTCGGCTGTGTGGAGCGGGTGTTCATAGACCGTCCGGGCCAGGACGGTGCTCTCGTCGATCCGGGTACCGGGGTTGAGCGTGACGATGTGCGGCTCCCGGCCGGGTAGCCGCTGAAGCCGGTTCATGTCATAGCTGACCTGGACGGAACCGGGCCGGGCCGAGCAGGAAGGGAGCCAGTAGTTCCACGACGCCCGGGCATGGCCGGAGCGGGGCAGCAGCGAGGTGTCACGGTGCAGCACGGTCGGATTGCGGGAGTAGGCGAAGGCACCGAGGACACGGCGCTCTTGCTCCGTAGGGTCGGCCAACAGGCGAAGTGCCTGGTCGGGGTGGACGGCGATGACGACCGCGGCGTGCGCGGCCGACTCTCCGTCCTCGGTGAACAGGCGCACGCGGTCGGCTCCGCGCACGACCTTGCGGACCGGTGTGGAGGCCAGAACGCGGGCCGGGGACTTGGCGGCCCGCTCGACGTAGGCCTTGGATCCTCCGGTGACGGTCTTCCACTGCGGGGACCCCGTGACCGACAGCAGTCCGTGGTGGTCCAGGAACCGGAAGAGGTACGCGGCAGGGTACTGCAGGGTGGTGGCCGGCGCGCAGGACCAGACGGCCGCAACCAGGGGGATGGCGAAGTGGCTGACGAAGTAGGACGAGAAGCGGTGCTCGCGCAGGAAGCCACCCAGAGTGGAGGCCGTGTCTTCGGCGGCGAGCAGCCGGCGGGCGGCGCGATGGAACCGGGGCACGTCGGCGAGCATCAGCAGGTGGCGTCCGCGGAGCAGGTTGGCTCCGCCCAGGAGCCCCAGCGGGCCTCGGGCGCCGGCGTACTCAAGGCCGCAGCCGTCGCACCGCACCGACATGCTCATCTCGGAGTCCTGGGTGGTCACGCCCAGCTCACGAAAGAGGCGGTTCAGGTGGGGATAGGTGCGGTCGTTGTGGACGATGAAACCGGTGTCCACGCTGACCGTTCCGCCACCCCTGGTCGGGACTTCGTGGGTGTGCGCGTGGCCGCCGAGCCGGTCATCCGCCTCGTAGAGGACCACGTCCTGGCTCCGGGACAAGATGTGCGCGGCCGTGAGTCCGGACACGCCTGCCCCCACCACCGCGATGCTTCTTCGGTCCATTCCGTCCACCCTGGTGTCTTGGACCTGGGAAACGCTGTTTCCACGGCCCGGATCTCATCTGGTGATGTGGTGCGGCGCCCCGCTGAATGGGTGCGCTTGTCAGCGCCCGGCTTCCACGGCGTCTGCGCCCACGCGGAGGCGGAGCCGTCGCATGCCCCGCCGGGCGTGGCTCTTGACGCTGCCGAGTGGCATGCCGGTGCGGTCGGCGATCTGTGCCTGGGTGAGATCGGCGAAGTAGGCAAGGGCCAGAACGTCGCGCTGGACCTGCGGCAGCCGGGCGAGTTCCCTGGTGATCACGATCCGGTCGATCACCTGCTCGGGTCCCCCGACCGTCTCATCGCGGCGATGCCTGCCCGCCGCGGCCACGAGCTCCAGGCGCCGGGTTCGCGCGCTCAGGGCATCCACCGTCTTGAGCCGGGTGATGCCCATGAGCCACGCCAGCAGCGTGCCGCGATCAGGGCGGAACCCGGCTCGCCCTCGCCATGCGGCGACGAACACCTGCTGGGCGACATCCTCCGCCTCGAGCGCGTCGCCCAGGGCGCGCCGGGCGTACGCGTGAACGAGACGGCTCCACCGCCGGTATGCCAGCGACAGCCACCGCTCATCGCCGCGGACGAGCAGCGAGGCGATCTCCGCGTCCGAGACCGGATCGTCGGCGAGCCGTGGCCAGGCTCCTGCCGGTCGGCCGACGTTGCCGCCTCGCGTCAGTGGTGCACTCATGACGCCTCCTCCTTCGCCTCGCCAGGTAGATCGCGTCCGCCGGAGGGGAGAGCCGGCGCGGGAGGACGACAACCTCCGCAATCCGGCGGACGCGATGCGATCAGGGTCATCGGGCCGGAGCGGTCTGATCAACTTGCAGCGTTTCTGCATTGAATCCGGACGGTCAGGCGAGGCGCCGGCCCGAAGCGCCCGGTCGAGGATCCGGTTCGGGCGGATGTCCGTGCCGGCATCGGCCACGCCATGCCAGTGCAGCCGGTTGTTGGCCGCATCGCCGTCCACCAGCGGGCTCGGGAAGTGGCGGGCGCCCTCACGCCATTCGATGCAGAGGGTCCTGGTGGGGAACGAGGCGACGATGAGCCGGCCCGGCTCTGGCTCCACCCCTCAAGGGCGAGCCGGCGCATGGCGGCGTCACACCAGCACACCCGGCGGATGAACGCGGCCGCACCCGCGCCCCCGTGCCGGCTTGCGTGGAGCACCACCTCGCCGGCCGACAGCGTTCCGAAGTGCAGGTGCGCGGGGAGCCGGAGGTGGCGTCCCCCGCTGGCTCGTCATGCCGCTCCTCGCAGGGATCGACGTGCTGCGACGGCAAGGACCGCAACTCCTTGCGGCGCCTCCCCGTCGCCTCCGACAGCCAGCGATGGCGAGCGCGAACCGTGTGCCTTTACTCCGCGCCCGCGGCCGCAGCCCGTCTTCCCTGCCCTTGGCGGTCCCCTGTCGGGGCGGACGTGTCCCAGGGGGCTCGTTTGCCTCGGGCAGACGGGCGGGGGCTCACCGCCTTACGAGGGTGAGCTGATGGTTCATCTCGGCGAGGAAGCGCACCACCACGTGGAGTTCGTCGTCACTGAAGCGTGCGCGGGCGGCGTCGGTGCCTTGGGCCAGGGGGCGAAAGTAGTCCCGGGCGACCTGTTTGGCTGCCTGGGCGTAGTGCAGGTGGACCACCCGGCGGTCGTCGGCGGCCCGGACACGGCGGATGTGGCCGGTCTTCTCCAGTCGGTCCAGGCATGCGGTCATGGCGCCGGAGGTGAGGTTCATCTGTTTGCGGAGCCGGCCCGGGGTCATGGGGCCGGCCTCTTCGGCGTCGTCTGCGTCCAGCACGGCGATGAGCGCCTGGACGTCCGTGAGGTGGAGGCCCTGGGCGTGGGCGAACTCCTGCGCGATGCGGTTGAACTCTGCGTTCATCCGGCGCAGCAAGACAGCGAACGACTGCAACCCGATCGGGTCGTCGGCCGGAAGTGAAGACGAGGGGCTGTCGGTGTCGCGCATGACCACAGCATATAGTCTCTCGATGATTTACATTCTTTATGAATGACTTAATCTCTCGGGCAAGGGGCTCACGTTGAAGAAGACACCGCGCTGGGCCCGCTGGATCGCGCCGCTCGCGCTGCTGATCGTGTGGCTCGGCATCGGCGGGACGCTGGGACCGTACGCGGGGAAGCTGGGCGAGGTCGCCACCAACGACCAGGCGGCGTTCCTGCCGCGCAACGCCGAGTCCACGCAGGCCCTCGAAGCCCGCAAGGCGTTCGAAACGTCGCCGTCCATCCCCGCCGTCATCGTCTGGACGGCGAACGGCAACCCGGTCACCGCCGAACAGCATGAGGCCGCCACCCGAGCGGTGACCGCTCTCGTCGGCAAACCCGGCATCGCCGCTCCGCCCTCCCCGGCCCTCCTTTCCGCCGACGGCCAAGCGCTCCAGGCCGTCGTGCCGCTGGCCACCAACCTGGGCGAGGAGATGCCGGCGGTCCTGCAGGAGGTGCGGCAGGCCGCTCAGCAGGTAACGGGGACCACCGTCCAGATCGCCGGCCCCGCGGCCAGCCAGGCGGACCTGGCCGATGCGTTCGCCGGGGGCACCACGGTGGGTGTGGATGTCCACCGCGCTCCTGCTCGCGGTACTTGCAGGGTTCTCGTCCACACTGTCGTCCAAGGGAGTGCCACTGGACGAGATCTTCGTCAACGAAGCCCCCTCGGTCAGTGCCCAGCAGACCCTGGCCCGGCATTTCCCCGGTGGATCAGGCAACCCGGCCGTGATCATCACCAATGCCGGCAGAGCCGCTGAAGTACGAGCGGCCGCCGAATCCACGGACGGCGTCGCAACCGTCACCCCGGTCACCGCAACCGGCCGACCGGGAACCGGGGATCCGCTCGTCGTGGACGGCCGGGTGCGCCTGGACGCCACGCTCGACGCCGCAGCCGACAGCGACGCCGCAAAGGAGGCGATCCAGCGGCTGCGCGACGAGGTGCACGCACTCCCCGGCGCCGAAGCCCTGGTCGGCGGCTATACCGCTCAGCAGTACGACACCCAGCAGACCGCGGCCCGCGACCGCACCGTCATCGTCCCGATCGTCCTCGGCATCATCCTGCTGATCCTGATCGCACTCCTGCGCTCCGTACTCGTGCCCGTCCTGCTCGTCGCGACGGTCGCCCTCAACTTCCTTGCGACGCTGGGGGTGTCCGCCCTCGTCTTCGAATACCTGCTGGGCTTCACCGGCACGGACGCCTCCGTACCGCTCTACGGCTTCGTGTTCCGCGTCGCCCTCGGCGTCGACTACAACATCTTCCTCATGTCCCGCGTCCGCGAGGAAGCCCTCACCCACGGCACGCGCCAGGGCGTCCTGCGCGGGCTCACCACCACGGGAGGCGTCATCACCTCCGCCGGCGTCGTCCTCGCCGCGACCTTCGCCGCATTGATGGTGATCCCCCTGGCCTTCCTCGTCCAGATCGCCTTCATCGTCGCCTTCGGCGTCCTGCTCGACACTCTCGTCGTGCGCTCACTGCTGGTACCGGCCCTCGTCATTGACATCGGCCCCCGCGCCTGGTGGCCCAGCGCACTGGCTCGCCCCGCCGCGTCGCACGTACCTGATGCAGCACCGCTGTTGCGGGGGGACAACGAGCCGTAGCCTCGCGGCCCCTGCGCGGGCTTCGGGCATCTCTTCCAGCGGGAGAGAAGGCGGACCGGCACCGGAGGCAGCCCGCCTGGGGCAAGGAAGCCGGCCGGTGCGCCGGATACCGAACCCCACCGAGCCGCATCACGCCGAGTCCGAGCGTCCTGGGCGACGGTGGTCGCTGGTCGACAAGGCCCCGATCTTCGCAGCGATGGGCGAACTCGGCCCCGGACTCGGTCCATCCGGTGGAGGTCACCGTTTCCTGCGTGATCACCGAGGCAGCGGCCTGCCGCAGGGCAACGAGCCCGTCACCGTCTCCGTTTCACCGCCTGGGGCTGCCGCCCGGCCCGGCGGCGGCCGTGGGTAGGTGGATGCCCCCGTCCGGGCGGCTTCAGCTGGGTTCCGGGCAAGGCGCATGCCACGCCGACCGTGTCGGCGTCGGTGGGCGGGGTGCTCAGAGCGGGAGGAGGACGCGGACGGTCTTGCCGCCTTCGGGCCCGGGCCGGACGTCGCTGGCGAGGGAGACGTCGTTGATCATGTGCCAGCCGAACCCCCCGGTGCCGTCGTCAAGGTCGGGGGTGCGCATGCGGGGCAGCTCGGGGCTCGTGTCCTGGACGGCGACTTCGATGGTGTCGGGGTGGGTGGTCAGGCGCAGGGTGTAGGTGCCGCCGCCGTGGCGCACGGCGTTGGTGACGAGTTCGGAGACGACCAGGACCACGCTGTCCGCGGCGTCCGGACCGACGGCCGGCCGCAGAGCCCCGAGGAAGCCCCGGGCTGCCTCACGGGCCTCGGCGACAGCGCCCGCGGAACGGGCGGCTGGGGCGGCGATGCTCAACGTGTCCATCAGGTGCTCCCTGCTGTGTGACCGTCGATGCCATGTGCCTGCCCGCCAGTTGTGCCCTGGTCCGCTACCGGCGAACCGCGTCGGCTGCGATTTTCTCGTTACAGAGCACCCGAAAATCTATGGCGGCGGGAGTAGACATTGGGCTGCAGCGTGGTTATGGTTTCTCTCGTAGCCCGAAGAGATCGAAGGGCCCGGCAGAGACGAACTGCCGGGCAGCGAGACCGCAGTACCCGTAGTTGCAGTGCGCAGGACGGTGCGGTGACGGAGTGTCGAAGCCAGGTTTGTTGCAGGACGGCGACGGGACTGGTGACCGGACCGGGTGGCCCGCAGTGATCAGGGGCCGCCACAAGCAGTACCGCAGTTGATGCAGTGGCAGTACCCGTAGTGAGTGCAGTCGGCAGTACCCAGCAGTGAAGTCAGTGAGCAGTACCTCGGTGAAGGCGTCGGCTGCGGGCGCGCGCACCGGGAGGTTCGGCAGTGGGGTTCTAAGC
>NZ_JBITFF010000033.1:0-51465 GCF_044455885.1 Streptomyces sp. NPDC051109
CAGGGGCTTCACTCCCATCCCGAAGCGGTGGGCGGTCGAGCGGACCTACGGCTGGCTCATGCTCCACCGCCGCCTGGCCCGCGACTACGAAACCCACCCACACCGCTCCGAAGCCATGATCCACCTCGCCATGACCGACCTCATGGCCCGCCGCCTCACCGGCGAGAACACCATCTCCTGGCGCGACCCAAAAATGCCTATCAACCATCCCATCCCAGGATGAAACAGCAGGATAAAACGACCTCTGAGCTTGTCGTTTATGGTCTGCCGTCGAACGGAACTCGAACTTGCTCGGGATTTACCCAGTTCATCGGATGTGTGAGGGGCCGTCGTTCGATCCTGTGCTCAGCGACAACGCAGCACGGAGGCCGGGATCGTGGGACTGGTCGAGGACAGCGTCCAACGTGTCGGCGTACGACTGAGCTGGCTCTGGCAAGATTTTCGTAGCCGGAGATCATCCCGATGCGGACAGTCGCCTGGTTTGCGGTGTGGGCAGCCTTTGAGTGTGTTCTGTTGAACTGTCAAAGCTTTTACCGCACTTGGCCGGGTTACTGGTGTTCTCGGCTGATACTTCCGGTCCTGTCGTGGTGATCGAGGCTCGTACCCGCTCCCGTGTTCCAGCGGGATGCAGCGGGTGCGGTGTCCTGAGCGACTGGACCCACAGCCGCTATGTCCGGCACCTCGCCGATGCGGCGCTCGGCGGCCGGCCCGTCCGGATCGACTTGTCCGTGCGCCGTCTGTACTGCGAGAACCCGTCCTGCCCGAAGGTGACCTTCGCCGAACAGGTCCCTCGGCTGACCGTCCGCTACCAGCGGCGAACGCCGCTGCTGCAGCACCTGGTCGAGTCAGTCGGCGTGGTGCTGGCGGGCCGGGGCGGGGCCCGGATGCTGCGCGTCATGAACGTCGGACTCTCGCGGTGCACCGTGCTCGCCCAGCTGATGCGGATGCCGCTGCCGCCGCTGGTCACACCCCGGGTGCTGGGGTGGGGTCGACTTCGCGTTCTACGGCGACACCTACGGCACCCTCCTGGTCGATGCCACCACCCGCCTCCCGCTCACACTCTGGGAAGGACGCGATGCCGAACAGCTCAGCCGATGGCTCCGCGCGCATCCCGGAGTCGAGATCGCCTGCCGTGACGGCTCCCTCACCTACCGGCAGGGCATTGCCGACGGTGCCCCCGACGCCGTCCAGGTCAGCGATCGTTTTCACCTGTGGCAGGGCCCGTCCCGGCGCGTTCAGGACATCGCTCCGCCCACCGCGGCTGCCTGCCCGCAGCACTGTCCCCGGTCAGCGAGACAGATCCCGCACCGGTCAAGGAAGCCGCTGAGCACACCGCGGCCAACACCCGGGCCGGGGAGCATGCCCGCCGGCTGTTCGAGTCCGTGCAGGCCCTGACCCGCACCGGCCGGAGCTACAGCTCCGCGGCCCGGGAACTCGGCCTGGACCGCCGCACCGTCGCCAAGTACGCCCTGGCCCGGACCTGGCAGGAAGTGATGCGCCGGCCGCCCCGCAAGCGCTCCACCCTGGACCCCTACCTCGACTACCTGCAACAGCGCTGGGACGAGGGAGAGCACAGCGCGAAGATCCTGCACGAGGAACTCCAGGCCAAGGGTTACCTCGGCCACTACCAGCGCGTGAAAATGGCCGTCGCACCACTGCGACGAGGCCTGCCCCTCGACGAGCCGCGCGAGCGACCACCCTCCCCGCGGGAAGCCGCCCGATGGATTACCACCCACCCCGACCGCCGCAACCTGCACATCAAGGACCGCCTGCCCCGGCTCCTCGATCACTGCCCAGAACTCAGGCACACCCACGACCTGGTCCGCCGCTTCGCGGCCATGCTCGACGACCGGGAGGCCACACCCTCGCCAAGCTGGCTGAATGACCTGGCGAACAGCGGACTGGCCTCTCGCCGGCCTCGCCGGAGCCCTGCACGAGGACCGGCATGCCGTCGCCGAAGGCATCACCACCCCTTACAGCTCCGGGGTCAACGAAGGCCGCATCACCGACGTCAAGCTACAGAAACGCCTGATGGCCGGCCGCGCCGGCGTCTCACTCCCCCGCCACCGCGTCGTCCTGATCGCCCCCACCTCCGCCGCCACTATGCGAACCGGCCGACCGTGTCACCGAGATGATCTCCGGCTACGAAAATCTTGCCAGAGCCACGTTCGTGTACGCCGACATCTATGCGACTGTCGCCGATGCGACAGGCCTGGTGCAGGGCCTGGCGCAGCAGCTCCATGGAGGCGGGCCCGTCGAGGATGTCCAGGTCGTGCGGGCGGGCGTTGACGTCGAGGGTATGGCGGGAGGGGAGCAGGGCAGCGGTGCGCCGTCGGTGGGCAGCAGCGGGCGGGCCTGCTCGGCGCTGGAGGCGTTTGTCGATGACGACCAGGAGCGTTCTGCCGCTCCCCGGGTCACCCGATTGGAGTAATCGCACGTGCTTACGGACACGCCGCGGAGTCATTCTGGGAAGGCCCGAACGGGCTAACCCCGAGAGGAGCAAGTCATGCGCGTTCGACAACTGATCGGCCTGGCCCTCGCAACTCTGGCTTTCGCAGGAATGAGCGTCACCGGGTCCTTCGCGGCCGAGGAGGCGGCACCCCAGGTATCCTGGGGGGACTGCAAGTACGGCGGCGGCTACCCGGTGAAGCACAGCAGCGGCTACTGGTACTGCCAGGGCGGCACGTACAACGGCCAGCGGGTCTACGGCAGCAGCGGCTACTGACCAATCACGACCCAGGGTCGTCGGCTCACTGCCGACGACCCGAGGCGCTCGTGCCAGCGGCCTCAACACGCCTCCCGACGCGCTGCCGGCGGGACTATGCGCCGGGCCGGCTCCCCGGTCAGGAGGTGTCGGGTTTGCGGACAGGCCCCCATACTGTCGCGTCCCTGCGCCGACGCTCCATCCCGTCGGCCTCCCACCCCACCGCCCACCATTACGGCCCCCAACCGTCGGTCCCCCGACCCAGACGTCGCCTTCAGCACCCCCTAACACCTCGACCAGCGCATCCGACGCGGCCTATGACACATCCAGTACCGCAGTCACCTCACAGACGGCTGCCTCGCCGAGACAGGCCTGACCATCAGACCCGCCTGATCAGCGGCACGACACCACGAGTTCAGCCTCAGCTTGTTCTTTAACCTCACGTCACTGCGGAATGCTTGCCGGTGGAGAAAATGCGGTGCGTGCTGGCACCACGCCGGTCAGACTCGCTGACATGACTGAGAAGATCACCCGCATCAACCCCGAGCAGCTGCACGAGACACCCGGCTATCACCACATCACCGTGGTGGAGGCAGGCCGTACCGCCTATCTGGCGGGACAGTGCCCGCTTGATCGGAATGGTGACCTCGTCGGTTCCGGTTCCCCCGAGGCGCAGGTCGACCAGGTTGTCGCGAACGCGCTCGCTGCCCTGGCAGCGGTGAGTGCCCAGCCTGAACATGTGGTGCGGTCAGTGATCTACGTGCGGAGCGATGAGAGGGACATTCTCGGAGCCGCATGGCGTCGGCTCACCGAGTCTGCCCTGGGTCCGGCGTTTACCACCGCCAGCACGCTCTTGGGCGTCGCCCAGCTGGGCTTTCCGGGACAGCTCGTCGAGGTGGATCTCACCGTGGCGCTGCCTGACTGACTTCGAACGGCGTATCGAACTGGGCAGCCCGGCTGGGCATGCGCGGGACGCTGGGGCGGCCTTCGTCTGATCATGTGCTCCGACCAAGGTGCACCGATCAGGAAGGTGCGTCTGCTGCCAGACGCCGGTCCCGGGGATGCGTTCGCGTAAGCGTCACGCTTGCGGGAGGACCTATGCGACTGCCTGACCGTGCGCGGGGACGAGCTGTTCGAGCTCGTGGACGCATTGCTGTGCGCGGACGGCCCGGTGACGTCGCTGGTGGATCTGACGCTGGTGGCCGAGCACCGGCGTGGGCACGGTGCGATGTACGAGGCGTTGAACCACGGGAACGTGGACGTACCCCCGGTTACGGCAGGTGCTGGCCGGTCTGCCGATACCGCGGGCCCCCGACAGGCGCCTGGTCCTGGCGGTCGATGTCATCAACTGGCTCCGTCCTGACGCGCCGCACAGCGCGGATCGCCTGTTCTGCCACGTCTACGGCCGCAGCGGACGCTCCTCGGACCAGTTCATCCCCGGCTGGCCGTACTCGTTCGTCGCCGCCCTCGAAAATCGTGCTCGCCCATTGGTAGGCGGTGGTGGCGTCGGGCCGGCGTGTGAGGCGTTGGTGGGCGTGGTGAGCCTGGCCGAGTTCGGGTAGTGCATGGGTGTCCAGCGACGCACGGTCGGCGGCAGGGGTGGCCCATTGGTGGTGGCGTGGGCATAGGCGCTGGTGTGCGGGGTGGTAGGCCAATGCCTGGGTGGTGGTTCTGTGGGTGTGGTGGGGGGTGCACTGCGGGCAGGTGCGGGTGGGCTGGTCGGCGGGTTCGAGGTGGTGCCAGCGGGCGGTGGGCTGGCCCGATACCGGGCTGCCTGGTCTGTGTCAAGGACACCGCGGCCAGCATCGTGTTCTACAAGCAGCTCGGCTTCGACGTCGATTCCAGCACCGCCAGCCCCGGCGACGACATCCATATGCTGCTCTACCAGGGCGGATTCTGCGGGATGCTGTACAGCAACGCCGACCTGAAGCCTGGCCGACACCCCCATCGGCTTCGCCGGCATGTTCTATCTGGGCGTGGACGACTTCGACGGAGCCCACGACCGTATCGCCCGGCACGCGGAGATCATCAAGGACACCGACACCGACCATACCGGCCAGCGCATGTTCTACTTCCGCGACCCGGACGGCTGCGTCATCGGCATCAACGACCAGGCCGCCCTCAAGGCCAGCGACCTCGGCAAATACGCCTGAACAGGGCTTCAGACACCGAAAGACCCAGCCCAATGGACAGCAACAAGCTCGCGCACGGGCCACCGCCTACAACGAACAGGACTTCGACCGGCTGGAGGACCTGTACACCGACGACACCGATTGCACGCCCTTCAAGCTCAGGTTCGTGTGGCCGCTCGTCCCGGAGAATTTCCGCCCGTGCGCTCGCGCCTGCTGCCCTGACGCCGCCCAGTCGGGCGGCGCCGTGGTGCCCCCCTTCTCGACTGCGCCAGCTACCCCGCCTGCGTGCGGGCGGGCGGTGGTGACCCTAGGAGTGTGGGTCAGTAACGAGCAAGCGGCTCCGCTCCCGTGACTGGCGGATCGGTCGCGGCGGCCCGGTTGGGGCCTGTGTGGGGCTCTGGAGGGGGTCTGCCCGCCGGGTGTCCGGCGGGCAGGGCTCGTGATGTGGCCGGGGAGTTCGGCTGGGTCAGCTGGCCAGGGCGGCGATCCCTGCTGTCCCGGCGTGGCGGAAGATCTTGCGGAGGTTGTGGCAGGCGGCGAGCAGGCGCCACTCGCCGCGGGCGCCGTCCTCGCCGCGCAGGAGGAGTTGGCGGCCGTTCTGGCAGGTCATGATCTGTCCGAAGACGGGTTCGACGGTGGCCTTGCGGCGGCTGTAGGCCTTCCGGCCGGGTTTGGTCCGCAGTTTGCGGGCCATGCGCTCTTTCAGGGTCGCGTTCTTGGGGATGCGTCCGCGTGGTGCGGGTGGGACCTGCTCGTCGTGGGCGAGGCGGCCGGTGGCCATGAATGTGTCGGTTCCGCAAGCGAGTTGACGGTCCCGTGCGGCTTCGAGGTTGGTCTCGGAGCAGTAGCCGGCATCGACGAGGGCCTGCTTGGGGTGGCGGCCGGTGTTCGCGTGGGACTGGTCGAGCATCGTGGTGTAGTTCAGCGCGTCGGAGGCGTTGCGGGTCACGTCGGCGGCGGTGCTGACCTGGTGGGCCTCGTCGACGACGGCCTGGGCGTTGTAGGCCTGGATGTAGGCACCGTCGCTGTTCTTCATGATCCGCGAGTCGGGGTCGGTGAAGTTCGCCTGGGCCTTCGGCTTCGGACGGGCCTTGGCGGCGCCGGCCTCGCCGGCGTCGGTGACGGCCTACTCGTCGCTGGTGCGGGCGCGGTCTTGGCGGCGTCGTTCCTTGTCCTCGGCGTGCCGGCGGGCCTTGTCGGCGGCCTCGGCCTCGATCTGGGCGCGGGCGGCCTGCAGCCTGGCGAGGCGCTTCTCGCGCCGGTCGAGCTCGGCGGGCAGGTCCATGTCCTTGCCGTCGACGCCGAAGGTGGCGTCCTCGGCTTCGTCGGTGGCCTCGGCGTCGGGGAGCAGGGCAGCGGCCTTCGCCTCCAGTTGGGCGAGCTCGGCCTCTACCCGCTCTTCCTTGTCGACGAGGCGCCCGTAGCTCATCGCCTTGTGCTTGGAGGCGTTCGCTTCGAGCTTGGTGCCGTCCAGGGCGACGCGGCCCATCTTGACCATGCCGAGCTTGGCCGCGAGGTGGAGGGACTGGTTGAACAGGTCGGCCAAGGCGTCGAGGTGGCGGCGGCGGAACCGGGCGATCGAGCGGAAGTCCGGGGCCTGGTCGGCGGCCAGGAACCGGAACGCGACATCGTCGGCGCACTTGCGCTCGATCGCCCGCGAGGAGCGGATGCCGGTGGTGTAGCCGTAGACCAGCAGACGCACCATCAGCCCGGGATCGTAGGGCGGATAGCCCCGCTTCTCGGTGTAGTCCGCCAGGACCGGTCCAAGGTCGAGTACCTCGTCGACCAGGTCCGCGACGAACCGGGCGAGGTGGCTCTCGGGCAGCCAGTCGTCCAGCGATGGCGGCAGCAGCAGGACCTGATGCGGGTCGAACGCACGGAACGTCTTGTCCACCGCTGCCGCACGACCCGGCGTCCGCTTCACCTCGACCGGCTCGACCTCGAACAGCCCATCCTCGCCACGCATACCGGGATCATCCCGCACGAAAGATCACGAGACGCAGGCGGGTTGCCCGTTCCCGAGACACGCTCCTAGTCTGTCGGGTGGCAGATCTTGTACTCGCCCTTGTCGGGGCGCTGCGGAGTGAGCGGTGGGATGGCGACTGCGAGCCCGGTGGAGGCCGGAGTCCTCTGGTCGGGGCAGCTCGGCCGACAGGCCGCGATGCTGCGCGAGGTGGACGGCCGGCGGGTGCTGCGGATCGGCGACCGGGAGACCGCGGTCACCGCCGAGGCCAAGGTCCACCACTGGAGCAACCTGCTGGGACAGCGAATTGTCGTCCACCACCCCGGTCGGCCGCCGTTCGTCCACCGCTACCGGCTGCCGTGGCCACTGCAGTTGGCACCGCTCTGGTCGGCGACCCACGACCGGTGGTCGGCCGAGGCGGACGATCCCGGCCTGGAGCTGGTCGCGCTGCTGGGCGGAACCGACGACTGGCGGTAGCCCGGATCAGGGCAGCTGCCTCGCGAGCCCCTGAAGCGTCTGCAGCCGGCTCTCGAACACCTCGTCCCCCACCATCCTGTCGACGTCGGCTATGACCGTCGCCAGCTGGTCGGGGCCCAGGTACGGCCCGAGCCCGACGAACGCCTCCGAGCGCGCCTTCCGGCTGTCCAGCGCGTACGCCGCGGCCAGCGCCCGGTCCCGCTGCTCGTCGGTCAGCCCCTGCCTGGCCAGCCTGGCCAGCAGACCCGCGGCGGAGAAGGGGTTTTCGATGTGGCGGACGGCCTCCAGTACGACGTCCGGCTCGTCGCCGTCGAGGTAGGGAACGATCGCCTCGTACACCCGGCACCGCGCGACGTCGTCGTTGACCTCGTCGGCGATCGCCATCGCGTCGGCGCGCAGTGCGCGATGGCTGGTGCCCTCGCGGTCCTTGAGGTTCTTCGCAAGGCCGATCAGGGCGGGAGCCGGGTGCCTGAGCGCCCGAGCGATCCCCAGGGCCTGGCGCAGGTGTTCGCCGTCGAGGTGGCAGGCCACCTCCGCCAGCGTCTCCACCCGCTCCTCCTCCTTGCCGATGCTGCGGACGAAATTCAGCGCGTCCGTCAACGCCTGCCCGCGTTGATCGGCATCCAGGCCGGAAGACAGTTCGACCAGCGCCCTGGCGCAGGACCGGTTGTTGCGGATCGTCCGGACGGACCGCAGCGCCTCGGCCTGGAGGCTCCGCCGCTCGTCGTCCTCGGTCATCCGCGAGGCCAGCTCGGCCAGCAGCAGCGCGCGGGCGTGCGCATCGACGACGGCCCTGATCGAGGCCAACTCCTCCTCGAACCACTCGGATTCGGCCGGACGCCGGATCTCCGGTACGGGAGCACCGCTCGCCGCCAGCCATAGCTCATGCAGAAGTGTCGGCTCCGCGTCCGCCGAGCGGCCGGGGACCCGCTTGGCCAGGCTCTCCGCGATCAGCTCCACCAGGCCCCAGGTCGGCAGCCGTACGCTGCTGAAGGCGTCGTAGATCCTGCTGCGCCCGGCCTCACCGATCCCGACCTCGTCCATCATGACCCGGACCGAAGGCCAGCCCGCCCGATGGTGCAGCTCGTGCAGTGCGGTGTTGAACTCGCTGTGCGGGCCGACCGGCAGCTCCGGACGTCGCAACCTCGCCATCAGCGCCCCCTCAGGTGTCCGAGACTGTCTGACAGCTTGCCAGCTCGCTCGGTTCTGTCGGGTGCGAATCCGATGATGTCCGCAATCGTCCTTCCCGCCTCACCGCTGCCCAGGATGGGAGCACCGAAGAGGAGAGGTGAGGTCGATGAAGAAGCTCGGCAAGGCGGAGGTCCGGCGGGCCGGATGGTCGGTGCTGTTCGCCGTCGTCAAGGGGTCCGCGACCGCGGTCGGAACCGCCATGACCACGGCGCTTATCTGGTGGTGGCAGCACCGGTGACCGCGCGCCACTCAGACGGTGATCGTCCGGGGGACCCGGCTGTCCACCTCGATCAGGCCGGGGCCGGGCAGGTCGACGGTGCCGCGGAAGGGCCCGTCGCAGGTGATCAGTTCTGCCTCGTAATCACCGCTGAACGACCGGAGCCGGAGGGTCACGCGCCCGGCCTCCTTCAGCTCCAACCGCACCGTGGTGCGCCCGCCGGTGTAGCGGAGGACGTCCTCGCCCTTGCCCTCGGCTGCGTTCCCCAGCTCGGCGAGCGAGCCGGAGCCGCGGAACCCGAACTTCCAGCGGGGGGAACCGGCCACCACGGCCCGGCCTCACCCTGAGGTGCGTGTACTCCCTCGGCACGATGACCCGCGCCCGGCCGCTACCGATGCTGAACGCCGTGAGCATGCTGCCCTGCTCGAGCCGTTCGGGAGTGTCGATCACGCCCTAGACGTAGAAGCCGCCGAGGACCCCGCCCTTGGTCTCGGCCACCGTGGCCGCACCGTCCGGGGCGTGCGTGACGGGGACCTCACCGTTCCTCCAGCCCGAGTGGGGCAGCTGCATCTCGTCCATGGCTCGCATTGTGCCAGTGCCCGCACGGACAGGGGGCGGCGCGTCGGGCTCAACTGCCGCATCGGCCGCCGATCTCGGCGGCCAGCGCCGCGTAGATGTACTCGCTTCCCCAGCGGTCCCCGTCGAGGTCGTTCTCGACCAGGTGCGCCTCCCGACGCATCCCGAGGCGCTCGCAGACCCGCACGGACCCGGTGTTCAACACATCCAGCCGTGCGTAGAGCCGGTGCACGCCCAGCCTGTCGAAGGCGAACCGGGCCAGCGCCAGGGCCGCCTCGGTCGCATAGCCCTGCCCCTGGTGACGTGGGTCGACAGTCCAGCCTATCTCGGCCTGGGCAGCGCGGGCATCGGCCAGGGTGAGCGTCACCTCGCCGAGGAGGCCGGGCTCATCGCGTCGGCACACGGCAAGCGCCAGCTTGTCCCCGTCCGCGTACCAGACCGAGTACGCCGCGCGCTCGGCCGCAACCTGCTCGCTGCGCCCGCGTGTGTGCCGGCCGGTACAGGTAGCGCGCCACGCTGGGCAGGCTCTGGTAGGCGTACAGATCGTCGGCGTCGCCGGGAGTGAACAGACGCAACGACAACCGGGCCGTGGTCATCGGCAGCAGCGAGGCGATGTCCACGCGAACCTCCGGGACGCGGATCTGGATCAAGATGCGGACGGATTGTCGCATCGCGGCTGACGGGCAGCCACGCCTTCTTGTTTACTGACCCACACTCCTAGCCGCCGTGACCGCCGCGCTGGCCTCCGTCCTGCCGTGACCCACCACGCAGCGCGGGTCGGTGGGCACAGAGAAGACCATGGCGTAGTATTGGTCTTCAGCTAGCCTCCCGGAACGGGGCGTGCTGACGCGCGTTGGTGGTCCAAGGAAAGACACCCCACTTCCCGTGGGGGGATGCAGGTGCAAGGCCTGCCCAGCGCTCCACCGAGTCCCGCCGTCCCGTTGTAGAGGGACGGCGGGACTCTTTGCATGTCTGCCGGAGGACGGGTGTCCCAGTTCCCCGGCGCGGGCCGGCTGTCGCAAGACCGCGGCACAGTTGCCTCGGGAGGGTTACGCCAGCTAGCTGGGGAGTCCGTGGCCCGGGGGTGGCGGCGCGTTATGGCCAATGTCGCCGATGCTGGGTGGCGGTGGGAAGGTGGCGGGTAGTTTCGCGCCATGACCGTTCCTCTGCTTGATCGGCGTCCGTCTTCTCCCGGGCCGACGTCTAAGCCGCCGCCGGGGCGTCCGTCGACTGATCCGCCGACCCGTCCGGACAAGAACCCGCCGTTCCCGCCGAACAATCCGCAGCAGCCCCGGACAGGAGGCTGACCGGTCATGCGCGTTGACCGGCTCCCGTTCGAGGAGCTTCCCGACGAAACCCGGCAGGCGATCGCGGCCCGGGTGGGGGAGGACTGCCCGAGAGCGGAGGTGGAGTCGGGGACCAGTTCCGCGCTCGCGTCGCTGTTCTGGCCGGAGTCCGGCCCGGAGATGGTGTTCGTCAAGGGCCTGCCGCTGGACCACCCCCGGATCGGTGAGCTGCGGGCCGAAGCAGCTGTCGCCCCGTTCGTTCCCGCCGTCGCCCCCAAGCTGCTGTGGCAGGAAGAGGCCGGCGGGTGGCTGCTGCTCTGCTTCGAGGGCGCCCACGCGTCTGCATGGGCGTACTTCGGCGAGGACGGTGACCATCTGGAGCCGGTCGCCGCGGCCCTGCGCGAGCTAAGCCTGCTGCCCGCGCCTGACGGGGTGCGGCTGACGCCGTGGGACCGGTGGGGGGAGTACTGCGACCCCACCCACGAAGGCCTCCTGACGGGGGACCGGCTGGTGCATTCGGATCCGGCCGCCACCAACTTCATGGTCGAGCGCAACGGCCGGGTGTGGATGATCGACTGGGCATGGGCCATGCGCGGCCCCGCATGGATCGACGCCGCACTTTGGGGATTCCGCCTGGTGCTCGACGGCAAGCAGAGCGTCGAAGACGCGGCGCGCTGGGCCCAGACCATCCCCGCGTTCGCCACGGCTCCTCGCGATGGGGTGCGAGTTCTCACGGAGGCGGAGGCGCGTTCCTGGGAGGACTGGCGCGAGCATGGCATGACCGAGCTCGACGACACGATCACAGCCGCCCGCGCATGGGCCGCGCACTGGCGCTGACGTCCACCCCAGGCCCCGGTGCTCGCTCTCACGAACACCTCGCGCTTCACGCGGCAGCGGCCCGGCGCACCGTCTCGCCGGGACACGGGTGCGGGTCCGGCTGCCGGTCGGCCGGCCCCGCACCAGACCCGCAGCGGTCGCCGCGGACAAGGCCTACTCATCGCGCGGCAATCGCGCCTACCTGCGCAAACGCGGAATCAAAGCAGTCATCCCGGAGAAACGGGACCAGGCCGTCAACCGCAAGAAGAAGGGCGCACGAGGCGGCCGGCCCGTCAGCCACGACACCGGCCTCTACAAGGAGCGGAACACCGTCGAACGCCTGATCAACAAGCTGAAAGCCCGGCGAGGCATCGCCACCCGCTACGACAAGTCACCCGAAAGCTACCTCGCCGGCCTCCACCTCCGCGCCGCAATAATCTGGATCGACGACCTCCTCAAACCCGCCGACTGATCACAACCTCACACAGGCCCTAGCGGCCACCGGTCTGGTCTGAGCCGACCAGACCGGCCTCGTAAGCGAGAACTGCGGCCTGTGTGCGGTTGTCGAGACCGAGGCGGGCGAGCATACGAGACACGTGCGTCTTGACACTGGCGAGAGACAGATGGAGCACTTCGGCGATCTTCTGGTTGGTATACCCGGCAGCGATGAGATCTAGGACCTCGCGTTCGCTGTCCGTCAGCGAATCGATCTTCTCTCGCCAGCCGTTGGACCCGGCCGGCGTCCTCGCCTGCGCCCGGCTGACCAGCTTCGTCATGATCTCGGGCAACAGCACGGTGCCACCGTCCGCAGCCGTCCGCACCGCGGCTGTCAGCTCATCGGACCTGATGTCCTTCAGTAGGAATCCGGCGGCCCCCGCGTTCAGGGCCTCGATCACCAGGTCGTCGGTGTTGAAGGTGGTCAGAACCAGCACTCGCGGGGCGTCCTCAAGGCGCATCAGTTGAAAAGTGGCCTCTACCCCGCCGATGTGCGGCATGTGGAGGTCCATGACGACGACGTCGGGCCGGTGTTCCCGGGTGGCGCTCACTGCTTCCGCGCCACCGGCGGCCTCGGCGACGACCTCGATCCCGTAGACGGCTTCGAGGGCCGAGCGCAGTCCGGAACGGATGAGGGACTGATCATCAACAATCAGGACTCGGATCGTCACAAGTGCTTCCTTCGTTGCGGCGAATGCGTTTGCACCAAGCATCCACCTCACGGACTCCCCACATCAGTCGATCAAGAGTTCCGTCAAGCGCCGCTGATCAAGTTCGAGGTTCGTTCGATCGCGGAGCTTCAACGACAAGCTCACCGCCCGCGCATGGGCGGTCCAGGGCCGAAAGCCGGGCCGCTTCCGCATCTGACAGCGCAGACACGCTCGCGGGCCAGCCCCAGGCCGCTCCCTTTCGAGGCATCTCCACCGTCACGGTGGCCCACTCCGGGAAGCGCCTGGACATCCGGAACTCGCCCACGGCCGATGGCGCGGTACTCGTACAAAACCGCTGCTACGGCCGCCCGGCCCAGCGGTTCACCCTCAACTCGTTCTTCGTCTTCGTACTTGCACGACGCCAGGGTGCGGGTCGGCCAGTGGTATCAGGGCCTGGCCGTCTCTCTACGATGTCGCCATGACGATCTCTGTACGGGAACATCCGCTGATACGCGTTCTGTACGACGAGTCCCGCCATGATCTGCGGGATCCGGCTCATCCGCGTCCCGTCCGTCTCTACCTATGGGAGCCGGAGCATCCCCTGACCGCACCCGCCCCGCTGGTCGTCGTCTCGCACGGCACCGGGGGCTCGGGCGGAGACATGGAGTGGCTGGTGCGTCCGCTGCGTGAGGCGGGATTCCGGGTGATGGCCCTTGACCACCACGGCAACAACTTTGTCGACGGTTACGAGCCTGAGGGTTTTCTCCACGTGTGGGAACGGCCCCGGGACGTCTCCTTCGCCCTCGATGCGCTCGCTCGGGAACAGCCTCTCGGTCCGGTCGGCGCAGCGGGATTCTCCCTCGGCGGCTATACGGCGGCGGCACTTGCCGGGGCCCGCGTCGACCCGCAGATTGCGTGGGCCGTGCTGTCGGGGGCGCTGCCCTTGCCTGACATTCCCGAATTCCCCGGCGTAGTGGAGGCGCTGCGGAAGAAATATCCGGAAGACGAGTCGTCGCGGCTTGTGCTGGAAGGCGCTGGAGCAGACCTCTTGGATTCCCGGATGCGAGCGGTCTTCCAGGTGGCCCCAGGCGTCGGCGGTTTCGTGACCCCGGAGAGTCTGGCAACCGTGCAGGTGCCGGTGGAGATCCGCTGGGGAGGGGCGGACTCGGTCAACCCCTATGAAGTCGATACCAGGCCGTACCTGGAGCATATTCCCACGGCGAATGGCCGATCGGCCGGCCCCCACGTTCGCCACGACGACTTCTTCGCGCCGGATCCTGCTGACCCGACCGTCCGCGTGCGGGTTGGCAGGGAGGCGGCCACCTTCTTCCTGCAGCACCTTGGCTGACCGCGCGCGGTGTACAAGCCGGGACCCCGGTTCTGTCCCTATCTCGAACAGCCCGTGGCGCTGCGGCACACCGTTCCTTTTACATTCCCTCCATTGCGGCTTCGTTCTCCATGGAGCCCCGGGCCGCAGGGCCGCAATGCCTGGTGCCCCGCCAGGTGGTGGACGGGGTACCAGGTGTGGAGCGGGTTAGGGAAGTGCGGCCCAGGACTGGGAATTCGCGCTGCCTGACCACACGGTGGTCACCGCCGTGCCCGCGGAGATGGTCTTGCCGTTGATGTCGAGGACGAATCCGGTCTGCGGGTTGGTGAGTTTGAGCGTGCCGTTGGCCTTGGCGACGGTCCACTTCTGGTAGGCGTTGGCGGAACCGAACGCCTGGGCGGTGACAGGGTTGCCCACGTCGGTGCCGGCGGTGAGGGTCAGGGGCTGGGCGCAGCCGTTGGTGATCCGCACGGTGCCGTCCGGGTTCGCGTCGAACTTCCAGCGCTGCGAGCCGCGGCTGGTGTCCCGGGCGGCGACGATGACGGTGGAGCCGGCTGCGCAGGAGTTGGTGAGGTCGACTGCCAGGCCGCCGCCGTCGGTGAGGCTGTAGTACGCGCCGTTGCCAGCGAGGGCGGGCCCGTAGTCGATGGTGTGCGGTGCCAGCTTGCTCAGCGCGTCCGCACTGGTGGACAGCGGCGGGTTCGCGCTGGGGCGCACGGTGTTGAAGTAGGCGGAGAAGGTGTCCGGCCTCTGCGTCGTGAGGGCGGTGAGGGTCTTGGCCATGCCGTTGTCCACGCCCCGCCACAGGTCGAGCAGGGAGCCGCCGACGTTGCCCTGCACCTGGTCGCCGACCTGCCACGAGGCGCCGTAGGCGAAGCCCTCGCTCGTGCCGTCGGGGTGGACGTAGCGGGAATCGCCCAGCAGGTAGGCGGCCACGGCGTCGGCGAACCCCTCCGACCAGGCGCAGGTCTCGGAGCTGACCCACGGAACGAAATGCTGCCGGCAGTTCTGGACGAGCGGGGATTGCCCGCCGTAGAGGCGGTTCATGAGGAAGTGGCCTCCCTCGTGCAGGATGGCGTGCTCGGTGTCCGCCGCGGCACCGTAGACATACATCCTGTTGTCGTAGCCGTCGTAGGACGCGCTGGGGCTGGTGGATTCGCCCCAGTACACCATGAGCGGGCTGCAGGCGCTGCTGTCGCTCTCCTGGGCGGACCAGCACTCGCTCGTCGGGTTGGCGCGGTTCGTCCACAGCGTGAAAAGCGTGTCGAAGATGTGGAAGGGGCGTGAGCTGGACGTGGCCGGCTTGACGACACCGAGGTTCCTGTTGCCGGTGACTTTGGAGATCGCAGCCGTCTGAAAAGGCGTACTTGTTGGCGCTCTCGTCGACGACCCGCCACAGGTTGTTGTAGGCCCAGACCTTCACCGACACGCTGCCCAGCGAGGTGGTCGTGGTGGGTGTGTAGCAGAGGTTGTAGTTGCCGCTGGTGTCCGTCAGGCCCACAACGTTGAGCCCATGCGGCGTGTCAGTGCTCTTCTCGGCACCGATCAGTTCGACGCGGGCTTTCCGGAGCGGCTTGGTACGAATGGGCTTGGCCGTACCGTCCTCGGCGGACTGGTAGTCGTACTGGATCGTGCCGCTGATGCAGACAGGGCTCGCCGCGCTCGCAGCGGTGGCCATCAGGGGAACGGCGGCCAAGCCGCAGAGCAGCGCCGTGGCCAGGGCGATGACCCGGAAGGGCCGTCGCAGGCGGATGATCATGGGGAACTCTCCCAAAAGTGGGTTCTGGCACAGATCTTGGGGAGTCGTCGCGGAGCGTTACCTCGATGTTCGATTGTGAGGAGACGGGTTCGTGTGAGACGGCGTACGCCTTGTCGTCCCACGGACAGAATTGACGCTCCCTCAGGTGTCTGCCGAGCACTGCTGCGGTCGGTTGTGGACGGTGATGGTGCTGGTCATGCAGACCGATGCACCGTTCTGGGACTCTCTGGTGTTCGACGGGATCGACGATGTGGATGTCGAGGCGGTGACGGCCGCGTTCGGCACGGTCGAGGTGGTGGCGAGTGGCCGAGCGCTGGCTCTGGATGTCCGGACTGTGGCCGCTTCTCGGACCGGGTCCACGACCGATATCAGCGGAGGCTGAAGGACCTACCGCTCGCTGATCAGGGCTTTGTGATCCGACTGACGGTCCGGCGCTTCATCTGCGCGTCGGCGGACTGCCCGCGCCGGACGTTTGCCGAGCCGTTCTCGCGGCTGGCTGCCCCGCATGCACGGTTCACCGGGCGGCTCAACCACGCCCTGGAGCGAGTGGGGCTCGCGCTGGCCGGGCGGGCCGGCGCCCGGCTGGCCGCCCAGCTCGGCTTCGGCACGGGACGGATGACCTTGTTACGCAGGGTCATGGCATTGCCCCGATCCACTGTTCAGCACGCCGCGTGTGCTGGGCGTGGACGACTTCGCGATCCGCCGCGGCCAGACCTACTCCACCGTCTTGATCAGCGTCGAAGACCATCGCGTGGTCGATGTACTCCCGACCCGTGAAGCCGGGCCACTGGCCGCCTGGCTGATCCGCCACCCCGGCGTGGAGATCATCTGCCGGGACCGGGCGGGCGCCTACGCCGAGGGCGCCCGGCGCGGTGCCCCCGGCGCCCTACAGGTCGCCGACCGGTTCCATCTGTGGCAGGGCCTCGGCCGAGCCGTGGAGACCTGCGTCGCCGCCCACCGAGACTGCCTGCGCAACCCGTCGTCCAGCGGCATGCTGCCGGAGGCCACCCGACTGGCTTCCGGTCGGTCCCAGGACGACCCGGTGCCCGCCGGCCGGCGGGCCGAGCGGAAGAAGGCGGCACATGCCCTGGTCCACGAGCTTCTTGCCCAAGGTCACTCACGCCGGGCGATTGCCCGGCACCTGGGCTGGGGTCTCAACACTGTGCTCCGCTACGCGAACGCCACACGCTGGCAGGAAACCATCCGCGAGAACCGGCCCCGGCCAAGCAGGCTGGACCCCTACAAGCCCTACCTGGATCGCCGATTCGCCGCGGGATGCACCAGCGTCACCCGCCTCCACAGCGAACTCGTTGCCGCCAACGCGCCCGTCACTTACCAGATGGTGCGCGCCCACATCGCCACCCTCCGCGGGACTCCGGTCGGCACACCGCCCCGGCCTCCGCGGGTGCGCCAGGTGACGGGCTGGCTCACCCGACACCCCGCCACGCTGAGCGAGGACGACCGCGCCGGCCTGAAGGATGTCCTGGCACGCTGCCCCGAACTGGACACGGCCCCGGACACATCCGCGACTTCGGCGAGATACTCACCGGCCGCCTCGGCGCCACGCTCCCTGCCTGGATCGACGCAGTCGACGCCAGCCAGCTACCCGGCCTCACCGGCTTCGCACTCCACCTGCTCCGGGACCTCGACGCAGTGACAGCCGGCCTCACCTTGGACTGGAGTTCCGGCAGCATCGAAGGCGCCGTGAACCGCCTCAAGAAGATCAAAAGGCAGCTCTACGGGCGAGCCGGATTCGAACTCCTACGCAAGAGATCCTGCTTCAGTGACCCTCAGCAGCGACGCCCCGGGACCCTTACAACATTGGGTCAGGCCAGTTCGACGAATCGGTGGACGCGAAAGGACGTCAGGTCATTGGGTTCGATGCTTGCCGAGTCCACCCGGTAGCGGCCAGCGGCGAGTTCGAGAGCGGCACTGCCCGTGAGTGTCCCGACTTCGGTGCCGAAGTAAGCGGCATCGAACATCACGAGCTCGCCAGTGGTGCTCAGTGCAGGTCCTTCCTCCCACTCGGCGATGGGAATTCCCGCCCGGATGATGTCGGCGACACCGTCCTCGCTCTCCGCGTAGCACCAGCGGACGAGGACTCGGTACTCAGGAAGGTAAGTGGTGGAGAGAGGTTCGTCCCCAAGGACCAGCGCCTCGGCTCCGCCAGGCAGTGCGAGGACTCCAACGAAATCCATCACCTCGCAAGCCCGGTCGTAGTCGCCCTCCGTTCCCGACCAGTGCGGCAGCGCGGTGCGTGGAACCACGATGAACGGGCCGCCCTCCGTCTCCAACCACGTCAAAGACATGCCGCCTCCACCTTCAGGATCTCAGTGCCGTCGCGACAGCGTATGTGCCGGGTCGGACAAGGCTCATGCCTGGTGGTCAAGGTGCGCAGTGACGGGCCCAGGGTCGTGATCACCCCTTGCAATCGAACGATATCGCCACCCTCCGCGACGGCTCCCCAAGATCTGTGCCATAACCCGTAACTCACCGACAAAGCCGGGCTGCTGGACCGCGATCACCAGTACGCCGTAGACACTCACACCGTCCTGGTCCGTGTGAGCCCGCGTGTTGTCGAGAGCCTGGTTACTCCTCGGAACCGCCGTACTGCCCGGCCGGCAGGTCCACAGACTCGCCCGGCGCGCCGCTGAACAGGACGCGGAACTCACGCGGACCGATCGGCTGATTCCGCACGATCAACGGTGGCCGACGCATACCATGAGAAGTGGCTTGAATCTGATTCCTCTCCGTACCTGAACTGCGCACGCCAACCTCTACTACCGGGTGAGGGCACGTGGGTGAAGAATCGTGGTTTTCGTTGGTCGTTCGGTTCGTGCGCACCAGTCCACTGCGTCGGCTGGCCAAATTGCTCCTCTGGGGTTGTGCCGGCTGGCAACTGGCTGATGCCTACGCCGCGCTCACCGCGGGCGGCCCGTTGACGCTGACGCTCCTGGTGCTGTTCGGTGCGGCGGTCGGTGGGGTCGGCAGCTTGGCCTGCGGGGTCGGCGGTGCCGCGGCGCTGCTGCTGCAGGGCGTTCCGTCGACCGCCGTGCTGTGGTGGTTCCTGCCCCTTGTACTGGTGTTCGCCATCGTGCAATGGTCGCTGGCCGACGCGGTGAGCAGCCGACGGATCGATGAGGTCATGCTCGTCCTCACCGGATACGGGCTGGACGAGCCGGGACATCGCCTACCGCGGCTGGTGGAGTGGCTCGCCCACGGCGCTCTCTTGGTGCCCCTGGTGCTGTGGGCACGGGAACCGGCACTGTCGTCGCTGGTGGTCCTGGGACTGACCGGCCTCATGCACCAGCAGTTCCTGAAGGCCACACGCAGCCTGAGCCGCTATCGACGGATGGAGGTGCAGGTCTCCGCTCTCTCGTGGATCACCTGTGCTGCACTGCTGGCGCTCAGCCCGGTGGGCGCGGTCATCGCTGCGCGAAGCCGGGAACGGCTGTCCGGCGTCCTCGTCTATCTGCTGGTGGCCGGGGCACTCAGTGGGGCCCTGACCGTCTACGCCAGGTTCTGCGAGCGTGTGTTCGTCTCGGTCGTCGGTTCCCCGCAGGTGCGGCACCGGACCGTGTTCAGCGCGGCCTACGGCTTCCTGCTGCTCCCCGCGTGGCTCGGTGCGCTGACCCTCACGGCCCGTCCCGGAACGGGCTCGGCGGAAACCCTGGGCCTCGCGGTCGCGCTGCACCTGCTGTTCCTGGCCTTGTTCATGAAGCGGCCCTGCGTTTGGCTGTACCGGCTCGATGCTTCGCTGTTCATGCGGTACACGAATCAGGGTGACGAGGAGTGGCTGCACAAGACCTGGCGGTACGACGCCACGTACGGTCGCACGGGCAAGCCCGATCTCACTCTCGTCAAGGTGCTCGACGAATCCGCCGCGCGGATCTCCCAGGGCGTGTTCATCCCTCCCGCGCCCGGGCACTGGGAGAACTTCCTGGGCGGCAAGGTACGCCATGTGGAGTTGTCGGTCCACTGGAGCGACAAGGCGGTGCGCCTGCTCAACCTGACCACACCAGCGAAGGACGCCGCACGCGAGGTCCGCCTTGAGCACCGGGCCTGCCGTATCCGCTGCCTGACCACACTCGGGTACACGTACCTGTTGCACGGCTACCCCGAGGACGGGCAGCGGGCCCTGCTGGACGCCGCCGAGCTGTGCCGGAGGGCTGGACTGCCGAACATCCGTGTCCTGATCGCCAAGGACGCCTGGCTCGCAGGCCTCGACATCGGGCTCGGCGGTCTCGAACCGCTCGATGACGCCCTGCTGAGCCCGCACGTCGTTCCCGCGCTGCGCGCCCGGACGACCATCGAGGTCGGCAGCTTGCTGTACGTGCGGAACGATCCGCGGCTCGACGCCTTCGTGGACCGGATGAGGCGCGTCCCGTTCCACCCGGAGAGTGCCGGCGCCGAGAAGATCCAGCAACTGCGCCACACGGTCACGATCACCGCGGCCGCGGTCGGAGGTCGCTTCCGGTCCTCGCCGGACGACCTGGACGTGTTCACTCGGGGCGTCGAATTGATCCGGGAGCAGGTCCCGGGCAACGCGCGGATCCGTGCGTTCGTGAGCGGTGTGCTCAACGGGATGCTCGACGTACCCGGCAGACGAGCCATTCGGTCGGGAGTGGCGCTGCTCGGTTCCGGCGTCCCGGAACGCGGCGCGGAAGTCCTGTACCGCACGGCCCTGAAGCTGGTCCGGCGGGGACTGGGGGCCGTGGCGGCGGAACTGCTGGAGCTGAGCGGCGAGGTGTTCGCCCGTACCGATCCGCGCCGCGCCCTGGCCTGTCTGGAGCAAGCCATCGCGCTCAGGGACGACGACCGCACCAACGTGCTGGACGGCGAAGCGCGAATCGCCTACGCGACGACCACGGAACCGTTGTACGAGGACGTGGTGGGACTGCTGGTCGACGAGGCGGCCGATCAGGTGAAGGCGTTCGACCTGGTGGAGCGGGCCCGGTCGCGGGACCTGGTCAATCTGCTCGGGGAACGAGTGCCCCGGCCCGAGGTCGACGGGCTGACCGACGTCGTGGCCGCGATGCTCCGGGTGGAGCGCGCGACCGAAGAGGTCGAGCGCAGCAGGGCCCGCATCGGTCAGGCGTACCTGGCTCCGCACCGGTACAGGGTCACGCCCCCGCGCGACGAGGACGGCTGGTCGCCCGGTCTGAGATGGGCGAAGGCCGTGGACGCGGAGAGCGCGGCGCAGCGTCACCTCTTCGAGACGATGGAAGGCCTGGAGGGGGCCGGTCTGGACGAGGACGCGGTGGACCTGGTGTGGCTGCTCGGCAGGGAGGCGGTGGCCGAACGGAGCCTGCGCGTCGAGGCGCGGCGCATGCGGGTGGCGGTCGACAGGGCCGGGCCGCTCAGGGCCCGGCGCCGCGCCCGTGACCGGCAGCTGACAGCGTGGGACACGTTGGCCGAACACGGCGGACGGGCAGCCGAGTACGTGGCGCTGCGTCGGGGCATGCCCATCACCTTCGCTCAGGTGCGGACGCTTCTGGCCGAGGCGGGGTCAGCCGGGCAGGGCGTTGAGGGGGCCGCTCCCGGTGAGGAGGTCGGCGGCGTGGGCCCGGACGACCGCGACGATCACGGAGTCGCCCCGGAAGTCCAGGACCAGCACGTCGGGGACGATCGTGCCGGCTGACACGATGATGGTGACCTTGTCCCCGCGCCGGACGGTGTCCGCGAGCAGGTGCCCCTCGGCGAGCTGGATCGGCAGGACCGTCCTGCCGTCGAGTGCCGTGTCGGCGAGCCGGGGGCCGAGCAGGTCTGTGGAGACGGCCTGCCCGGCGGCCAGGCGGCGCAGCGGGTAGCGGCCGACGATGTCGCGAGCGTGGCCGCCGTGCAGGTCGGCGGGGGCCAGGGGTCGGTAGGGCGGAACGGACCGCTGCGCGGTCGTCGGTTCCGTCCAGGCCTGCGCGGCAGCCGTCCCGCCGCCGAGCACCAATCCCAGGATCACGACGACGAGGGGCCACCGCCTCCTGGAGCCCGCTGACGGCCTGCCGCTCCGGACGCCACCCTCCGTGGAATCGTCCTGCGGGGCGTCGTGTTCGTGCTCGGCCCGGTCCGGCTGTGACGGAGGGTCCGGCTGTGCCGGGGGCGGCCGCAACGGCGAGGGCTCGGCCCCCGGGGCCGCGTGGTCCAGGAGGGCGGACTCGTCGGAATGCACTGCGCCTCTGACCCACAGCCGGTCGAGGGCTTGCCACAAGGTGGGTTCGTCCTCGTGGTGGGCGGGGCGACGCAGACCCATGGCCTCCACCAGCGACCACCGGTAGACGTCGAAGGCCGTCCGCAGCAGCCGGCCGTACGCCTCGGCGGCGCCGATGGCAGCGAGGTAGGCGAGCCATGCCACCATGAATCCGCCCCACCAGCACAGAGCCACGGCGTACCAGGGCAGCAGCCAGGCCGCGATGCCGGTGCCCGTCAGCGCGAACGCCGCCCCCAGGGCGCACATGGTCACGGCGAGTTCCAGCTCGCCGAGTGCCGCGGCAAGAGTGTGCTGGAACGAATCAGGAAGCGTCGGGTACAGGCGGGGCCACGCGATGACCGCCCGGATCGCGTACCGGTCGGTGCTGTACTGCTCCGCGCCGCGCATGACGTTGCCGAACGTCGTGGGCAGCAGGAGCCGGCTGTCGCGGGGGTAGAGGTGCCAGCGGGGATCGTCGATGCGCAGCCCGCGGTGGATCGCGGCCTGGCGGCGCCGGCCGTTCTCGGTGAACGCCTGCGGAAGCTTCTGCCAGTAGCCCTCCAGCAGACGGACCAACGCCGTACGCTGCGCCGCGATGAGCTGGCTGATCAGGAGGGCCGCCACCAGCAGCACGCCCGCGAGTGCCAGCCGTGCCGAGCCGTCCAGCGCCGCCCACCATCGTACGCTCGCCGACCAGCCGACTCCCGCTACGACCAGTCCGCCGAGGGCGATGAGGAATCCGAGCACGGGGACGAACACGGCGCGCAGGGTGCGCTGTTCGAGGGCCCCGGCGGCCGTGTCGAGCACGCCCATCACGTGCCGCCACGACGGGACGGGGGCACCAGGCGATGGGCGCCTCTCTGGCAGGTGTACGCCTTCCACTCGACGTAGTACTCGAACTCGTTGGCCTCCCCACAGGCGGTGCACGTGATGCGGACCGGGTCAGGAAAGTCCGTCGGCCGTCCCAGCGGATCCGAGTCCATCCCCAGCTGGGCTCCTGCCGTCTCCAGGAGACGGACGGCCTCCTCACGCAACGCGTCCACCGGCACCACACCCACCACGGTTCCCGCCCGCACCACCACCAACCCGGCCGCCCCGTCCAGCACGTCGAGGATGTCGGCCGAGGTGAGCAGCACGACGATGTCCAACCGCGCGGAGACCACTACGACCGGCCCCCGACCGTCGGGCCTGGTCAACGCGCACGGGATGCCCGCCCCGTCCAGCAGGACCAGGGGACGGCCGGTGCGGTCCGGGGCGTCCCCACTGCCCGAGCCGCCCGGGCTACCCGGACCGATCAGGAAGTCGGAACCGTCCGGCTCCGTGTGCGCGGTATCGAAGTCGGTGCTCATGAGGTCGGACACCGTAGGGCCGGAGGTCATCAGCACCAGTCTCCCGTCAGCACGAATGGCGCCCAGTGGTACGGATCGGGAAAGGCCTTCTCCGTTCCCGAGCGCCGCTCGAGGACCGGCCGGGCGAGCCGCACCTGGCCGGCCTGGACCCGGGCGGCGGCACGCAGACCGTCCGCCAGGCCACGGCTGGCGCACAACTCGTCGTAGATCCGCAGAGCTGTCCCGACGTCACCGGCCCCGGCGAACAGCCGGGCTTGCTCCAGGAGGAACACCATCCCAAGCGGAGAGCCGTCCGCCAGCGTGGACCGGAAATCCTGCGCATGGCGCAGGACGTCGGCGTGGGTGAGCCCGCGCAGCCACGTCTGGGCACGGCGAAGTGACTCCGCCTTGCTGTTGCCTGCTCGCAGCTCCTCGTAGAAGCGGGTCAGCAGCAAGCCGGTGGACAGTTCGTCGACCCGCCACAACGACACCAGCGTGGACGCGGCCCCCGCGTACAGCAGGGCTCGGGTGAGCCCGATCAGTTCGTCGCCGGGACGCCGGTCGCTCAGGCCGCTCTCGCAGGAGCCGAGCACGACCAGATCCACAGCCAAGGACAGGCCAAGGACGTCCTCAGCCGTCAGTCTGCCATCAGCCAGTTCGACACCGGAGCGCATCGGATCGACCGGCTCGAACACACCATGGGCGGAGAAGTGCAGGACGTCGGGCGATCCGTTTCCCGCCCGCAACCGCTCCAGCAGCCCGGCACGTGAAGCCTGCACACCGACGAGCACCTCAGGCTCCGCGAACAGCCGACTCACCGCTGTAGCTTGAGTGTGCGCGAACGTCATCGGCGGATCGGAGGGAGGGGCGGCCACGACGAGCACCGACGAGCGCGTCGCCTTCCGTTGGGACCAGCAGTACCGCAACACCGACGCGCTGGGTGCCAGCACGACGGGGTTCCGGTCGGCCAGTGGCGCGCCGTCGAGGGGGACGGCATGGAGAGGCAGCCGGTGCAGCGCGTCGTGCGGGACGAGATACACGACGTCGCCGGGTGCCGCCCAATCCTCGATCGGCCGCACCAGCGCCCGCAGTGCCTCTCCCGCGAGGTGGTCGGTCATGCGGAACCGTTTACGGCGCAAGAGGGCGTAGAAGGCCTTGGCCGAAGCCCGTAACTCTGCTCGTGTCAGCCCGACAGTGAGGATCTCCGGCTTGTCCGCCTCGGGAACGATCCCGAAGATGCGGATGCCGTGCTCGGTGACGTAGTACTCAACCAGGATGACGCGAACGCTCTCGGCCGACACCCGACTCCCCCCACCTGCCGCCCCTCGACCTCCCTTACGAAGGGTAAGCGGAGACCCGCGTTCGCGTAATGCGGACGGCACAGTTTCCTGCCTTCCGGGCAGCCGGATCAGTCAGCATGTCCATCCGACTCGGCAGCCCACCGCGGTCGCGGCCGCCCAGGCGCTTGCCGCGGCGGCGGCCAAGATGCCCGGCCGGGATGGCATCAAGGCCAAAAGACGAACATGGCAAATGAGTAGTAGCTGCCGTACATCAACCAGAACATCGGCGTCGCGAAGATGGCCACGATCAGAATGACGACCATGGCAGCCGACCAAATACTGACCCGAGCCGACTTGTTGCGGGCCTCCATGGTCGATGGGGCTGTCTGCGGAGAGCTGCTGATCACGAGGGATCTCCCTGTCAGGCTCGCCATGCACCCTACGGGAGATCGGATTCCCGTGGACTGTGGCTCCGTCAGCGCTCACCGACCGCTTCCCCTCTCCGTCAGGCTCTGTCGGCTTCGCGCTCTGGGCAGACGGCCCCAGGGGCCCACACTCCGCCGCCCCGAACGATGTCCGGCTCCGACGGCACACGAGCATCGTGGCAGCCGGCGGGACCTCACCGAAGGCGCGACGTCACACCGGCCAGCAACCTGAACTACGCCGACCTGATCGGTGGCTGCACGGCCTTCGCCTGTGTGGTGGGGCTGGGCCTGGCGACCCGCCACTGGCTCGATGCGCCGCCCCTGCCGCGGTCCAGGCGACGCCGGACCTGTCCCTGGCGGAGGACCGGCGGGCATCCGCCGTCGGCGCGGGGAGCGCGGGGTTGGTGGTGGCACTGCCGGCCTGGCCCCTGGTCCTGCTGGGCGCGCTGGCCGGGCAGATCAGCGGGCTGTCCCTCAGCGGCTTGGAATGTGTCGTCATGACGGCGAAGGTAACGGCCCCCGCTGACAGACCTCAGCTGTGGCCATGCTCCAGGATGAAAAACAACCACTCAGCTTGTCGTTTATCGTCCGCTGTCGAACGCGGATCGAACTTGCTTCGGCTTTCTCCAGTTCACCGGATGCGCCAGGGGCCGGGGCTTGATCCTGTGACCAGGGTCGCTGCGGCACGGAGGCCGGGATCGTGGAACTGGCCGGACACGAGGTTCAACGAGGCGCGCTGGCGGCGGTGACCGAATTCCGTACCGAGTTGTACTCGTGCCTGGTCTCCCGGAGCGACGCGCTGTTCGAGCTGTGCGACGCCTTGCTGTGCACTGACGGTCCCGTCCGCACCCTCGTGGACCTGGCTCTCGCTCCCGAGCACCGACGCGGCCACGGTGCCCTGTACTCCGGGCTGAACCGGGGCCGGATCGACGTAGCTCGGCTGAGGCGGGCCCTGGCCGGTGTGCCGCTGCCCCGGGCCGCCGATGGACGCCTTGTGTTGGCGGTGGACGTCTCCCCGTGGCTGCGCCCGGACGCCGACACGTCTTCGGACCGCTCGTTCTGTCACACCTTCGGCCGCGGTTTGGGCAAGCACCAGATGGTGCCCGGCTGGCCGTACTCGATCGTCGCCGCGCTGGAGACGGGCCGGACCTCGTGGACCGCGTTGCTCGACGCGATTCGGCTGGAGCCCGGCACGGACCTGGCCGCCGTCACCGCCGGTCAGGTCCGCGAGGTCATCGAACGCCTCATCGAGGCCGGCCAGTGGCGGGACGATGACCGAGACGTCCTGGTCGTGCTGGACGCCGGATACGACGCGCCTCGTATCGCCCACCTCCTGGCTGACCTGCCGATCGAGGTGCTGGGCCGGCTCCGGTCCGACCGCGTGATGCGCAAGCCGGTCCCGGTGCCGTGGATCTGCCCGCCGCAGGGCGGGCGCCCGCCCAAGCACGGAGGTGAGTTCGTCTTCGGCAGCCCCGAGACCTGGGGAGAGGTGGCGGTAGTGACCGTGACCGACACCGAGCGGTACGGGACAGCGACCGCGCAGGCCTGGGACCGGCTACGCCCCCGGCTGACCCGCCGGGCGGCATTGGGTGATCACGACGGCCCCTTGCCCATCATCGAGGGCACCGTGATCAGGTTGACGGTCGAGAAACTGCCGAGCGGCGGGGTCAACAAGCCCGTCTGGCTCTGGTGGTCGGGTACCGGCGCCACCACGGACGACGTTGACCGATGCTGGCAGGCCTTCCTGCGAAGGTTCGACGTAGAGCACACCTTCCGCCTGCTCAAGCAGACGCTCGGCTGGACCCGACCCAAGCTCCGGGACTCCGCCGCGGCCGACCGCTGGACCTGGCTCGTCCTGGCCGCCCACGCCCAACTCCGGCTCGCCCGGCCACTCGCGCGCGACCTCCGCCGGCCGTGGGAACGGCCAGCGGAACCGAACAGACTCACCCCCGCCCGAGTCCGCCGGGGGTTCAGGAACCTCCGCGCGAAGACGGGCACTCCAGCCCGTGCACCGAAACCCACTCGATCGGGCCCCGGCCGCCCACCCGGCTCGAAGAACCGGAGACCCGCCACCCGATACGACGTCGGACGCGTCCTCGCCACAGGCGAGTCCTACACCCGACCCGCACATCACAAGGTCGGCACCAAACCTCGACGAATCGGAGAGCCGGCAGGCTCAGGCGTTCCACCACTCGGCGGTGCCACATCCGACCTCGTAGTGCCACCATCCCTCTGTCTGCCCCTGTGCCAGGAGAGTCTTGATCCCGGCGAAGTCCGCGCCTGCCGGTGCGGTGAAGGCCACCATGGGAAAGTCCTCGCTGAAGACCTCGCCTCCGAGCTCGAACACTGAAAGGCGCTGATGCACCGCCTGCGGACTGCGTCCCAGGGGACCGTTGGGCACAGGCACCACACGGATCGTGCAGTTGCCGGACGAACTAACCCGCCCGACAGCCCAGTGGAGCCCGTCGGCATCGGTCTGGTATCGCACTACATCGCCCTCGGCGACCCCGTTCTGGAGAAACGGGATGTTCTGCACACACGCCGTGTCATCGCCGAGCGGCGTCGCCCACAGGCCCTCGGTGTCCTGGGGGAACCATCCCTCGCGAGGGATGAACCGGAACCAGACCTTGACCTTCTCGACCACGTTCTCCATGACGGCCATCATGCGCCGACCGTCAACGAGGCCTCGCACCGGGTCTGAGCTGGAGATCAACCTCAGCCGTCATGGCACGGCCGGAGGTTAAAGCTCAAGCTAAAGGGTGTTGCAGAAGGCTCAGTCCGGGGCATTTTTCCTGTATGGGTGGGGTGTTGAGGGCTGAGTCGTGTGGGTGGAGACGTTCACGGGCTTGCGGATGGATCGGTTCGCGAAGCTGGTGAAGGTGGTGCGGGAGCGGGGCGGGAACGGGCCCGGTGGTGGCCGCCCGTGGTGCCTGCCGATGGCGGAGCGGGTGCTGCTGGTCGCCGTGTACTACCGCACCAACCTCACGATGCGCCAGCTCGCCCCGCTCTTCGGGATCTCGGTCCGTGGGCGGGTGCCGACGTCCGGCCCCGCCCCGGCCAGGGCCGCAGCTTCCGAGCCGCGCGCCCACCCGCGCTCGGCTCTGACCGCGACCTGCTCGGAAACCGCCAGCCGCCAGGGCTGAGGACATCGGGCTGGCCCCGGCGCTCATAGGGCGCTACCCCGCCCCGCGGCCCTGAGTCGTCGCTCGGCCCCCCCCGCGGCCCCGCCGCCGATCGGCAGGTCGTGGTTGAGACGCTCTCGGCGCTTCGGGGCAGGGGCGTAGCTCTTGGCGCGGGCGGTTGGCCTGGATTCGGCTCAGCGGATGATCAAGGTTGGGACGCTGGTAGCCCGCTCGCGGTGATCCTTCCGTTGGCGAGCACCGCGTTAGTGATGGCACCAGTGCTGTCGGTGAACAGCACATCGCGGAAGTGGATCGTGGTGCCGGAAGCCGCCATCTCGGGGAGGCTGACGGCGTCGAAGGAGATGTTCGCGCGGTCGAAGGTGATGTCGCCGGCGGAGAGCCTCGCATGGACGAAGTCGACAGGTGTGCCGAAATACGTGCCGGCGAAGTTGACCCTGGCGCCGCTGAACGCCACGTCATGGAACGAGACAGTGCCGCCAGTGAGCGCAGCCTGGGAGAAGTCGATATAGCCGCTGGAGAACTGCGCGCTCTCGAAGGAAACGGAGCCACCGGTGATGAGCACGTCCTGGAAGGAGACCGCGCCGCCCAAGAACAACGCATCGCCGAAGTTGACTTCGGCACCGGGGAACGTCGCGTTGTCGAAGGTGATCTTGCCGCTGGCGAAGACCGCTTCGGCAAAGGTGACCTCACCGCTGGCGAAGACCGCTCCCTTGAAGGAGACCATGCCATGGGAGAACACCGCGCCGGCGAAGTCACCGCCGTCAAACACGACGCCTGTGAAGTCGAAGTCGTGACCCTGCCAAGTGAGCTGGTGCCCTGAGTCCAGGCTGAGACGGTCGCGGATGACCCGGATGACGGTGTGGCGAACTTCCCGGAGGGCCAGGTAGGCGTGTTGCGCCTGGGCGTCCTCTGCTGGCAGGTCTGTTGCGGCGGTGTAGGGCAGACGGAGGTACGCGCACAGGACGTCGATGCAGGTTTGACGCAGCCTGGGACTGGGGGCGTCGTCGGCGAGTCCAGCCAAGGCGTGGACCCCGCCGAGGCGGACCGCGATGGATTCGTTGCCGAGCTGGGCGACGGCGGTGGTGAAGCGTTCGCTGTGGAGTCGGGTCGCGTCTCGTAGGGCGCCGTCCTCGTCGACGCGCTGGCGCCTGTAGGCGACGATGAGGGCGACGAGGGCGCCAGCTCCGGCAACGACGCCGAAGGAGAGCTTGACGAGGTCAAAGAGGGTCTTGGAGTCGATGCGACGTTCCGTCTTGATCCCGTGGGCGCCGAGGAGGTCCCATCCTGCGTAGAACACGCTGCCGGCGATGCTGACCGCGGCTATGAAGACCAAGGGAAGGACGAGCCAGACGTGCCACAGTCGTAGACCGCGAGACTCGGATGGTGTTCGGGGGAAGGGAATTCTCACGTTCACCACGACGGCGGGCTGTTGCCGTCGGTTCCGCGGGGGGATGACGGCCTGCTTGCTGAGGCGGAGATCACCCGCCTTGCCGCCCTGGTGGTAGCTGGGCCCGACGGGGCGGCCGGCTGCCGGAATTGAGGGCGTAGTCGAAGCTGTCGTCGGCCACGCGGTAGGCGGGCTCCAGGATGCCTGCCACCTCGACCTGCGGCACGGTCATCGTCAGCGGCGGCAGCAGGCCCCACTGGAACTCCGCGGACTCGCTCATCGGCTCCCGCCGCCGGGCCAGGAAGAACTGGTCGGTGTAGACGTTCTTGGTGACCAGCATGTCGGCGACCAAGCCGGAGAGCCGGCGGAGCAGGCGCCGGTCATCCTCGCCGACGGTCTCCAAGGAGGTGTCGTCGTACGGGGAGAACCAGCGTCCGCCGGCGAGCTTGCAGCCCGGTGCGATCTCGGGGTAGTCGACGGCTTCTTGGAGGAGCACTTCGGCTCGGGTGTTGCAGCCGTCGTCGGGGATGGCGCCGGCGTTCCAGTGCTTGCGCGGTGCGGACGTAGCCGTCGCGGGACTCGGCGGCCGCCGTGATCCGATCGATGCCCTCGAACAGCGACACCGTCTCGGGCGCGGCGGGCAGAGTGACAGCCGCAGCTGAGATGTCGGCGGAGGCCGGAACGGCGGTGGCCAGCAAGGGCAGGACGGAGAGGGCGAAGGTGGGCAGATCGCGGCTCAGGAGGTTCTTGATCATGTTCCGGGTTGTAGCCGCTGCGCTCGCCGGGCCGGGAAGAAAGCGGCGGGCGCTTCACCCGGGCGGGCGTGATGTTTCACCGCAGAAACGGCACTCCAGGGCGTCGTCACCGACGCTCTGGAGTGCCGGAACGCCGATGAGCCTCTTCGTTAGGCCGTCTCTGGTGGGCTCGCATGTTCAGGTATCGCGTATTCGCATCGCCAGCCAGCCAATGACTACTGATTGTCACGGACCGCGAGGGGGCCGAGGTCCACCCCGTCCGCCCTCAGCCTGGCTTCTCCTGCCCGCTTCCCGGCTTGGCTTTCCGGATGCCGAATACCCCTTTCATCTCGGCTGATCCTCCACCGAGGAGCCGTTGAGGGGCGGACTCAGACGACATCCCGTCAATTACGGCCAAGACTAGAGTTCCAACTCCAACGAGCACACTCACAATGAAGAAGGCGATACCCAAACATCGATAGGTCTTCAGATGGAACGCGACCGCACCCGAAATAGCGTAAGCGGAGACGATGAGCATCAAGAAGATGACTTGAATTCCCAGAATGCTCAGATAGAGACTCTTGTGCATGACGTCGTTGTATGCAAGCTTGATGCCGGTTCCCTCCAGGCTCTCGTTAAGCTTGCTTTGCAGGGTCTCGATGTAGACCCCAAGGGCCAGAGCATCGCCAAAAAGCTGCATCTTAAAGGCCAGGATGACATACAATGCTGGCGGCGCGGCCAGCAGGATCACCTCTCCTCCACCGCTCTTGGAAATTCCCGCTACCGCACCCAATACCAAGACTGCCAGCAATCCGAACTGCCCGAAGCTTGTATTTTTGGCCTGGATTGCAGCGGCTGTTTGCTTTACCTCCTCAGTAAGAATTTTTTCTTGATCGCTGGTGAGTGCCGTGCGTTGTTAATCCCACCGGATGTTCGGCTAGGGTTCATGGAGGGTGAGCAATTCCCCCGGATGGCGCACTATTCGGATAGCCGTGATCTGCCCCATATCGATCAGCGGTCTCATTCATTGAGGCTGCGAGAAGCATCGAGAGCCTTGCCCCTGTGCCTCCGGGGTGCGATACGCGCGCCTCGGAGGCACGTTCACACGTCGCGATGCCGTACGACGATCACCGCGAGGGCGACCGCGACCAGCGGCCAGAGGGCGTACACGATCCAGGAGCCGGGGAGCGTGGCGGTGTAGCCCAGGGATCCGGGGTCCGGCTCCCAGGTCATGACCAGGCGGGTCCAGGCGGCCGACACCATGGTGTGTTTGGCATCGGCCGACCAGCGGTTGCTCTCCGAGAACATGGTGGGCAGCATCAGCAAGGCGAATACGCTGGTGAGCATGGTCCCGGCGGTATGCCGGAGCAGAACGCCGAGGCCCAGGCCGACCAGGGCGCACACAGGAGCCAGCAACGCGGATGCCACCAGCGGCCGGAGCACATCGGGGTGGGTGATCGCAACGCCGGCACCGTGCCCTTCCAGGATGGCCTGGGAGACCAGGAAGGATCCGATGGAGGCGGCTGTGCCGACCACGGTCCACAGCACGGCGGTGACGACTGCCTTGGCCAGCACCACCGTTCCACGGTCGGGGACGGCCACGGTGGTGGTGCGGATCAGCCCGCTGCTGTATTCGTTCACGACGGTGAGGGCGCCCATGGTGCCGGCGACGAGTATCAGCGTCATGTAACCGGTAGACGGGTACGCGTCGTAGGCCAGGAAGTCAGCGGGTTCGGAGCCGGCGGCCTTGTCCGCCAGGGTGGCCACGGCGGCGGACCCAATGACGAACAGGGTGATCAGCGCGAGGGTCCACGGGGTGGAGCGCAGGGACCGCATCTTGATCCACTCGGAGGCGATCAGGTCACGGAAGCGGGCGGGCGGCTCGGCGAGGGATGCGGCGGCCGCGGTCGCGAGGGCGGGGGCGGGGGCGGTCATCGGGGCTGTCCTGTCTGGTATTCGACACTGTCGGCGGTGAGTTCCATGAAGGCCTCTTCCAGCGAGGCCGTGCGGGTGGTCAGCTCGTTGAGCAGGATCCCGTTCTCGAAGGCAAGCGCGGAGATTCGGTCTGCCGGCAGTCCGGTCACGGCGAGCTTCTCGGCGCCCGCCGATCCTTCCGGCTCGACCGATGCGCCCGCGGCGCTCAGCACCGCCGTCAGCTCGGCTGCCTGCCGCGTGCCCACCACCACGCCGAGGCCGGTGCTGCGGGCCGCGAAGTCCCCTACCGACTCGGCGGCGATGAGCCGGCCCCGGCCGATGACGACGAGCTGGTCGGCAGTGTTCTCCATCTCCGACATGAGGTGGCTGGAGAGGAAGACTGTGCGGCCCTCGGCCGCCAGGCGCCGGAAGAGGCGGCGCATCCAGAGCACGCCCTCCGGGTCCATGCCGTTGACCGGCTCGTCGAACATCAGCACCGGCGGGTCGCCGAGCAGGGCGGTGGCGACCCCCAGCCGCTGCTTCATGCCAAGCGAGAACCCGCCGATGCGGCGGGTCGCCGCCTCAGCCAGGCCCACTTCGTGCAGCACTTCCTCGACCCGGCGAGGGGAGATCTTGTTGCTGCGGGCCAGGGCGGACAGGTGGGCCGTGGCGGTGCGTCCGCCATGGACCTGGCCCGCGTCGAGGAGGGCGCCGACGTGGCGCAGGCCACGGGCGTGGCTGCGGAAGGGGACTCCGCTGACGGTGGCGGCGCCGCCGGTGGGCGACTCCAGGCCAAGGATCATCCGCAGGGTGGTGGACTTGCCGGCTCCGTTGGGGCCGAGGAAGCCGGTTACCTGGCCCGGCCGCACGGTGAAGGAGAGCTGGTCGACGGCGGTCTTGCCGCCGTAGCGCTTGGTGAGTTCATTGACTTCGATCACGTGGACAACACTGCCGGGAGGGCCCCGTCCGGTCATGGGGCCGTGGGCGGCAATCGTGCGGCCGGGTTCGCCCGTGGGCGTACGCCCACGGGCCGATGCCGCGGGGCCGGTGGCTGGATAGCCTCGCGGGATGAACGGCATATCGACGACCCCGCCGCCCGTGCACGTCGCACGGCACGACCTTCCTCTTGAGAGGGCACATCGCCGATGACGAGAACGAAGGTCATGGCCTGGGTGGGTGGCGTCCTCTACGTCCTCGCGCTGGGTCTGCTCATAGGAGGTGGGCCGCGCGCTTCGGGCACAGTCCATGGCATCGGGGCACTGCTGGCGGCGAGCCTGCTCGTCGGCGTCCTACGGCGCAGGCCGATCCTGGCCCTGGCCATGATGCTCCTCGGATCCACCGCCGTGGTCGTGGGTCCCCCGAGCTCCGCCCAGGTGGACCTGTCGGCCTCGTACCAGGGCCAGTTCCTGCCGTATCTGGCGGTGGACCTGGTCCTGGGCTTCATCATCGCCACCTGTGCACGGCGTGCTTCGACCTTCGCCGTGGCCACATCCCTCGTCGTCCAAGTGCTGCTCGTCGGCGGCTTCGCGCACGGCGAGGGCCTGATCGTCAACCTTGTGATCGCCGTCCTCGCGATGGCCGCGGCCTGCACGGTCGGTCTGCTGAGCCGTGAACGCCGCGAGCACGCGGCGGCCCTGCGCGCACAGGAGGTGGCCGAGGCGGTGGTCGCCGAACGACTGCGGATCGCACGGGAGTTGCACGACATGGTCGCGCACAGCATCGGCATCATCGCCATCCAGGCCGGGGTGGGAAGCCGGGTCATTGAGACACAGCCCGCAGAGGCCCGCGAGGCCCTGCGAGCCATTGAAGCCACCAGCAGAGAGACCTTGGCGGGCCTTCGGCGCACGCTGGTTGCACTCCGTCAGGCCGACCCGGACGCGAAGGGTTCGGGGCGGGCACCGCTCACGCCTTCGCCCGGTCTGGCCGACCTCGAACGACTGGCGGCGGCGACGGCGGACGCCGGCGTACGCGTGGACGTGCGCCTCGACGGGGAACAGCGCCCGTTGCCGGCCGACATCGACCTGTCGGCCTACCGTATCGTCCAGGAGGCGCTGACCAATGTGGTCCGCCACGCGGGCACCGGACACTGCCGGGTGAGCATCGAGTACGGGGACGGGGAACTATCCGTGGAAATCGTCGACGACGGGCGCGGCGCCACCGAGGACGGCCCGGCCCACGGCTTCGGCATCGTGGGCATGCGCGAGCGGGTCGCTCTGCTGCGCGGCCGCATCAGCGCCGGACCGCGTCCCGATGGCGGCTTCCGGGTGGCGGCGCGGCTGCCCCTGCCCGACCCCGCCGGAGTTCCGGTACAGGCCCGATGATGACCGGTCCCGTACGTATCCTGCTGGCCGACGACCAGCCGCTGGTACGGTCCGGCCTGCGCGTGATCATGGCCGACCACCACGACCTGGAGGTCGTCGGTGAGGCCGCCACCGGCGCCGAGGCGGTCCAACTGGTCGGGGACGTATGCCCCGACGTCGTGGTGATGGACATCCGGATGCCCGGCATGGACGGGATCGAGGCCACCCGCCTGATCACCGCCGGTCCGGCGACCGCCCGCGTCCTCGTCCTGACCACCTTCGACGAGGACGACCATGTCTACGGCGCTCTCCGGGCCGGAGCGAGCGGCTTCATGGTCAAGGACATGGCGGTCGACGACATCCTCGCGGCGATCCGCGTGGTCGCCGCCGGCGACGCGCTGATCGCCCCGGGTGTCACGCGCCGTCTGATCGCGGAGTTCGCCGGGCGCCCCGAAGCCGCCCCGGCACGCTCCCCACGGCTGGTCGAGGGCATCACCGAGCGGGAGCGGGAAGTCCTGACCCTGGTCGGGCGCGGCCGGTCGAACACCGAGATCGCGGAGGACCTCTTCATCACGGTGGCCACCGCCAAGTCCCACGTGTCGCGCCTCCTCACCAAATTGGGCGCCCGGGACCGGGTTCAGCTCGTGATCACCGCCTATGAGATGGGGGTCGTCACGCTGCCCAGCTGAGCGCGTCTGACAGCAACACCGGATTCCTGGTCCGTTCCTCGCACAGCCCTACCCCGCCGCTCACGACGTTGCCCGGGGGCGCTTCAGCGTATCGGGCAACGTCGTCTTCACCACGGCTCCGGCGAGGCCCGGAGTGTGACACCGGGATGCTCGCTGCCTCCCCCGCGGAGTGCGCGTCCGCAATGGAGTACGGGCCACGATCGCCGATCGTCCTCGCAGAGCTTCACCCACCGCAGCCGTACGGCCCCGGACTCACCCACACGGGTGACGCCCAGCAAGATCACCGCCGTTTGCGGCTGGTGGCAGCGTTCTTACCGGCACCCCTACCCCTGGCCTTTGGGGGAGTCCCGGCAGACACCGCCGAGCGGCACGTCGCGGGCACCTGGGCACGCACTGGCGCCGAGCACGGCGTTCACACGGCACCCGCCCACGTGGTACTGCGCCCGTCGGCCCGTACACGGGTGTCGACGGGTTGTGCGAGCGGATCCGGGGCGCCCTGGAGGGATGGGCGCCTGCCTTGCGCTTCATCAGCCGTGCTCGCCCCGGACAATGCAGATGACGATCTACGGCGACCCCGCCGCCCACTGCTGCGCGGGGAAAAGGTCACCCTGAGCGCTAGTGACCTGAGTCAGAGATCCACGCCCCACGCCACGCCTGCGGACGGCCCGGCTCGCCGCCCCGTGGCAGCGCGGGCTCGAGCCGGGCCAACGGCCGTCCGCCACATCGCCGCGTCCCGAGATCCGATGTCCTGACGTACCCGCTGTGCGGGGCGCCCTGACAACTTCCTGACATCCGTTCGCGATGCTCGTCGCACGCCTCCCCGCCCACCGGGGCGGGGAGGCGTGGAGACGCGCTGTTCGCGCGTCTTCGACAGATGACTCGTTGGAGGTCGTGATGACAAGCAGCACTGTGATGCGCAAGTCGAGTTACGCGGTGGCGGCACTACTGATGTCGGCCGGAGCCGTCGCGGCAATGCCCGGTACCGCGATGGCTGCGGCGAACAGCAGTGGCGGTGGTTGCGGCAACAGCCGGCTCGTCGCATCCATGCAGGACCCGAGCAGCCCCATCCCGCACCCCCTGCGGACCATCCTCGACGTCCGCACCTGCATCAGCGCCAGAGGAGCGAGCGTCTACCCCGACGCCTATGTGACACCGGTCATGCAGCAGGCCCCGTGCCAGCTGTACATCTCGTACACCGGCCCGAACGGCGGAAGCAAGTGGGAGACCCCGCGCGTTGCGTCGGGCCACGTCGTCTACAACGAGCCCGCCGGCGGCGTTCGCGGGAACTACCAGACGGTGCTCCACCTGAAGTGCATGGGCGCCGAGAAGGACAAGTCGTACAGCCCCGAGCTGAACCTGAACTGGTAACTACCGGGAACCGGCTGTGCGGCACACCGGAACGGGGGCGGTGACTGCCCCGGGCGCCGCCGACATGGACCGGCGGCCTCTCCCCGAGGGCAGTCGGCGGCAGTGGGTGGAACTCGCTCACCATCCGGACAAGGGGCTCATCGTCCCCCGGCGGTGACGGCGCCGGAAGGCGGATGTTCCAGTAGGACGTTCCTGCCGGCAAGCAGCTCAAGCGCTTTCTCTGCAGCCGCCGGGCCGCTGGGGTGAGGAGTGTCGTTCCTCACCCCAGCGGCGCCGGCTTTGAGGGCGTGCCGCACGGCCTCATCCGTCCCGCCGCAGCACGAAACATTAACGGTCGCGAGGGCGTCCGCCGGCGAGTCGGTACCCTACGCCGAAGACCGTCAGCAACCGGACGGGGGCGCGAGGGTCGGGTTCGATCTTCTTGCGCAGGTTCATGATGTGCACGTCGACGGTGCGTTCGGTGGACGTGCGGTGACCCCCGCCGGTGTGCAGCAGCAGCTGACGGCGGGAGAAGACCCGGTCGGGTTCTGCGGTCATGGCCCGGAGGATGGCGAATTCGCCAGGTGTGCACGGCACCGGTGTGCCGTCGCAGGTCACCACGTGCCGTACGGGGTCGACGGTGATGCCGCCGGCCCGTAACAGGGGGGTGTCGTCAGCGGGGCGCAGTGTGCGGCACAGCACGGTGCGGATGCGGCTGAGCAGCTCCGGCGGGTTGTCCGGCCAGGTCACGTAGTCGTCTGCGCCGTAGTCCGGGCCGAGCAGTACGTCCTCCTCGGAGGAACGGGCGGTCAGCACGAGGACGGGCACGTCGTCGTCGCGGCGGATCACGCGGCAGACCTCCGGACCCTCGATCTCGGGAAGCGTCAGATCCAGGACGATCAGGTCGGGCCTGCGGCCGACGGCCAGGTCGATCACGGTCCGGCCGTCCTGCCCGATGACGGCGGTATGACCTTCCCCCAGCAGCAGCCGGCGGAGGAGATCGGCCTGAAGGTCGCCGCCTTCCGCAATGAGAATGTATGCGCACACGCCTCTGACTTTCCTGTCGGGATGCTTTACACGATCTTTCGGGTCCGATGCCGCCGTGCCGACCCCGCATCTGCGCGGCTGCCTCCGCGCGGCGACCAACACATGCATGCCCGGCGGGGACCGGCGGATCGCCGCCGCCCGGTCCGGGGCGAGATCCTGGAAGCCGAGCCCGAGCGAGGCCCCCATCGCGCTGCTCGGGCACGGACGGCCATCTTGTGCGTACGCCACAGAGGGTGGGCTTGCAGCGTGAGGGCCGGCGCCGCGCCGAGCCTGCTCCACCGGCCCGCTCCACCGGCCCGCAAGCCGGCCCGCAAGCCGGACGCCGAGGCCGGAGGTGAGGGAGGCCGGCACCACCATGGCGACGACCGAGGACACCGCAACGTCGGGGACCGCCCCCGGAAACGCCGGAGACCGTGTGCACGCGGGTGCAGTCATGCGGGTGCAGTACAGCGCATGGACGATGTCCACGTGGTCGAGAGGGTGCCGGATCACGGGCAGAGTGCGGTGGGTGACCTTCCAGGTGGCGGCCTCGTCTCCCCGCATGGCCCTCGGCCGCCGTACCCGCCGGCCTGGTGCTCGCCCTGCGCCTGCGGGGGATCACCCGCAGGTGCGGCAGCCCGGCCGGGGCGGGTGCTGCACGGGGTCCCGGGCGGCTGCGGGACGAGGGGTGGTCGGGCCACGGCGATGGCGGGCGGGTCGGGGGCGACCGGCGACACCGCGGGGGGACAGCCTGTCGGAGCCGGAGCTCACTCAGGTGGTGGGCAGGGGCGCGCGGCTGACACGGATCTTCGACTGGCCGTGCGGACGCTTCTCCCAGTCCTCCATGAAGCGCGCGTGCAGGCCGTGCTTGGCCGCCAGGGCCAGGAGGGTCTCGGTGCGGTAGTAGAAGTCCTCGCGCAGCACCTGGTGCTCGGTGCCCTCGGTGCGGTCGAAGGTGAAGTCGAAGAACCCGGTGCAGGTGAGCACGCGGCCGACGTGGGCGAGGCACTCTTCGATGACTTCCATCGGCGAGTGCGAGAAGACGCTGTGCGCGTGGATGACGTCGAAGTGGTCGCTCGGCAGGAAGTCCAGGGTGAGGTCTCCGGTGATGGTCAGGTGCGGCAGCTTGTCCTGGAGGTGGCGCTCGGTGAGGGTCTTCTTGCCGGCTATCAGGATGTCGGGCGAGATGTCGATGCCGTAGTAGTGGCCGGCGTCGAGGTAGCTGATGAAGCGCCAGCCGCCGCGGAGGTTGCCGCAGCCGATGTCAAGCATGCGGTGTTCGGGGCGCAGCCCGTGTTCGACGAGGTAGTCGAATTGCATCTGCCCGAGCGCCAGCCAGCGGTCGTGGGTCTGGCTGCCGACCGCGGCCTCCGGGTTGCGGCGGGTGTCGGAGGCCATCACGGCCCGGTAGTAGGCGACGTGGTCGGGGTGCTTCAGGCGCAGCCAGGCGTCACGGCCGGCGCGGCTGAGGTACGGGGCGACGCGGCCGGGGTGGCGCAGGGCGTAGCCGACTTTGTGGGTGAGGGCGGCGCGGTTGTTGTGCAGCTTCTTCGGCGACGTGGCGTCTGCGGGCATGGTGAAGCGACCTCCGTACGAAGGGTGACCCCGGATGCGGGATGACAGGTGTGGTGGTGTGCCGGCGCGGTCAGACGCGGCGGCGCAGGAGCAGCACGGTGACGGCCGTCAGCAGCAGGGCGAGGCCGCCGAGGACGGCGGTGTCGGTCCACTGGAAGGCCCAGTAGTCGCCGGCCGGGTTGGCCTCGTAGAAGCGGGCGACGTACCCGTGCTCGGTCATGCACTGCCTGAGCTCGGCGCTCGACGGGAAGGGGCACTTCAGCACGTCGTCGTGGCGGCCGGAGGCGGTGATCAGGCCGTAGTTGCCGGTGGACCACTTCTCGCCCATGGGCGGCTTCGAAGCGCTGCCGGCGCTGACGTAGGTGTGCGGTGGGACCAGCAGGCGCGTCCTGTGCGTCCACTCCAGTAGGAGCATCACCGCCCCGGTGACCAGGAGGGTCAGGCCCATCGCGACCAGGACCCGGCGGGCCAGCAGACCCAGCAGCGTACCTGCGGCGAGCCCGAACAGGGCAGCTGCGACGACGCGGGGACCCGAGCCGCTCAGGGCCGTGTTGGCGTACCAGAACAGGCCGTAGCTGCGGTCGGCGGCGGGCCGCCACCACCATGCGAAAACCCACGCGAGGAGGCCTGAGAGGACCGTCGTGGCCGCTGCGGCGAGGGCGAAGCGGGAGGCGAACCACTGGCCCCGGCTCACGCCTTGGGCGAGGACCATGCGGTGCGTGCCCAGTTCCCGATCGCGGCCCAGCAGCGGGGAGCCCCAGAACACGCCGATCAGGACGGGCAGGACGATGTTCAGCGCACCCAGGCACCGCAGCGGATCGACGTCCAACAGAAGGAGCCGGCCGGTGGCGGACATCGTGCAGGACAGCGGACCGGGTTCGCAGTGGTCGAACAGGCCGCTGTGCAGGTCGCCCAGCATGCGCGAGCGGTAGTACGCGGCGACCACCGCGGCCGCGGCCAAGATCGCCGCACCGGCGCCGACCACTGTCCGCTGCTGGCGCCACGCCAGCCAGAGGGAGCCGTTCACGCAGCCGCCTCCGTCCGCTCGTCGGTGGCGGGGCACAGCGGGTCGGTGTCCTGCAGGTAGCCGATCAGGACGTCCTCCAGGCGGGGCCGCTCGACGTGCCAGTCGCCGCGCAGCGGTCCGCGCTGTCGGACCAGGGCGGTCATCTGGCGGCCGCCGGCCCGGTGGTGCACGACGGTGTGCGGTCCGGTCGGGGAATCGCCCCGGCCGGCGTGTCCGGTGAGGAGGGCGGCCTGGTCGGCGTGTCCGGTCAGCACGGTGTGGCTCTCGCGCAGTTCGTCGGCGTCCTCACTCAACTCGATGCGGCCGTCCCGCAGCAGCAACACCCAGTCGCAGGTCTGCTCCAGTTCGGGCAGGACGTGCGACGACAGCACGATGCTCATGCGGCGTTCGGCGGCCTCGGCCATCAGCAACGCCATGATCTCGCCCCGCGCCAAGGGGTCGAGGTCTGCCATCGGTTCGTCGAGCAGCAGCAGTTCGGGACGCTTGCCGAGCGCAAGGGCTAGTGCGACGCGGGTGCGCTGCCCGGGGGACAGCTCGCCGACGCGGGCGGCGAGTGGGATGCCACCCTCGCGGACGGTCCGCTCGGCGGCGGCCCGGTCCCACGGAGAATTCAGCTTCTGCCCCATCCGCAGGGTGTCCGCCACGGTGAAGCGGGGGTAGAGCGGCTTGTCCTGGGTGAGCAGAGCGACCCGGGCGCGGGCTTCGGGCGTACCCGGGCCGGCGTCCAGCACGCGTATCTCCCCGGTGCGGGGGCGCAGCAGGCCGCCCGCCAGCTGCAGCAGGGTGCTCTTGCCGGCGCCGTTGCGTCCGACGAGAGCGGTGATACGGCCGCTGGGCACGGTGAACTCGCAACCCCTCAAAGCCCAGCCGCCCCTTGCCCGGTACCGGAATCCGAGTCCCGTGGCCTGCAGCGCGGCCGGGGCGGTTGGCCCGGTCATGCGTCCTCCTCTTTCCGCTCCCGGTCCCCCGGGGTGTCGCTGTGTGGTCCGTTGTCGTAGGCGTCGAGGGCTGCTGTGACCAGCGCGAGGATGTCGGCGCGTTCCAATCCCGCCGCCCGTGCACGTGCCGTCCAGTCAGTGAGGTCGGCGCGCAGGGGGGAGTCGTCCTCCGCGCCGGGCCGCGCGAGCGACCGCGTCACGAAGGTCCCCAGCCCGCGACGCAGTTCGACCAGGCCGGCCTGCTCCATGTCGCGGTAGGCGCGGAGCACGGTGTTGGGGTTGATGGCGGTCGCCATCACCACTTCCCTGGCCGTGGGCAACTTGTCCCCGACCCTTAACGTGCCCATCCGCAGAGCCCGTTCGGTCTGCTCGATGATCTGCACGTAGGCCGGTACGCCGCTGCTCCGGTCGATCCGGTACTCGACCACGTCACCTTCTTTGGTTCCATCATGCTTCCACTAATGAATTAATACAAGCATGATGGAAGCGTGGCAAGGAGTCAAACAGAGGGCTGTCGGGCAGCTCGCCGCTGAGGACCAGCGGCTCGACAACGGCGGCCTCGACGCAGTCCAGGGCCTGCGGTCCGGGTGCTGCCCCGACCCCGAACCCGCCGCCGACGGCACCGTCGGACGACACCTGATCCGCAGCCGTCACTACAAGAGCGTCACCGACGATGACGGCAATCACGTCTCCGACGCCGAGGAACGTGAGGTCCCCTGGGTCGCCATCACGCCCGTGGTCCGGGCCATCCGCGTTCTGGAACGCATGGTGCCCGAGGGGGAACTGCTGCTCAGCGCGGCTCACCACGACTTCCCCGACCCTCGCGGCTACCACGGCACGTTGAAGAAGAACGCCCTGAGCAAGCGGATCGAGAGATTCGTGGCTTGGGTGAATCATGAAGCCGAGGCGCAGGGCCTGCCCGTACTGGCAATCCCCGAGGACCCGCACGGCGCGATCGGCATGAGACGGTTCAGAAGGAGCCTTGCCTGGCACATCGCGCGCCGTCCTGGCGGACTGATCGCGCTCGCGATTCAGTACGGGCACATGCGCACCATCCTGGATGTCCGCACCTCCAGCGGCTACGGCTCCCGCAGCCGAGGCGGCATTCACAGCGAGCTCGACATCGGGACCGCGCTCGCCGCAGCCGACACCGCCGCCCGTCTGCGCGACCGCCTCGCCGCCGGGGAGAAGGTTTCCGGCCCCGGCGCCCGGCGGGCCCTCACTGCTGCTGCCCAGAACCCCGCGCTTCGAGGGACGCATCGTCCCTGGGACTTTCGCGAGGAGGGCAGCCAAGTTCCTCGACCGGGACGGTGTGGTGCTCTATGACAACCCCAACGCGTTCTTGATCTGCGCGTTCAAACACGACAACGCCCTCTGCAATCCTGAGCCGGGCGAGATGCCCGAACCGCGGCAGAAGGCCCTCCAGTCGTTCGCCGATGGCTTCCGCAGCCCCGGCCGCGTCGCGCGCTGCCCCCCGCCGCCGGGCGACGGTCTGCGGGGTGACGCGAGTGCTGGGGGAGCTCGGGCCCAGCTCAGCATCCGCCCAGCCTCGGTGCGAAAGCGAGAGCAGGCCTTCCCCACCTTCTCGCCCACGGTGTCCTCCCAGCGTGGCGGTACCCGGCTGGGAGGGGCCTCGGCTACCACAGGCCATGCTCCTTGGGCGGCCAGCCGCCACCGCGAGAACGGGCCGCGTCATGACGCGGCCGCCGGCCCAGGCCGGGGGCCCGGTCAGGCATGCGCAGGTAGTGCTGGGTGGCTTGCGGCGGGCCAGGTGCCACACGGCACCCAGTGCGCTGAGCGCGCTCACGGCGGCTGAGCGGCTCGGTGCCCGGAGCCAAGAGCGCCGAGACCGTGCATGTCGTGCTGGTACTCGGCGACCCCGACGACGACCTGCTGACGGTCCGCAACGCGGGCTACCTCGGTATGGGCGGTATCCCCGGGGCGATCCAGCTGACGATGTGGCCCACCGAGACCAGCCTGGCGAAGATCGGCTACGTCGCCGCGCACGAGCTCCACCACAACGTGCGCTATGCCAACGTGGCCTGGAACCCGATGACGGTCACGGTCGGCGAACAGGTCGTGGCCGAGGGGCTGGCCGAGGCGTTCGTACGGGAACTGGCGGGCGAGCCGGCCATGGGCCCCTGGACGACGGCGCTGTCCGGCCCGGAACTGGACGATGTCTGCGAGAAGGTCGCGGCCGGGATCGATGTGGCCGGGATGCAGAATCTGCCCGCGTACGTGTACGGCGACGCCACCGCACAGCACATGGGGCACCAGCCTGTCGGACTGCCTGACTTCGCCGGATATGCCGCCGGCCTTCGGATCGTGGACGCCCATCTGGCAGCCTCCGGCCTCACCGCCGCCCAGAGCACGGTGCTGCCCGCACGCGACATCCTCGCGAACGCAGGTGTATCGAGCAGCGCCTGACGTACACCGCTCTTCGCCGTCACCCACAGCCAGAGGTCCGACAGCCGGCCGGCCGGTGGCTGGGGAGGTCCAGCGAGCAGGTCTGAGGCCACGTCCGGGTATCGGGCGGCCGATGTCAACGAGCGCCATCAGCGCCAGGCCGATCGAGGTAGACCTGCTTCCGTTCCCGCCGTTGAGCACCAACAGACCGACCACGGTGTTCGCGAGGGCCCGCAGGGCTCGTACTGGGGCACGAGCACCCATGCGAACCGACCCAGGATCTCGTCGTCGGTGCCGGCGCAGCGGACGGTCGGCAACGCGGCGGCGAAGGAGCACGTCTCGACACCGGCCACGGGTGCGTCGGGCATACCGTCGCTCTTTACCGCGCCGACCGCGCAGCGCGGTCGACGCGGTATCCCGCTCCCTTGCCCGCCACGGACCGGTGACAAGCGTCGGCCTTCCGCCCATCTTGTCGAGCCGAACCGACCGGCTCAGGGCCAGTCGACGGCGAAGGCCCGCCCGGGGTTCCGCGTGAGGATGTGATTCACCAGCTCCGCACCCAGGGTAGCGACCAGCCGGGGTCGCAACTGGCGCAGCAGGTACGGCATCCCGGGGCCGCCGTCGACCGACCGCGCCCCGGAGACAACGGTGTCCCCGCCGAGCAGCAGCCGATGGCCGAATCCCGCGTCGGCCAGCGCCTTTACCGCGTCGGGCATCCGCCAGTCCGTGGCGTGATGGGCGAGTGAGGGCCCGTCGAACGCCAGATAGCAGCCTGCCTCCGCGGCCTGGCGCTGCACCACGCCGTCGGGGGAGCGGTTGAGGTGCCCGAGGACTATCCGGTGAGGTGGGACCTCCAGCTCGTCACACAGCAGGTCGAGTACGTCGAGTGCGGCCGTGCCGTGCTCCAGGTGGACGGCTATGGGTGCGCCGGTCTCGTGGTGGGCCTCGGCCGCGGCGGCCATCGTCCAGTGTGCGTGCGCATCGAGGGCGTGGAAGCCGGCCGCGACCTTGATGAGCCCGGCGCGGACGCCGGATGCGCCGATGCCTGTGGTCAGTTCGGAGACGAAGAGGTCGGGGAGCCTGGCGCGCAGCGCGTCGAGGAACTGCGGGTCGTAGTGGGCGGCTTGGTGGAGCCCGGTCGCGCACACCACGTGCACCCCGGCCGCGCGCGACAGCGGCGGCAGGTCCGCGGTCCGCCGTCCCATGCCGTACGGCGTCCACTGGACGACGCTCGCACCGCCCGCGGCGCGGAACGCAGCCAGTTCGGAGCGTGCGGCCGGGACGTCGTCCAGCTCCTGGCCCGGGAGCTTCGGGCTGCGGATGAAGAGGTGGTCGTGGGCATCGCACACGCCGAGATCCTCGGGGCGCACGTCTCCGAGGACTGTGCGGACGCGGTTCACCACTGCCGTCCGCGCGGGAGTTCGAGCCTACCGGGCGCCGACACGTGCAGCACCTCGAAGACTTCGCCCGAGGCCTTGGGCGTGTGGTGGTCCCAGAGCGAGAAGTGGACCAGCTCCCAGCGGTGCGAGTCGACGACGGCCGCCGCGAGTACGGCGCCGTCCTGCGCGGCCAGTCGCCCTGCTTCGCGCACCGCGTCCTCCATGAACTCGGACAGCGGCACGGCGTCCGGGACCCGCTGTCGCCGGCGCACCGCGACGACGGCGGGGGAGCGGGCCGCGGAGCCCTCCTCGTAGGCCAGGCCCGTCCACTGCCGCACCTCGGGCCGACCGAAGTCATCGACGGGCCGCTGGAAGGCGCCTCCCCACAGGAAGGCGTTCATCCCCTCCATGGTGTTCCAGAGGTAGAACGGCGCGTACTGGTTGACCGACGAACCGTGCACCCCGCGCTCGCGCATCAGATACATCTTGAAGCCGAGGCCGTCCCAGTCGTTCAGGGCGTGCCCGAGGCGCGAAACACGGTCGCGGATGATGGTCATGTCGTAGTCGGCGGGCAGGGTCATCTCGTACTGCATGGCGTGCATCGTGAGCTCCTTCCTCAGGCGGGGTAGTGGCCCACGTGTTCGTGCCACTCGACGGTCGAGCCGTCCTCAGCCGCTTCCACGACGGCGATATGCGTCATGAAGGTGCCGGGAGCGGCGCCGTGCCAGTGCCGTTCGCCGGGCTCGATCCACACGGTGTCGCCCGCCCGGATCGCCGCGACGTCACCGCCCTCGCGCTGGACCAGTCCCTCGCCCTCCAGGACGTGCAGGACCTGGCCGCGCGGATGGCGGTGCCAGGCGGTGTGCGCGCCGGGGGCGAAATGCACGCTGAATATCCGCAACCGGGACGGTGACTCAGGGGCGGCTATCTCGTCCAGCCACACCGTGCCCGTGAAGTGCTCCGCCGGGCCCTGCAGGGTGTCGGGTCGCCTTGTCGTGATGTGCATACGGGAACTCCTCAGGATGCCGGTCGAAGAAGGGAGAGCAGACCGCGTACCCCTGCGTCGAAGGCCGCGGGCGAGCCCGACGCGCGGGCCAGGACGTAGCCCCCCTGCACCGTGGCGAGCACTGTCGCGGCGATCTCCCGCGCGTCGAGGGACCGGGCGAACTGGCCCTGTTCCTGACCCTCTTCGACAATGCGGGCGAGCTGCTCGCGCAGCCAGCCGATCGTCTCGTCCACCGGGGCCCGCAGATCCTCGTTCGCGACCACGTCCGGGTCCATCGTCAGGCGGCCCACGGGGCAGCCGCGCAACACGTCGCGTTCGCGCTCCAGATAGGCCCGGATTCGCTCGTACGGCGTCCCGGGCCCGTCCAGCGCGCTCTGCGCGGAGGCGCGCAGCTCCTCAGCGGTGCGGCGGATCGCGGCCAGCGCGAGGTCCGGTTTGCCCTGGAAGTGGTGGTACATGCTGCCCTGGCCCGCGCCCGAGCGCTCCAGGATCGCCTTGGGGCTGGTGCCCACATAACCGCGTTCCCACAGCAGTTCGCGGGTGGACTCGATCAGTCGGTCCTGAGTGCTCATGCAGGCAGTGTACATACTAGTAGGTACAGAAAGCGAGCCGGGGTCGCCAATCATCGGGTTGCTGCCCCCGTTTCCGCTCCCGCAGCTGTTGGCACGCGGTGGGAGCTGCCGCAGGCGTCGCCCGCGGCGCTCGCCCGGACTGGCTGCGTAGGCGAGAGCGGGGTTCTGGCACAGATCTTGGGGAGCCGTCGCAGGACGTCACCTTGGTGTTCGATTGCAAAGGAGACCGGGCCGGTCTGAAGCACGTCCTGGCCCGCTGTCCCGAACTGGACACAGCCGCCGGGCATGTCCGCGAGTTCGGCGAGATACTCAGCGGCCGCCTCAGCGCCACACTCCCTGGCCTCACCGGCTTCGCACTCCATCTGCTCCAGGACCGATGCCGTGACAGCAGGGCTCACCCTGGACTGGAGCTCCGGCAGCATCGAGGGCGCTGTGAACCGCATCAAGAAGATCAAGAGATAGCTCTACGGTCGAGCGGGATTCGAACTACTCCGCAAAATGATCCTGCTCCAGTTACGCCTCGCGACGATGCTGGTCTGTCGCTGGGCGGGGGTTTCTGGGCGCCTGCACAGAGCCTGTGGTCCTCGCAGGAAGTCTCGGCTCTGGTTGAGTCTCCCGTGGGGGGAGACATCAAGCTGGGGGCATGGACAGCGACACGCTCTATTCCATCGGAGAACTATCCCGCCGGACCGGCCTGACGGTGAAGACGATCCGGTTCTATTCCGACAAGGGCATCGTCCCGCCAACCGACCGGAGCCCGGCGGGATACCGGCTCTACGGCCTCGACGCACTCGCACGCCTGGACCTAGCCCGCACGCTGCGTGATCTTGGGCTCGACCTGGCGACCGTGCGCAAGGTGCTGGACCGGGAGGCGTCCATACCGGAAGTCACGGAAGCACAGGCCAACGCCTTGGACGTGCAGATCCAGACTCTCCGCCTGCGCCGGGCAGTACTCCGCGCAATCGCCAGACGCGGCCCCACCACCATGGAGATGGACCTCATGCACCGACTCGCCACGCTCTCCCAGGCCGAACGACACCGCCTGGTATCCGGTTTCATCGACTCCACCTTCAAAGGCCTTCACGCCAACCCGGAGTTCGTGTCCCTGATGCGATCCTCCATGCCTGAGCTCCCCGACGATCCCACGCCCGAACAGGTCGAGGCCTGGGTGGAGCTCGCCGGACTCTGCCAGAACGCAGACTTCCGTGTCACGGTACGCCGCACAGCTGAGGACCAGGCGGAAGAGCCTTTCCAGCAGGACGTCAGCACCCTGCACGACGCTCTCAAGCAAGCGATGCGTGAACGAATCGACGAAGCGGCGTCCTTCGGCCTCCTGCCGGCCTCTGCCGAGGGTGCATCCCTTACAGACTCACTGGGCGGCCTCTACGCCCACGCATTCGAGCGTGCCGGCGACAGCGATCTGCGCCGCTGGCTCCTCGCCCGCCTGCAGACAACGGCCGACCCACACGCGGAGCGCTACTGGCAGCTCCTGGCAATGATCAATGGATGGCCCGCATCACCAACGCTTGCTCCCGTTTACTCCTGGTTCACCACCGTCTTCGCCAAGAGCGACGACGACAATCGCAAACGTCTGATGCAATGAGGACGCGCGACCTGAAGCTCGGCCTGCACGCAGACGAGCAGGGGCTGCCGGCCAGCCTCCCGAACTGGCGCGGGCTCAGCCCGGTGAACGGGGCTATCCAGGACGGCTCCGACGCCGTGATCACACCAGCCACGTCAAGATCATCACATTCACACCGGCCTGGCCTATGGGAGTCAGACTGCTCTGCGACGTCGGTAGTAGGCGTAGGTAAGGGCGAGCACGATCGGGCCCCACAGCATCACCGGGCTGATGCACACACGTGCCAGGACCATCCACCAGCCGTTACTGAAGGCGATCTCGTGAAAGCCCAGCAGGTCGAACCAGGCAAGGGGCATGGTGTCCCACAGCGCGACCAGGCCCAGTCCGCCCAAGGCCGCCGGAGTGATCGCGGCGAGCGGCGGGACCCGCCGACCGCCGATCAGTGGCACCCAGTCCGGGACTCTCTCGCCCCACCCGCTGACCAGGCCCGTACAGAGCAGGGCCAGTGCCTCGGTGAGCATGCTCAGCCTGAAAACGTAGACCGGGGCCCACCACGGCATGGGTGGTGCCGACGGATCTACCATTCCCATCGAAAAGTCGAAGGCGAACGGAAGCCGCCACAGGCAGTGGGGCAGGACGACGAACGGAAGGGCCTTCGCGAGCCGGAGCGCCCAACCCGGAACCGGACGCTCGGTGTCGCCCAGAGAAAGGTTGATCGGCATGACTCCACCGTCGCCGAACCTCGATGACATGGCGTCGGCTTCGCGAGGGATCACGATCCCCCATACGGGGGAGTCGCCTATTGCTCGCATCGGCAGTCGATGGTCGGAAACGACTCGCGCCCCTTCGTAGATCATTTACCACCCCAACCTTGCCGTTCCGCCGAAGAGACAGGCCCAGCCGGGCACGCCGGAGCGCGATTGCTGCCGATACCGCTGCTCTGATGGAACCGGGGAAAGCACAGTGACGCCTCCTCTAGTAACCCTCTGCGACTGCTCCCCAAGATCTGTGCCAGAACCTTCGTGCACAAAGCCACTTTGTCCATGGCGCCGGCCTGGAAGGCAGGCAAGGGGACCCCGCCGACCCACCGGATAGCCCCTAAGCCGTGGCGACGAGCATCGACGTGACGTCGATCAGCGCGTACTGCACGTTGGCGATCTTGTGGCGGAGTCCTGTCACCTCGCTGACTGGCGAGCGCACCGCGGGCGATCGCGCGGGCAATGTGCTTCGTCAGCTGGCCAGGATCACGGAGGCGACCGTCCGCCATCCCGCGTCGGTACGGGCGGCCAGGTAGAGCACACGGACACGCTGGAACTCCCGCCCCGGGCTGTCCTGGCGCGCCCAGGTCACCTCGATTTGCGCGGCCCGCTCGTTGAGCACGCGTACCACCGGGTCGAGGGCCTTGCTGCCCCCGTAGTCGGCGTCGCGCAGTGCGCGCAGCTCGTGTGCGAGTCCCTGGGAGAGCGCCTCGGCGGAGGTGAGAACGGTGTGGGCCGTGCCCGTGGTCATGCTGATCGGCACCGAGAAGTAGTCGAGGAGCGGCGCGGGATCGGTGCTCCCCTTTGCTGCCAGTCCGATGAATGTCTCGACGTAGCTGTCGAACCATGCCTGTGCTTCGTTCGCGACGGCGGCCAGATCGGTGTGCGTCATGATTTCGTGACCCTTCTTGCAGAGATTTCAGGTGCGGGCTTCTTGGAGGGGAGTGCGCTGTGCCGTCGTGTCACCGGTTCGCGAACGCGTTGGTGCCGGTCAGCTGGGCGGACAGGGTCCACAGGCGTGCGGCCTGTTCGGGGTCGACCGCGTAGGGCCGTACTCCGGGTGCGTCGTCCTGGGAGAGCGGGGCGATGTCGCAGTCGTTCAGGTAGACGCCGCCGGTGTGGGCCAGCTGCGGGGAGGCGGCCGCCCAGACCTGGGTAGCGGCACCCTGTTCGGGGGTCTTGAAACTGGGGGCCGTGTTGCCCTGGTCGTCGATCCAGCCGAAGGCGATCATCTCCTCGCGGGTCATGTGCCGCTGGAGCGGGGTCATGACGGCACCGGGGGCGACGGCGAAGGCCCGCACCTGGTGCTCGCGGCCGAGCGCGTCGAGGTGGACGGCGAACAGCGCGATCGCGGTCTTGGACTGTCCGTAGGCGACGGCCTTGTCATAGTCGTTTGCGAACATGACGTCGTCCCAGCGGATCGGCGAATAGCGGTGTCCGGCCGAGCTGAGCGCGACCACGCGTGCGCCGCCGCCGGCTGCCAGGGCGGGCCACAGCCGGTTCGTGAGGGTGTAGTGGCCCAGGTGGTTAATGGCGAACTGCGCCTCCCAGCCGGGTCCGAGGCGGGTCTCGGGCAGGGCCATCACGCCGGCGTTGTTGATGAGGATGTCGATGCTGCGGCCGCTTGCCAGGAACTCGTCCGCGAAGGTGTGCACGCTGGCCTGGTCGCCCAGGTCGAGACGGCGCACCTCGACCCCGTCCACTGCGGTGAAGGCTTCCGCGGCCGCTTCCGGGCGGCGGACGGCTGCGACGACAGTCGCGCCGGCGCCCCGCAGGGCGCGTGTGGTCTCCAGCCCCAGTCCGGAACTACCGCCGGTCACGACTGCGAGCTTTCCGGTGAGGTCGAGGCCGGCCAGGACGTCGGCCGTGGTGCTGCGGGCCCCGAAGCCGGAACCGAGGGGCTGCTGTGCTGTCATGATCGCCATTCCTTGCGCGTGGAGCGTCACGGTCAACGCCGTAACCGGGGAGTTCCCCGGTTAGTCATGACGGTAAGCGGGGAACTCCCCGGTTGTCCAGTTAGACTGGTCCCCGATGAAGGGAGCAGCCTTGACCACCAAGCCGAGCGTGTTGCGCGCCGACGCCCGCCGTAACCGGGAGCGCATCCTCGAAGCGGCCGTACGCGCCTTCTCCGAGAAGGGCCCGGACGTCGCGATCGACACGATCGCCAAGGCCGCGGGCGTCGGCTCGGCCACGCTCTACCGCCACTTCCCCACGCGCGAGGCGCTCGTCGAGGCGGCCTACCGCAACGAGCTGGCCCGCGTCTGCGACAGCGCCGGGAAGCTGCTGGCCGACAACCCGCCCGACCGGGCGATCCGCCTGTGGATGGACGACTTCATCGACTACCTGGCTGCCAAGCAGGGCATGGCGGACGCGCTGCGGGCCGCGGTCGCATCCGGTGCGGACCCCTTCGCCGAGACCCTCGACAAGCTCGCCACCGCGCTGGGCACCCTGATGCACGCCGGCGCCGACGCCGGTCTCCTGCGCCCGGGCATCGACCCCTTCGATGTCGGCTTCAGCCTGGCCGGCATCGGGCTGATCACCAGCGCTCCCGACCAGCGCGAACGGGCCGGACGCCTCCTCGACCTGCTCCTCGACGGCCTCCGGTACGGAGCGGACGGATCGGCGTCCAGCTCGTGACCCGGATTTGGCCGCAATCCTCTTGTGACGTCAGCGGTCCAGCAGCCCCGACCGCGTTGCGGAGCGCGAGCCACTGACACGGGTCAGGAAATGCGTAACAGGCACGGAACCGGTTTCGGACCCATCGGACAGGCCCTAGTTGTTCTGTCCAGGGAGGTTGTGGACGGGTGATGTAGGTCTCCGCTGAGGGATCTTGAAATGGGTGAGGGCCTTCTGGCCTGGTGTGGATTGCGAC